>NZ_VOSW01000259.1 GCF_009690905.1 Paraburkholderia madseniana
CTAGATACTATGTGGGCAGCACGAATAAAGCCTCAGGTGTAAAACGGGAGCCACAAACCCCGTTTTCCAGGAGGAGTACGCAAATGAATGCGCCTCGCACGGCCCTTCACGGGCAGGTTACAACCATCACCGGATCGCTGTATGTCGCCTTTGAGCTGGGTGACAGGAGCTGGAAGCTCTCGCTGGGCGATGGGGTCCGGGCACCGAGCCGCTGCACAGTGGCCGCCGGCGATACGGCCGCAGTTTTCACGGCGATTGCGAAGGCCAAGGTGCGCTGTCATCTGGCCGCCGATGCTCCGGTGCGCAGCTGTTATGAAGCAGGGCGCGACGGCTTCTGGCTGCACCGCTGCCTGGAAGCACATCAGATCACGAACCTGGTGGTGGATTCAGCCAGTATCGAAGTGAACCGGCGTAGACGCCGCGCCAAGACCGACCGTCTCGACAGCGATAAGCTGCTGTCGATGCTGATGCGTTACTACGCTGGTGAACGCCGGGTGTGGGCGGTCGCGCGCATCCCGACTCCCGAACAGGAAGATGAGCGGCGGGTACACCGTGAGCTCGATCGCCTGCGCCAGGAGCGCACTGCCCATAGCAACCGCATCCGCTCGCTGCTGGTACTCCACAACCTGCGGCCCGAGCGAATCGGTGGCCGCGCGTGGGCGCATTGGTGGGCGCAGCACACCACGCAGCTGTTGCCAGCCCTGCGCGCCGAGATCGAACGCGAATGTGAGCGGCTGTCGCTCGCTGCCCGGCAGATCAGGACGCTCGAGTCACTGCAGCAGCATGAGGTTCGCAGCGGCGCGCAACCGGCGATTGCGCGGCTAGCGCGCCTTGCGGGTATCGGCACCGGCAGTGCCTGGGTCCTGGTCAGGGAACTGTTCGGCTGGCGACAGTTTCACAACCGCCGCGAAGTGGCTGGCTGCCTGGGCCTGGCCCCGACGCCCTATGCCAGCGGTACCAGTGAAGTTGAGCAGGGCATCAGCAAGATCGGCAACAAGCGAGCCCGATGGTTGATGGTGGAACTGGCGTGGAGCTGGTTGCGCTTCCAGCGCAGCAGCCAGCTAAGCGACTGGTTCAACGTGCGCTTTGCAGGCGGCGGCAAACGTATGCGACGCATCGGCATTGTGGCACTTGCCAGACGTCTGTCGGTCGCGCTATGGCGCTATCTTGAATTCGGCGAGATTCCCCTCGGGGCAACCCTCAAGCCGCCTGCAAACAAGGTGACGGCGACCTGAACAGCTAACGTCGAGCGGCAACAGCGTTTGAAGGTTTGGCGCGCCCGGACAGTAAGAGGGTTACCTTCCGAGGTAACCGTAGTTCTAGATGGGGCGCGTCCGTAAGGGGTGGTTCCAGCGCCTTGCGCATGCGGTATGTGGTGACCGGTCTGGTGACCGGCACGGATAGAAGTTGGTCCGGTCAACTGTCCGGACTTCAGACACCCCGACCTCACTGCTGTTCTCGCTTGATATGGAGGAATGCAAAACATCTGAACGGGCAGGTTATCCACCGCCGACCAGCGTCGTGGTCGTGACAGGCGACCCGCCGGCCGGCCGTGGATAACCTGTCACGCTCTCGAATGGGAGATAACTGACAGAAAGATGGATCGCGAAAAGGGCTTGACTTCCATTGCCCCATAGAAGTCTTACTGTGT
>NZ_VOSW01000260.1 GCF_009690905.1 Paraburkholderia madseniana
TGTTGATTTGCACGGAATCCTGACCCACGATTTGCATTGAATTCTGACCCACCCGTTGGACCAGCTTTGCGGGTTATTCGGTGGGTGTCTGGGTCTTCTTTCTCTCCTTCTTTGGCTGTGTCGTGCTGTTTCTGAAACGATAGCTATCGTTGCCTGTTTCTACAATGTGGCAGTGGTGCGTAAGCCGGTCGAGTAGCGCTGTCGTCATCTTTGCATCGCCAAACACACTGCTCCACTCGGCGAAGCTCAGATTGGTGGTGATGATGATGCTGGTTCGTTCGTAGAGCTTGCTGAGCAGGTGGAACAGCAGCGCACCGCCAGTCTGGCTGAACGGCAGGTAGCCGAGTTCGTCCAGCACCACCAGATCGGCATACACCAGCCGTGTTGCGAGCTGTCCAGGCTTGCCCACAAGCTTTTCCTGTTCGAGTGCATTCACCAGTTCGATGGTGGAGAAGAAGCGCACGCGGCGGCGATGATGCTCAAGTGCCTGCACGCCGATTGCAGTTGCCAGATGGGTCTTTCCGGTGCCGGGTCCGCCCACCAGAACGATGTTGTGCGCCGAGTCGATGAACTCGCACTGGTATAGCTGCCGCACCAGCGCTTCATTGGCATCGCTGCAACTGAAATCGAAGCCACCGATGTCACGATACGCCGGGAAGCGCGCCACCTTCATCTGGTATGCGAGCGAACGCACTTCACGTTCTGCGAGTTCAGCCTTGAGCAACCCGGCAAGCACCAGTGAAGCCGACTTGTAGGCCGGCGAGTCCTGCGCGGCGAGCTCGCCCAACGCCTGTGCCATACCGTGCAGCTTAAGTGACTTGAGCATCTGCATCATGACATCAGGCTGCATGGTTGTCCTCCCGGCCTCTAAGGCGATCGTAGCGGCTGACGTTGGCTTGCGGCTCGACGGTCAGTGCGAAGGCCTGTGGTGTCTGCAGCGGCGGCACAGGCGGGCTGTCGAGCAGCCGACTCAGGATGTTCAGCACCGTCTGCTTGTTTGGGGCGCCGGCTTCGAACGCCAGCTCGACGGCTGCGAGCACCATCTGTTCGTCGTGCAACAGGACCAGCGCCAGAATCTCGACCATCTCCCGGTCACCGCCGGGACGCTTCAGCAGCACACCCTGCAGCTTGCGGAATCCGACTGGAAACTCGGCGAAGGGTGCACCGTTGCGAAGCGCGCCAGGTTTGCGCTGCAGGACTGCCAGGTAGTGACGCCAGTCGTAGATGGTCTCGCCGTTGTCATGGCTGCGGTTGATCCGCCGGCCGTGCTCGGCAATCACCTGACCTTCCGCGACGAACACAAGCTTCGCGGCGTAGACCCGCAGGCTGATGGGCCGGTTGGCGAATGATGCCGGCACGCTGTAGCGGTTGCGCTCGAAGGTCACGAGGCAGGTTGGTGACACGCGCTTGGTGTGTTCGACGAAGCCGTCGAACGGCTGGCCCACTGGCATCAGGTGTGGCCGCTCGGCAGACCACGCGTCCCAGATCGTCATGTCCTGTTCGGGGTGCCGTGTCTGTTGCCACAGCAGCACGCACTGGTCGGCCAGCCAGTCGTTGAGCGCCGCCAGCGAGCCGAACGTCGGCACCTTCTGCCAGAGCCGGTGGCGGCTGTCCTGGACGTTCTTCTCGATCTGCCCCTTCTCCCAGCC
>NZ_VOSW01000261.1 GCF_009690905.1 Paraburkholderia madseniana
GGCTTCAGACTGCTGACCAACCCCACGTTTTTCGGAGCGTGGGGTTTTGTTTTTCAGGCCAGGCGGGTCGCGGCGTAAGGCGCGAGTTTTGGGTCAATCAAGGCCCGGAGTGCGCTGATGAGCCGCTGCAGGCAGCCGTAAGGGCGTCGCGGCACACGTAAACACGCCCGCAGGCGTGCCACCAGCAGGGCGATCTTCTTGATATTCTGGGCCGCCGCGCCCAGCAGGCACTGCTCGGCCACCTTGCGCAGCCCGCGCATCCTCGCATAGCGATGCCCGTGCAGCTGCTTGGCATCGGCAAAGCTGCGCTCCACCGTTTCCTTGCGCCGCTTGTAGATCGCCTTGCCCCAGTCGGTCAGGCGACGCGCATCGACCCGCTCTTTTGCGCGCTCCCAGACGTGCCGGATCACCACTTTCACGTGGTTGGCGCTCGTCGTGCATTTCTCGCGTACCGGGCAACTACCGCATCTGGACGGATCGGACCTGAACTCCTGATAGCCTGCGCGATTCGTTGTGCTGTAACGTAGAACCTGTCCCTGCGGGCACGTGTATTCCTCCCGATACCGGCTGTACCTGAAGTCACGTTTGTAGAAGAACCCGGGCTTGTGATTTGGTGTGCGATAGCCCATCACGCCGTCGATGCCACGATCCTCCAGCCCCTGACAGATTGCCGGCGTGAAGTAGCCCGCATCCAGCCCCACGGCCTGTACATGGAAACCAAAGCGTTCGCGCTGCCGGTCCAGACGCGCCAGATACGGCTGGCTGTCGTGCACCGAGGCCGGTGTCACGTGGGTGTCGGTGATGATTGAATAGCGCGCGTCGACCGTACGGTGATCCAGATAGAAGAAGCCCGTGGGCTTGTCGTCGCGCACCATGTAACCGCTGTCCGGGTCGGTGCGGCTGACCTTCGTTTCCTTCTTGTCCTTGTCCGTGCCCGATGAACCCGGCGCATCGTCGTCCCCGTCCTTGTCATTCGCCTTCGGTTCGTTGCGCCTGAGCGGCTTTTTATCGTGCGCGGCACGGTCCGCGTCGACCGCGGCATCCAGCGCCGCCAGATACGCCGACGGCGTCTGCTCAAGCTCCACCAGATCGAACTTGCGCTTGTTGGCGTTGGCCTTCAGGTGGGTACTGTCAGTGTAGAGCACGCGCCCCTCGACCATGCCGCGTCCGATCGCCTGCTGCACGATCGCGTCGAAGATCTCCTGATAGACCGTCGTATCCGTGAAGCGCCGGCGCCGGTTCTGCGAGAACGTCGAGGCGTCCGGCACCCGGTCGATCAGCCGGAACCGGGCAAACCACCGGTACGCGACATTGACCTGCACTTCGCGCATGAGCTGGCGCTCGCTGCGTACGCCAAACAGGTAACCGATGAACAGCAGCCTGAACATCACCACCGGATCCAGCGCGGGCCGCCCGTTGTCTGCGCAGTACAGGTGCGCCACCTTCTCGCGGATGAACTCGAAATCCACCGCCGCGTCGATCTTGCGCAGCAGGTGGTCCTTCGGCACGAGTTCCTCGAGCGTGACCATCTCGAGTTCGTGCTGCATGGGTGTCGGTTTCTTGAGCATGACGCTCATTAAACGACAAAGCCCGGCGCGTGGCCAGGCTTTGGGGGTACTTTGTCAGCAGTCTGAAGCC
>NZ_VOSW01000262.1 GCF_009690905.1 Paraburkholderia madseniana
CTTCTCCTTCTCTCTCCCTCTGTTCTTTTTCCTTTCTTCTCCTTTCCTCTCCTCCCCTCTCCTCCCTTCTCCCCTCCCCCCTTCCCCTCCTTTTCCCTCCTCTTCCCCCTCTCCTCTCCCTCCCTCCTTCCTCCCTTTCTCCCTTCCCCTCTTTCTTTTCTCCCTTCCTCCCTTTCTCCTCTCTCTCCTCTCCCCTCCCTTCTTCTTCTTTTTCTTCCCTTTCTTTCTTCTCCTTCTTCCCCCCCTTTTTTCTCCCCTCTCTTTCCTTCTTCTCTCTTTTTTCCCTCCTCTTTTTTCCTCTTCTCCCTTTCCTCCTTCTTCTCCTCTCTCCCCTCTCCCTTCTTCTTTCCCTTCTCCTTCCTCTTCTCCCCTCTCTCCTCTTCTTCCTCTCCCCTCTTTCCTTCTCCCTTCTCTTTTTCTCTCTCCTCTCCCTTCTTTCCTCCTTCTTCTTCCTCCTCCCCTTTCCCTTCCCTTCCCCTCCTCCCTTTTTCTTCTTCCCCTCCTTTTTCTTCCTCCCCCCTTCTCCCTTTCCTCCCTTCTCCCTCCTTTTTTTTCCCTCCCTCTCTTTCCCTCCCTTTTCTCCCCTTTCTTCCTTCCCTCTCCTCCTTTCTCCTCTTCCCTTTCTTCTCCTCCTTCCTTTCCTCTCTTTCCTCCTCTTTTTCCTTTCCCCTCTCTTTTCTCTTTTCTCCTCCTCTTCTTCTTCCTTCCTTTCCCTTTTCCCCTTTCTCTTTCTTCCCTTCTCTCTCTTCTCTCTCCCTTTCCCCCTCCCCCCCCCCTCCCTCCTCCTCCCCTTCTCCCCTTCCCCTCTCCCCCCCCCCCTCCTCCTCTCTCTCCTCCCCTTCTCTCTCCTTCCTCTTCTCTCTTCTCCCTTTCCCCCCTCTTCTCTTCTCTCTCCTCTTTCTCCTTTTCCCTTCCTCCTCCCTTCTCTTCTTTCTCTCTTCCCTTCCCTTTTCTCTCTCTTTTCTTTCTTCCCCTTCCCCTCTCCTCTCTTCTTCCTCTCCCCCTTCCCCTTCCTTCTTCCTTTTCCCTTTCTTTCCCTCCTCCTTCCCTCCCCCTTCTTCCTCCTTTCTTCCCTTTCCCCCCTCCCTTTCCTTCCTTCCTTCCCTTCCTCTTCTCCTCCCTCCCCCTCTCCTTTTCTCCCTTCTCCCCCTCCCCCCCCTCCTCTTCTTTCCCTCTCTCCTTTTCTCTTCCCTCCCCCTCTCTCCTCTTCTCCCCTCCTCCTTTCTTTCTCTCCTCCTTCTCCCTTTCCCTTCTCCCTCTTTTTTCTCTCCTCTTCCCCTCTCTCTTTCTCCTCCTCCTCTCTTTTCTTCCTCCTTTTCTCTCTTCTCTTTTCCTCCTTCCTTCTTCCTCTTTTCCCTTCCTCCCTCCTTTCTCCTTCTCTTCCTTCTTTCCCTTCCCCCCCTCCTCCCTTTCTCTCTCTTTCTCTTCTCCCCCTCTCCTCTCCCCCTCTCCCTCTCTCCCTCTCTTCTTCCTTCTTCTTCTTTCCCCCCCCCCCCCTCCTCCTTTTTCCCCCCCCTCTCCCCTTTCCTCTCTTTTCTCATTCCTCTTCTTTTTCCTCCCTCTCTCTATCTCTCCTCATCTCTCCCCTTCCTACCTTCTCCTCCCCTCCTCTCCTCCCCTGCCTCTTCTC
>NZ_VOSW01000263.1 GCF_009690905.1 Paraburkholderia madseniana
ATCCGTTCCGGGTGTTTCACGGCGCACCGCGCATTGATCTGCCGTTAGCCGCGGATAGCCTGACTACACGCTACAACGAACTGCGCTGCGGCGCTTTGCCGCCCGCGCGCAGATTCGATCTTTCCAGTCTGGCAATCCTGTTCGAACTTTCGCTCGGCCTGTCGGCGTGGAAATCCTACGGCACCCAGCGGTGGGCACTGCGCTGCAACCCTTCGAGCGGAAATCTGCACCCGACCGAGGGCTATCTTGTGTGTCCGACTCTGCCCGGCCTGTCCGGTGGGGTCTACCATTACCTGAGCCGGGACCATTCCCTTGAATGTCGCGCTGCAGTGGCTGACGAACGATGGAGCGAGGCGTTCCCGCAAAGTGGCGTCCTGGTCGGCATAAGCTCGATCCCCTGGCGCGAGGCGTGGAAGTACGGCATGCGTGCCTGGCGCTACTGCCAGCATGATTGCGGCCACGTCATCGCCGCGGTAAGTTACGCAGCCGCAGCGCTTGGCTGGCAGACGCGGCTGGTGGAGGCGGCTGCGGACGACGCAGTGGCCAACCTGCTTGGATTGAACCGCGGAGAAGATTTCCTGAAGGCAGAAGCAGAGGCGCCGGATGCCTTGCTCTGGATCGGCAACCCCGAATTGCGGCCTGATCTTGAGCGCATGCTGATCGCCCTGGATAGCGTACAGTGGCACGGACGCGTAAATCAGCTGAGTCCGGGACATGTGAAGTGGCCGGATATCGATTCGATCCATCGCGCCACGCATAAGGCCCGTACTCGCGAACCGACCTTGCCGGATCCGGAAGAGCGCCCGTCGCCCGCGGCGCCGGCCCTTGATCTCAGCTTTGCCCGGATCGCGCGGCAGCGTCGCAGCGCGGTGAATTTCGACGGTACGACGTGCATCGCCAAGGCGGCGTTTTTCAGCATGCTGGCGTGCCTGTTGCCATGTCATGACACGCCGCCATGGAATGCGCTGATGTCTCCTGCAGCAGTCCATGCAGCGCTAATGGTGCACCGCGTGGGCGACCTGGAGCCCGGCCTGTATATGTTTGTGAGAAATCCGGGCGCGCTGCCGGATCTCAAGCGGTCTCTACGTCCAGAATGGCTCTGGCAAAAGACCGGCCCCGATCATCTGCCGCTCTATCTTCTGCTGCCTTACGATTTGCGCGCCACGGCAAAGTTGATCTGCTGCCACCAGGATATCGGCGCCGATTCCTGCTTTGCGCTGGGGATGATCGCGGGATTCGGAATCGCGTTGAAGCAGCCATGGCGTTATCGCCATCTGTTCTGGGAATGCGGCATTCTTGGCCAGGCGCTCTATCTCGAAGCCGAAGCCGCCGGCGTGCGCGCGACAGGGATTGGCTGCTTTTTCGATGATGAAATGCACGCACTGCTCGGCGTGGAGGATCACACCTGGCAAAGCCTTTATCACTTCACCGTCGGCCGTGCGGTAGACGATCAGCGCCTGTCCACATGTCCACCGTATGAGGTTCAGCCTTGAAGCGAGAGTCTCACGTCCCGATCGTGGTGAGGCGGTATTTTCCACGAGCGTCCAGCGATTGAACGTCACACATAGTC
>NZ_VOSW01000264.1 GCF_009690905.1 Paraburkholderia madseniana
CTGATAATCATATAGCCGGCCTCCCCTCCGTTCGGGTCGAACGGCTGGCGTAGAGTCGAGGTGCGAACAGCGACGTGACGCACAGGAGGCCGGCATGAACAAGTTTAGTGGAATCGATCTGCACTCGAACAACAGTGTAGTTGTGGTCAGCGATGAAGCTGACCGGGTTCTCTACCAGCGGCGCTTACCAAACGATCCGCTCCAGATCCGGGCCGCGCTGGCACCGCACCGCGAAGATCTGGTAGGGGTTGTCATCGAAGCAACGTACAACTGGTACTGGCTCGTGGATCAACTGATGAACGATGGCTACCGTGTGCATCTGGCTAACCCCGCGGCAATCAGACAGTACGAGGGACTGAAATACAGTGGCGACTTCACTGATGCGGGCCATCTCGCACAATTGCTGCGTCTGGGGCTACTGCCAGAAGGCTACATTTACCCAGCAGAAGAACGTCCGGTGCGCGACCTCTCGCGCAAGCGCATGCAACTGGTGCAATGCCGGACGGCCCAGATCCTCGCTATCGAGAACCTGTTCTCGCGCAACACAGGTGGGCAGATGCGGGGTGAACGGGTCAAGTGTCTGGATCAGACACAGGTCGGCGCATTCGGCTTTGCACCGGACGTAGAGCTCGCGATGCAGGCCAATCTGGCGGTAATGCAAACCTTGCAGGAGCAGATCGGAATCCTCGAGAAGCGACTCATGGAGCGGGTGAAACTCAAACCCGACTACGTGTTGCTGAACTCGGTGCCCGGCATTGGTCCGGTTCTCGCAACCACCATCATGCTGGAAACCGGAACCATCTCGCGCTTCACCGAGGTTGGTAATTTCAGTTCGTACTGCCGCTGTGTGGACAGCCGGCGCGAAAGCAACAGCAGGAAGAAAGGCGAAGGCAACACAAAGAATGGCAACAAGTATCTGGCATGGGCATTTGTCGAGGCGGCCAACTTCGCCATGCGCTCGTGTCCGGAAGCCAGGCGCTTTTACGAGCGTAAGAAACGCGCACGTAACGGGATTGTCGCGATCAAGGCGCTGGCGCACAAGCTGGCACGCGCCTGCTATCACATGCTTCGGGAGCACAAGCCATTTGATGTAACCCGCTGCTTTGGCTAAAAGGCGGTGCAAGGGGAGCGAGCCCAGTATCGCGACTGGTGAAAAACCATGGTTCTGATTGGGTCTTCCCTTTGCTCCGCCTCCTGTTTGCAGATGACCGGGTCGCCCAGGCAATGAGCCACGCTCGACTGGCGTTGCGCGAGCAACAGCCACGGTTCTGAAACCCATTGGACCTTGTCTGGCACCAACGTTTCTCTGGGGCGGCACCGCCGCCAGGGCGATCGACAACTCATCGCCGATCGCTTGATCCCGATGGGTGTCTGGTGCGATCCGGTTCGCAACCAGCCGCGAGAAAACGGATGCGATACCGCGCCCTGCAGGCAGCCGAGACAGGATAACGGAAGGAATTTCGCCGGATTGCCGTGACGATGAAAATGACCATCGTCACGGCAATCCGGCGATGGCTAAACTCGTACCTTGACTTCGGCCGACTAATGGGTGTC
>NZ_VOSW01000265.1 GCF_009690905.1 Paraburkholderia madseniana
TGATATGACTTTGCGTGTCAATCGCGAAATTGGTTTCCAGGTTGCATTGACGCATGAATTTCCTGAGGGCGGCGCAGCAGTAAGTCTCGACGGTGGATCACACTGACATCCGCGGGTTGGATACCGCATTACAGAGGTCCGCCTCATGAGCCTGCCGCTAACTTCCGCCGCAAGTTGGTGATGCCCGTTGCGTAATACCATCGCGGGTTGCTCGGATGCCGGGCTGCGCCGCCTTCAGGAAACTCCTTCCGTTGTTCGGGAAATCACACACAGGCCGCGGGCGGTTTGCTGCGAGGTATTGCAAGCGCCATGGCCAGTCGACTGATGTCCCAGATGAACGCCGCCAGTTCGCGGGCAATAGCCACGACCGTGATGTTGATGGGCTTGCCTCGCGCGGTCAGCCGGCGGAATCGTCGGCACAGCCGCACCTGGGCGTCCCAGGCGCGGTCGATGATGGCCTTGGGCAGACCTTCGAGACGGGCCTGGATTTCCGGACTGACGCGGGCAGGATGGCGGTAACTCCAGGCCGCTTCGACCAGCAGTCTTCGGGCGTAGCTGTTGCCGGTTTTGGTAATGCTGCCCTGGCGGCGTTTGCCTCCCGATGAATGCTCGGATGGCGTTACGCCGAGCCAGGCCATCAGCTGACGCGGGTGTTCGAAGCGGGACAGGTCGCCCACTTCTGAAATCATCCCGACGGCGGTAACGAACTGGACGCCCCGCATGGCCTGCAGGGCCAGCACTACCGGATAGAAGCGCCAGGAGATCACCGCTTCGCGTAGGGCTGTTTCGAGACGGGCGCACTGCGCAAGCCGGTCCTCGATCGTGCGCCGGTGTTCGTCAAAGGCAAGGTGCTGCCAGGCGCTGGGAAACGAACAGCGGCCCAGCCAGCGACGGTGCGCCTCGCCCCAGTTTGCGCTACCGGTATAACGGACGCCATGCGCGAGCAGGAACGACTTCAGTCGATGCCGTGCACGTCGCAGATCCTCGCGGGCAGCCGCCCACGCGCGGGCGAGATCTCGGAATGCCTCGTCTTCAATGCCGGGCACGTACACGGCCGACAGGTCGTCGGCGCGCAGCGAGCGCGCCAGCTTGATGGCATCACGCCGGTCGGTCTTTACGCGCTCGCCCGGCTTGCGCGGGATCAGTGAAGGTGCGCAGACCATGCAGTCGAAGCCCTTCTGGACGAGCTGACGGTACAGCCCGTAACCACATGGACCCGCCTCGTACACGACGCGCACGTGCGGCGCCTTGGATTGCAGGCGTGTGCACAGGCGATCGATGTCGGCCCCGGTTGTACCGGTCTTGCCCAGCAGCTCGATCTCGCCCGCGTCGATCGCGTAGGCGACCGTGATCGAGTCCTTGTGAAGATCCAGTCCAACGTACACCGTGCTATCGTTTCGCATGCTGGCCTCCGTGGAGGGAATCGCCGGGGCATGGCCCAGTCCACGCCCGTGCGGCTCTGACAGCAATGCTAACCCGCGTTCAGTTTCCCCACGGCGGGCCAGCCCTTGCCTCACGCAAAGTCATACTGCCTT
>NZ_VOSW01000266.1 GCF_009690905.1 Paraburkholderia madseniana
GTTGCCCCTGTGCGGGGCGGCACTTACTTTCTTTGCCGCCGCGTAACTATTCAGCGCTTGTAAACTGCCACCAGGCTGTGCATAGTGAAGGACATGACGAAGATGCCCGATTTCAAGGACCTGACGCACGAACAGAAGGACGCGCTCATCGTTGATCTGGTGAAGCGTCTGAACGCGCTGGAAGCGAAACTCGAGAAGAACAGTCGTAACTCCAGCAAGCCGCCCTCAAGCGATGGACCCGGGCGCAAGCCGAAGTCTTTGCGCGGCACGAGCGGTGCGAAGCCTGGCGCGCAGCCAGGGCATAAGGGCAAGACGCTCAAACGGGTGGCGCACCCCGATAACATCGAGATTCATCCGGTGGCACCGGTGTGCGATGCCTGTGGCCAGCAGATCGAATCCAGCCGCATCACGGTGTTGCCCGAAGGACGTCAGGTCATCGATCTGCCGCCCACGCGCTTCAATGTGACAGAACATCGCGTGCAGATTGCGCAGTGCACCTGCGGCAAGCGTCATTTGGGTGTGTTTCCCGAAAGCGTAAGCCAGGCGGTGCAGTACGGCTCCCAGATCCGCGCGGCGGCCGTCTATCTGACGCAGTACCAACAGTTGCCAGTGGCGCGAACGGCCCAGGCACTCGGGGACCTGTTCGGTGTGCATGTGAGTACGGGCACGGTGCAGCAGAGTATCGATGAGGCTGCCCGCCTGCTGGCCCCCGCAGTTAAACAGATCAGCGAAGCGCTACGCGAGCAGCCCGTGGTGCATTTCGATGAGAGTTCCATGCGCGTCGGACGTATGCCCCACTGGCTGCATCTCGCCTCGACGCGTACGTTGAGCTGGTATGGCGCACATCGCAAGCGCGGTAGCGAGGCACTGGACAGCTTCGGCATTCTGCCCGGGTTTAAGGGCGTCGCGGTGCATGACGGCTGGAGGCCGTACGCAGCCTATGAGTGTGAACATGCGCTGTGCAATGCGCACCATCTTCGCGAACTGGTGTTCGTCGTGGAGTCGACGCAGCAACCCTGGGCCCAGCAGATGATCGATCTGCTTTGCCAGGCCAAGCGCGAAGTCGACCTCAGTGTGGCCTCCGGCAACATGGCACTGGATCAATTGCGTCAGCGCTATTACAGGCGACGCAGCCGGACACTGATTGCCCAGGCGCGCAAACTTAATCCAACCCAGGCTCGCGCGCCCACTCGCGTGGAACTGCGCGGCAGAATCAGACAAAGCTTTACCTACAACCTGGTCCGGCGCCTGCAGATGCAGGCGACCGAGGTGTGGCGCTTCATTGCCGATCACCGGGTACCGTTTGACAACAACCAGGCCGAACGCGATATCCGCATGCCCAAGCTCAAACAGAAAATCTCGGGGTGTTTCCGTGCGGTATCAGGCATGGAGGCGTTCTGCACGATCCGCTCCTACCTTGCCAGTCTGCGCAAACAGAACCGTTCGCTGATCGACGCGCTGGCTTTGGGCTTCGCCGGGTTCGTCGTTTCGCCGCTTCCGGCTGCTGAATAGTTAC
>NZ_VOSW01000267.1 GCF_009690905.1 Paraburkholderia madseniana
ATCGCTAGCGGCAGGCTGGAGAACGATATCCAGATCACGTCGCGAGACGAGTTCGGCCAGCTTCTCGAAGCGCTGAAGAGAATGGATCAGCAGCTTAGCAATACGATTCGCGGAATCAAGGGGTCCACCGAATCGGTCACGGTGGCCTCACGCGAGATCGCCAGCGGCAACACCGACCTGTCGGCCCGCACTGAAGAACAGGCTGCGTCGCTTGAGGAAACTGCGGCCAGCATGACGCAGCTAACGGAGACAGTGAAACAGAACGCTGACAATGCCCGTCAGGCGAACGTTCTGGCAACGAACGCCACCGGCATGGCGGATACGGGTAACGATACTGTTCAGGCCATGGTCGGGACAATCGGGAAAATCAGCGCGAGTTCAAGCAAGATTTCTGAAATCACGGGCGTGATTGAAGGTATCGCCTTCCAGACGAACATTCTCGCGCTGAACGCTGCTGTGGAAGCTGCACGTGCTGGCGAACAGGGGCGAGGGTTTGCCGTGGTCGCCAGCGAGGTTCGCAGTCTGGCCCAGCGTTCTGCTACGGCCGCGAAGGAAATCAAGGAACTGATCAGCTCGTCCGTGTCAATGGTCCAGGACGGTTCCAGACAGGCGGCAGAAGTCAGCGCCACCATGGGACAGGTCAAGCAGGCAATCAAACAGGTGTCCGATATTGTCGGCGAGATCGCCGCTGCGTCAGAAGAACAGAGCCGTGGCATTGAGCAGGTCAATCAGGCCGTGGGCCAAATGGATGAAGTGACGCAACAGAATGCGGCGCTCGTTGAACAGGCGGCAGCAGCAGCGCAGTCACTTGAAGAACAGGCCATGAACCTGAGGGACGCGGTGTCGGTGTTCAAGATTGCCGATACCGGAGTCTCCGCATCACGGATGGTTACTCCGCAAAGCAAACCGCGCCCGTCCGGTTCCAGGACTTCAACCACCCGCCGCACAGCCGCGGCTCACCCGAAAACAGCGCCTCAATCGCCCAACGCCACGACCGGCACCGGCAGGGCCGTCCCGGCGGACGCGAGTAGCGCCGACTGGGAAACGTTCTGAGGAGCCATGGTTTTGAATAACACCGACGCGCTTTTGAAATCACTGACTATTCTTGTCACGTCGAACGGCCACGCCATTTCCCGTTTCGGCGCGCAGGTTGTCGTCATGGGCAAATTCCTTGACGCCACGTTCCCACACCTCACAGCAACCCAATGCGCAGAGATCACAAAATCATTCCGGCACGGGATCGAAGACACAATGTCGCTCATGGACGACATACCGCTGCCCGCCGAATATCACTCATCGCTGCTGGAACAGACCAATAACTTACTGAACGCGCTGGACAGGAAGAGTAAGGCTCACGGATAGTCCTGCTGGTCTGCATCCAGGTTGTCCAGCATAAACACCGGGCGCCCCAATTGATCACGGGTTCTGGCACAACGCCCCGTAGCCAGGACCTTTTGGTGTGGTGTTCGCACCACGCCCTTTTTCATTCCCGGAATTGCCC
>NZ_VOSW01000268.1 GCF_009690905.1 Paraburkholderia madseniana
GCCAAGCCGAGGTATTTCATGGGAGATCCTTTGGGTGTGAATAACCTGACGACGAAGCTGATGATCGAAAATCGACAATCTTCTGAAAAGTTTGTAGCGGGTCTCGCCAGACTGTCCGCTTTTGGGGGCGCGCGGTGCCGACCGCCGGGCTCGTGCTGCACATGCGGATCGCGTGAGTCCGTCGGCCACTTTCGGCCGTTCGAGATGACGATCGAAACTTCCCGATTGCGGACGCTCACAATCCGCCCGACAACGAGACATCGCTTCGGCGCGAAAGCCATACCCTTGGTCGGGCACTGCGGCGTAGGTGTACCATCCCAGCACTCGAACATGAGTCGTCAGTTCTGTTAGGGCGGGTGCGACTTCGAGTCAAACCGCAGAGGTCAGTCATGAGCTCATTGGTAGTCGCCTTGATCGTGCTTGTGTGTGTCTTCGGATGCGGATTGCTCGGCCTGGGTCTTCGTACATTCCTTCCCGACCATCACCTGAGCGAGGATTCGACGGCTATCGTGAAGCTGGGGGCTGGCCTGATGGCGACGCTCGCTGCTCTCGTCCTTGGTCTCCTCATCGCCTCGTCAAAAGTTTCTTTCGACCGACTCAACGACGAGTTCACGCAGACGGCGGCTACGGTCGTCTTGATCGATCGCACTTTGGCCGATTACGGCCCGGAGACGAAGGAAGCGCGCGAGCTCTTGCGCAGCACCTACGCGTCAGCTGTGGATCAGTTCTATTCCGAGGGAGGTGGCGGAAAGGCCGATGTGGACGCTCCGGAGAGCCTGGAGCGCATGGTGCAATTTCAGCAAAAGCTTCGAGAACTGGCACCACGAAACGACATGCAGCGCATGGTTCAATCGGAGGCCTTGGCCCGCAACCATGACCTGGCGCAAGCGCGCTGGATACTGTTCCGACCAGGGGAGGGCGCAATCCCAACGCCATTCCTGGCGGTGCTGGTGCTCTGGCTCGGTATTCTCTTTGCCGGATTCGGTCTGGTCAGCGCCAACTATCGGACCGCCTTTGCGACGCTTTTCGTCTGTGCGCTATCGGCTTCCGGCGCCATTTTCCTGATCGAGGACATCGCCCACCCGCTCGAAGGGATGATGCAGATCTCGCGCATGCCGGCGCGGATCGCGCTCTCCCATCTCAGGCAATAGGCCCGCGCTGTCCAGCCGCCGTGTCGTCGTTCGACGCAATTCCGCGCTCACAGCCTCTCGGCAAGGTCCTGCGCCGCGTGCGGATGGAGCACGAACCGCTCCGGCGGGCGACAACACCCTAGCAGCGCTGAGGCAGCTTTTTACCCTTATGCGTGCATCCGCTTGCCAGAAGCCGAGTGGCAGTTTTCGGAAGATTCGGCCGGCCGTAACGGGTCGGCGAACTAAACCGCTCGCGCGGTAGGGGCTACGGTCGGACGCTGGAGGTCAGGGAGAGGCCGGTCACGCGGCTTTATGTTGGCGAATGAGGCAATCCGCCTCGTTCTTCAACAGGAGCCGAATCATGA
>NZ_VOSW01000026.1 GCF_009690905.1 Paraburkholderia madseniana
CATCGCTATAGGATTCGCCGAACTGCACGACTTCGACGGTCGCCCCGCCATGCGCGCGCACCGCGTCGACTTTCACCTGCGGGGTCGTCACGGGCACCACGATGATCGCCTTCACCCCCATGCGGGCCGCCGACAACGCGACGCCCTGCGCATGATTGCCCGCCGACGCGGTAATGACACCCCGTTCCAGCGCATCCGCCGGAATATGCGCCATCTTGTTGTACGCGCCGCGCACCTTGAATGAGAACACCGGCTGGTTGTCCTCACGCTTCAGATAAACCGGATTACGCAGCCGTGCCGACAGATTCGGCGCGCGTTCGAGTTCGGTCTCGCGGGCCACGTCGTAGACGCGCGCGGTCAGGGTTTTCTTCAGGTAGTCGTGGGAAGCCATGCGGGGGGCGCGGTGCGCTTTGCGAGACGGGAAAGGGTCAATGATAGCGCCAACGGTGTGCACGCTGGCCCTCTGTGAACCTTCCACGTATCCCGGCGCGCCGGCGGCAAAGTCCAACCCGACCGTCCGGTCGGAGAATCGTCCGTATGCGTTGACGAGCGCCGTTCAGCACAAAAACGCCAAAAGTCCTGCCACAACCCTGATTTCAGGCGCCAACGCGTGGCTGGATCATGGGGTAGAATTCCATTTTGGAATAAGGATCGGAAGATGCACTGGCAGCCTCGGATCGCCCACTTGATGCCCGTCCCGCGTGAGTCTTGCCCCGCGGCGGAGCGTCACGTCCGCCACGCGCGATCGTGTAGCAGTCTCTGAGCGCCGTGAAGCGACCGATGTGGGTAGGCCGTCGGTTGCGCTTCGCTCCCCTAGAAGATTTCCAGCATTGCGCTCCACGCGCACCGTCCGCCGACGCCTCACAGAGATGAGCGCGCCCGGTTGACCCACCGAGTCGTCCGAACATGAACGCACCTCAAGTTTTCGATCCGCACGGGGCCGCCACTGCGGTGGCCGCCGATCCCGAAGCGCGTCTGCGCGAAATTCCCTATAACTACACGTCGTTTTCCGACCGCGAAATCGTTATCCGTCTGCTCGGCGACGAAGCCTGGGCGGCCCTGGCCGAACTGCGCGCGGAACGCCGCACCGGCCGCTCGGCACGGATGCTGTACGAAGTGCTCGGCGACATCTGGGTCGTACGCCGCAATCCTTACCTGCAAGACGACCTGCTCGACAATCCGAAGCGCCGCGCGCTGCTGATCGAGGCGCTGCATCACCGTCTGAGCGAGATCGAGAAGCGCCGTCGCGCCGATCTGGTCCAGCACGGCGATGAAGCGGGCATCGATCGGGCCGCCCGCGTTGAAACACTGGTGGCCGCTGCACGCCGCGCTGTCGACGATTTCGAGAGCGAATTCCAGAAGACCTTCGATCTGCGCCGTCGCGCGACCAAGGTGTTGGGCCGCGTCACGGAAAAAGACAACATCAAGTTCGACGGCTTGTCCCGCGTCTCGCACGTGACCGACGCGACCGACTGGCGCGTCGAGTACCCGTTCGTCGTGCTGACGCCGGATACCGAGGCCGAGATCGCCGGCATGATCAAGGCATGTTTCGAGCTCGGTCTGACGGTGATCCCGCGCGGAGGCGGCACGGGCTACACAGGCGGCGCGGTGCCGCTCACGCCGTTCTCGGCCGTCATCAACACCGAAAAGCTCGAACAACTTGGCGCGGTCGAGATGACCGAACTGCCGGGCGTCGAGCGCAAGGTGGCGACGATTTTCTCTGGTGCGGGCGTGGTCACCCGCCGCGTGACCGAAGCGGCCGAGCAGGCCGGCTTCGTGTTCGCCGTCGATCCGACTTCGCTGGATGCATCCTGCGTCGGCGGCAACGTCGCGATGAACGCGGGCGGCAAGAAAGCGGTGTTGTGGGGCACGGCGCTCGACAACCTCGCCTGGTGGCGCATGGTCGACCCGGAAGGGAACTGGCTCGAAGTCACGCGTCTGGACCACAACCTCGGCAAGATTCACGACATCGAAGTCGCGCGTTTCGAGCTGAAGTGGTTCGACGGCAACCACGCGCCGGGCGAAAAACTGCTGCGCACGGAAGCGCTCAACATCAAGGGCCGCGTATTCCGTAAGGAAGGTCTCGGCAAGGACGTGACCGACAAATTCCTGGCCGGTCTGCCGGGCGTGCAGAAGGAAGGCTGCGACGGCCTGATCACGTCGGCGCGCTGGGTGCTGCACAAGATGCCGGCGCATACGCGCACGGTCTGCCTCGAGTTCTTCGGTCAGGCCCGTGAAGCGATTCCGAGCATCGTCGAGATCAAAGACTATCTGTTCGAAACGTCGAAGCAGGGCGGCGCGATTCTCGCCGGCCTCGAGCATCTGGACGAGCGCTATCTGCGCGCGGTCGGTTATGCGACCAAGAGCAAGCGCAACGCGTTTCCGAAGATGGTGCTGATCGGCGACATCGTCGGCGACGATGCGGACGCGGTGGCGCAAGCGACCTCGGAAGTCGTGCGCATGGCCAACGGCAAGAGCGGCGAAGGTTTCGTCGCCGTCAACGCCGAAGCACGCAAGCGTTTCTGGCTCGACCGCAGCCGTACCGCCGCGATTGCCAAGCACACCAACGCGTTCAAGATCAACGAAGACGTGGTGATCCCGCTCAACCGGATGGGCGAGTACACCGACGGCATCGAACGCATCAATATCGAGCTGTCGATAAAAAACAAGCTGCAACTGGTCGACGCGCTCGAAGCGTTCTTCAAAGGCGGCAAGCTGCCGCTCGGCAAGAGCGACGACGCCAACGAGATCCCGAGCGCGGAGTTGCTCGAAGATCGCGTGCAGCAGGCGCTCGATATGCTGAAGAAGGTGCGCACGCGCTGGGAATTCCTGCGCGACAAGCTCGATCTGTCCTTGCGCGAGGCGCAGCACTATCTGGTCGGCCTCGGCTACGAAGGGCTGGCGGAGAAGTTTGCCGATCGCGCCGACGCGCAGCCGGATGCGACCGTGTTCCATATCACGCAAGACCGTACGGTGCGCGTGTCGTGGAAGGCGGAGATCCGGGCCGAGTTGCGTCAGATCTTCAACGGCGGCGAATTCAAGCCAATCCTCGAAGAAGCCCAGGCGATCCACAAGCAGGTCCTGCGTGGCCGCGTGTTCGTCGCGCTGCACATGCACGCGGGCGACGGCAACGTCCATACGAACCTGCCGGTCAACTCCGACAACTACGAGATGCTGCAGGACGCCCACACGGCCGTCGCGCGCATCATGAAGCTGGCGCGTTCGCTCGACGGCGTGATCTCCGGCGAGCACGGCATCGGCATTACCAAGCTCGAATTCCTGACCGACGAAGAGATCGGCGAATTCCGTGCGTATAAGCAGCGCGTCGATCCGCATGGCCGCTTCAACGCAGGCAAGCTGCTCGAAGGCGCCGATTTGCGCAACGCCTACACGCCGAGCTTCGGCCTGATGGGTTATGAATCGCTGATCATGCAGCAGTCCGATATCGGTGCGATTTCCGAGTCGATCAAGGACTGTTTGCGTTGCGGCAAGTGCAAGCCGGTGTGCGCGACTCACGTGCCGCGCGCGAACCTGCTGTACAGCCCGCGCAACAAGATTCTCGCCACCTCCTTGCTGGTCGAGGCGTTCCTGTACGAAGAGCAGACCCGCCGCGGCGTGTCGATCAAGCACTGGGACGAGTTCAACGACGTCGCCGATCACTGCACCGTCTGTCACAAATGCGTGACGCCGTGCCCGGTGAAGATCGACTTCGGCGACGTGACGATGAACATGCGCAACCTGCTTCGCAAGATGGGCAAGAAGAAGTTCAATCCGGGCAACGCGGCCGGCATGTTCTTCCTGAACGCCACCAACCCGCAGACCATTAACCTCGCGCGCACCGCGATGATGGGCATCGGCTACAAGGCGCAGCGTCTCGGCAACGACGTGCTGAAGAAGTTCGCGAAGAAGCAGACGGCGCACCCGCCGGCGACGGTCGGCAAGCCGCCGGTCACGCAGCAGGTGATCCACTTCATGAACAAGAAGATGCCGGGCAATCTGCCGAAGAAAACAGCGCGTGCCTTGCTCGATATCGAGGACAACAAGATCGTCCCGATCATCCGCAATCCGAAGACGACCACCGCCGACACTGAAGCGGTGTTCTACTTCCCGGGCTGCGGCTCCGAGCGGCTGTTCTCGCAAGTCGGTCTGGCCACGCAAGCCATGCTGTGGGAAGCGGGCGTGCAAACGGTACTGCCACCGGGCTACCTGTGCTGCGGCTACCCGCAGCGCGGCTCGGGCCAGTTCGACAAGGCCGAGCAGATCGTCACGGATAACCGTGTGCTGTTCCACCGCGTCGCGAATACGCTGAACTATCTCGACATCAAGACGGTGGTGGTGTCGTGCGGTACGTGTTACGACCAGCTCGCCGGCTACGAATTCGAGAAGATCTTCCCGGGCTGCCGGATCATCGACATCCACGAGTTCCTGCTCGAGAAGGGGATCAAGCTCGAAGGCGTGAACGGCGTGCGCTACATGTATCACGACCCGTGCCACTCCCCGATCAAGACGATGGACCCGGTCAAGCTCGTCAATCAGCTGATGGGGTCGGAGAACGACGGCTACAAGATCGAGAAGAACGATCGCTGCTGTGGCGAATCCGGCACACTCGCGGTGACGCGCCCGGACATTTCGACGCAAGTCCGTTTCCGCAAGGAAGAGGAAATGCGCAAGGGCGCAGCGAAGCTCCGTGGTATTCCTCTCGTAGCTGAGGTGGGGGCGAATGGGATCAACGCGGCCAATGCGTCGACCGGCGCGGCGGGTGCGCCGAACGGCTCCGTGCTCAAGGCGGGCGACGGGCCGCAGCCGAACGGCGCCACGGAGGTGAAGATCCTGACGAGCTGCCCATCCTGCCTGCAAGGCCTGTCGCGCTACAACGAAGACACGGGCACCGAGGCGGACTACATCGTCGTCGAGATGGCACGTCACGTGCTAGGTGAAGACTGGATGGCGGACTACGTCCAGCGGGCGAACAATGGCGGAATCGAGCGCGTGCTGGTTTAATGGCACGACTGACGATTTATGCCTGAGGACGACGATGGACTGCGTTTTTTGCCGTGAAGATGGCGGCGATGTGCTGTGGCAGGACGACACCCTGCGTGTCGTCCTCGCCGACGAACACGACTACCCGGGCTTTTGTCGGGTGATCTGGAACAAGCATATCGCTGAGTTTTCCGATCTCGCCGAGACCGACCGCGATCGCGTGATGCAGGCCGTGTATGCGGTCGAGCGTGCGATCCGGCGCATTCTCCAGCCGGTGAAGGTCAACCTGGCGAGCCTCGGCAACCAGGTGCCGCACGTGCATTGGCATGTGATTCCGCGTTTTTCGAACGACGCTCATTTCCCGCTGCCGATCTGGGCGCCGCGCCAACGCACGGTGTCCGAAGCCATGCTGTCGTCGCGCCGCGCGCAAGCTACCCTGTTGCGCGAAGCGGTGCGGCAAGAAATCGAACAGGCGTTTGGCTGAGCGCCGCCGAACCAGCCGCTTCGCGCCAGTGCCCCGACGGGCCAATCCCCCAAGGGACCTCCTGCGGAGCGGAAAGCTTGGGGCTGCTCTGCTTTTTGTTATGAGGTCATCATGAGTGGATTGACTCCCGATACCCCGGTGCCGACCGGCGTGGTCGTGCATTCCAAATCGCGCGTGCTCGAATTGCAGTACGCAAACGGCGAAACGTATCGCCTGCCGTTCGAATTGTTGCGCGTGTATTCGCCGTCGGCGGAAGTGATGGGCCACGGGCCCGGCCAGGAAACTTTGCAAACCGGTAAACGCGACGTCACGATCACGATGATCGAAGGCGTCGGCAACTATGCGGTGCAGCCGACTTTCTCCGACGGTCATTCCACCGGCATCTATTCCTGGGACCTGCTGTACGACATGGCCGTCCGTCAGGATGAACTCTGGCGCGACTATCTCGCCAAACTGGCAGCGGCCGGCGTCGACCGCGATGCCCCAATGGCGCCAGCCGGTGCTGCGCACGGGCACTGTCACTGATACGATTCGCCCTGGTCGCCGCGCTGATGCGGCGCAACATTTCAGAATACGCGAAAGGACGAGCGCGATGAGCAAAACCCACTTCGGCTTTCAATCGGTCGACGAACAGGAAAAAGCGCAGAAGGTGGCGGGCGTGTTCCACTCGGTCGCCTCCAACTACGACTTGATGAACGACCTGATGTCGGGCGGGTTGCACCGGGCGTGGAAGATGTTCACGATCGCCCAGGCCAACGTCCGGCCGGGCTTCAAGGTGCTCGATATCGCGGGCGGCACGGGCGATCTGTCGAAAGCGTTCGCCAAACAGGCAGGCGACACCGGCGAAGTCTGGCACACCGACATCAACGAATCGATGCTGCGCGTGGGCCGCGACCGCCTGCTGGACAAGGGCGTGATCACCCCGGCGCTGCTCTGCGACGCGGAAAAGATCCCCTTTCCGGACAATTACTTCGATGTGGTGACCGTGGCATTCGGCTTGCGCAACATGACGCACAAGGATGTGGCGCTCGCCGAGATGCGGCGGGTGTTGAAGCCGGCAGGCCGTCTGCTGGTGCTGGAGTTCTCGAAGGTGTGGGATCCGCTAAAAAAGGTCTACGACGTCTATTCTTTTAAGGTGTTGCCGTGGCTCGGCGACCGCTTTGCGAAAGACGCCGAGAGCTACCGCTACCTCGCGGAATCGATCCGGATGCATCCGGATCAGGAAACTTTAAAAACAATGATGGAACAAGCGGGCCTGGACGGCGTCAAATATTACAATTTGTCAGCTGGCGTGGTAGCTTTACATGTGGGGACCAAATACTAGGGTCCCTAACCCATCGATTTTTAAAGGAAAGTACGAAAATGTCCGATTCAGGTGTGTCATCTCCCCGTAAGGTTTCGAGGTCGTTGGTGAGAAGAATCGGACTGATCGCGGTGGTCGGTCTGATCATGGCCGGCTCTCTCGCCTCGCTCGATGCGGAAGCCCGCCGCATGGGCGGCGGCCGTAGCATCGGCCGTCAGTCGAACACGGTTCAGCAACAGTCGACCCCGTCGCAACCTTCCCAAAGCAATCAGGCCATGCAGCAGCGCGCGCAGCCGGCACCGGCGCCCGCGCCGACTCCGGCCGCAGCGCCTAACCGCTCGCGCTGGCTTGGCCCGATCGCCGGTCTTGCCGCTGGTCTTGGTATCGCGGCCCTGTTGTCGCACTTCGGTCTGGGCGGCGCGTTCGCCGGCGCCATGGCCAACATCATCGTGATCGCGGTGATTGCGATGATCGGCATCTGGCTGATCCGCCGCTTCATGGGTCGCAAGCGCGATACGTCGCAACCGGCGTACGCGGGCGGCGCACCGTCTCTGAATGCGGGCGGCACCGGCTATACGCAGGAGCCGCGTTACAACGCTCCGCCCACCGGCTCGTACCTCGAACCGCAAGGCAACCCGCTGACCACGCCGTCGATCAACGCTGCCCCGGCAGTGCCGGCCGGCTTCGATTCGGAAGCGTTCCTGCGCAACGCGAAGGTGTACTTCGTACGCCTGCAAGCCGCATGGGACGTCGGCAACACGGAAGACATCCGCGAATTCACCACGCCGGAAATGTTCGCGGAAGTGAAGGTCGATCTGAACTCGCGCGGTGCCGAGTCCAATCAGACCGACGTGGTGCAACTGAACGCGGAGCTGCTGGGTGTTGAAGAACGTGCAACCGAATACTTCGCCAGCGTGCGCTTCTCCGGTTTGATCCGCGAATCGGCGGGTGCGGCGGCAGAGCCGTTCGTCGAGGTCTGGAACCTGACGAAGGCGAACCGCCCCGGCGAAGGCTGGCTGCTGGCCGGCATTCAGCAGGTGGCACAGCACTGAGCCAGCAGCGGGGCAGGGCCGAGACAGCCCTGCTTGCCCTGACTTTGCACAAAGCATTGGCCGTTCGGCATAGCAGGCCGCGAAGCGAACGGACGTTACAATAGGAACCCGCGCGGGCACCTCGCCCGCGCGGGTTTTTTCTTGCCACTTTCAATGACCCTCGCCGCCAAGCCCTTCGCTGCTGCTGTCAATCATCTGCTCGCCCGCGAATCGTGGGCTCGCGAGCGCCTCGCCCCTTACGCGGGCAAGACCGCCAGACTGTCCTGTCCGCCAGTCGTGCTGATGCTGCTGGTGCAACCCGACGGCTACCTCGGCGCGGTCGACGAAACCGATGCGCAACAGTTCGATGTGACCATCTCGGTGCCGTCCGATGCGCTGCCTGCCTTCATCCAAGGCGGCCAGGCCGCCGTGATGAAGCACGTGAAGATCGAAGGCGACGCCGAGTTTGCGACGGTGATCGCCAAGCTCGCCGAGCATCTGCGCTGGGAGCCCGAAGAAGATCTGGCGAAGCTGATCGGCGACGGTCCGGCATGGCGGGTCGCGTCGGTCGTGCGCACGGTCGGCGAACATGCGCGGCGTACCGGGCGCAATCTGCTCGACACTGCCGCCGAGTATCTGCTCGACGAAAATCCGCAACTGGTGCGCCGCGCCGTGTTGGAAGACTTCAACGTCGAACTGGCCCGTGCCCGCGATGCTTTGGCGCGCGTGGAAAAGCGCATCGAGCGTCTTGAACAGAAGGTCGAAGCCCGCGGCGCAGATGCGCCGGGCGGCGCCGCTACGTCGCGCGGCACGCGCTAGTCATCGGGCACAACTATGCGTTTTCTGCGTTTCCTCAAGATTTTCTTTACGGTCATCCGCTTCGGTCTCGACGAGATGATGCTCAGCCGCGTCAACGACCGGCGTGTGCGTCTGCTGCTGCGTATCACTACCATCGGCCGCAAGTTCGAAGCACCTCCGGGTGTGCGTTTGCGGCTCGCGCTCGAAAGCCTCGGGCCGATCTTCGTCAAGTTCGGCCAGGTGCTGTCCACGCGGCGCGATCTGCTGCCGGTCGATATTGCCAATGAGCTGGCCAAGCTGCAGGATCAAGTGCCGCCGTTCGATTCGGCGGTGGCGATCGGGCTGGTCGAGAAGTCGCTCGGCGCACCGGTCGACGTGCTGTTCGACGATTTCGAGCGGGTGCCGGTGGCGAGCGCGTCGATCGCGCAGGTTCACTTTGCCAAGGTGAAAGCAGGGCAGCACGCGGGCAAGTCGGTCGCCGTGAAGGTGCTGCGGCCGAACATGTTGCCGGTGATCGATTCCGACCTGGCCTTGCTGCGCGACATCGCCGTCTGGGCCGAGCGTTTATGGGCCGACGGCAAGCGCCTGAAGCCGCGCGAGGTGGTCGCCGAATTCGACAAGTATCTGCACGACGAACTCGATCTGATGCGGGAAGCGGCGAACGGCAGTCAACTGCGCCGCAACTTCGCCGGGCTCGATCTGCTGCTGGTGCCGGAGATGTACTGGGAGTTCTGCACGCCCACCGTGCTGGTGATGGAGCGCATGGTCGGTGTGCCGATCAGCCAGGTGGAGACGCTGCGCGCAGCCGGTGTCGATATTCCGAAGCTGGCGCGCGAAGGCGTCGAGATTTTCTTCACCCAGGTGTTCCGCGATGGTTTTTTCCACGCCGACATGCACCCGGGCAACATTCAGGTGAGCCTCGATCCGACGCACTTCGGCCGCTATATTGCGCTCGACTTCGGCATCATTGGCGCACTGTCGGACTTCGACAAGAACTACCTCGCGCAGAACTTCCTCGCTTTCTTCAAGCGTGACTACCACCGTGTCGCCACGCTGCATCTGGAGTCCGGCTGGGTACCGCCTACGACTCGGGTCGAAGAACTGGAAAGCGCGATCCGCGCAGTTTGCGAGCCCTATTTCGACCGCGCGTTGAAGGATATTTCGCTCGGCCAGGTGCTGATGCGCCTGTTCTCGACTTCGCGCCGCTTCAACGTGGAAATCCAGCCGCAACTGGTGCTGCTGCAAAAAACCATGCTGAACGTGGAAGGGCTCGGCCGTTCGCTCGATCCTGAGCTGGACTTGTGGAAGACCGCCAAGCCCTATCTCGAACGCTGGATGAACGAGCAGATCGGTCTACGCGGCTGGTACGAGCGGCTCAAGATCGAAGCCCCGCAGTGGAGCAAGACACTGCCGCAGTTGCCGCGCCTGATTCATCACGTGCTGGCTCAGCGTCACGACCACACGCGCGGCGTGAACGACGACATGATTCGCCAGATTCTGCTCGAGCAGAAGCGTACCAACCGGCTGCTGCAAGGCTTGCTGCTATTCGGCGTGGCGGTGGGTGTCGGCGCGGTGCTGGCACGGGCGTTTCTGGCGTTCGCCTACGGCGGGTGATCCCGAACCTGATTCCTACGAGGCATCTCATGAGCGACCCGAACCCGCCTTCCGCACCCGACTTCGCGACCCGCGATCCCAACTCGCCCGAGTTCTGGGACGAACGCTTCGAACGCCATTTCACGCCGTGGGATCAGGCAGGCGTGCCGTCGGCGTTCCAGTCATTCGCTGGCCGGCACAGCGGCGCCGCCGTACTGATTCCCGGCTGCGGCAGTGCCTACGAGGCGCTCTGGCTGGCGCAACTAGGCAATCCAGTCCGGGCGATCGATTTCTCGCCGGCTGCCGTGGCGGCAGCGCACAAGCAATTGGGTGCGCAGCATGAGCAACTGGTCGAACAGGCTGACTTCTTCACGTACGAACCGCCGTTCACGCCGGCATGGATCTACGAGCGCGCGTTCTTTTGTGCGTTGCCGGTGGAGCGCCGTGCAGACTACGCGCAACGGATGGCCGAGTTGTTGCCGGCTGGTGCGTTGCTGGCGGGTTTCTTTTTCATCGGCGCGACGCCGAAAGGGCCGCCGTTCGGCATCGAGCGCGCTGAACTCGACGCGTTGCTCATGCCGCACTTCGATCTGATCGAAGATGAAGCCGTGAACGACTCGATTCCCGTCTTTGCTGGCCATGAGCGCTGGATGAGCTGGCGCCGTCGTGCTTGAGCGCGTCGCCGCCGCGTTTGACGGCGGCTCGGGCCGCACTTGATTCGATAGCGGCCGCCCCCATTTACGTGAACCGCGGCTGCGCCTGGCGTTTGTCCCCGAAAATCGCGGGTGACTAGCCATATGCGGCTATAATTCAAGGCTTTGCAAGCGTTTACAAGATTTCAGTAGGGAAAAGTTCATGCCGATCTACGCTTATCGTTGCGAGTCATGCGGCTTCGGGAAGGACGTGCTTCAGAAGATGAGCGACCCCCAGTTGACGCAGTGTCCCGAGTGCGGGAAAGACACCTTTCGCAAGCAGGTGACAGCAGCCGGTTTCCAGTTGAAGGGCTCCGGCTGGTATGTGACCGATTTCCGCGGCGGTAACGGCGGCGCGAGCGCGCCGGCCAAGCCCGACGCGAACGGCGGCTCGAATGCGAATTCGGGCGAAAACGCTGCAGCCGGGAACGGCGGCGCGGCGAATTCCGACACGGCTCCGGCCAACGGCACGGCCGCCGCCGCAACGCCTGCCGCAGCCGCCACGCCTGCTGCCCCACCCGCCGCTTCGGCCAGTTCGAGCGGTTCCGGCAGCGCCTAGTAGCATGGCCGCCCTTATGGGCGGCGCACACGCCGCGCGTCGGGTATCGGCTTGCGCGGCTTTCTGGCGGTACACATGACGACGAAAAAAACGACGCTCAAATCGGTGTTCCTGACTGGCCTGCTGGTGCTGGTGCCTCTGGCTATCACACTGTGGGTGCTCGGCCTGATCATCGGCACGATGGACCAGACGCTATTGTTGCTGCCGACCTCATGGCAGCCGGAGCGCGCGCTCGGCTTCCGTTTGCCGGGCCTCGGCGCGGTGCTGACGCTGGCGTTCATCTTTGTCGTCGGGCTGTTGACGCAAAACTTCATCGGGCAGAAGCTCGTGAAGTGGTGGGAAGTCGTGGTCGCTCACATTCCGGTGGTCGGCCCGCTCTACACCAGCGTCAAACAGGTGTCGGACACCTTGTTGTCGAGCAGCGGCAATGCGTTTCGCAAGGCGCTCCTGATCGAGTACCCGCGCCGCGGTTCCTATACGATTGCGTTTCTGACCGGCATTCCGGGCGGCGACGTGGTCAATCACCTGAAAGAAGATTACGTCAGCGTGTATGTGCCGACTACGCCGAATCCAACGTCCGGCTTCTTCCTGATGGTGCCCAAGAGCGAAGTGATCGAACTCGACATGACGGTCGACGCTGCGCTCAAGTACATCGTCTCGATGGGCGTCGTGGCGCCGTCCGCGCCGCCGGCGCCGGTGCGCCGCACGACAGTCGAGCCTCCGCTGTAATGCCGGCGCGCAGCGTTTATCGCCGCGCGCCGTCCAACCAATGCAAAACGAAAGACAAACATCATGTCGATGAGATCTGAATACTGCGGTCTGGTGACCGAAGAACTGCTGGGCCAACCCGTCTCGCTGTGCGGTTGGGTAAGCCGCCGCCGTGACCATGGCGGCGTCATCTTCATCGACCTGCGTGACCGCGAAGGCCTCGTTCAGGTCGTCTGCGATCCGGATCGCGCGGAAATGTTCAAGACTGCCGAAGGCGTCCGGAACGAGTTCTGCCTGCAGATCAAGGGCGTGGTTCGCGCCCGCCCGGAAGGCACCACGAACGCCTCGCTGAAGAGCGGCAAGATCGAAGTGCTGTGCCACGAGCTGATCGTGCTGAACCCGTCGATCACGCCGCCGTTCCAGCTCGACGACGACAACCTGTCGGAAACCACGCGCCTCACGCACCGTGTGCTCGACCTGCGCCGTCCGCAGATGCAGCACAACCTGCGTCTGCGTTACCGCGTCGCGATCGAAGTGCGCAAGTATCTGGACTCGCTGGGCTTCATCGACATCGAAACGCCGATGCTCACCAAGAGCACGCCGGAAGGCGCGCGCGATTACCTCGTGCCGTCGCGTACCAACCCGGGTCAGTTCTTCGCATTGCCGCAATCGCCGCAGCTGTTCAAGCAGCTGCTGATGGTCGCTAACTTCGATCGCTACTACCAGATCGTCAAGTGCTTCCGCGACGAAGACCTGCGCGCTGACCGTCAGCCGGAATTCACGCAGATCGACTGTGAAACCTCGTTCCTGTCGGAACAGGAAATCCGCGATCTGTTCGAAGCGATGATCCGTCACGTGTTCAAGGAAACGATCGGCGTCGAACTGGCCGAGAAATTCCCGGTCATGGAGTATTCGGAAGCGATGCGCCGTTTCGGTTCGGACAAGCCGGATCTGCGCGTGAAGCTCGAATTTACCGACCTGACGGACGCGGTTAAAGACGTCGACTTCAAGGTGTTCAGCACGCCGGCCAACACGAAAGACGGTCGCGTCGCGGCGATCCGCGTGCCGAAGGGCGGCGAGCTCTCGCGTGGCGATATCGACAGCTACACGGAATTCGTGCGCATCTACGGCGCGAAGGGCCTCGCGTGGATCAAGGTCAACGAAGTGGCGAAGGGCCGTGACGGTCTGCAAAGCCCGATCGTCAAGAACCTGCACGACGAAGCGGTCAAGGCGATCATCGAGCGCACCGGCGCGCAAGACGGCGACATCATTTTCTTCGCGGCGGATCGCGCGAAGGTGGTGAACGACAGCCTGGGCGCGCTGCGTCTGAAGATCGGTCATTCGGAATTCGGCAAGGCCAACGGCCTGGTCGAATCCGGCTGGAAGCCGTTGTGGGTGATCGACTTCCCGATGTTCGAGTACGACGAGGAAGACAACCGCTACGTCGCCGCGCATCACCCGTTCACGAGCCCGAAGGACGAGCACCTCGAGTATCTGGAAACGGATCCGGCGCGCTGCCTCGCCAAGGCCTACGACATGGTGCTGAACGGCTGGGAAATCGGCGGCGGTTCGGTGCGTATTCACCGTGAAGAAGTGCAGAGCCAGGTGTTCCGCGCGCTGAAGATCGGCGCGGAAGAAGCGCAAGCCAAGTTCGGTTTCCTGCTCGACGCGCTGCAATACGGCGCGCCGCCGCACGGCGGTATCGCATTCGGTCTGGACCGCATCATCACGATGATGGCCGGCGCCGATTCGATCCGCGACGTGATCGCGTTCCCGAAGACGCAACGCGCGCAGTGTCTGCTCACGCAGGCGCCGAGCGAAGTGGACGAGCGCCAGTTGCGCGAGTTGCACATCCGTCTGCGTCAGCCGGAACCGAAGGTCTAAGCGGGATCGAACTAACGCTGTCTGAAAACGACAGCTGGAAGCAAACGAAAAAGGCGCGTGATGCGCCTTTTTCGTTTTTTGCGTTACAGTCGCAGCAACCGGTCTCGACCGCTTATTGGACCATTCGCCGACATGTACCGCGCAAGCGTTGCGCCCAGTCTTTACGCCATGCCGAAACCGCCGAAGATCCCGCAATCCGTACTCGTCGTCATCCATACGCCCGCGCTCGACGTGCTGTTGATCCGGCGTGCCGATCATGCAGATTTCTGGCAATCGGTGACCGGCTCGAAAGACCAGATCGATGAACCCTTTGTCGAGACGGCGACGCGCGAGGTGGCGGAGGAAACCGGCATCGTGATCGGCAGTACGCTCGTGCCGCACAGTGCGTTGTTCGACTGGCAGTACTCGATCGACTATGAGATCTACCCTCAGTTCCGGCATCGCTATGCCGAGGGCGTGATCCACAACACCGAGCACTGGTTCAGTCTGGAAGTGCCCGAGCAGCTCGAAGTGACGCTCGCGCCGCGCGAGCACACCGCGTTCCTGTGGCTGCCCTATGAAGAGGCGGCCTCGCGCTGCTTTTCGTCGTCGAATGCCGACGCGATCCTGCAATTGCCGAAACGGCTCGCTGGGCGCCTGAATGGCCAGCCCGAGGAGCGTGCCCGGTGAGCGTCGGCGGCGCGCGCCGTTTCGCGCGACTCCGGCAAGCGCTGCTCGGCCGCCGCTACTGGCAGCGCTACCGCTTCACCAGCGGCAACGAGGTCAAGCTGCTGCGTTCCGGCGAAGAGTACTTCGCCACGCTGATCGAGCGCATCGACGCGGCGCAAAGCGACGTGGTTCTCGAAACCTATATTTTCTGTGACGACAGCGCGGGCCGGGCCGTCAGCGCGGCTTTGCTGCGCGCAGCCTCGCGCGGCGTGAAGGTGCGCGTGATTACCGACGGCATCGGCACCGAGCGCCTGCCGATGTTCAACGAATGGCCGCTCACTGGCATCGACCATCGTATCTACAACCCGCATCTGTTCGGGCGTTTCGGCTTCTCGCGTACGCACCGCAAGATCGCGGTGGTGGACGATCAGTTCGGCTACTGCGGCGGCATCAACATCGTCGACGATTACGAGAACAACGGCGAGAAGCTGCCTTACCGGCGCTGGGATTTCACGGTGGAATTGCAGGGGCCGGTGGTCGCCGATATCCGCCAGGCGTTCGAGGTGCAATGGCGGCGGATCCATCTCGGGCATCGGCCCCTGGATTCGCTCGGGCCTGATCTCGGGCCGAAGACCATGGCGTCGCTCGGCACGCTGCGCCGCCGGCGCCGCAATCGCAACGAGGCGCTCTGGGCCGGCGGGCTGCCATGCGTGGCCTTCGTCGCGCGCGACAACCTGATCAACCGCCGCGCCATCGAAAAGGCGTATCTGACCGCGATCGGCCAGGCCCGCAGCGAAGTCTTGCTGGCCAACCCGTACTTTATGCCGGGCCGCAAGCTGCGGCGCGCGCTGGTGTTCGCGGCGCGGCGCGGCGTCGACGTGAAGCTCATCATCGGGCGCAAGGAGTTCAAGGCGCTCGATTACGCCGTGCCGTTCCTGTATCGTGCGCTGCTCAAAGCCGGCGTGCAGATCGCCGAGTACGAGAAAACCATGCTGCACGGCAAGGTCGCGGTGGTGGATTCGAACTGGGGGACGGTCGGCTCGTCGAACCTCGACGCGTTGAGCCTGATGCTCAACAACGAAGCCAACGTGGTGCTGGTGAACGACCCGTCGATCGGCGCGCTGCGCGAAGCGATCGTCGCCGCGTTCAAGGAATCGCGCCGGATCGACGAGGCGCGCTATGATGCCCGTCCGGCGGGCGAGCGCTTGCTCAACTGGCTTGCCTACACGACCTATCGGGCGGTAATGAAGCTATTAACGGTGGGTGGCTATGACTAGCTCATCGACACCTCGCACATAACGGCAAGGGCACAGCGTCAATGAAAGGGACAAAAAGAAGGCAAACGCCTCTAAAAAATCTCCTTCCTCTGATTGACGGATGCCGCAGAATTGAAGCCGGGTTAGAAACCGGTTTCTAATAAAGTCCTTGTTTCGCGGACGGTCGCACACAATAATAGTACGGCCGTTCGATTTTCTTTCGGTCACATTAGAACGGTAAAAAGCTATGCGAAAAGGCGAACAAACACGAGTCGCGATTCTCGAAGCAGCACTTGATCTGGCAAGCCGCGACGGACTGGAAGGTCTGACGATTGGATTGCTGGCCGAGCGCATGCAGATGAGCAAAAGCGGTGTGTTCGCGCATTTCGGGTCGCGCGAGGATTTGCAGGTCGAAGTCGTGCGCGAATACCACCGTCGTTTCGAAGACGAGGTGTTTTTCCCGAGTTTGCGTGAGCCTCGTGGATTGCCGCGCTTGCGCGCGATGATTTCCCGCTGGATCGAGAAACGCATTCAGGAAGTCACCACGGGGTGCATCTACATCAGCGGCGCCGTCGAGTACGACGACCGCGGGGACAACCCGGTGCGTGAACAACTGGTGTCGAGTGTAACGATCTGGCGTGCGGCGCTCACGCGGGCAATTTCGCAGGCGATGGAAGAAGGGCATCTGCGCGCTGATACCGATCCGCAGCTGATGCTGTTCGAACTGTACAGCTTCACGCTCGGCCTGCATCACGACGCGCGCTTCCTGCATCTGCCGGACGCAGTGCGTCTGACGTGGGCCGCGCTGGAAAAATTGATTGTTTCGTATCAGAGCGAAAGCCGTTAGCAGAGCCGCCGAAATCAAGCAGATTCAGCGGCGCTGAAAGATCCGATCCACGGACTCAGCTAACGGCCTCGCTCCTTGTCAAACTTGGGAGAGAGTCATGGGACAGTACGCCGCGCCGCTGCGCGACATGCAATTCGTGTTGCACGAGCTGCTTAACGTCGAAGCCGAGATCAAGCAGATGCCGAAGCACGCGGATCTCGATGCGGACACGATCAACGCCGTGCTCGAAGAGGCCGGCAAGTTCTGCTCCGAAGTGCTGTTCCCGCTCAATCACAGCGGCGACCAGGAAGGCTGCACGTATGTCGGCGACGGCGTCGTGACCACGCCGAAGGGCTTCAAGGAAGCCTACAAGCAATACGTGGAAGCCGGCTGGCCGGCACTCGGCTGCGATCCGGACTACGGCGGCCAGGGCCTGCCCGCGTTCGTCAACAACGCGCTGTATGAAATGCTGAACTCGGCGAACCAGGCGTGGACGATGTACCCGGGCCTGTCGCACGGCGCGTACGAATGTCTGCATGCGCACGGCACACCGGAACTGCAGCAACGTTACCTGCCGAAGCTGGTTGCGGGCGTCTGGACCGGCACGATGTGTCTGACCGAGCCGCACTGCGGCACCGACCTCGGCATCCTGCGCACCAAGGCCGAACCGAACAGCGACGGCTCGTACGCGATCAGTGGCACGAAGATTTTCATCTCCAGCGGCGAACACGATCTCGCGGAGAACATCGTTCACCTGGTGCTCGCGCGTCTGCCGGATGCGCCGAAGGGCACCAAGGGCATCTCGCTCTTCATCGTGCCGAAGTTCGTGCCGAACGAAGCGGGCGAACCGGGCGAGCGCAACGGCGTGAAGTGCGGTTCCATCGAACACAAGATGGGCATTCACGGCAACGCGACCGCGGTGATCAATCTGGACAACGCGAAGGGCTGGCTGGTCGGTGAGCCGAACAAAGGCTTGAACGCGATGTTCGTGATGATGAACGCCGCGCGTCTGGGCGTTGGCATGCAGAGCCTGGGCCTGACCGAAATCGGCTATCAGAACTCGCTGGTGTACGCGAAAGAGCGTCTGCAAATGCGCTCGCTGACCGGCCCGAAGGCGCCGGAAAAAGCCGCCGACCCGATCATCGTGCATCCGGATGTGCGCCGCATGCTGCTCACGCAGAAGGCCTACGCCGAAGGCGCGCGCGCGTTCTCGTACTGGTCCGCGCTGCACATCGACAAGGAACTGTCGCACGCCGACGAATCGGTGCGCAAGGAAGCCGCGGATCTGGTCGCGCTGCTCACGCCGATCCTGAAGGCATTCCTCTCGGACAACGCGTTCGAGAGCACCAACCACGCCATGCAGATCTACGGCGGCCACGGCTTCATCACCGAGTGGGGCATGGAGCAATACGTGCGCGACGCGCGTATCAACATGATCTACGAAGGCACCAACGCGATTCAGGCGCTCGACCTGCTCGGCCGCAAGATTCTCGGCGACATGGGCGCGAAGATGAAGAAGTTCGGCAAGCTGGTGTCGGATTTCGTCGAAGCCGAAGGCGTGAAACCGGAAATGCAGGAGTTCATCAACCCGCTCGCCGACATCGGTGACAAGGTGCAGAAGCTGACGATGGAAATCGGCATGAAGGCCATGCAGAACCCGGACGAAGTCGGCGCTGCCGCCGTGCCGTATCTGCGTACCGTGGGCCACCTGGTGTTCTCGTACTTCTGGGCGCGCATGGCACGTATCGCGCTGGACAACGAAGCATCGGGCGATCCGTTCTACAAGGCCAAGCTCGCGACCGCACGCTTCTACTTCGCGAAGCTGCTGCCGGAAACGGCCATGACGATCCGTCAGGCACGCGCCGGTTCGAAGTCGATGATGGACGTCGAAGAGTCGCTGTTCTAAGACACACACTTCACGGCAAGCGCCACGCCCTCAAGAGGCGTGGCGCCTTCCACCGCCACAAGTCACACATCGCGAAACATAAGAGACACCTTCGCGACACCGCATAACTCCCCGGAGGAACGACGTGAGCAATCTGATCATTCGCAAGGTAGCCGTGCTCGGCGCCGGCGTGATGGGCGCGCAGATCGCAGCGCACCTGATCAACGCCAAGGTGCCCGTGCTGCTGTTCGACCTGCCTGCAAAAGAAGGCCCGAAGAACGCGATTGCCCTGAAGGCGATCGAGAATCTGAAGAAGCTGTCGCCCGCGCCGTTCGGCGTGAAGGACGACGCGCAATACATCCAGCCCGCGAATTACGACGACGACATCGAGAAGCTCGCCGAGTGCGACCTCGTGATCGAAGCGATCGCCGAACGCATGGACTGGAAGCACGACCTGTACAAGAAGGTGTCGCCGCATATCGCACCGAATGCGATCTTCGCGACCAATACGTCGGGTCTGTCGATCACGGAACTGTCGAACGGTTTCTCGGATGAACTGAAGGCGCGTTTCTGCGGCGTGCACTTCTTCAATCCGCCGCGCTACATGCACCTGGTCGAACTGATCCCGACCGCAACGACGCGTCCGGAAATCCTCGACCAACTCGAATCGTTCCTGACGAGCGTGGTCGGCAAGGGCGTCGTGCGCGCGAAAGACACGCCGAACTTCATCGCCAACCGCGTCGGTATTTTCTCGATCCTCGCCGTGATTACCGAAGCCGCAAAGTTCGGTCTGCGTTTCGACGAAGTGGACGACCTGACCGGCTCACGTCTGGGCCGCGCGAAGTCGGCAACGTTCCGCACGGCTGACGTGGTCGGCCTCGACACGATGGCGCACGTCATCAAGACGATGCAGGACACGTTGAAGGACGACCCGTTCTTCCCGGTCTACGAAACGCCGGCCGTGCTGGCTGAACTGGTGAAGAAGGGCGCGCTCGGTCAGAAGACCGGCGGCGGCTTCTACAAGAAGGAAGGCAAGGCGATCAAGGTGCTCGACCCGAAGACGGGCACGTATGTCGACGGCGGCGCGAAGGCCGACGAACTGGTCGGCCGCATTCTGAAGCGCCCGCCGGCAGAGCGTCTGAAGCTCCTGCGCGAATCGGAGCATCCGCAAGCGCAATTCCTCTGGTCGATTTTCCGCGACGTGTATCACTACATCGGCGTGCATCTGGAATCGATCGCTGACAACGCACGTGACGTCGATCTGGCCATCCGCTGGGGCTTCGGCTGGAACGAAGGTCCGTTCGAAGGCTGGCAGACGGCCGGCTGGAAGCAGGTCGCCGAATGGGTGCAGGAAGACATCGCGGCAGGCAAGGCGTTGTCGAACGCGCCGCTGCCGTCGTGGGTGCTGGAAGGTCCGGTTGCTGAGAAGGGCGGCGTGCATACGAACGAAGGTTCGTGGTCGCCGGCTTCGAAGACTTTTGTGCCGCGTTCGTCGCTGTCGGTCTACGACAAGCAGGTGTTCCGCGCACCGCTGGTTGGCGAAACGTCGGCTGATCCGAAGACCTACGGCAAGACGCTGTTCGAAACCGACGCCGTGCGCGCGTGGGTCGACGACCGTGCTGGCGAGAACGACGTCCTGATCGTGTCGTTCAAGAGCAAGATGAACACGATCGGACCGTCGGTGATCGACGGTCTGACGCAAGCCATCGAACTGGCCGAGAAGGACTACAAGGGTCTGGTCGTGTGGCAGCCGACGTCGCTGAAACTCGGCACGCCGGGCGGCCCGTTCTCCGCAGGTGCGAACCTCGAAGAAGCCATGCCCGCGTTCATGATGGGCGGCGCGAAGGGCATCGAGCCGTTCGTGAAGAAATTCCAGCAAGGCATGCTGCGCGTGAAGTACGCGAACGTGCCGGTCATCTCGGCTGTGTCGGGCATCGCGCTCGGCGGCGGCTGCGAGCTGGCGCTGCATAGCGCGAAGCGTGTCGCGCACATCGAAAGCTATATCGGCCTGGTGGAAGTCGGCGTGGGTCTGGTGCCGGCGGGCGGCGGTCTGAAGGAAGCGGCACTGCGCGCGGCGGAAGCCGCGACAGCAGCCGGCGCGACCAACGACCTGCTGAAGTTCGTGCAGAAGTCGTTCGAAAACGCGGCAATGGCGAAGGTTTCGGCCTCGGCGCTCGACGCCCGCGCAATGGGCTATCTGAAGCCGTCCGACACGATCGTCTTCAACGTGTTCGAACTGCTCGACATCGCGAAGAAGGAAGCGCGCGCGCTGTCCGCCGCGGGATACCGTCCGCCGCTGCGTGTCACGCAGGTGCCGGTGGCCGGCCGCTCGGCGATCGCAACCATCAAGGCATCGCTCGTCAACATGCGCGACGGCCGTTTCATCAGCGAGCACGACTACCTGATCGCCAGCCGCATCGCGGAAGCGGTGTGTGGTGGTGACGTGGAAGCGGGCAGCCTCGTCGACGAAGAATGGCTGCTCAAACTAGAGCGTCAAGCGTTCGTCGATCTGCTCGGCACGCAAAAGACGCAGGAACGGATCATGGGCATGCTGCAAACCGGCAAGCCGGTGCGCAACTAAGCGAGGAGCCTCAAATGACAAAGCAATTGCAAGACGCATACATCGTCGCCGCGAGCCGCACGCCGATCGGCAAGGCGCCGCGCGGGATGTTCAAGAACACGCGCCCCGACGAACTGCTGGTGCACGCGATCAAATCGGCTGTGGCGCAAGTGCCCGGCCTCGACACCAAGGTCATCGAAGACGCCATCATCGGCTGTGCGATTCCGGAAGCGGAACAAGGCCTGAACGTCGCGCGCATGGGCGCACTTCTGGCCGGCCTGCCGAACACGGTGGGCGGCGTCACGGTGAACCGCTTCTGTGCTTCGGGCCTCACCGCGCTGGCTATGGCGGCTGACCGTATCCGCGTCGGCGAATCGGACGCGATGATCGCGGGCGGCTGCGAATCGATGAGCATGGTGCCGATGATGGGCAACAAGCCGTCGATGTCGCCGCATATCTTCGATCGCAATGAAGACATCGGCATCGCCTACGGCATGGGCCTGACCGCGGAGAAGGTCGCCGAGCGCTGGAAGATCAGCCGCGAAGCGCAAGACGCGTTCTCGGTCGAATCGCATCGCCGCGCCATCGCCGCGCAGCAAGCTGGTGAGTTCAACGACGAAATCGCCGCGTACACGATCACCGAGCGTTTCCCTGATCTCGCTACCGGCGAAGTGCGTATCAAGACGCGTGAAGTCGCGCTCGACGAAGGCCCGCGTGCGGAAACGTCGCTGGAAGGTCTGGCGAAACTGCGCGCGGTGTTCGCGAACAAGGGTTCGGTGACGGCGGGCAACAGCTCGCAAACATCGGACGGCGCGGGCGCGTTGATCGTCGTGTCGGAAAAGATGCTGAAGGAATTCAACCTGACGCCGCTCGCCCGTTTCGTCAGCTTCGCCGTGCGCGGCGTGCCGCCGGAAATCATGGGTATCGGTCCGAAGGAAGCGATTCCGGCCGCACTGAAGGCCGCCGGCCTGAAGATCGAGGACATGGACTGGATCGAGCTGAACGAAGCCTTCGCCGCGCAATCGCTGGCGGTGATTCAGGACCTCGGTCTCGATCCGTCGAAGATCAACCCGCTCGGCGGCGCGATCGCTCTCGGCCACCCGCTGGGTGCGACGGGCGCGATTCGTGCGTCGACGGTAGTGCACGGCCTGCGCCGCCGTAACTTCAAGTACGGCATGGTGACGATGTGCGTCGGCACCGGCATGGGCGCGGCGGGCATCATCGAACGCCTGTAATCATGTTCGCTCAGGTTCCGTCGGTGATCCTTGTCGCGATCGCTGCGGTGATTCCCGCAGTGGTCTCCCCTGTGATCCCCGCAGTGATCCCTTAGGAACCGCATAAACGGTTCGCAGGCCGCCAGGCTTGCGAACCGTTTTTTCATTCAGCAGTAGCGAGGAGTACGAGGAGATGACAATGGATATTCTGGTCGAGCGCGCCGACGGCGTGCTGACGATTGCCTTCAACCGGCCCGAAAGGAAAAACGCGATCACCGCCGCGATGTATCAGACGATGTCCGACGCATTGGTCGAAGCGCATGGCGATACATCGATCCGCGCGATTCTGATTCGCGGCAGCGCCGGCATTTTCAGCGCCGGCAACGATCTCGAAGACTTCATGAAGAAGCCGCCAGGCGGCGAAGACGCGCCGGTATTCCAGTTCCTGCGTGCGCTCAGTTCGGCGGAAAAACCGGTGGTGGCGTCGGTGGCGGGGCCGGCAGTCGGCATCGGCACGACGCTCCTGCTGCATTGCGATCTGGTCTACGCAGCCAATACGGCGAGCTTTTCGCTGCCGTTCACGCAACTCGGGCTGTGTCCGGAAGCGGCGTCGAGTTTGCTGTTGCAGCGCGTGGCCGGCTATCAGGCAGCAGCGGAAAAGCTGCTGCTCGGCGAAGCGTTCGACGCTGCCGAAGCGCACCGTATGGGTTTCGTGAATCGCGTGCTGCCCGCGGCTGAAGTCGATGCGTTTGCAGCCGCGCAAGCGGCGAAGCTGGCGGCGCTGCCGGCGTCGTCGCTGCGGTTGACGAAGAGTCTGATGAAGCGCGCGAGCCAGCATGAACTGCAAACGCAGATGAGCGAGGAAGCGGTGCACTTCGCCAAGATGCTGATCGCGCCGGAAGCGCGCGAGGCGTTCAAGGCGTTCTTCGAGAAGCGCAAGCCGGATTTCCGGCAGTTCGACTGACCGGCTGCGTTCAGGCGCTCCTCGAGGGTGCCTGAAAATGCCTCAGGCGCTTGAGAATGTTTCAGACGCTCAAGGTTGCGTCGGCTGCAAGGTATCGTAGTCGACGTAGCTGGTTTCCCGGCAGAAGCTGACAAGCCGTACGCCCGCTTTACGGGCAATCGCAATCGCCAGAGAAGACGGCGCCGAAATCGTGGCGACCATCGGCACGTCGACACGCGCCGCCTTGCGCACCAGCTCATAGCTGGCGCGGCTCGACAGAAACACAAAACCTTCCCGGGTATCCGCGCGGTCGAGCACCAGTTGGCCGATCAGCTTGTCGAGCGCGTTGTGACGGCCGACGTCTTCGAAGGCGTAACGGATCGCGCCTGCCGCATCGCACCATGCGGCGGCGTGCAGGCCGCCGGTCAGACGCGTCAGCGCCTGGTGTTCGGGCAACTCGCGCGCGGCACGCGCGATCGCATCCGGCGCAAGCCGCTGCAAAAAGCCGGTGTCCGGCACGCGTTCCGGTTTCAGATCCAGCAGATCGATGCTTTCGATCCCGCATACGCCGCAGCCGGTGCGCCCGGCGAGCGCGCGGCGCTTTTCCTTCAGCGCGACGAAAGCCTGCTGCACCACCGTCAATTGCACTTCGGCGTGCGGCAATTCGTCATCGTCGTGCAGCTCGACCTCGATGTCCTGAATGTCGCTGCCGCGCTCCACGATCCCTTCCGAAATCGCGAAACCGACCGCGAACGCTTCCAGATCGCGCGGCGTGCACATCATCACCGCGTGCGAGATGCCATTGAAGACGAGCGCCACGGGCCATTCCTGACCGACGTGATCGGTGACGGTTTCGACCGCTGCGCCGCGATGCCGGTGCACCTGGCGCTCCACGGCGCCCGTCTGCCCGTCTGTGTCCAGTTCGTTCAAGCGACTTCACTCCTTTCATGCTGCGCGCGTTTCTACGGCCTGCAGCCTTGCCCGGCGGCGCGAAGCAGCGCCAGACCACGCCGCTATCGCGCGAATAAGGTTCTAAAATACCTCAAGCTGGGCTTGCGCGTTGCCCGCCACCAAAGAGGAATACTGTCATGGGACTCAACGAAGCACCGCTTCTGTTCAACTTCGAAGTCGCGTCCTCGGAGAATTTCACCTACATCCCGATGTCGGTGCGCTTCAATCTCGATCGCTTCGGGCTGCGCATCACCCTTGAGCAGTGGCAAATGCTGCCGCTCGAAGACCGCAAGCTGCTGGCGCGATTTCCGGTCGAAGAAGACGCAGAAATCGAGCCGAATTTCGACCACGCTCTGTTCGAGATGTTGCGCACGCACGCGAATATCGAGCCGGAGTGGTTCACGCCCGAGGAAGCGCCTGCCTGGCGCCGCACGGATGCCGTGCCGGACGGCGTAGTGCATCAGGCGGGGCTGGCCGGCCTGCCCACGCCGCGTGTCGCTCAGTGGGCCGAACTCGAGCCGTTCGAGCGCTACGTACTCGCCAAATTGTCGCGCAAGCCGGAAAGCAACCACGACTTCGTCCCCGCAATGAAGGAATTTGGTGCGGCCGGCTAGGTGCGGCCGGTTAGTACAGACCAAGGGACGTCCGGCCAGCCGCTGCCGCCCAGGCACCTCCAGCCAGACGCCCCAGCTCAATCCGCGAAATATTTCTCCTCGCCCCCTCAATCTGTTCCGAACTCTGCCGTTATCCATGGGTTGGCGCGTAAAAAGACTCGACTCGGTGCGACCCGACGCACCGAAAGCGACCCCGCGCTCCCGCCCTCAGAACGATTGACGTTCGGAACCCATGACTCCTTTTTTATCGAAGCGGCTGCTGATCAATCTGGCGGTCGTCGCCGCGGCGGTCGGCGCGAACGCGTTCGTCGCCTATACGCAGATTTGCGGCCAGCGCGACGCCGACGCGCGCATGCTGCTTTCGATGAGCGTGCGTCAGAACCTCGACGCCTACCATACGGCGCTCGACGGCGGGCTGGCCGCGCTCGGCCGTTTCGAAGCAACGGGCGAGGCCGCGCCTGTCAACGAGGCCGCCGCCATGGCGGCTTCGCTGGCAGCTCTGGAGCGCGAGTTGCGCGAAGAGCTCGCCGGCGATCCGGCCATGCTCGACACGCTCGCGAGGCTGGGCGCGGACAGTCACGCGCTGCAACACGATATCGACGATGCGCTCCTGAAGAGCGCCAGCACCACGCCAAACGAGTCGCGCGCCTGGGCGGCGTCGACCTATACGCATCTCGGGCTGGGTCTCGGCCGTGTGGAAGACGGTCTGGCGGCGTTGCGCAAACAGGAGAATGAGGCGTTGCAGGCGTCGCTCGCGAGTTCCGCGAACGAAACCCAGCGCGCCATGTTTCTGCTGATCGTGACGATGCTGGCCGGCAGCGCGCTTCTGATCTTCACGTTCGGCGCCCGCGAAAGCAGTGCGCGGGAGAAACTGCGCACGGTGCGCGCGCTCGGCCGCAACGATGAGCGCTTCCGTGGCCTGTTCGACGACCATCCGGTGCCGATGTACATTTTCGATCGCGAGACCTTGCGCTTTCTCGCCGTCAACGCGGCGGCGATTCAGCAATACGGTTACTCGGAAAGCGAATTCCTCAGCATGACGATTCGCGCGATCCGGCCGAATGGCGAAATCTCGCGCCTCGAATCGCACATGCAGCGCAGCGACACCGCGCAACACGGCCGCACGATGGCGGGTGTCTGGCATCACCGGCGCAAGGACGGCTCGACGATCAGCGCTGACATTTCGTATCACGCACTCAACTTCATGGGCCGCGCCGCTTTCTTCGTGCTGGCCGACGACGTCACCGAACAGATCAATACCGAAGCCGAAGCGCAGCGTTCGAACCAGATGCTCGAAACGGTGATGGACAACATCCCGCAGCGCATTTTCTGGAAGGATCACGAGTCGCGTTATCTCGGCTGCAATATGGCGTTTGCGCGCGATGCGGGGCTTTCTTACCCCGAGCAGGTGGTGGGCAAGAGCGACAGCGACATGCCGTGGCGCGCCTTCGCCGACCTGCTGAACGAGCACGACAAGGAGGTGGTGACCACCGGCGTGCCGAAGATGAGTTTCGAGGTCGACCTGGTGATCGACGGCGTGCACCGCACCACGGTCACGAGCAAGCTGCCGTTCACCGACGGCGACGGCCGCGTGATCGGCGTACTCGGTTCGTACACGGACATCACCGAGCGCAAGCGCGCCGATCTGGCTTTGCGTCTGCAAAGCCGCGCGCTCGATGCGAGCGTCAACGCGATTCTGATTACCGCGCCGTCGCCGTCGGGCAATCTGATCGAATACGTGAACCCCGCGTTCATGCGGATCACCGGCTACGATCCCGCCGAAGTGATCGGTCACGATTGCCGTGTGCTGCAGCGCGACGACCGCGACCAGGAAGGCGTCGCCTTGATCCGCCAGGCGCTCGCCGCGAATCGCGAGGTGAGCGCCGTGGTGCGCAACTATCGCAAGGACGGCGCGCTGTTCTGGAATCAACTGTTCATTGCGCCCGTGCCGAATGCGGAGGGCGTGATTACGCACCACATCGGCGTGATCAATGATGTGACGGATCTGATCCGCTATCAGGAACAGCTTGAATATCAGGCCAACTACGACAGTCTCACGCGGCTGCCGAACCGCAACCTGCTGCGCGATCGTCTGCAGCATGCGTTGATCGTGGCGCAGCGGCATCACAAGGGCGTCGCTGTCGTGTTCATCGATCTGGACGGCTTCAAGAACGTCAACGACAGCCTCGGCCATAGCGTCGGCGACCGCTTGCTGAGCGTGGTCGCCGAACGGCTCGCCCGTTGCACGCGGACCAGCGACACGGTCGCGCGGCACGGCGGCGACGAGTTCGTGATCGTGATGACCGATACCGTCGACGAGCAGTCGTTGATCGCATGGATGGAGCGGGTGCGCGCATCGATCTCCGAACCGGTCTGGCTCGACGGCACCGAGTTGTATGTCGGCTGCAGCATGGGCGCGAGCCTCTTCCCGCAGGACGGCGAAGACGCGGAAACGCTGATGAAAAAGGCCGACCTCGCGATGTATCGCGCGAAGGACATGGGCCGCAATACGTTCCAGTTCTATCAGCCGGAAATGAATGCGAGCGCCGGCGCGCGCATGAATCTCGAACGGCGCTTGCGCCGCGCCTTGCGTGACAACGAATTCCTGCTGCACTACCAGCCGCAGGTGGATATCGTGAGCGGGCAGATCGTCGGCACCGAGGCGCTGGTGCGCTGGCGCGATCCGGAAGTCGGCTTGGTGCTGCCGTCGTTGTTCATTCCGGTGGCAGAAGAGAGCGGGCTGATCGGGCCGCTGTCGGAATGGGTCTTGCGCGAGGCGTGCCGCCAGAACAAGGCCTGGCAGGACGAAGGATTGCCGCCGGCGCGGGTGTCGGTGAATCTGTCGGCGCGCGTTTTTCAGCAGCGCGATATCGCGAAGCTCGTCATGCAGGTGCTCGCCGAGACGGGGCTCGAACCGCAGTATCTTGAACTCGAGCTCACCGAAAGCACCATCATGCGCAATGCCGAGGAGGCGGTGTTGATGCTCAACGAGCTGCACGCGCTCGGCATCGGCCTCGCCATCGACGACTTCGGCACCGGCTATTCGAGTCTCAGCTATCTGAAGCGCTTCCCGGTGGACCGGTTGAAGATCGACCGCTCGTTCGTGTCGGATATCGGCGTGTCGGGCGACGATGAAACGATCACCTCGGCGATCATCGCGCTCGCGCATTCGCTGAAATTGCAGGTGATCGCGGAAGGCGTGGAGACGTCGGCGCAACTCGACTTTCTGAAGGAACGTGCGTGCGACGAGATGCAGGGCTTCTACTTCGCGAAGCCGCTGTCGACGGAGGCGATTTCGGCGTTGTTTCAGGGGGGAGTGGGGCGCGAAGCGGAGACGGTGTAGTTCGGCGTTCCGCTCCCCGCTGCGCGTGCCTCAGACGGCAGGCGTATCGATGAATACCGGTAGTTGTTCGGCTACCTTGGAAAATGCCTGCAAGCGCGGATGTGCCGCCTTGGTGACGATCTCCGAAAAGTACATTTGCGTGAAATTCCACGCGACGGCCACCGCCACGTCCGCCGCGCCGAAATGGCCTGGCTCGATCGGCAGCGGCGCCGCCGCGAGGTCCTCTTCGAGTTCGCGGTAAGCGGCATGCAATTGCTCGGTCACGCGGGCGACCCACGGCTCATGCTGTTTCTCCTCCGGACGCAGATTGCGTTCGTAGACGATCTGCACGGTCTTTTCACAAGCGGCGAGCGCCAGACCCGTTAGGCGCGCGGCGCGCAGGCAGTGCTCCGGCTGTGACGGGAAGATCCGCTGATCCGGCGCGGCGAGCGTGGCGAGATACTGCAGGATCACCGTCGAGTCCATCACGCTCTGACCGTTGTCGAGGATCAGTGTGGGCGCTTTCACAACCGGGTTGATCTTCGCGAACGCTTCATACGTGCTGAACACGGAAATCGACTGGTGCTCGAAGTCGAGCTTCAGCAACTTCATGCAGATAGCGACGCGGCGCACGTAGGGCGAATCCAGCATTCCGATCAGTTTCATCTCATTTCCGTTAGAAGATCTATATGGTTGGCCTGAGCGGGCGAAGAGCCGGCTGTTCGCTTGCCAGACGGTACTTGTGATGCATCAGACTAATAGATTAAAGCGCTCGGCAAGTCAAAAAAAGCGACATTAATCGACGGTTTACGTCAGAATTTCTTACATGAAGCCGATCCCGCCCCTCACTGCTCTGCGCTGCTTCGAAGCCGTCGCCCGCCTGGGCGGTGTGACTCAGGCCGCGCGCGAATTGCATGTCACGCACTCTGCGGTGAGCCAGCAGATCAAGGTGCTGGAAGATTCGATGGGCGTTGCGCTGTTCGTGCGCGAAGCGCGCGCCCTGCGGCCTACTGAGGAAGGCCGGCTCTACGCGCTGGAAATACGGTCGGCGTTGCGCGACATTACGCGGGCGACGCGCCGCGCGCAGGCGCGCCCACACGAAAGCGAGCTGGTCATCGCGACCGTGCCGTCGTTTGCGCAGCATTGGCTCGTGCCGCGTCTCGCGAGTTTCCGCGAGACACATCCGTACTATCGAATCCGTCTGCTGACGAGTCTGCAGGTCGAGGATTTGCGCCAGGGCGTGAGCGACATCGGCATTCGCATGGGGCAAGGGCATTGGCCCGACGTTGCGCAGCAGAAACTGTTCGACGACGAAGTGCTGGTAGTCGCGGCGCCGCACTTCACGCTCGCGCCGGGTGGCCGCCTTCCCGTCACCGCCGAGGACGTGATCGCGTGTCCGTTGATCTCCAGCCCCAACACGCCGTGGGCCGACTGGTGCCAGGCGGCGCAGGTGGCGGAGCCGGCCGCCGAGGCGGTCGTGCTGTCTGCAAACGATTCGAACATCGTGCTGGGCGCGGTTTTGCTGGGGCAGGGCATCGCGCTCGAACGGCGCAGTCTGGTCGCGCATGCGTTGGCGCGCGGCGATCTGGTACAGATCACCGATATCCGCGTGCCGTACCGGTACCCGTACTGGCTGGTGTGGCAGCAACGCGAAATCCTGAACGCGAAGCAGGCGCATTTTGCGCAGTGGATCGAAGCGCAGGTCGACGTCTATTTGCGTAGCGGCGGGTGAGATTCGGTGCCGATTGGCGCGTGCAGGTTGCCGCTCGCGGGGGATTACCGGTTTGCGCGCGAGGGTCAGTCGTATATATTCGGGATTCCCATCTCTGACTTCGCTGGGAACCACAAAGCATCGATTCACGTGGCGTTGCGCCCGGTTTTCGCTGCTCGCACCTGGGTCATGGGCGCTTCGCCGTCGAATATCTGCCAATCCGACTGGAGAGAAAAATGACGTCTTCACCTGCAAAGAAATGGGCTGTGCTGTTCGCATCGGTTGTACTGAGTGTGGCTTCGGTTGCACCGGCGTTCGCGCAAAGCGGCGGTAGTGCTCCGGCGGCCGATGAAGCCGCTGCCGCCACGCCATCGGCCGCGTCCAAGGCAGCCGCCAAGGCGCAACGTAAGGCTGCCCGCAAGCAGGCGCGGGCGAAGAAAAATGCCGAGTTGAAGCAACTGGAAAGCAACGGGTATAACCCGGCGCGCAACGATCCGAACTATCCGACGGATCTCCAGAACGCGCAGAAGAAGGCGGCGGCCGCCGCGGCGGCGAGCCAGTAAGCGGCTGCGGGCCGGATGGAGGTTGCCGGTCCGGTCGTGCTTGTGCTGGGGATCCTGGCAAAGTACGACGTATGAAGCTAAAAGAGGCGCCCAAGCGCCTCTTTTTTCGTTCAAAGTCTGCCGCTCAATCCAGCACCGGCAACGCGCGCGGGCGCCGGTCGCTGTCGGTCGCGACGTAGGTCAGGGTCGCCTCGGTCACTTTCACGAGGTCTTCGGTCAGGCTCATGCGCTGCGCGTAAACCTCGACCGCCACCGTCACCGACGTGGTGCCCGTCTTGACGATATCCGCGTAGAAGCTCAGCAGATCGCCGACGAACACCGGCTGCTTGAAGACAAACGAATTGACCGCGATGGTCGCCACCCGCCCGTTGGCGCGGCGGCTTGCCGGAATCGAACCGGCGATATCCACTTGCGCCATGATCCAGCCACCGAACACGTCGCCGTGGACATTCGCGTCCGACGGTTGCGGTACGACGCGCAGCGCGCAATGCTTTTGCGGAAGTTGAAGGAGATCGGTCATGGGGATGAAAAGCGGCGCCAGCCAGCTTCTGCGACAATAGAAAGATCAGGAATTGTACGGGAAAGCGCCCAGCCGGGTCGCGCGACATAAAGCAGGATGCCAGGTTGGCACGCTGCCGGTCGGCGCGCCGCTGCGAACTCCGTCGCTTCCACACTCTCCCCAGCCGATCCCATGCGCCGTACGCCCTCGTCCGAACCTTCCCCGATCTCGACCCAGCCACGCAACGACTGGCAAACGATCCTGTCGCTGCTGCCCTACCTCGCCACCTATAAATGGCGCGTCGGCTTCGCGCTGAGCTGCCTGATCGGCGCGAAGGTCGCCAATCTCGGCGTGCCGATCGTGATGAAACGGATCGTCGACAGCCTCGCGTCGGTGCAGCATCTCACCGCGCTCGGCCGCGCGCACGATTCGCCGGCCATCGTGCTGCTGGGCGGCGTCGGTTTGCTGGTGGTCGCCTATGCGGTGGTGAGGTTGTCCACTTCGCTCTTCACCGAACTGCGCGAAATCCTGTTTTCGAAGGTGACCGAAAGCGCGGTGCGGCAACTCGCGCTGAAAGTGTTCCGCCACTTGCATGCACTGTCTTTGCGGTTCCATCTCGATCGGCAGACGGGCGGCATGTCGCGCGATATCGAACGCGGCACACGCGGCATCACGCAACTGATTTCGTATTCGCTGTACAGCATCTTGCCGACACTGGTCGAAGTCGGCCTCGTGCTGGGTTTTTTCGTCGTCAAATACGAGGCGTATTACGCGATCGTCACGTTCATTGCGCTCGCCGTGTACATCACGTTCACCGTGAAAGTCACCGAATGGCGTACGCATTTTCGCCGCACGATGAACGACCTCGATTCAAAGGCGAATTCGCGCGCGATCGATTCGCTGCTCAACTACGAGACAGTGAAGTACTTCGGCAATGAAGAGTGGGAAGCACACCGTTACGACGAAAACCTCAAACGCTATCGCACGGCAGCGATCAAATCGCAACGCTCCTTGTCGGCGCTGAACTTCGGGCAGCAGGCGATCATCGGCACGGGGCTCGTGTTCATTCTGTGGCGCGCGACCGAAGGCGTGATGGCCGGGCGCCTCACGCTCGGCGATCTGGTGCTGATCAACACCTTCATGTTGCAGCTCTATATTCCGCTGAATTTTCTCGGCGTCGTATATCGGGAATTGAAGCAAAGCCTTACCGACATGGATCGCATGTTCACGCTGCTTGGCGCGGCCCAGGAAGTGCCCGATGTGCCTGACGCACCCGAGCTGCGGGTGAGCGGTGCGCAGGTGCGCTTCGAGCATGTGAACTTCTCGTATGAGCCGGCGCGGCAGATTCTGCACGACGTCAGCTTCACGATTCCGGCGGGCGGCACCACGGCGGTGGTCGGCCATAGCGGTTCGGGCAAATCGACGCTCGCGCGGCTGATGTTCCGCTTCTACGATCTGGACCGCGCGACGGGCGGCGCGATCACCATCGACGGTCAGGATATTCGCGATGTCACGCAGGATTCGCTGCGTGCTTCGATCGGCATCGTGCCGCAGGATACGGTGCTGTTCAACGATTCGATCTACTACAACATCGCTTACGGACGTCCGTCGGCCACGCGCGAGGAAGTGATCGCGGCGGCGCGCGCGGCGCATATTCACGACTTCATCGAAGGGCTGCCGAAGGGGTACGAGACGCCGGTCGGCGAGCGTGGCCTGAAGTTGTCCGGCGGAGAGAAGCAGCGTGTGGCGATTGCGCGGACCATCCTCAAGAATCCGCCGATCCTGCTGTTCGACGAGGCGACGTCGGCGCTCGATTCGCGTTCGGAGCGCGCGATCCAGCACGAGCTCGACCAGATCGCCCGCGAGCGCACGACGCTGATCATCGCCCACCGGCTTTCGACGGTCGTGCACGCGCAGCAGATCATCGTGATGGACAAAGGACGGATCGTCGAGCGTGGGACGCACGCCGAGTTGCTGCATGCGAACGGGTTGTTCGCGCAGATGTGGGCGTTGCAGCAGCAACGTGCTGCGGAGGCGCCGGAGTCGGCTGAAACGATCGGGGCGGGGGATGGTGGGCGGTGAGTCTTGCGGCGGCGTTGGCGCCGCGTTATCGCACGATACCGCACGGTGCCGCTCGACACCCTGCTGTACTCAGCGCGCGCTCACACGCTGACCCAAAGTCTGCAGTTGCGCGGGCGTACCGACGTTTTCCCACAAGCCTTCATACAACTCGCCGCTCGCGAGACCGTTTGCAATCGTCTCGCGATAGTAAGGCGTTAGCGCGCGCCGCGTGCCGCGCGGCAGATCGCGAAACATGCGCGTGTCGTACAGACCGATATTGCCGAACGTGAAGCGCGGTTGCGCCTCGAGCGACAGCACGCCGTCGACCAGACCAAAGTCGCCGTTCGGATGAAACGCCGGGTTCGGCACCATCACTAGATGCATGCCGGGTTCGCGCAACGCCGCCAGCGTCTCAGCGCGAGCATTCAGCGCGGCGTAATCGAAATCCGCGTATACGTCACCGCTTACCGCGACGAACACTTCGCTAGCTCCGTCATCTTCGAGCAGCGGCAACGCCTGCACGACCCCTCCGGCAGTTTCCAATGCTTCATGCTCGGCCGAATAACGCAATTGCACGCCCCAGCGCGAACCGTCGCCGAGCGCGGCCTCGATCTGCTCGCCGAGCCACGCGTGATTGATCACAATGGTTTGAAAACCGGCGCGCGCGAGGCGTTCGATCTGCCACACGATCAACGGCTTGCCGCCCACTACGAGCAAAGGCTTCGGGCACGTGTCGGTCAACGGACGCATGCGCTCGCCGCGCCCGGCGGCGAAAATCATCGCTTTCTTCAGAGACATCGTCATCGGTCAGAACGTGTAGCCGACTTCATTCGCGCGGCCTTCGAGCTCGTCGAGCAGCTTGGCGAACGGACGCAGCGGCGCATAGCGTTCCGCGACCTTGCGGGCATGGCCGATGAAACGCGGCAGATCCTTCATGTAATGCGGTTTGCTGTCACGGTAGTTGATCCGGCAGAACAGCCCCAGCACCTTGATGTGCCGTTGCAGGCCCATCCATTCGAGCTGGCGGTAGAACTCGCCGAAATCCGGATCGACCGGCAGGCCGGCTTTTTTCGCGCGCTCCCAGTAGTACACGAAGCAATCCAGTTCGAATTCTTCGTCCCAGCCGAGGAAGGCATCGCGCAGCAACGAGGCGACGTCGTAAGTGATCGGGCCGTACACCGCGTCCTGGAAGTCCAGCACGCCGGGATTCACCGGGTTGGGGGCCGCGGCGACCATCAGATTGCGCGGCATAAAATCACGCAGCATGAACACCTGCGGTTGCGCACGGGCGCTCGCGATCAGCAGCGCGAAGGTGCGATCGAGCAGCGCACGGGTCTTGTCGTCGACCTCGCGGCCCAGATGGCGGCCGATGAACCACTCAGGCAGCAACTCCATCTCGCGGCGCAGGAAGGCTTCGTCGAACGGCGGCAGCACGTCTTCGCGCGAGGTGAGCTGCCAGCGGATCAGCGCGTCGAGCGCGTCGCGCATCAAGGTGCGGGCACGGCGCGGGTCATCGCCGCTTTGCGCCCCGGTGAGCGCGCCGAGGTACGAATCGGTGCCCAGATCGGTGACGAGCATGAAGCCGGCGTCGAAATCGACCTCCAGCACGCGCGGCACATGCACGTTGGCGGCCTCGAGCAATTGTGCGATTTGCACAAATTCGCGGCACTTTTCGGGCGGCGGGGCATCGACGGCGATCAGGGTGCCGGCGCTTTCGCCTTCCGCCGCCTTACCGGCAAGCCGGAAATAGCGGCGAAAACTGGCGTCGGACGAAGCCGGCGCAAGCGTGTCGAGATCGAGCGCATAGCGCGCTGCGTGGGCGTTCAGCCAGGCCTTGAGCAGTTCAAGGCGGCTGTCGGAGGAATCTTGGGTAGCGTTTTTGGCAGGGGGCAGCGTCATGAAAACCGGCGGCAAATTCAGAGGGGCAACGTCTTGCCATATAATACCCCACGACTTTTTTGACGCGACTCACGCCAGCTTTCGCGTGTTCCGCTTTACCGCCCGCCTCATCGTTCGACAGATTGTAAATATTGATGTGCAGCCGACTGTCACGGTCGGGATGTGCAGGCGGTGGATCGTGACTACAAAAGCTGACGGACGGGCCGATTCGCCAAACGATACATGCCGCCTAGACAGCTTTCCCAAACGACTCCCTCTTGTGCTGTAGTGCCGCGCAAAAGGCGGCTCGTCGCGGCGTTGATCGCCGTTCCGGGCCTGATGCCCGCGCTTGCGCACGCCCAGTTGGTGGGGGAGGCCGCGCAGCCGCAGCCTATCGACGCGCCATGGGGCATGCAGCTCGCCCCGCAGCTCGAAGAACATCCATTGCCGGAAGGCCAGAAGGCGGCCACCTTCGTGCTCGGCGACACGACGAGCGGCACCACCGACCAGGACATGGCCGCGAAAGGCTCGGCCGAGGTGCGGCGCAATACCTTCGTGATCAAGGCCGACGCGCTGCACTACGATCAGGACACGGACATGGCCGACGCATACGGCCAGGTTCACCTGAACAACAACGGCGCCACGTTCGCCGGCCCGGAAGCGCATATGCGGGTGGACTCGAGTGAAGGCTTCATGTCCGCGCCGAAGTACCACTTCAATGTGACGGGGGGCTCGGGCAGCGCAGAGCGCGTCGATCTGCTCGACAGCGAGCGCTCGGTGTTCACGAAGGGCACGTACACGGCTTGCTCGTGCACGGACAATCCAGGCTGGTATCTCAAGGGCAGCGAGTTCGATTTCGACACCGGCGCGGACGAAGGCGTCGCGTACAACAGCGTGCTGTTCTTCCAGGGCGTGCCGGTATTCGCTTCGCCGTGGCTGTCGTTCCCGTTGTCGGGCGATCGGCGCAGCGGCATTCTGCCGCCCACGTTCTCGATCAGTTCGTCGAACGGCTTCGAACTGTCGGTACCGTACTACTTCAACATTGCGCCGAATCGCGACCTGACAGTGACGCCGCGGCTGATCTCGAAGCGCGGCGTGCAGTTGCAGTCGACCTTCCGTTATCTGTCGCCCACCTATTCGGGCTCGATCACCGGTGAATACCTGCCGAACGACCGACTGACGAAGACCAATCGCTACGCGCTGTACATCCAGCACAACCAGAACTTCGGCAACGGGTTCGGCGGTTACATCTACTACAACAAGGTTTCGGACAACACGTATCCGGAAGACCTGTCGTCGTCGGTCAGTCAGTTCCAGAACGGCACCCAGCTTCTGTATCAACAGGAAGCCGGGGTGACCTATAACAACGGCCCGTGGTCGGTGCTCGCCCGTGAACAGCACTGGCAGACGCTGACGCCTTCCACTGCGCCGTACGGCCGCGAGCCGCAGTTGAACGTGAAGTACGCGAAGTACAACGTCGGCGGCTTCGACTACGGCGCGGAAGCCGACTACACGAATTTCCGCATCACCACCGCGGACACGACCCAGGGCCAGCGGGTGATGTTCAACCCATACCTGTCGTATTCGGTGGTCGGGCCGGGTTACTTCGTTACGCCGAAGGTGCAGTGGCACTTTGCGTCGTACAACCTGAACAATATCGCCACACCCGGTACGCCGAAGAATTTCACCGAGTCGATCCCGACGCTCTCCTTCGACACCGGGCTGATTTTCGACCGTTCGGTGCGGATCTTCGGCGAGGATTACATCCAGACGCTGGAGCCGCGGCTCTACTACGTCTACACGCCGTACCGCAACCAGGAAAACGCGCCGCTGTTCGATACGGCCGACTCCGACTTCGGACTGGCGGAAATCTTCACGCCGAACACGTTCGTCGGTAACGACCGGATCGCCGACGCGAACCGTCTGACCGCGGCGCTTACCACGCGCTTCATCAACCCGGCCACGGGCGACGAACGCGCGCGTTTCGTGATCGCGCAGCAGTATTACTTTCGGGACCAGCGCGTCACGCTGCTGCCTACGCAGACCAGCACGCAGGCCACGCATTCGGACCTGATCGCGGGTGCGTCGCTCAAGCTCGGGGCCGGTTTCGCTTCGGAAACGGCGTTCCAATATAATGCCGACAACAACCAGTTGACGAAGACGAGCATCGGCTTCGGGTTCAGTCCGGCCAGCGGCAAGGTGATCAATGTCGCGTATCGCTACACCCGCGCGAACACCACGCTGGACAACCAGCCGATCAACCAGGTGCTGATTTCGGGGCAGTGGCCGCTGACGCACCGTGTGTACGGGGTAGGCCGTTTCAATTACGACCTGGGCGGGCACCGGATCGTCGACGGTCTGGTCGGCCTGCAATACGACGCCGACTGCTGGACGCTCGGCGCCGGGATCCAGCGTTATGCGAACGGTCTGAATACGTCGGGGCAGAATCAGTCGAGCACGCGGTTTCTCGCGCAGTTGACGTTCAAGGGCTTGTCGAGCGTCGACAACGGGCTGATTTCCGCGTTCCGCAGCAGCGTGGCGGGCTATACGCCGTTGCCCCCGCCGCCGCCGCCGGAAGCGCGTTTCACCAATTACGAATGACGCTCGCCCGATCATTTATAGAATGCGAAAAGACGGGCCAGGCGCGCCCGACATCATTGGAGTATCTGTGGCAATCATGAAAAAGCTTCGCTTGGCAACGCTTGCGGCCGGTCTTGTCGCCGCGGCGTCTTTCCTGTCGGTTGCGCCGGTTCAGGCGCAGGCGCTGTCCGGCAATAGCGGCCGGACGGTCGATACCATCGCCGCAGTGGTCAACAACGGTGTCATCACGCGGCGCGAGCTCGACGACCGCATCGGCCTGATCACCCGCCGGCTGAACCAGCAGAACGCGCCGGTCCCGCCGATGGACCAGTTGCGCCAGCAGGTGCTCAACCAGATGGTGCTGGAACGCATCCAGTTGCAGAAGGCGAAAGAAGACGGCATCAACATCGACGACGCCGCTGTGCAAAAAACGCTCGAGCGGCTCGCGCAGGCGAACAACCTGACACTCGACACCTACCGTGCCCGTATCGAGGCGCAAGGCGTGCCTTGGGCCACTTTCACGAGCGACGCACGCACCGAACTCACGCTCTCGCGTCTGCGTGAGAAGGAAGTGGACAGCAAGGTCACGGTGTCGGACGCCGAGGTCGCGAACTACATCGCCAGCCAGCGCGGACCGAACGCCGGTCTGACGAGCGATCTGCACCTTCAGCACATCTTCGTGAAGGCGCCGCTGAACGCCTCGGAAACCGACATCGAAGCCGCGCAGAAAAAGGCTCAGGCCCTGCTCACCGAAGCCAAGGGTGGCGGCAACTTCGAAAAGCTGGCGAAGTCGAATTCGCAAGCGCCGGACGCGTCGAAAGGCGGCGATACGGGTTTCGTGACGCCGTCCAAGCTGCCGCCTGAGTTCGTCAAGGCCGCCTCGGCGCTGCGTCCGGGCGAGGTCAGCCCGGATCTGATCCGTACCAACGACGGCTTCGAAATCGTGCGCCTCGTCGATCGTCGCACGGGCCAGGGTGCCAGCTCCGACGCACCGAAGCTCGTACAGACGCACGTTCGCCACATTCTGCTGCGCGTCGGCGACGGCATGTCCGAGCCGCAAGCGCGTCAGAAGCTGCTCGAAATCAAGAACCAGATCGCCGCAGGCGGCGACTTCGCGAAGTTCGCCCACACCTACTCGCAAGACGGTTCGTCGTCGCAAGGCGGCGACCTCGGCTGGATCAGCCCGGGCGAGACGGTGCCGGAATTCGAGCGCGCCATGAACAACCTGCAGGACGGTCAGATCAGCGACCCGGTGCGCAGCGAATACGGCTATCACCTGATTCAGGTGCTGAGCCGTCGCGAATCGGAAGGCTCGGTTTCGCAGCAGATGGATCTGGCGCGTCAGGCAATCGGCCAGCGCAAGGCGGAACAGGCCTACGCCGACTGGTTGCGCGAACTGCGCGACACCGCCTATGTGGAAGTGAAGCCGCAGCTGACGAGCACGCAATAAACGTCATGACAACCGCCGCGCAGTCCACCAGCCTTCCGTTGCAGATCGCGATCACGACCGGCGAGCCTGCCGGCGTCGGTCCCGAGCTGACCGCGCAGGCGCTGGCGGGCGCGGCGACGCATTGGCCCGGTGCGGAGTTCACCGTGCTGGGCGATGCGGATTTGCTGGCTGACCGCGCGCGTGCGGTAGGTGTCGATTGGGCTCTTCTGGTGGCGGACGGCAAGCGCGTGCGGGTGCAGCATCGGCCGCTCGGCGCACCCTCGCTGGCCGGCAAGCTGGACGCCGCCAACGGCCGCTACGTGCTCGATCTGCTCGACAGCGCGATCGATGGCGCCATGGCCGGCACGTTCGACGCCATCGTTACAGCGCCGCTGCAAAAAAGCACCATCAACGATGCCGGTGTGCCGTTCACCGGCCACACGGAATATCTCGCCGAACGTACGCACACGCCGCGCGTGGTGATGATGCTGGCCGGCACCGGCAAGCGTCCGTTGCGCGTTGCCCTCGCTACCACGCATCTGCCACTCAAAGACGTGTCCGCCGCGCTGACGATCGAAGGTATCGTCGAGACGCTGCGCATCGTCGATCACGATCTGCGCCACCACTTTGGTCTGCCTGCGCCGCGCATCCTCGTGACGGGGTTGAACCCGCATGCGGGCGAAAACGGTTATCTGGGCCGCGAGGAAATCGAGGTGATTTCTCCCGCTCTGAAGCTCGCGAACGAGCAGGGCATCGACGCGCCTGGCCCCTATCCGGCGGACACCTTGTTCCAGCCGCGTTATCTGGAGCAGGCCGACTGCGTGCTGGCGATGTTCCACGACCAGGGCCTGCCGGTGTTGAAGTACGCAACGTTTGGCGAAGGCATCAACATCACGCTCGGCTTGCCGATCATCCGCACTTCGGTCGATCACGGCACCGCGCTCGATCTGGCCGGCACCGGCCGTGCCGACTCGGGCAGTCTGATCGCCGCGATCGATACGGCGGTTTCGATGGCACAACACCGCCGCGCGGGCTGAGCCAGCGATCGCGGCGCGGTTTCGTCCGCGCTTCCCAGGGTCTTCCGGGTGCTTGACGTTTGCGCGATCGTTGCGCATTCGTTGCGTGTATTCCTGGTTTGTTCCAATTCTTAGGCAGTTCTTTTTTTAGCGTTTCTTCGATGTCCACCAGCAGACAGCAACCGGGCCGGCACCAAGGCCATATCGCGCGCAAGCGTTTCGGACAGAATTTTCTGGTCGATATGGGCGTGATCGATTCGATCGTCGACGTGATCCGGCCGCAGCGCGGCGAGCGCATGGTCGAGATTGGGCCGGGGCTCGGCGCGCTCACCGAGCCGCTGATCGAGCGTCTGGCGACGCCCGAAGCGCCGTTGCACGCCGTCGAGCTGGATCGCGATCTGATCGGCCGCCTCAAGACAAAATTCGGCGACCTGCTCGAGCTGCATGCGGGCGATGCACTCGCGTTCGACTTCGGCACGCTGGCCGCACCTGGCGAGAAGGCGTCGCTGCGTATTGTCGGCAATCTGCCGTACAACATTTCGAGCCCGCTGCTGTTTCATCTGACCGCATTCGCGCATCGCGTGATCGATCAGCACTTCATGCTGCAGAACGAAGTCGTCGAGCGGATGGTGGCGGAACCGGGCACCAAGGCGTTCAGCCGCCTCTCGGTGATGCTGCAATACCGCTACGTGATCGACAAGCAACTCGACGTGCCGCCTGATGCATTCAACCCGCCGCCGAAGGTCGATTCGGCGATCGTGCGGATGATCCCGTACGAACTGCATGAACTGCCGGCCGTGGACGAGCGTGTGCTCGGCGAAGTGGTGACGGCGGCTTTCTCGCAGCGCCGCAAGATGTTGCGTAATACGCTGGCCGCGTTTCGTGACTCGGTGGATTTCGAGGCGCTGGGCTTCGATCTGCAACGCCGCGCTGAAGATGTACCGGTGGCCGAATATGTGCGCGTCGCGCAGATCGTGGCGGCTTCGCCTGCGCGCGGCGCCGCGGCCGCGGAAACCGGGAATGACGACGCCTGAGTTGCGTTGCACGGTCTTGAAGGAAGCGCGCTGCGTCCTGCAGCGCGCGTGAAACATCCCACGTCTTAAGCGGCGACCCGCTTCGCCGGCAGATTGACCAGCGCGATGCCGGCCAGCACCAGCGCCGCGGCCATCAGAAAGCGCAGGCTGAACGACTCGCCCAGCAACAGCACGCCGAAGGTCACGCCGAACAACGGCGTCAGGAACGAGAACACCGACAGGCGCGACGCGATGTAACGCGTCAACAGCCAGAACCACAGCAGATAGCTGACGAACGCCACGATCACCGCCTGGTAGGCGAGGCTCATCACCGCCAGCGGCGTGACGGTTTCCACACGTGCCTGCCCGAGCCCCAGCGCGAGCGCGAGCAGCACTACCGCCGACACCGCCAATTGATAGAACAGCGTCTTGCTCGCGCTCGTGTAAGCGAGACGCGTGGCGCGCACCACCACGGTCGTCGCGGCCCATGTGATCCCGCCCAGCATGCCGAGCGCGTCGCCGGCGACGCCCTTCAGCGTCGAGCCCTGCGCCCCGTGGCCATGCGGGAAGCCGTCGGCGAACGCCAGCGCCATACCCGCAAACGCCACCAGGATGCCGAGCCACTGAATGCGCCGGATCCGCTCGCCGTCGACGAACCAGTGCAGCCCGAGCGCCGTAAAGCACGGTGCGGTGTACAGAAAGACCGCCATACGCGAAGCGCTGGTCAGCGTCAGGCCAAGGAAAATGCACACGAACTCGCCCGCGAACAGCACGCCCGCGAGCAAGCCGGCGCCCAATGTGCCGTCGTCGCGAAAGAGCGGCGTACCGCGCGAGCGCGCCCAGCCCCATACGAGCACAGTCGCGATTGCCGAGCGCAAACCCGCCTGGAATACCGGTGGCAGTGCCGCGTTGGTGCTCTTGATCGCGACTTGCTGGAGTCCCCAGATCGCGCACAAGCCGATCATCAGCAGGATGGCGAAGCTATCCAGGGTGCGGCGCGTGGGCCGGGCGGTGGTGCTCATGGATTTTGTTGGGTCGCTGCCATAAGTCATACGATATCAAAGCCATCTGCCCCGCAATGCGATGACCCCATCGCCTACGCGTGCTTCTTTCAGGCTGCAAGCACTTCGATGACATAACAACACTTACGTCAGACTATTTTCTGACAGCCCCTATTTCGCGCTAAGGTTCACCCACGCGCATTTCGTCAGCTTATTCAAACAGCCTGAATTGGCTGTCGTGCAAGGTTCCGACGCGGACTTCGCATCCTGCCTGTCGATTTGCGCGGCCTCAAATGAACAGCGTGCCGGTACTTTGCAGCAGACGTGGCGGTGTCGAAATTTCCGTGAAAAGCGGGAATCTGTATGAGGAGACGAAATGAAGCGCGTGAGCAGGTGGGCGATGGCAGTCGTGCCGGCGGCACTGGCGTGTCAAATGGCGCACGCTCAGTCGAGCGTGACGCTCTACGGCGTGATCGACGAAAGTGTGCACTACCTGACCCACGCAAACCAGGCCGGCGATTCGTCGATCGGACTCGGTAACGGCGGCATGACGGAAAGCCGCTGGGGGATAAGGGGCGTCGAGGATCTGGGCGGCGGCTGGTCTACGTTCTTCAAGCTCGAAAACCGTTTCTACATGAATACCGGCCAAAGCGATCCGACCTTGCCGTTCTTCAATGAGGCGCAAGTGGGTGTGCGCTCGGATTCCCTTGGCCAGGTGATCTTCGGCCGTCAGTACAACGTGATGATCGAAGGCATTACCATCGGCGGCTACGGCAGCAATATCTGGATTCCGTACGATTTCAACTTCCAGCCGGAAGTGACGATGACAGGCGGTATCTGGACCAGCAACCAGGTGCAGTATCAGGCGAAATATAACGGTTTCCATGTTGCCGCCGGCTATGCATTCGGCGGCAACGCGGGCAATTCGTACGGCAGCCAGATCGGCATGGCACTGGCTTATGCACCGGGTGGGCCGTTCACCTTCGGCGGCGCGTATCAGGAGTCGAAAGATTCGGTCAACGGCGCCGCCGCTAAAGCGTGGACCTTCGGCGGGTCGTACACGTGGAACCTGACCCGGTTCTCCGTCGGCTATATCGTCAATCAGAATGACGCCGGCTTTTCGAATTTCGCCAACGGGCCGTTCACCGCGCCCGCGTTGGCCGCGCTCAAATACACGGACTTTTCGCGGCGCCGCATGATCATGGGCGGCATCACGCAGCAGGTCAGCAACAAGTGGCACTTCGCAGCGAATGTCTGGCGCACGCTGCAGGACGGCAAAACCGCCGCGCAGAACGGTTCGGCATGGCAGTACCAACTGGTCGCCGACTACAACCTGTCCCTGCGTACCGATATCTATCTGGAAGGCGATTATTCGCTGTACCGGGGCGACCTGATCGGAGCGCAGTTGCAGGGCGTCAACGGTATCGGCCTTGCGCAGAAGGGTAGCCAGATCGGTCTGATGGCCGGCATGCGGCATCAGTTCTGAACCCTTACCAACTCCAGCGCGCGCCCAGATTGCCCTCTACCGTGCTGCGGTGTTCGCCGTTCACGTTCATGGCGTAACTCGCGGTGGCGAATACGCTGCCGCGCGCGCTCAAATGCGCGACCAGGCCGATGCCGAACTGGGCGGCCGTGGCGGCGACATCGGTGGGAATCACGGTTGTGCCGGCGAAGGTCGCGCTATCGGTGCCATTGAAATAGCGCCACAGATTCGCGCGCAGATAGGGTTGCCATTGCGCACCCGCGCCTTCGAAGCTGCCTTGCAGGCGTAGGCCGAGCCGACCGACGAGGCCGTTTGCCGCGTGAAACGATACGTTCGAAATGCTGTCGTTGAGATCGTTGATCGATGCGTGCTGCCAGATCAGTTGTGCTTGCGGTTCGAGACTGAGATTGGCGCGCAGTGGAATCGGCAAGCCGCCTTCCAGCGAGGTCGTCACGGCATGCCCATGCGTGCTCGCACCGATGCCCTGATTCGACGATGGATCGAGCGTGAGTGAGCTACCCATCACGACCGCATCGGTGTACCAGCCGCCCGGACCGATGTGCGTCCAGTAGGCGCCTGCGCTGTAGGCATTGATCGACAGCCGCCCGGCCGACAGATCGGGGAAACCGAGCGCGAAACCGTTCACGTCGCCTTGCGCGCGGGCAAAGCCGATGAAGAAGCCGTAGTGATTGCGATGGCCGCTTGCGCTGCGATCCGCGTAGATATCCTGGCCCACTTGCACGCCGGCCATCGTGCCGCTGAATTCGGGGTTGGCGGCGCCACTGTTGCTCTGTGAGGTGTGCTCGCCCCAGACACGCGACCATGCGGCGGCGAGCGGGCCGCTTTCGTTCAACAGCAACTGATCGCCCTGGCGGTCATGGAAGGTACCCGCCCGGACGAGACGGACTTGCTGCGGCTCATTGATAATTTTGTATGGTTACCGGGACACTCACCTCTACGAGCAGAACCATGAGTGCAACCTGCGATTTCCGACCGAAGTAATGCACCAGATGGCCGAGTTCACCAAGCTATTTGCGCGCGCCTGGTCGCTGGAGCCACGCGTTTACGCCACCGCGGTGGGTCGCGGTGGCGTACGCTCTAGAGTGAAAGACTAGCCGTCCTGCTGGCACGGGTTACCCGTTGGTGTTCAGCGCTCGCTCGGCCTGATGGCAGGGTCGTTTTCCACCACTTCATGGGTCGCAGACCAGTACGGCTGCCGGTTATAGTAGCTGTACGTTGACTCTCCCCACTTCGCATCCGCCATCGTCGGCCAGTGGTCCTTGTCGAAACCCGGGTCGTCCTTGAGGCGCTGTGCGGCAATGTCGACGACGAAGCACTTCTCGTCCGTGTCGAGAGTTAATGCACTCCACGGGATGGCGTGCAGGTTAGAACCCATTCCGAGGAAACCGCCCTCAGAAAGCACGGCATAGGCGATGCGTCCATTCCGGACGTCCAGCATGATGTCTGAAATCTTCCCCACGTGTTCGCCGTCAGAAGACATGACCTTGTTCCCATCGAGCGTTGCTGCGGCCATGACATCCGGCCCCGGCCCTTCGCCCATACCACCGCCGACGATGCCGGCTCCGAGTTGGGTGCCACCTTGCGGGTTGATTGAGCCCATGATTTACCCCCTTCGAAAAAGGTACTGCAGTGGCGCGCAAGCGGTGTTCCCGAGCCGGCGGCGGCAGAAGTGGGGTCATTGCGAGAGTTTCGAGGGGGCGGCGTTGCTATCGCCATCAATGGGTTGCCCCCAGGTGAAGAGGACACCCCACTTCAATCCCGATGCTGGGGGCAACTTACTTGTCAGCGTTTTTTGTTGAGCGCAACCTGCGACAGTCTGTCGTTCAGATGCTTCCCGTTCAGGAGGTGACCATGCACGGCGTCGTTGTTGACGTGCGTTTCGACAATACACATCTGTTTCTCAACCTGTCCGACGGTCAGGCCGTGCGATTCCCACTGAACTGGTTTCCTGTTCTGAAGGTGGCGACGGCAACGGAGCGCGAGCATTTTGCCATTTCGCTGGACCGACAGCAGCTGTTCTGGCCTGAAATCGATGAGGACCTGAACGTTGCCGCGCTGCTTTCATTCCTGTCCAATACGATAAGGCGCGAGCGCTTCTACACAAGCTTCCGGCTTCGGGCTCACAGACCGCTCGGTTGATGGACGGGGCAAAGCGTGTCGAGCGGGGGCTCTTTTCCACGGAACCGGAAAATCAATGCCTGAGCGTTTGCCCGATGACATCTCGTGCATCGCAATTGCGTCCGCACCCGTTCCTTAGTCTGCGAAAAAGCGACCCGCCGCCTCCGCGGTAGAGGGTCAAGCGACGACGCCGGTTCTTCGTCTGTTCTCTTACGCCATTCCCCGTTGGCGTCGGCCCAAGCCTCTGCGGCTCTCATCGCAGCATCCCCTCAGGGAGTCGGTGTTGCGTCCATGTGTCTGCACATAGAATCATCTGATAAAGGTCGGACGAGCTCGGCGTGCAAGCAGGCTACGAAATGTTCGTCTATGAATTCGAAGGGCTGGATTTTCCAGTCGATGCCGCAACGTCCGCTGCTTAGCAGTTACGCGGGCGCCGGCTTGAGCCGGGAGTCCGGCATTGACGCTGGTCTGTCCGATGAACAACTTCGGGCGAATTATGCACAGATTTGCGAACAGATTTTGTGGATAACTCGTGCTTCCCGCAACGCAAGTGGATAAGTCTTGACTCCCATGTGTACGGACCAATGGCCAACTCTGCCCAGAGCTTTCCTGTGGATTCTCGAATCACATTCGTTCTTGAATGCCGCTCGGCCGCGACCTATCTTTGTGATGATTCCGCTCTCAGGAGATAACCATGAACCGCGCTGCGGTGGACGTGCATTTCGACAGCATGCACCTGTTTCTCGACATGTCCGACGGTCCGGCTATTCAATTTCCACTGGACTGGTTTCCGGTGCTGCAAGCAGCGACGGCAGCCGAACGCGAACACTTTGCCATTTCCCTCGACCATGAGCAGATATTCCGGCCTGAAATAGATGAAGACGTGAACGTTCCCGCGTTGCTTTCATATCGGCCCGAGAACGCGGGTCGCTAGCGTTCGACGTTGTGGTTTCAGGTAGCCCGCAGTTGCGTTGTTGGTTGACTGCTCCCACATGAGTTGGTGGCGGGCGCCGCGTACTACGCTGAACCATGTCCAGTGAAGGTAGCTGTCCCGTGTTGAGCAGGAGCAGTTGTGGCTGCGGTCGTGTTGAATTCCACCATCCTGTGTCCAGCGTGCGGACACAGGAAAGACGAGACGATGTCTGTCAACGCCTGTGCGTGGTTTTACGAATGCGAGCACTGCAAGTCGGTTATCCGGCGGAAACGCGGGGACTGCCGCGTGTACTGCTCGTATGGCACCAACAGGTGCCTCCCGATGCAGCAGTCAGACTCATGCCGCTCGGGCTAGGTCAGATGAAGTGTGTTGCTGCGACTCGAGAGCGTCGAGTCGCGCTTGCGCAATCTCGTCCGGGTGTTCGCAGTGGTACGCGTTGAACAACTGTGAGCATAGCTGAGCAAGTGAAGCAAGGTCTACGGACTGGTCTGCATGCTCGACTTCGCGCGCGTTGAGTACGTCATCGAGAACCGGAGCGAGACGGCGCAGTCGCACAAACGTGCTGGCGTCTAGTTTCATGTTGAACCTCCTGTGGCCAGACTGTGCAGTTCACCGAGTCGGCCAGCACCAAGGCGATGCTCACCATCCGTATGCCTGGCTCGTTAAAAATGTCGTTTGCATGCAACGAGTTTCATGATGTCTCTACCCGGAAGGGGTAGCAATGCAGGACCGGCATAGGTCGGCACCCCCAGTCCACAAGGCAATGTCCTTATATTGACCTTTTAAACTGACCGTGGGCTGACCGGCAGATTACGATTCTGTCATCTGCGCCTCCGCGGTCACTCCTCGATGGGACGCGCGGCTACCCGCATCGCTGCGAAAAAGTGAATGGTTAGCCTTAGTTAGTGGCCAAGAGTGAGAGCTAGACCTGGCGGTGCGCGTATAGACCTAGACGGTAAAGCCGACAAACGGTTTTCCCATAGCAGGACAAACCGTTCTCTACCGGAGCCTGCGTTGTTCGCGCGCGATGCTTACCCGTGCGAGCGCTCGTGATGGTGAAGCTGATGATGGGGAGGTTGATAATGGTGCCGCACAGAGGCGTGCCGGTCGTCGCGGTGCTCGCAACGCCAAGGGTTTGATGATGCGTGTCTGAGTTCAACGTTTAACTGCCAATAACGGTCCCACAGGGTTTGCCGGCGCAATTGAATGCCCATTGTACGGAATGTCACTAGCGGTTCGGGAAATCGCACCTGGGAACGCGACACGCTCGTAAGCCGTTGGCTCGCCAGCGCGCCATTCCGGGTTGCGGCCAGGTTGGACGTAGTGGGCGGTGGAACACCGGTGCTGGTCCATCGGCCCCGAGTTATAGCGTACTTCACGGATTGGGCTGCTCCCCGGGCAACTCAGCACCATGCGCACGAATCGCTGCAATCAACTCTGCGGCAGTAATCTCGTAGCGTATTTCGCGATGAATGCCAGGCTTCCGTTGGTCGACGTCGATGAGCAGGACGGCCTTGCCGTCTGCCGCTGCTTCCAAGCGCAAGACGCGCACGTCTTGGCCGGTCGTGTCGTCTCGCTCAGTCATCAGAATCATCGTGCCTGTCGCACCGTTGATACGCATGAAACATCTCCCATTGCTTGCATTTCATCGGGGTTCGATTGCCCGGCCGAACATTCGTCGCGGCGTCGGCTGCACCCACCGGCCAAGTTGAGCTACGACGCTGCCTGCTGCGGGACGTCACAATCAACGGGTGAACCGGTGACGAGCTGCATGCTACAGATGCGTCGCTGTCGAATTTTCGCCTGACGTGCGGGACATGAGGATGTCAAACGCTTCGCGCGCGTCTTTCAGTTCTTGCATCGAGACTTCGAACGCCACCAGCTCCAGCGTCGACGGCTGTCCGTCTCCATCCGAAGCAAAGCGCGGTTTAAGAGCGGTCAGCGCAGCTTGCACTGCGTGAGCCGCATTCACCACTCGTTCCAGCGCAAGTGCTTCATCAGTTGGCTTCCTTACTGTGAGCATATGGCTCCTTGCGACAAAATAGCGCTACCCAAGGCGCGATTCCGGCCGCGTGCACCTCCAGCGCCGAGAGAACGCATACATGATAAACACCCGGTAGTATTAGCACCGCTGTGGCTGGGCGCGGCCGCTCGGTCCGGGCGGAGCGAGCGGCGACGTCTAACGCAATCACACGGCACTTGTGTAAGCACGTATTGTTAGCTCCTGCTCTCAGGCGGGAACACGCGCCAGGTACCGTCATCGTGCCGGAAGAAAAAGAGTGCAACCGGGCCTTCGGGTCGCAGTGCCTCAACGCATACATAACGTCTCCCATTAGAGGCTGTGCGACCGAATCGGGTTACCCGAACTGGCGTCGCGGAAGTTGGCGTCAGCCATTTTTCAACCAGCAAATGCAAAGACTTTTCTGCGGAGGTCATCCGCTTCTCCTTCAACCTCGCTCCCGTTGGTTCGGTCGTGCCCCATTGGACTTGGCATGACGAAGTTTCGGCCACAAGGAGTCTGGTCAAATCGCATGATTGACAGTGGAAGCAACGCAACGAAGCAACGGTCGCTACCCGCGCAACCATGCCTGCAAATTTTTAGCTCAGGCCACTGCTCCATGACGCCGTCCGAGGCGCGCTGGACGCCGCCGTGCTCCAGAAGGCCGCGCGCAAAAAAAAGCGAGCAGGGGCTCGCTTGAAGAATTAGACGACGGTGGCCGACGTCAAAAACGCTGTTACTCCTCAGCGGCGGCGACTGGTACAACGGCCTGTCGAGTCCGCTTGGCCGAGGCCGACGACGCAGCGCTAACATTGCTTTCGGCAATCTCAACCGCTTGCTTCGTAGCGTTTTTGGCAGCTTCATACGTCGTGCTGGCCGTTTCGCTGGCCGTCGTGATGAATGTCTTCCATGCTGCCACGGCGGTTTCGCTTCCGGCCGGTGCGTACTTCGCGAACTTGTCGACGAACTCTTGCGTCTCGCGATAGTACTGCTGGAACTGCGCTTCAGCCGCCGCCGCGAATTCACCTTGCGTGCTGGAGATGATTTCGTACACGTTACGGCCGTACGACTGCGCTTTATCTGTCACGGACTGCGTATAGCTGGCCTGCAGAGCGAACAAGTCCTGTGGGTCTTTAACCGAAAGCGCCTTGGCCGTGATTTCCTGATTTTCGGTGAGCGTCGATTTGACCGCTTGCAGGTTCAGCTCAACCAGCTTTTCAATGCCACCGAAGAACTTGCTCAGGAGTCCGGATATTGTTTCGAAAACGACCTTCTGCGCCGCGAAAAGTTGTTCAGGGGCGAGACTGCTCATCACTAACTCCATAAGGGTGGACGTGGCAAGTCTTCGGAACACCGCCGAACGGCATTACAAACGACGAGCCACGGAGTAGGAAAGTTGGTGCGATGCAACATGACTCATTCTAGGACTGGGTGTGCGAATGTCAATCGTTTGCTGCGTTGCGGTGACGCGCGGCGTGTACCGGAGACGCTGAATGCCCCGTTGGTATTGGCGCACAACGGTGAGCCAGGGAAAACCCGGCCAACCCTTGGAGCCTTGCCTGGAGGTAATACATGAACATTTACCTGGGTGTGTGCAACGCCGCAAAAAAGGGTTGCAGTCAGCCGGCCGAAGCCGTTATGGAGTGCTGTCTAACTCGAAGCGCAAAGTCGTTGGCGGCGCGTGCGTCTAGGTGTGAGTGAAGACGACGTGCAATATTGGCGACGCGGAATCACTGTTCCGCCGCTGAACGCCTGTACGCGTCTCGCCGCCGTTCTCAATCTCGACGGTTACTGGCTTTGCAACAGGGCAGACCCATGTCGCCTAGTCCGCTCTTCGTGGGAATCTTTGGCTCACGAGTTGGTACCCTGTGAGTCCAGATGCGTCCTGGTGCTCGCACCTCGGTCGGCGTGGCGCCCGCGACGATTCATCTGCGGTCTTTCACGCGAACATAGATGGCAGGGGAGTCCAGGTCGCCAGTGAGTTTGGTGCTCCACTGCTTCGTAGCGTTCATCGGAAAGTCCTCCGATATTGGGGACGATTGTTGCCAACCCCAGAGTGGCGCTCGCCGATGCAATCTCCCCTCGACCAGCGTTCATTCGTAGCCATGACGCGCGAACCAGTTGTCTTCCGTGTCGGCACGAGCATGTCGAAGGCAGAGCATGAAGGAGTCCGCCGTGCAGATTCTGGTTGCATCCGACCGCGGCCCCGCCCATCTGGATTTTAGGGATATGCTGCGTCTAAATGACATCGCGACTCGTGTCTTTAACCTCTTCACTTGAAGTGAACTTCGTCGGACACGTTAGCCCCAGTTCTTACGGGACTCTTTTATTGGGACGGCCCGCTCGACGCAAGCGTCTCGGATGCCTGGTAACCCGATGGATTGGCAACGAGAGACAGCGCATTGATATGCATTGGATTAGCTCATGCAAAATGTTCTCGGAGCAGAGAGAGGCAATCTCGTGTAGCGTTGACTGCGCCCCGTCGGCATACAATGTCCGCCGAGTGTTCACTTCCTAATGAGGACGCGATGGCCGACAACATTGAGTCGAAGGTCATGCAGGGCGGCGAAGCTGCCGGACAATTTGATGCCGCGTGCAATCACGTTCGGCAACTGATGGGCGCGCGCTGCGCTGCCGTCATCGTTCTCGACAGCGACGCCGGCTCGGGATACTCCGTTGTGGGACCACTGGACGCACAGGTTTTGCTGCCTGACATTCTGCAACAGCTAGCGGTCACCCTCCGGAGACAACTCACGAAGAACTTGCAGTGAGAGCTATGAGCAAGAAGACCTATCGGGAGCTCTCGGCCGACCTGGCTGAGCTTGAGAAGCGCATTGAAAGCGCACGGCGTATCGAACGCGATGCCGCCATCCAGGAAATTCGCACATTGATGCGCGAATATGGTATCGCGCCGAGTGAGTTGGTTGGCCGGAAGCGTGGACGGCCTCCCGTCCCACCGCGATACAGGAACCCAGAAACCGGGCAAACCTGGACCGGATGGGGCACACGCCCCAAATGGCTGGATGGTAAGGACTCGCGGGAATTCCTTATCGTCAGGCCATGGTCTACAAGCACTCTGACGCAAACGCCCGAGTCAACGGATGGAACCCACGCTTACAACAAACGTCGCGACGTCACCGCGACTTAGACAACCAACTGCATTACGACGTGAGACGATGGCTCGAATTTCCGCAACCTCAGCTAAACGTGGCCATCGATTCTTCAATGCGCCCGAAGCCGCGGTTCTGACGACCGAAGAGCGTCTCAGGGTCGGCACGGTCCTCTACCGGTGTTTCGCTGAGTTCGCGGAATGTCGTGACAAGGCTATGCCATGAAGCGGCCCACCTTATCTCCCTTAAGCGGACACCAGTGGTGTCGGTAATTCGCAAGACACCAGTGTCAGGGAAGAATGTGAGCGTGACGGCTATGCCGTCAATGACGCAGGTTGCAGTGCACGATTTCGTTGCCAGCACGTTTGTCTCCAGTGAGATGTAGTCTGAGCGCCACTCGAGTGACGGGCTGTCACAACGACGCAATGAGTATGCCCGGCAATCACCGCTCGCTCGTCTCGCTTGTGACACAAAGGCTTCATTGCGCTGCACCGGCGGGACCCGGTAAGCGGAGGATGGAAAGGATGCCGCAGTGTTGGGCCCCGGCTAACACCATGAATCATGGTTGCAGACGCGAAGCCAACACTTGCAAATAGCCTGTGTTGCCAGGCGTGCAAAACATCGATATCCGTTCGCCGCAGCGCAAATGTGGCAGAGCTGGTCACCGCTGCACAGCGTCTAGAGCCGCATTGAATGTTCGTTGAACTGCAACGCTGGAGACCTATAACAGAGTGTGATGTGCGGACCCGTCGCGGCCCCTCGACGGGAGGTCTGACTTTCACCCTGAAGATGACCGAGCACGACATGCTGGTCCGACATCGTTTTGTGCGAGCACGACGAAGCGTGGAGATGCTGAAATGGAACAAGACGATTTCAGTGCTTTCGAGCACCAAGGTTGGGAGAAGGTCGCGCAGCCCTACCATGCGTATTTCGGCAACTTGACCACACAATCCAATAGCGCCCTGCTCGATGCACTGGAAGTCCGCCCGGGGGGCCGTTTCCTGGACGTCGCATCGGGCCCTGGCTATCTCGCTGCCGCGGCCGCGCAACGCGGCGCCGATGCTGTTGGTGTCGATTTCGCGGAGGCGATGGTCAAACAGGCCGGGCGCATGTATCCCGGGCTCACGTTCCGTATTGGCAGCGCGGAAGACCTGCCTTTTCCCGACGAGAGTTTCGACGCCGTTGGCATCAGCTTCGGGATGTTGCACTTCGCCCATCCGGAGAATGCACTCACCGAGACGTTTCGGGTGCTCCGCCCCGGCGGCAGGATTGGCTTCACTGTGTGGGCGACACCGGACAAAGCCGTCGGATTCGCGATGGTGCTCAAGGCAATCGAGGCGCACGGTCGACTGGATGTTCCACTACCCCCTGGGCCGCCGTTCTTCCGGTTCAGCGACTTGCACGAATGTGAACGCGTATTGGTCGCAGCGGGATTTGACGAGCCCCACGTCCAGGAAATCAGCCAGACGTTGCGTATCTGCATGCCGGAAACGCCTTTCGACCTGCTGATGCGCGGCGGCGTGCGCATCGCCGCAATTTTGAAAGCTCAGTCGCCGGAGGCCTTGGCTTTGATTCAAAAATCGGTGTCCGAAGACGCGGCCGCGTATCAAAGCGACGGAGAGATTCGAGTACCGATGCCGTGTGTGCTCGCTTCAGCGAGGAAGCCCTGAACAGTCGTTGGTGGGTAGCGAAATCCGGGTTATGTGGGCCGGTGCAAAAAAGGAGAAACTTTCGTTAGAGAGGAGGACCCTTAGCGGAGCTCGTACGTGGTTATCCGCCGGAAGTCGGGTCAACGGCGAGCCTGGTAAATTATGGCCATGGGCTCGAAGGAGGGCACTGTAGAGGCAGCCAACTTGGAATACGTTTGCCTGGTCGCACCGGCACCTTAGAAGGCAGGGGACACAGTCCTGAACGTCTTGCAAAGAGTCGTCACGTTGGTGTCTTGTAATCCCCTCATCGCCGGACTATAACAAATCTTGCAACTCAGTCTTAATGCGGTTGCAGACTCATAAAGTCACCACGGGCAGACTTCAGTGCGACGCTTCAGCACCTATCTGCCAGCACTAAACCGCCAAGCAATGGCTTAGTGACGCAGTCCTCCCTCCTATAACGTTGGTCCTGGTTGCGGCAATCGCGCTTTGAATCAAAGACATTGCTCCGCGTTCTCGACCAACCAACCGACTCGATAGATTTCTCCCCGTCTCAATGAGGACGGAGGGCGCAACTCGCTTTTCGGATTGGCAGATGTGCCGCCGCAAGTATCCCCGAAACACTGCGGAGGAATACTTGGTCGCAATCAAGGGGTGAACATGAAAATGCGTCTGATAGCAGGAGTCGGCAGGAATTGGTTGCAGCAATGCGCGCAGCGCAGTATCGCGTCGGCGACGGCAGGAACGCCGAGCAGAACCTCGACCGTTTCCTCGCGCGTTGCCCGTGAGTTGAGACCGTACCAACTGCAAACACGTCGGCTCCGTTCGCGTGAGCCATTGCCTTGCGCGGCTTCCGCTAGGGAAAAGGCAGGCTAGGCCACCTGCCTTTTCTTCGATAGCCACGCGACTCGGTCCCACTCGTCAACAGAGCATTGCGGGCATTGACAATCGCGATGTTGGTTACATCTGCATTAGCGGGATGCGGGGGTGGCGAGAGTGCCGGTGCGGCCGGCTCCGCAACGACCCATGATTCGGTTTCGTCGACATCGGCAAACGGCGGATAGGACGCCTAAGGCAGCCGACGCCGCACTGACCGCGACGTTTGTGTCGTCACACGCAGTTAACAACGTATTGAATGGAGGCACCAAAATGATTGCAACTTCTCTTGTCTCTTCGCGCCGCGGCTTCCTGCAGCCAAAACATCGGTCAACTTATCGCAATGTATTGCGCTCCATCCTGCTGTCCGCAACGTTGGGGTTAAGTGCCTTGTCGGTCGGCCAATCCTCAAGGGCGCAGGAACTGTTCGTTGGCGACGTCGGGGACAGCTCAGTCAAGCATTTCGATGCCTCGAGCGGGACATATCTTGGCGCCTTCATTGCGCCGAAGACTGCCGGGCTGAAGGGACCCATGGGGATGATTTTTACGGGTGGGCAACTTGTGGTTGTCAACCAGAACCTGGGCACCGGCAAAAGCGGCGAGGTTCTGCAGTTCGACAGTGCGACTGGCACTTTTGTCGGCAAACTTGTCGCCTCGAGCGACCGAAACGCACCCTTTGCGCCGCGCGGCATCGTTCGCGGAGGGCGGGACAACGGCTTCTACGTGGCCGATATCGGTGACCAGGCTGGCAAGTGTGCCAACCAAGGCAACGTCAAAGAATATGACGCTGCGGGCGCCTTTCTAGGCAATCTGGACCGAAGTGCGTTTACCAACGAGTTCCATCCGCGCGGCGTGGTGTTTGGGCCGGACGGTCTTCTGTATGTCTCGGCAGTGGGTTGCCTCGACCCGAAGGACCCGCTCTACAAACCGCTCATAGGATACATCTTGCGCTTCGATGCCCGCACCAAGGCATTTGTTGACATGTTCGCATCTAACACCAGTGTCCCGGACTTGCACCGCCCTGAGGGCCTGGTCTTCGACAGCGCAGGCAACCTGTGGGTTACGAGCTTCCGCGCAGCTTCCAGCGATAGCGATAAAATCCTCAAACTTGATGGCCGGACCGGCGTCCTTCTCGACGAGCTCATTTTATCGGCGCCGGGTGCCGCCAGGGCCTTCGCACAGGCAATCATTTTCGGGCCGGGGGGCAATCTGTTCATCCCCATCACTGGCGGCGATGCCACGACAGCCGGTCAGGTGCGGCGTTGCAGCCCCACGACCAAGCTATGTGACGTCATCGTGCCGGCCAACTCCTCTGGTGGCGCACTTCAGCAACCGTTTTACTTAATCTTCAGGAACACCAATCCCGCGACACTTAACTACGAAGACTAGAAACTGCGTGAGGTATGGGCAGGGTTGGCCTGGCAGCTTGCCAGGCCTTGCGCCAGGCAGGTCAAAATGCGCTGGTAGCTGCAGCCAGGAGTGCAGCGCGCGAGGGTCCTCGGCGTTACAGCAGTACGGACGCCGGGAATGACCCCTCCTCCTGTTGCTTCAACTTCCTGCTGCTTCAATTGCAACCAACGATACGGTTCAAAACAACGCGGGGGAAGGCGGCGTAGATGGGCTCTATGACTTGTCGTTCCATGGAAACAAGTTTAGGAGTGGAAACGAAAATCTGATTGAGCGAAACGAGGGGCGTTCGGGGGGCAGTTCGGTGGATTGCGCGGAGGTTAGGTGCCAGCGGGTCGCTTCGGGCGACCAGAAGAAATGACACGCGCGGTCGTGTGCCTGGCGTCGGATGAGTCGGCGCGGACGGTAGCGATGCTGTCCGGGCTGAGCGTCATCGAAAATGGACGATGCCCGGCGAACCGGGCATCGTATGCTGCAGTGACGCGGATTTTCTCTTAAACCGGCGTGATGTTTGCGGCCTGCTTACCTTTCGGGCCCATCTTCACGTCGAAGCTGACCTTCTGGTTTTCCTGCAATGACTTGAAGCCCGCTGCCCTGATTTCCGAGAAGTGGGCGAACAAGTCCGCACCGCCATCGTCCGGCGTGATAAAGCCGAAGCCTTTCGCGTCGTTGAACCACTTTACTGTACCTGTTTCCATCATTCAATCCAACAAAGTGTAAAGAGCGCACCGAATTCCGTACGCCTGAATCTTGTACATATTGCAACAGCGGAAGTTACTGCCCGGCGCTCAACCACAGTGCTGAAACCGCTATCCAAGACTCCGACACCGAAGTTGTAGCCGATTGCGCAGTACGGGTCAATTCGGGAGGCGGTCTCAAATGTGAGGTGCATCACCTTATCTCGTATAAAGTATCGCCGTACACGAAAGGAAGCGCTACCAGCACGCTGGATGATTCAGGATTGCGTTCCCGTTGTTGGGTAAGCCGTGGGGGGTGTCCGGACGAAGTATGTTACTGCGACTCGAGGGCGTCGAGTCGCGCTCGCGCAATCTCGCCCGGGTTTTCGCAGTGGTACGCGTCGAACAACTGTGAGCACAACTCAGCAAGTGAAGCGAGGTCCACGGCCTGGTCTGCGTGCTCGACCTCTCCTGCGTTGAGTACGTCATCGAGAACCGGAGCGAGACGGCGCAGTCGCACAAACATGGCGGCGTCTAGTTTCATGTTGGACCTCCTGTGGCCGGACGGCGGAGCACACCCTGAGTCGACCGGCCCCAAAGCGATGTTTCTCCTTCATTTGCCTGGCTCGTTGAATATGCCGGTTGTCGCTGCAACGAATTTCATGATGTCTTTCACCAGAATGCGGGCACACGATGCAGGACCGGCATGGGCCGGCACCGCGCTAGTCCGCATGACCGTGTCCCAATCCTACGCTCTATCAGCTTTCCTGGCGCTAACACGCCGGTTATGGTTCCTGTTGCCTGGCGCGCCGATGTGAACTGGCCTCAGCCAACGCCCTCGCACGCACACTTCTAGTGCAGCCGGGAGCCTGTTTCGGAACCGGGCAGGAGGTAGATTTCCGCCGACGAGCGGCGCGTCTCGTCGCGACGGATGTCTTTCGGCGAGGCCGACTCAGCAGCGGCTTCCTCCGTTGCCAGGCGCATCGTGTTGCGGGTGACGACCGCGCGGAGCGTCCTGCATTCATGGGCACGCTTGATATCGGACAGCAATCGTACGGGATGTCGCGTCGTGGTTCTCATCTCTTCCCCCTGCTGCAGTGCACAACAGACTTGAGAAACTACTTGAACCTTAGACTGTGAAGGGCTGCCTCGCAAGGAGATGGACGATTTCACCGCACACGTTCATGAAAATAGCAACAGCACGGCAACACCCATAGCCGGACGGGGGCAATCCACTGGCAGAGGTCACATTTTGGCTTCATCGGGATGTGGCCGACCCATCAGGTAAAGGACGAGCCGGGCTCGCCGCCTGTCCGAAAACGAACGCGAGTCGGTTCGCCGCAATCCCGCCTGGACAAAACCGAGTGATGCCAGCTTCGGCCGTGAAAGCCGCTTGAATGTTGCATTGCACACATAGATAATTGTTAAATCGCGGCAGGAGGGTATACGCTTAAGTACCTTCCCCGCGAGAAGCTCATGGACGTATCTCCTCTCCTAGACTGCAACGGATTGCTTACCACATGGCGTCACCTGACCACAGCGGTGGAAGCTGACTGGCAGGAGTGGTATGAGCTGGACGAGCGCGGTGAAGTGGTGACGGATTCGCGCCCATCGGCGCGGCGCCAGATAGCGCTCACGGACATCTACTGTCAGCTCACGGAGCAGATTGGACATCTTGCGGCCATGTCGGTGACCGTTACGACCCTGTCATTTGGCATCAGGGTCCCCGATGTGGTCTGGATGCCGTGCGAAAGATGGGAAAGTTTCGACCGCGACGAGCCGGTGCCATTCGTGCCCGACCTGTGCGTTGAGGTCCTTCTTGATAGCGATAGGGCGCAAGATATCGGCCGGAGGGTCAATGCCTATCTGGAAGGTGGCGCCCGCGAAGTCATGGTCGTTGGCCAGCACGGACAGGTTGAAATCTGGGGAACGACGGGTCGACGCCGAGCTTCAATCTTCGGCGTGACACTATTGCTTGACCCCATGTATTTCGAAGAAATTGACGTGCCCTCCGTTCTCAGCGTTCGTTGTTGAGAACGTATCATTCTCATGAGGTCCACAGACGGCGAACGTCACCAGCATTTCGACACGGCGACTCGTTCGCTTATATACCGCGCAACCATCATTCGACAAAGCCCTGGAGTGGGGCGTGAAATTAGCTGCTGGTCGAACCAGCGAACGGACTGTTTCATTCCAACGCTGGCGCGTGCCTTCTTTCCGGCATTCATTCTTGAACGCCGCTCTGCCGCGGCCTATCTTTAAGTTGATTCACTTCAGGAGATGACCATGAACCGCGCTGCGGTGAACGTGCATTTTGACCGCGTGCACATGTTTCTCGATATGTCCGACGGTCCCGCCGTTCAATTTCCACTGGACTGGTTTCCCGTGTTGCAGGCCGCCACGGCAGCCGAGCGCGAACACTTTGCCATCTCCCTGGACCATGAGCAGATAATCTGGCCTGAAATAGATGAAGACGTGAACGTTCCAGCGTTGCTTTCATATCGGCCCGAGAGCGCGGGTCGCTAGTGTTTCGCTGTTGAGCGTATTCTGCCTGGACCAGCAGCGTACGCGTGAGCGTTCCGATATCACGGCTGTGGGGCGATTCGTCACACCCCACATACACACGCGGCTCGGGCGTCAATGCCGCGAGTCAAAGGCTCTTCCGGCCTGCCTCCTTGCGCATTCCAGGCCCCAGGTAAACAACTGGATACGACTGGCAGGTGGTGAGGGCGTTTCTGCCCGTTCAGGCCGACGCCCCCAAGTTCAGCCGATTTTTCGTAGCCCTGAACTCGTGACCAAAGGCCCGCCAATCTTAGACAATGCCCCGTAACTTGCCATCGGCACGATTCGCCAGGATGTACTGCAGCTTGTCGAGCGATAGTGGCTTGGTCAGATGGAAATCAAAGCCGGCCGCCAGTGCCCTCGACTTGTCTGATTCGGATGCATAGCCCGTGAGCGCTACCAGTATGACGTCGTCGAATCTGCGATTCAGGCGAACAGTTCGCGCAACTTCGAAGCCGTCAATTTCCGGCATCCCCACGTCGATGATGGCAACCTCAGGGTGCTTTTCAGACATCAGCCGTATGGCATCGCGCCCGTTGTCCGACGTTGTTACTTCATGACCTTCAAGCTCGAGCAAAACGCTCAGCGCCTTGAGCGCATCCTGATTGTCGTCAACGAGCAGGAGACGTGCCGGCTCGGGAGCTGCAGCGGTCGCGCTGGGGGCGCATGCGTCTGTATCTGCTGTCGTCCGGGCTATCGGCAAACGGAGTGTCACAACCGTGCCTTTGCCCGAGCCTTCACTCTGGATTGAGATTGTTCCATGGTGAAGCTCGACCATCCGCTTTGCCACCGCGAGTCCGATTCCCAGGCCGCCTTCGGAACGCGCCTGGCCAAGGGCAGACTGCGCGAATAACTCAAAGACGTGCGGCTGGACCGCGCTATCGATGCCCATGCCGTTGTCAGTGACGTCAATAACAATCAGCCCGGGTGCTTCTTCGCGCGAGTTGTTTGGCTCGACGCGGACGTTGAGCTCGATGGTGCCTCCGACAGGTGTGTATTTCGCCGCGTTCGAAAGGAGGTTGCCCAGCACCTGGCTCAAGCGGACATGGTCAGCACGCACGGGGACGGGCTCGTCCAGCCCAGAGATTTTGAGTGTGTGCCTGCGGGATACGATGTGATGTCTGATGGCTGTCACGGCATCAAACGTAATGTCGCTGAGTGACGTGTCGCTGTGCTTGATAGCAAGCTTGCCATGTTTCAAACGGGCGGCGTCGAGCAGGTCATCGACCAGCGTGCGCAGATGCCTCATCTGGCGTTGCGCGATAGTCAGCACTTCGACGGCTCTTTCGTCTTCGGCGCAAAGTCGTTTTGCTGCACTTATGGCGCCATCGATTGGCGTCATCGGATTTCGCAACTCGTGACTCAGCATGGCGATGAATTCGTTATGCCGCCGGTCGCTCTCTTCACCGCTGTCGCGCGCATTGACGATGGTCAACGCCGAGCCGGCGAAAACGGCGAGGTTTGAGAGCAGTCTGACGTCTTCAAGGTCAAATCTGCAATCCTCTGTGTGTGACATCACCCATATCGCTCCTAGCTCTGCATTCTCAGCCGTGATTGGAACGACTATTCCTTCCGGAAGGTCGACTCCCGGAAACGCAAGACAAGGGAACCGAGCCTGAGGGTTGACGAATAGTTGCGGTGTCTCCGCTTCCAGGGTTACCGCGCACGGGCACTCGTCCCATGCGGTCGTATGGCCGCGCAGGCCAGCGCAGAGCCCGGCAACTGCGAGCCACCTGAAGACCCGATTGTCGTCAGGTCCTTCGACAAGACTGATGCCAGCGCTGCCAGCATGGCAAAGTGTCAGAGCCGTATCCGCGATGGCCTGGAGGAATTCGGAGCGCGGGCCGGCCTGAGCTCGAGCGAGTGCCACAAGCGCCCGGTTCTCGGCCGCATAATCTGCGGCGCGGACCGGCCTGCGGGCGAGCTCATCCGTTTGACTGGGCGCGCGATTGCTTTCCATGGCTGACAGAGCGACTGGAGAAATAGAGAAAGTTCGAAGGTCGGGATGCCGGGATGCTGCCAGCTCGACAGACGGGCGCCAGAGCGACGTTCTTCACGGCGGCGAATTTCACATTACGGGAGGGGCGGCGCAAAGTCAACGAGGGTTCGTACCTGCTTGCCTGCTGGCAAAGGTGGGCTCAGGCCACAAAGGGCAGCGACTTGAAATTGTTTATGGCGTCGCGATGGTCGCCTGCATAAGAGGTTGCTTTGCGGCCAACTTCTGTCTGTTGGCAGTCGGCGGAAATACGCACCAACTGCCGTCATCGTGCCTGAAGAAGAACAATGCGCGCGCTCCGGCTGGTGACGACGTCTCAACGCACACGTAGCGTCGCCCATTCCATCCAGTGCTACTGAATCTGGTCACATGAACAGGTGTCGCGGGAGCCGGTGCGAGCCACTTTTCGACCTGACAACGCAGGGACTGCCCGCTCGTGTTTTTCATGTTCCGCTCCAGCAGTTTTCCCGTTCAGGTAACGGGACGGCTTCGCACTATTCACCTCCTTAACGCCGCAGACACCCACAGTGTTGACCAAGGGGTTGTGAGTTCTGAAACCGAATATTTCGAGTTAAGTGAGCTTTAGAAAATTGCCCGGAGGTGCACGGCCGAAAGCATAGTCTGGTTTGTACCCTGAGTATCGAATCCGCACGTGGCTGCTCAAAGCGACGTTGTGAAGTCCGTCAGCCACGGGGGGCTTGCAGACAGCAGCGCCGTCTCCAGCGTCTTGTCCAGCCCCGTAAGCACGAGCATGCCGACGGCGATGAACACCGCTCCGAGGATGGTTGTCCCTGCCGTTCCCACTGGGCCAAGTCGGCGTCGCAGCTTCTGCGTCGAGGTCCGGGAAAGGGAACCGAGAATCGTAAGCGGAAGGCTGGCTCCGATGCCAAATATGCCCATCAACAGCGCGATACTCCCGAGACTCCTGCTTTGCGAGGCGAGTGTAGTGGCCGCGCCCAATGTGGGGCCGACGCAGGGACTCCAGACTGCTCCCAGAATCAGTCCGACCGCGAACTGGCCTGACAGGGTGTCGCCTCGTATCTTGCTCAACCAATTTTGACCCGAGCCACCGATTCCGGCGGCCGCGCGGATGAAAATGGCCTGCAATCGGTGGGAAAACATCGCGAGCCCAAACAGAATCATCAGCACGGCGGCCACGCGACGAAAGAGTTCACTATCCACACCCAGCGACGCGCCGACGCTGGCCACGAAAATCCCGATGACCGAGAACGACACGCCTAATCCAGCTGAGAGTGCAACGACCCCCAGCCGATGTGCCGCCAATGCAGACGCAACGAGTACGGGAACAAGGGCGAGCACACACGGTGACAGCGTCGTCAGGGCCCCGGCCAGGAACCCGAGCGCGTACGTACCCGGCGTGAAGTCCATTACAGGGCTTTGGCGAACGTGTTTTTGATGTCCTGTTCGCGCGTCTGCCCCGTAGAGCGCGCAACTTCGTGGCCGCCCTTGAAGACAACGAATGTCGACTGTTGGCTCACTTTCATTGCCCGTTTCAGGGCAACTTCCTTGTCGTAGTCGGCCACGAAAATGGTCACGTCTTTCATTTCCGGGCTCGCTGCCAAACGGTCCACAATGGGTTGTTGGACCTTGCAGGTCGGGCACCAAGTCGCGTGGAAGTAGACGACGGCAGGCTTCCCGTCGGCGTTCAGCCTGTCGAACCGGGCCTGGCTAAAAGGCTGCTCGCCAGCGAAAGCGATACTGACGACCAGTAACAAGCTCGTCGCGAGCAGATATCGGCGAAAAACGTTCAGCATTACGGTCTACCCAGAGATAAGCACAACCTTATTGTTAGACGTTCGAGAGACGAAATGATTGCGCCTCTTGCGTTACGATTGCCGGTAAACCGCAGGTAGCCTGCCGACCGCCGGCCCCGTCACACAGGTGAGCACTGTCCCGGTTGTGTCGGTGGCGGTGTGTGCTACCGGCACGCGTTGCGCTAACGCGCTCACTGGGTCAGCTCATCGCCGTTCATGAGTGTGTCGATGAGTGGGCACGACACCGTGCCTTTCGACGTCGAGCAGCGCTGTACCAGTGTTGCCAACGCGGCTTCCAGCATGGACAAATCCTGGATACGCTGGCGCACATCGACAAGCTTGTGTTCGGCGATAGCGCGCGCGGCGTTGCACGCCTGACCATCGTGCAGAGACAACAGCGCCTCCACCTCATCGAGCGAAAAGCCAAGCGACTGGGACCGCCTGATAAAGCGAAGCCTCGTCAGTACGGCTATCGGGTATCGGCGGATGCCGCCTGCTGGGCGGGGTGGCGCCGGCAGTAACCCGCGACGATGGTAGTACCTCACTGTTTCGATGTTGACCTCTGCCGCTTCAGCCAGTTGTCCGATGGTCATTTCCTGCATGGCGCGCTTGACTCCGTACTTAGGTACGCACCTAGACTAGACTCAACCAGTCCGAAAAGGAAGTGCCATGCGACCTCGCTGGGCCACTACCGGCTCCTTGTTAGCCGGAACTGCTGCCGCATTCGGGGCATCCGCCTGTTGCGCCGGCCCCTTGCTCCTTGTTGTGCTGGGAGTGGGGGGGCGCATGGGGCTCGCGCCTGACCGCGTTGCAGCCGTTCCAACCCCTATTTGTCGCCATATCCATCGCGTTTTTCGCGGTCGCTTTTCGCAGGCTCTACGCCAGGTCCGAAGAATGTGCGGTGGGCAAAGCCTGCGCCGTGCCCTCGGCGCGACATCGGCAGCGCTTCATTTTCTGGGTCGTGATGCCGGCCGCGCTCGCGCTGATGTCGTTCCCCCTGTATGCGCCGCTCTTCTATTGAGCACCTGCCATGAAGAAACTGATTGCTGTGCTCGTCGCGACGGCGCTGAGCGCATCCACGGCCCTCGCGGAGGAGCTTCGCAAGGTCACACTTGACGTCACGAAGATGGATTGCGCTGTGTGTCCGATTACGGTTCGCAAGGCAGTTGAGAAAGTACACGGCGTGGCTTCGGCTAAGGTCGACTTCGCAGGCAAACGCACGCAGGTAGTCTTTGACCCGAACAAGGCGTCGGTCGACGCGTTGACAAACGCTACCGCCACAACTGACTCCAGCTATCCGACTCACGTCAGGCAGGTGCAGTAATGATTTCAGTCGTGTTGGATTCCAACATCACCTGTCCGGTGTGTGGGCACAAGAAAAACGAGACGATGCCGACCAACGCCTGTGTGTGGTTTTACGAATGCGAGCATTGCAAGGCAGTGGTCAGACCGAAACCCGGGGATTGCTGCGTGTACTGCTCGTACGGTACCAACAGGTGTCCGCCGATGCAGCAGTCTGACTCCTGCTGCGCCTGACCAGGTTCACGCAATTGGCCAGGCGCGACGCCGAGACAGGACGCCCCGACAGTCACCGTTTCCGGAAGCAGGAGTAAAGAAACAGCTGGTTGGAACCAGCCGGCGTGTGGGGGTCTTCGAGTGCGCCTGTTACCCATTCGAATCCTGTACCGGATTCGTCCGAGAGCTGCTGAGCGTCGTATCGCGTGCAAGAGCGCAATTGGTCGAAACGACGGCGGTCAGTCGCGCAATTCAGCGCTTCGCTAGAGGTCACGCCTCCAATTCGGCTGTCCGCTTGGGCTTCGCTGCGGGTCGCGCTTCCGTCGCACGCGTCGACGCCTCCAACCAGAACACCAACTCGGCGTTATTCGTTTTCCCCGCTGGCGAGAAGTACGTGTCCTGCCACGAGTCATCCTCATGCAGTCCCTGCCAGCTATCCTTGGTCCCATGCTGCGCGAGAAGGTAACGCCAGCGGTAGTGGTCGTACACATCGAGCACGTGAACTGCATACGCAGATGCCAGGCTGACGTTACCTTCAATGATAAGGAGGTTCTCATCGTTGGTGGACGACGCCTTGTTGCCGAGGTTGTGGCTTCCGACAACCACGGTGCAGTTCTCGGGGTCAAACGGGTCAATGACAACTATTTTGTCGTGAATGACGGCGTGACCGGCTCTTGCGAGTTCCTTTTCCCAGACGCCGAATGCGTCATTTACTCCTTCGGTTGGAATCACCTGAGCGGGGTCCGCTGGCCTCGTATTGTTGTTGTGAAGGTCGATGACGAAGTTGCCCGCGCGGTCTGCATTGGTGAGTGCGCCCCGGATGAAAAGTGTGCTGTTCTTTTCCTGCGCTGACGCAGCCGCGTCAATGATGCTGGGCTGGCCTGGGTCGAAAGCTAAGAACAGCACCGCTGATTTTGCGTTCTCGATGCGCGCATACACATTCGCCATATCCGGCGGCGTCACGCCTTTCGCCTTGTTCTTCTGCGGCGTGTTCGGTGAGAACCACAGCGTTGCTTTCTTCGCGCCGGGAATCTCCACGGCGATGGGGGATGCGTTTTCCGTCCGGAACGTCTTGCTCTGTAGTGCATGAGGGTCCGTGCCCGCGTCTAGCGTATCCTTCTTGAGCGCATCCCAATAGTTCGAGTAAGCGTTTGCCAGTGTTGGAGAGCGCAGCACGATGCTGTTATTCGTTTGTGCGCACAGCCCCGTCGGCGTCCAATTGGTCGAGCCAGTCAGCACGGCCGCCGGCTTGCCATAAGCATCGACGTAAAGCATGAACTTGTTGTGCCCGATATGGCTGCCGTCGGGCAGCATCCGGTCTATCACGTCGACTCCGGAATGATGGAGCGCTACTCGTGCGGGCGCGTTTTCCTTATCATCGTGCGTCGTGCTGTCGTAGGTGTTCGACAGAATCAGATGCAATTGTTTGTTGCTGACCAGAGATGCTTCGAGTTGTTTGTCGGCGAGCTCATACAATGCGCCGTAACAGCTTCCACCGTGCGCTTTTGCCTCCACCAGCAGCGATGGCAGCACTGTGACCAGGTCGCCGGCCAGCGACTTTCGCAGTGGGTCATTGGCGTCGGCGATGCGTTTGAGCAGAGCGCCAGAGTCCGGCAAATCGGCCTTGCTCTTGGGGAGCTGACGGGCTACGGCCTGCGTGGCAAGTATCCCCCGATTGAAATAGCATTTGATGGCTTCAGGGTCTTCCTGCGGACCGTGTTCGGCCGTCAGACTGACTGGGTTCGAAAAGAGAGCGCTTACGCCTGTGAGCGGCGACAGCTTCGGCGACGCATCTTTGCTGAAGGTCCCCTGAAGTGGGATGATTTGATAGATGTAGCTGCCCTGTGTATGCGCATCCCGTGCATACAGGTCCTTCCAGAAGAACTTCTGGATTGGGCCCTGAGCGGTTGTTTGTCCGGATTGTCCCGAATTCGGATTGCTCGGAAAGCCGGCCATAGCGGGCAGCGATACGCCCTGTGGACTATCGCTTTCGAGATTCGCTTGTGATGCATCAATGCGTCGGACATCGAAGCCAACGCAATCTGGAAGCTTGTGTTCGAATGTCCATGCCACAAGAATAATGTCGTTGTTCGAGAGAGCAATACACTTTGTCGACATGCGTATCTCCTTGGTGTCGCGAGGCATCCGCGACTTGATGCGGTCGCTCGCTGAGCAGCCGCGTGGTATTTACGACGGGGTTGGGATGAGGGAACGACAAGTCACCGGCACGGTGTGTCGGCCGTCAAATGGTTGCCTGGTGGCTTGAACGTTTGATGACGGCCTGACAGGACGCGATGGCCACCATGCTTCGGAAGCACGCCAGCGACCCTGATGGCTGCATTGACCGTTTGTAAGTATTGACCGCGATGACTCGTGTGTATTCAGAAGCGCGAACGAAATGCCAGACCGTATTAATTTCCAGGCGTGCGTCGTTGTACGATTGAAATAGGGTCAAACACACCGTCTAGTAAGCAAGCGCTGTTGAAGTATGTTGAAAGCAGGTCGTGGACTTCTGTAGTTCCTTTCTACGTTGCTGTATCCGAAGGCGTTCCAGACATGAGCTCGCACAATTCTGCTCCGGCGATGGAAGAACCTGACGCCTCCGCTTCGGGCTCTGTCAAAGAAAGGCCCCTTGCGGAGTCGATAAGCGTAGCCACATCTGCGGCCGAAGCGTTCACTATCCTTGCCACCGCGACCGCTGCAGAAGCCATTCGTCGCGCCCATGCACTCCGCGCGAAAGCGGACCCCGAGGTCCTCCATAAGCTTCGTGTAGCGCTGCGTCGATTGCGTTCGCTGTATTGGGCCTACGAACCGCTGCTTGACAGGAAAGACTGCACGCTTCAACGGGAGGAGTTCAAGTATCTGGCTAATGCAGCGGGTAAAACCCGAGACTGGGATGTGCTGCGTGACGTTCTTTCAGGCGAGGAGCCAACGCGGCTATCGTTTGGCCCGCTGCTTCGCGTGGTGGGCGAGCACCGGGCCGCTGCACTGTCGTTCAGTCGCAGAACGATTCGCGGCGCCGGCGTCGAAGATATATTGCACGGCGCATTGTCCTCCGCGCAACAACAACTGAACTCACAAGTTGTGAATACGATGCTCGCAGAATTTGCAGAATCGCGAGTGGATGTCGCCGAGAAGGCGCTGAAGAAGAAGGTAAAGCGTGCGATTCAACCTGAACATCCAGGCTACGCCGCGCTGCACGAGGTACGAATCGCAGGGAAAAAGCTTCGATATTTGCTCGAGTTCTTTGCTCCGGTGCTCGACGGCAGCCATCGGAAAAAACCGAACTGTTGACCGGGGTGCAGGAGGAGTTGGGTAAGCTCAATGACCTAGTCGTCAGCGAGACGCTGCTGCGCCAGTATTCGTTCCAGCTAGGCGACCCGGACGCTGTGAAAGAGGCGGTGGCATTTCTCGGCGCCCAGAAAAAGCGACACATGCGCGCCGCTCACAAAATGCTTCGCAACGTATGGTGAGCAGTTGGCCGCCAAGCCTAGCGCTTTCCGCCGTGTGCCTAGCTGCCGGCGGATTTTCTCTTCTTCGCTTCGAGCCGGCGCGTTAGGTCTGTGAGCAGCCACTTCGCCACGACTTCAGGTCCGTTCATCCCGCAGTCGGCAAACTTGATTTCGTTCTCGTAGTAGACGATGACCGTATCGCTCATAACGCGATACCGGCCGCGATAGCGCGACCCGTTCAGTTCGATTTCAATTTCTCTGGTCGTTTCATCGTTGTCGGCCATCAATCACTGCTCTGCGGTATCTCTGATTTAACAAAAGGTACCGAACCGGATTGTCTTCGTCAACGACAGGCAAACCCGGGGATGCCGAGACCCTGAGCGGCCTTCCCGGTATACGCCATCGACGCCGGGTACCCTGAGGCGATTTGATGAGCATTGTGGCGGCCGCCTAGTGTAGGTCTCGCGAAACACCGCGCAGATTTTCACGAACGCGTTTGGTGACCAGGACCGTCAGGTAGTCCAGGATTCGCGCGCCGTCGCTGTATTCGGCCCATGTGTCTGCATACATCTTCGAAACAGTCTCAGTGGACGTATTGGTGTCAGAGGCGATTGTCTTGACGACATGTTCAAAGTTGGGTGGGGCCATAGTGTGCTCCTGGATTTTGAAGAGAGGGGCGCGCGCGGAAAGGCGATTAGACGATGTTGCCGCTCCGCATGCAAATTGAATCGACCTATCGTTGAGGGAGGGTCAGTTGTCGTCGTTTTGTCTGTACATATTCTTTCGTAGGCCTGACCAGTGGTGTGCTTACTCCACAATTCCGTACAGGTCTCTGGCGCCCCGTCAAATGCACGCGTCGAGCGCGCAATACACAAATCCAATCGTTTCAGGGGCTTGCGCCGCTTGCTCGCGAATTATCTACAGCCTTGCAAACAGATTGTGTGGACAACTTGCGGGTCATATCCGTAGGTGGCGTCGCCAATGCAATCGAGAACCGCTCAAAAACTGTATATACTGTTTATATCGTTTGTCAACTTGGGGATGGTCATGACCGAAGCCAGCATCAGGAAGCCGACCAAGAAAGCCTTTCACTTCCCGAAGAACGCAAACGGCCATGCGAAAGCCTCCGACAAGCAGGCAAATAGGGCAAATGCACCGGCCACCGAAGCCGTAGAGGCGAAACCGGTTTCGACCAGGGTTCCAAAACAGACGCGCGCCGCAACCGCTGGAGCAGCTTCAGCCGCTCCAGCGGTTGAAGTGAAGACAAAGCACGTGAAGAAGGAAAAGGTCGTGCGTGACAGCTTCACAATGCCGAAGTCCGACTACGAAAAAATCGCGGCGCTGAAACAGAAATGTCTTGACGCAGGCATATCGGTGAAAAAGAGCGAGCTACTGAGGGCTGGTCTTCTCCTGCTCGAATCGGTGCCCCCAAAGCGTTTGCTGGCAGCTATTTCTGCCGTCGAAACTGTGAAGACCGGCTGGCCAGAAAAATCGTAGCGCTGCGGTTTCCGCACCGGACGCAACAAGCGCGCTTGCGCATTACACGCTAGCAATTTTTCGTTGCTCATGTCCGCATCGCGCGACTTGCACTGCCGCTCATTCCGGCGCAGGTGGATAGAGATTCGCATTCCTCTTGCATCTGCTTGAGCAACGCGACGTGGTCGCATGAACCAAGGCATCGCGTAGCTGAGCATTGCATCGCAGGCAAGTTTGTCCGAGGAGCGAAAATGTCGGATAAGCATCTTTCCAGCAGGTTTGACCTCGACCTCAACCTGCTTTCAACCCGGTTGCTCGAAATGGGCGGCTTGGTGGAGGCGCAGATTTCCCGCGCGATGGAGGCACTGAACACGTTCGATTTGACACTTGTTGAGCAGGTCATCGAGGGTGAACACCGGCTCAACGCGATGGAAATAGAAATCGACGAAGAAGTGAGCAACATCATCGTTCGCCGGCAACCCACCGCTCGTGACTTGCGACTCCTGATGGCCGCCTCGAAGTGCATCACCAACCTCGAGCGTACTGGTGATGAGGCACGGAAGATTGCGAAGCGGACACGCCGCATTGCCATGGAGAGCACCGCGCGACCCGTCAACATCGCTGAAATCAAGGCTTCCGGCGAAATGGCTTCGCACCTGCTTCGTAGAGCGCTGGACGCATTTGCGCGCATGGATGCAACTGCGGCTGCACAGATTGTCCGCGACGACGAAACCATCGACACCGAGTTTCGAGCCTTCGTGCTCAAGCTCGTCACATCCATGAAGGAAGACCCTCGGACAATCCAGATTGGGCTCGACTATCTGTTTATCGCTAAAGCCATCGAGCGTATCGGCGACCATGCTACCAACATTGCCGAAGCCATCGTCTATGTTGTTCGCGGTACCGATATTCGCCACGAACACAGGAAGCAGCGCGAATCCGCGGGTCCGCGTAGTTGAAGGCGAAAGCGGGCGGCCAGGTCTCGGAACGTAGGTACTGTCGCGCCGCGGTCATCTGCTCAACGCTGGCAATTGCATTCGAAGAATGCGTCCCAGGCAAAGAAAAATTGAGCCGCCGGGTCGAGGAGAGGACGTCGTTCAAAGTTGGCACGCCAGACTTGTGCACTGTGGGAATGCTATGGGCAAACCGTGAGTCCCTACAACGTCGGTAATCGCTCAAAGTGTTCGAAGCGGGCGAACGGTGGCGGGACCTCGGTTACCTCAAGCCTGTCGACAAGCGCGGCGGACATGCCCTCACTTAACCAGGCACACATTTCTGCAAGCTGCTCCGGCGAACCCTGAACCATCACCTCCACCGAGCCGTCGATGCGGTTGCGGACCCAGCCAGTGACGCCCAGTGCATGGGCGCGGCGTACACAGGCTTCCCGATAGCCAATGCCCTGCACGAGGCCGCGCACCCTCACCAGCCGCGTCTCAAGCATCCCATCTTTCTGGTCATCTTCCATCCGCTTGGCTCCAGCGTTGGTTGTCACGATGTCCTGCGCGCCGAACGGCTCCGCATGGACGCGCGTATTGCAAGTTGGGAGGCTATCGAGTCGGCGCTAGTCACCGGTTAACGGCGCCCCACCGGCCATGCATCTGCCAAAGCTCTCTTCACGACAGCAGGTTGTTTTTGCCTGAGCGAAACGGCGTAACGCGACGCTCAGTGAGAGAAATCTGCGGCGTTCAGCTTTATCGGCTCGTCCGAGCCTCTCAGCACCTTTCGTTCAACAGCTGCCACAATCCGCTTGTGTCCGTCCATACAAGCTTTTAGCAGGTGCGCGTCGTCTGCTCCGATGGGTGCCCAGAAGTGCTGCTCCAGTGCATCGCGAGTAATCGAACATTGCACCGCACGCCCACGGGCATGTGCGATAAAAGCGACCAGCTTTCCGTCTGCGGAAACACTGGCTTCGGCGGCGAGAGTGCTGTCCATGGTTCACGGCTTTTTGTTTACCCAACCGCCCAGTTGCCCCTGAGGGGCTCCCGGCAGTACCAGCCTTATCATAATGGTTCCCGCGTTGGTTGCCACGATGTCCTGCGCGCCGAACGGCTCCGCATGGACGCGCGTATTGCGAGTTGGGGAGCTATCAAGTCGGCGCTACTCACCGGCTAACGGCGCCCCACCGGCCATGCATCCGACAAAGCTCTCTTCACGACAGCAGGTTGTTTTTGCCTGAGCGAAACGGCGCACTGTCGTGCGCGAAAACATCACACTCGCCGCGCTTGACCGATACTTCGAGATGCATGAGAAGGAGCCTGAGACCGTCTCACAGGTAGAGGCATCAACCCTGGTTTGACACAGCGAGCACCTACGAGAGTTCAGTCAAATCCGATTCGAAGCCCCACCGCGCTTATGCCTAGTGCGGCCTGCTTGTTGGCCGGCTCACGCACCTGCGCGTGGTTCGAGGGTAGGAAGAATCCTGAAACAAGGCTTGTCGGCAAGGTTCGAGAGACCCGAAAACATGTTTCTGGCTCTCCTTAGTCGTCTTCGTTCTTAGGTATAGGGGGATTTTTCGGAGGTATCTGATTGGACTCGCCAGGGAGTCCGGTGTCCATAGTCGGTGCGGTTGTAGACGGCCCGAGGTCACGGAGCCGGAAGTCAGCCTCTTGCTCTGGTGTAAGTGGCCCGCCGAAGATGTCGTCAAACGGGCCGCCAGGACTATTACGCAAGAGGAAAATCGCGGCCTGAATCTCTTTTACCGCTCTCTCAAAATCTCCGCATGCCTCTAGCCGCTGGGCGTTCATGCCAGCCGTAGCCAGCAACATTCGGTCGCGGTCTCGAAGCAAATCGTAACCCCATGAGCGAAGGCGCTTCTTCGTATCGTCGAGCGCCCAGCCGCACTTGAATGCCTGGGTTTTGAATGGCTCCGGCGCATTCTTCCAGATGCTTTCCGTCGCGCGTTCAAGTTGCTTCATCGCCTGCAGATATTGAGCAACGTCCATCTGCCGCTCCTTGGTCTGTCCCGCAGCCACGAACCTCGAGGACCGCCAGTTTGCTGACGCGCTCAAGCGTAGGCGGCAGCCCCTGTCTGCGCAATCAGCGAACGGTGCCAACCCTCAAATTGGTCCCTGCGCACGCATATCCGTTGGCGCGTACACCTTTGAGAATCCGAGCAGAGAAGGGAGGAGAAACCCCACGTCGCACGGCTCGTCCGCAAATTTGAGATGCCCGGAAATTGGTTTCTGGTCCTCTTCAGTGGTCTTCTTTCTTCGGAATAGGAGGTGTTTTCGTCGGTATTTGATTGGACTCGCCAGGCCGTCCGGTGTTCATCGTCGGCGCGCTTTTCGCTGGGCGCTGTGCGCGCGCAGGCGACGGAAGACGAGCAATAGCAAATTCAGTTGCAATTGAGCCAGTTGACTCAGGGGTCGTCCGCAGGCGGCGTGGCCGGGACCCAATCATTGACTGAAGCAAAGCCGTTTACAGCCGAAATCCGGTTTGACATCAAGAACGGTGAACCCGGGTCGCCCAATGAATACACGAAACTGGTGTTTGCAGACGGCAACAATCGAGATGCCGCGCTTGTGCGTCGCTCAGGCAAGGTGATGAGCGAGGGCATGCTTCGCGCCGCGACGGGGGCAGGAGTGGAGATTCCACGAGGTGACATTGAGACCCGAAACCAATGGTCGAGGAACCCGCTATCTTGTCATCACTTGTGGCCCCGGCGGCATACTCTATCTGAAAACGCAACTGCGACAGACAACCTTGCCAGGCAAACGCGGCGAGTCACCTTCTGCTTTCAACGGCCTGTGGGAAGTCAGCGGAGCGACAGAAAAATTCAACGGGCTCCCGGATTCCGGCACACTCCGGATTGACCGGTTGTCGGAAAGCGAGCGTCAATGGATTCTGGAAGGCGAGCTGAGCGGGCCCTAGTTTGAACTCCCGATTGAGAGCGTGTGAACGCGGCCAACTTTCTCGTCAACGACTAAACCGGAAATCTCTGTCGCGATTCTTCTCGTGTTGTACATAGGAATCGGCCCGCCGAAATGACGGGCCGATTCCTACGAAGCACGCGCGAATCCATACCAGAAATCGACGAGAGTCGAGAGCGCACGAACAGCCCGCTGCACTGCAGGGCGCGGCGGAGCGCCAGGCATTGCGAAGGACCGCCGTGAGCGCGGCATTTTTCGGACATGACTGCGTTGCGGGAGCCTCCGTTGTCGATTTTGTCGCCTACCTGCCGCTACAAAGGAGACGAATGAGCGACACGAGGCACGCACCTTGCTGCACTTCATTCGTGAGCGGCAGACGCTTGCATGAGATATCTTCTCCGGAGGTGAGCCATGAAAAATATAACCAGGACGTTTTTCGCTTCGGCTCTCGCGATGGCACTGTCGGCAATAACATACGCACAGGCCGGCGGCAGCGCTGGCGGGGTCCCAACACCCGGCGCCGGTGCCGGTTCGATGAAGACCCCGAACGAGACCGGCTACGGTTCTCCCGACGTTACGGGCAGTGGCGTCGGCGCGGCGCGCAGTATCCCCAGGACGGAGCGTTCCAATAGGGGCAAGACCAACGGTCTGAATAAGGGTACAAATAGCGGCGCGAACAGCGACGTCAAAAGCGGACCTGGTGGCTCAAGGCAAAAGGGCCAGTAGTACGCAGCTTCCTCGTCACGATGCCAGTGGTATCCCACTTGCTGACTCGGTAATCGTGTATAGGCTACGTCTTGAATTGCCACCGACGCGATAACAGCGGGTTGCACACGGCTTCGTCATCGCTTACCGCGCGGAGACATGAAATCGACAATTTTCGACTCGTGCAACTCGCGATTCGTTGCGCAATGCTGGAACTGAGGACCGGGCGAAGGGCTCGATGTCCTGCTATCAGGAGACCTCTCGACCCGTTTCCCGTCTGGCCGAACGAAGCGGGACGAGGGTTACCGGGCGGCTCTGCTGTAGGGGGCCGTAGTGATTGCGGTTCCGCCTGATTTCAGAACAAGTTCCCACGGAGCTCACTGTTCGTTGCGTCGGCAGAACAACGCAGGCGTTGTGTTGGTGAAGGGGGCACGCCGCGCGAAGGCAGGGGTTGGCGAGCATCGCGTTTGTCGAGCGCACCTGGAACGTCATATTGCTTCAACCGTCCGGCGGCCGCAGGATGCATATCGCGAGCGCTAGCTCCCGGGCGTCTTGTCCCCGGCGATTTACCATACGCGAATCGTGCAACCTGGTTCGTTCGCGCCCTCTGCTTCACGAACGCCCCGCTTTTCCTATACTGTTTTTGTCGCAATCTGGTAACGCGACGTCGGTCGCATACTTGGAGGAAGACATCATGAACAAGGACCAGGTCAAAGGCGTTGCTCAAAAGATGAAGGGCAAGTTTAACGAGGCCATGGGCAAGGTCACGGGCAGGCCGGCCCGGGAACTGAAAGGCGATGTTGAGCAAGCCGCGGGACAAGCCAGGAAAGACGTCGGGGACGCCAGGGAAGCGGCGAAGGACCGCACGACGCGTCACCATTAACCGCATGCCTCTGGGGCCTTATCAGGCGGCCGACTCGGGAAGTTGGTCGCCGGTGCCGGCGGTGATTGGGTGCCTCATCGCGCCCGGCGCGACCCCGACCTGATTCACTTCCTGCGCGACATCGTGCAACGGCTCGGCCCCCCGCATCCCTCCGTCTCGAGCAGTTCCTTTGGCCACAGGAAGAACGCGCTGGTGACGCGTGCACTGAAATCGGCCACCGTCATCTTGGCGGCACGCGCCTGGAGAAACTCGAAGTCCTGTAACAAATCCTGGTCCTTCGCAAGCTGGACCACCAGCGCGTCTGGCGAACCTGTCCGGGCCCAAACAGCTCAAAAGTTCGAGCATGTTCGCGAGGTGAAGCAGCAGTTCTTGTCTGTCAAATCAGTTGTCCATCGCAGCAATCTCCACTCGCTGCGTCCCTCCTGGAAATGTTCCCTTTCGGCGCAACGCCTCGCTCCGTCGCATCTCATCCCGGCGCGTCTTCGTCGACCAATGCGTCTTCGTCCTCTGACTGCAAGACCGGAGCAGCGCTGTCGGGCACTGGCGGGCCAGACGAGTTCGGGGTGTCTCCTGGTCGCTCATCTTTACCATCATCGCGGCCCGTGTCGCGTGTCTTTCTCTTTCGATGATTCGTCATGGTTTCCTCCGTGAGGGAAGCAGCGACCCAGACGGACTGGGTGCTGCGTGTGCTGCTATCCGGCGGGCGGCGGCCGCTTCGTTTGCGCCTGTCGGGGACACAACTTTTAAATGTCAGTCACGTTTCCTTCGCTAGCAGCACGGGTAGGAGACGAGTACGGTCCCGGTTGTAGTAGTGATGGACCGTGGCGCCCCATTGCGCATCCGCCATGGATGGTGCGCTGGTATCAGACCATCGACATGATGCGCGGCTTCAACGCGGCGCACATGGTGCCGGCGCATGGCCGTCCGGTATCGGGCGCGCAGTATGTCGCCGAGGTGCTGTGCGTGTATCGCGACGCCATCCAGTTCATCCACGATCAGACCATTCGCCACATGAACTTCGGCCTGAGCCCGGACGAACTCGCTGAGGCCATTCCCGCGTTGCCGCCGCACCTCGCGGAGCACGCGTGGCTCGGCGAGTACTACGGCACGGTCAAGCATTCGGTGCGGCAGGTGTACAGCGGTCAGCTCGGCTGGTTCGATGGCGATCCGGCATCGCTCGATCCGTTGCCGCGTGCTGAACGTTCGCAGCGCATGGTCAAGATGATGGGCGGCGTGGAGGCGGTGCGTGCCGCTGCGCGTATCGCGCTGGGTGACGGCGACTGGCGTTGGGCTGCGGAACTGGCCACGCTGCTGGTGCGCCTCGATACAAGCGACGTCGAAGCCCGCAACATCAAGGCGAGCGTGTTGCGCGAGCTGGGCTACCGCACGGTGAACACCAACTGGCGCAATTGGTACCTGAGCGCGGCGCGCGAACTCGAACACGCCTACGACGAACTGCCGTTCGCCGGCAGCTCGAGCCTCGCCTCGACGGATGTATTGCGCGCCCAACCGTTGCGCAATGTGTTTCAGCGCTTTAGCGTGAACGTCGATCCGGAACGTTGCGCCGATGTGCAGATGACACTCGCATTCCGCGTGACGGATCGCAATGAAACGCATGCGCTCGAATTGCGGCGTGGCGTGTTGCAGATTCACGAGCGCACTCCGTCGGCGATCGATGTTCAACTCGCGCTGGAAACCAGCACCCTGTACGGCATGTTGCGCGACATGGTGTCGCAGTTGCCGGCGTGCCTCGAGAACGGCACAGTAGTGCTGGAGCGTGGCACGGCCGAGCAGTTGCGCAGATTCTTCGATTGCTTCGACCGGCCCGCGCGGCGTATGCCCGCACTTACTACGCGATAGAAGCGACTCGCATCGGTGTGTTGGCGCAGCGGCACATCGTGTATTGGCGCATCGCGATGCGAAACCCAAGGAGGAGACATGGAAAAAATCTGGTTGAAGTCCTATCCGCCAGGCGTGCCGGCGGAGATCGACACTACGCAGTTCAGTTCTGTCGGCGACTTGCTGGAGCAGAGTTTCCAGGCGCACGCCGCAGAGCGCGCGTTCGTTTGCATGGGACACGAGTTGACCTACGGCGAACTCGATGCGAAGTCGCGTCACCTTGCGGCGTGGTTTCAATGGCTAGGCCTCGCGCGCGGCGCGCGCATCGCCGTGATGCTGCCGAACGTATTGCGGTATCCGGTGGTCATGGCGGCCATCCTGCGTGCCGGTTACGTGGTGGTGAACGTCAATCCGCTGTACACGCCGCGAGAACTCGAGCATCAGTTGAACGACAGCGGCGCGGAAGCGATCGTGCTGCTCGAACCGTTCGCGAAGACGCTCGAGACGGTGCAAGCGCAAACGTCGATCAGGCATGTCGTGCTGACGTCGATCGGCGAGATGCTCGGCGCGGGTAGTCCAGAGGTTGCAGAGAATGTGCCGCCGACTTCGTGTATTGCGCTGAACGATGCGATCGCACGCGGTTCGGACGCGGGCTTTACACCCGTCACGCTCACGCAAAGCGATGTGGCGGTGCTGCAATATACCGGTGGCACCACCGGCGTCTCGAAGGGCGCCACCTTGCTGCACGGCAACCTGATCGCCAACGTCCTGCAATCGGAGTTGTGGCGCGAACCGGTTTATCGTGGGCGCACCGACATCAAGCAGTACATCACGGTCGTCGCGCTGCCGCTGTATCACATCTTCGGGCTGACGGTCTGCGGTTTGCTGACGATGCGTTGTGGCGGCATGGGCATCCTGATTCCGAATCCGCGCGATCTGCCGGGGCTGATCAACGCCTTGCGAGGCTACGCGATCAACTCGTTCCCCGGCGTGAACACGATGTACAACGCGCTGCTGAACGAGCCGGACTTCAAGACGCTCGACTTCTCGAAGCTGGTGCAATCGAACGGCGGCGGCATGGCGGTACAGCAAGCCGTCGCGCAACGCTGGCAGGCGCTGACCGGTGTGCCGATCGTCGAAGGCTATGGGCTCTCGGAAACCTCGCCGTGCGCCACAACCAATCTGCCGACGTCCACCGCGTTCACCGGGACTGTCGGCTTGCCGTTGCCGTCCACGGAAATTACGATTCGCGACGACGCCGGCAATGACGCGCCGCTCGGCGAGCGCGGCGAAATCTGCATTCGCGGGCCGCAGGTGATGGCCGGCTACTGGAACCGTCCCGACGAAACCGCGAAGGTGATGACGCCGGACGGCTTCTTCAAATCCGGCGACATCGGCGTGATGACGGAAGAAGGTTTCGTGAAGATCGTCGATCGCAAGAAGGACATGATTCTGGTGTCGGGTTTCAACGTCTATCCGAACGAAATCGAGGACGTGGTGGCCAAGCACCCGGGCGTGTTCGAAGTGGTGGCGGTGGGCGTGCCGGACGCGGAGGCGGGTGAAGTGGTGAAGCTTTACGTCGTGAAGAAGGACCCGGCGCTCACCGACGCGGACATTCTTGCGTTCTGCAAGGAGCAACTGACGGGTTACAAGCGCCCCAAGATCATCGAGTTCCGCAGCGAACTGCCGAAGACCAATGTCGGCAAGATTCTGCGGCGCGCATTGCGCGACGAGGTGAAAAGCGCGGGCTGAAAGCGGGCGCGCCACGCGTTTTGCCGCATGTCGGCACGTGTGGCGCGCCCTGCAGCGCGGCGTGATTCCGGGTACATTGTCGTTCTCGACATCACGCACTAGGGAGTACACGATGCGCCTGCTTCACACTATGCTCCGGGTCGGCGACCTGGACCGTTCGATTGCCTTCTACACCGAGCTGCTCGGGATGAAATTGCTGCGCCGCGATGACTATCCGGACGGTAAATTCACGCTGGCTTTCGTGGGCTATGAAGACGAACGTGATGGCACCGTTCTCGAACTCACGCACAACTGGGACACGCCGTCGTACGACCTCGGCACCGGTTTTGGGCACCTCGCCGTCGAAGTCGCAGACGCGTATGCGGCGTGCGACAAGATCAAGGCCCAGGGCGGCAAGGTTGTGCGCGAAGCCGGCCCGATGAAACACGGCACCACCGTGATCGCTTTCGTCGAAGATCCGGACGGCTACAAGATCGAATTCATCCAGAAGAAAAAGTGACGTAAGCGGCGGGGCGAGGACAAGCTATGAATGACAGCAATCCCTACTTCAAAGAACTCGACGACATCCACGTCGAAATCCAGGCGTTGTTCGACGGTTCTGCGGATCACGATGCGCTGGAGCGCATCATGGCGCGCTTCGCTCCGCAATTCACGCTGGTCATGCCGTCCGGTCTCGCACTGGACCACGCGGGCCTGCGCGAGATTTTTGCGAAGCTGAACGGTGCGCGCCCCGGCTCGCAGATCACGATTCGCGATATGGAGATCGTGTCTGAGTATCCGTCGGGTGCGGTGGTGAAATATCGGGAGTATCAGCGCGACAACGCGGGCAATGCGAACGTGCGGCGCTCGACAGCGGTGATGGACCTGGACGCGCACGGCAAGGTGACTTGGCGTCACTTGCAGGAAACTTTCTGTACGGAGTGAGTGGCGGGTTTTAGAAGGCTGGCGCTTCGCGCTGAGGCGCCGGCTTTAAGTCTGCATGGCCGAAGTCCTGAAGGGCCGAAGAAGGCCAAAGAGGATCTGAAGGCCTTAAAGCGTCGGCAGCAATTCCGGCGGATGCGACTTCAACGTCTGCCGCGCCTCGCGGAATTCCGGAAAAATCGATTCAACAGTCTCCCAGAAGCGCGGACTGTGATTCATCTCGCGCAGATGCGCGAGTTCGTGCGCCACGACGTAATCGATGATCGACAGGGGGAAGTGAATCAACCGCCAGTTCAGGCGGATTTTCCCATCGCTCGAACAACTGCCCCAACGCGTGGCCGCGGAAGAGAGCGCATACGCGCGATAGTTGACGCCCAGCTTCTCCGCGTAGATTGCGAGGCGTTCGCCGAACAGGCGCTTTGCTTCGCCTTGCAGCCAGCCTTGCACGCGATCCTTGATCTGCTGCGGGTCCGCTTGCAACGGCAGCGGCACTTGCAGTGCGGCTTCATCCGCGTTGAACGCGAGCGTGCCTTGCGGCGAACCGAGCTTCACGCGCACCGGCTGGCCGAGATACGGCACTTCCGCACCATCTTTCCAGTCGACCTTGGGCAACGCGCGCTGTTCGACACGCGTTTGCCATTCGATCAGCTTCGTAAAAATCCAGCGCTGCTTTTCGGTGATCGCGGTTTCGATATCCGCGAGCGTGACCCAACGTGGTGCGGTAATCATCAGGCCGGTGCTGTCGATCGCAAAGCCGATCGAGCGGCGTGCCGAGCGCTTGAGCGCATAGTGCAGCGTGCGCGAACCAATGGTGAGGCTGCGCAGCTTCGTGCCGTCCGGTGCGAGCGGCACGGCCGGCTGCTGCCCGCTCTGCGAGCCCGCCGTTGGTGCGGAGGGTGTTGGGGACGACGACGTCGACCCCGGCTCGGCGAAGAGCGGGAGATCGAGCTGCCGGTTATCGAGCGCCGCAGCGGGCTGCGACGTAGGAGACTTCTGCATCGGATTCGGCTTCGCGCAAATGCGCCTTCGAGGGCGCGGGCGCGTCAGATTGGTGCGGCGGCGGAGCTGCTTTCCGCCGCGCGGTACGCGGTAGGATCGATGCGACGCATTTCAGCTTCGATCCACTTTTCGACGCGCGTGTTCACTTCATCGGGCGTGAGCCCCGTCGTGTCGATCGGCTTGCCGATCGACACTGTGACTATACCCGCATATTTGAGAAACGAGTTGCGCGGCCACACACGTCCGGCGTTGTGTGCGATCGGCACGACCGGCGCGCCGGTAGCAATCGCAAAACGCGCGCCGCCGGTTTTGTACTTGCCTTGCTTGCCGGTCGGCGTACGTGTGCCTTCCGGAAACATGATGACCCACGCGCCTTCCGCCATGCGCTGCTTGCCTTGCTTGATGACGGATTCGAACGCGTACTTGCCTTCCTTGCGGTCGATGTGGACCATCTTCAGCATGCCCAATGCCCAGCCGAAGAACGGCACGTACAGCAGCTCGCGCTTGAACACGTAGCACAGCGGCCGCGGCATCAGCGCCGGAAACGCCAGCGTTTCCCATGCCGATTGATGCTTCGACAGCAGCACGGCCGGACCGTTAGGCAGGTTCTCATAGCCCTCGATCTTGTAGCGGATGCCATTCAGCCAACGCACCGTGTGAAGCGTGGCGCGGCACCAGCCGGCCGCCATCCAGTAGCGATTGTCGGCGCGCATGAACGGAAACGCGATGAAGCACGCGGTTGCGTACGGCACCGTGAAGAGCACGAAGTAGATCAGCAGCAGCAAAGAACGAATGAAGCGCATCGGCGTGGTCAGTGAGGGTTGAGGACGCGCGTGGTGCGCGTCACTCGTGAGCGTCGGAAAGGAAGTCGAGTGCGAACGCGCGCAGGTCGTCGTGCACACGGGTGCCCTCGGGCAGGCCGCCGGCTGCGAGCGTCTTGCGGCCCTTGCCGGTCAGCACCAGATGCGTCGGATGGCCGAGCGAGGCGCCCGCTTGCAGATCACGCATCGCGTCGCCGACCACCGGCGTATGGTGCGGATCGACTTCGAAACGTTCGGCGATCATCTTCAGCATGCCGGGCTTCGGTTTGCGGCATTCGCATTGATCTTGCGCCGTGTGCGGGCAGAAGAACACGGCGTCGATGCGCCCACCGACCGCCGCCGCCATGCGATGCATTTTCAGATGCATCGCATTGAGCGCGTTCATGTCGAAGAGACCGCGGCCGATGCCCGACTGGTTGGTCGCGATTGCCACGCGATAACCCGCCTGGTTCAGCCGCGCGATCGCTTCGAGCGAACCGGGCAGGGCAACCCATTCGTCCGGCGACTTGATGAACGCGTCGGAATCGACGTTGATCACGCCGTCGCGGTCGAGAATCACCACCTTTTTGGTTGGCATGGCGCGGGGCTCAGGCGGCGAGTCGGGAAATGTCGGCGACGCAATTCATCTGCTGATGCAGTGCGCCGAGCAAGGCCAGACGGTTGGCGCGCAACGCCGGATCTTCGGCGTTGACCATCACGTCGTTGAAGAACGTGTCGACTGGTTCGCGCAGCGCGGCGAGCGCGGTGAGTGCGCCCGTGTAGTCGCGTACGGCGAGTTGCGATTGCACGCGCGGTGCAACCTGTTCGAGTTGCGCATGCAAGGCTTTTTCGGCCGCTTCGGTCAGCAGTGCAACCTGGACACCGCCGGTCGTCGAACCTTCCGATTTCTTCAGGATGTTCGAAATCCGCTTGTTGGCCGCTGCGAGCGATGCTGCTTCCGGCAGTGCCGCGAATTCGCGGACTGCATCGAGGCGCGCGACGATGTCGTCGAGGCGCGTCGGGTTCAGTGCCAACACCGCGTCGATTTCGCCGGGCGCGTAGCCGCGTTCGCGCAGCAGACCGCGCAGGCGGTCCATGCTGAATTCGTAGATCGCTTGCGTCGAATCGGCGACGCCCGGCACGGTGGCGAATTGCGCGTAAGCGGTGCGCAGCAGTTCGATCAGGTCGACCGGCAATTGCTTCTCGACCAGAATCCGCAGCACGCCGAGCGCATGACGGCGCAGCGCGAACGGGTCCTTCTCGCCGGTGGGTTGCAGGCCGATGCCCCAGATGCCGACCAGCGTTTCGAGCTTGTCGGCCAGCGCGACGACGGTGCCGGTTGCCGTGGCCGGCAAGGCATCGCCGGAGAAACGCGGCTGATAGTGTTCCGAGCATGCCAGCGCGACTTCTTCCGGCTCGCCGTCGTGGCGCGCGTAGTACGTGCCCATAGTGCCTTGCAGCTCGGGGAATTCGCCGACCATGTCGGTGATCAGGTCGGCCTTGGCGAGACGTGCAGCGCGCTTGGCGAGCGCGACATCTGCACCGATCAGCGAGGCAATTGCACCCGCCAGGGCTTCGACGCGCTCGACGCGTTGCAGCGCCGACCCCAGCTTGTTGTGATACACGACGTTCGCGAGCAGCGGTACGCGCTCGGCGAGCGGCTTCTTCTTGTCCTGCTCGAAGAAGAACTTCGCATCGGCCAGACGCGGACGCACCACGCGTTCGTTGCCTTCGACGATATCGCCAGGCGTCTTCGTTTCGATGTTCGACACGATCAGGAAGCGCGAGCGCAGCTTGCCGTTCGCATCCGTCAACGCGAAGTATTTCTGGTTCGTCTGCATTGTCAGGATCAGGCATTCCTGCGGCACTTGCAGGAATTCGTCCTCGAAACGGCAGGCGTAGACCACGGGCCATTCGACCAGCGAATTCACTTCATCCAGCAGCGATTCCGGCATCACGACCTGATCGCCATCGGCTTGCGCGAGCAGATGCGTGCGGATGGTTTCCTTGCGGTCGGCGAAATTCGCGACCACACGGCCCTTGTGCATCAGCGTATCGGCGTACGAATCCGCGTGCTGGATCTGCACGAAACCTTCAGACAGGAAGCGGTGGCCGAGCGTGGTGTCGTCGGCATCGACGCCCAGTGCCGTGACCGGCACGACCTGTTCGCCGTGCAACGTGGTCAGACGGTGCGCCGGGCGCACGAACTGCACACTGGTGCCGTCCGGGCGCTGATACGTCATCGGCTTCGGAATCGGCAACTTGGCGATCGTTTCGTCGAGCGCGCTTTGCAGGCCTTCGGCGAGCGTGGCGCCCGGCGCGGCGTAGCGCAGGAAGAAGGCTTCGGCCTTACCGTCCTGTGCGCGCTCCAGGTCGTTCACCGAAAAATCGGGGAAGCCGAGCGCGGCCAGTTTCTTGGCGAGCGGCGCGGTGGGCTGGCCGTCTTTATCCAGCGCGACGGAAACCGGCAGCACTTTTTCTCGCACGTGTTTTTCCGGCGCGACCGAACGCACGTTCTTGATCGTGACGGCGAGACGGCGCGGCGTCGCATAACGTTCGAACGACAGTTCGCCTTCGACCAGGTCGCGCGCCGCGAGGCGCTGCGCAATGCCTTCGGCGAAGGCGTCGCCCAGACGCGCGAGCGCTTTCGGCGGCAGTTCTTCGGTCAGCAGCTCGACGAGCAGGGTAGCTTGATGGGGTTGAGTCATTTCTTGATGTTCTCGTCAGTCCTGGTCGATCTTGCGTTCGACTTTCAGCGGCGGCGCCCACGCGGGCATGGCGGCATCCTGTTCGTCGGTCGTGAGGCCGGGCACGCCGTGCACCGGATTGCCGAGCATCGGGAAACCGAGCTTTTCGCGCGAGTCGTAGTAAGCCTGGGCGACCAGACGCGACAGCGCGCGAATCCGGCCGATATACGCGGCACGTTCCGTGACCGAGATCGCCCCGCGGGCGTCCAGCAGGTTGAACGTGTGGCCGGCCTTCAGCACCAGTTCATAAGCAGGCAGCGCGATCTGTGCGTCGATCATGCGCTTGGCTTCCGCTTCGTAGCTGTTGAAGAACGTGAACAGCAGATCGACGTTTGCATGCTCGAAGTTGTAGGTCGACTGTTCGACTTCGTTCTGGTGGTACACGTCGCCGTACGTCAGGCGACGAAGTTCCGGGCCGTTCGGGCCTTGCTCTTCCCACTCGGTCCAGACGAGGTCGTAGACGTTCTCGACCTTCTGCAAATACATCGCGAGACGTTCGAGACCGTAGGTGATTTCGCCCAGCACCGGCTTGCAATCCAGACCGCCGACTTGCTGGAAGTAGGTGAACTGGGTCACTTCCATGCCGTTCAGCCACACTTCCCAGCCGAGACCCCAGGCGCCGAGCGTGGGATTTTCCCAGTCGTCTTCGACGAAGCGCACGTCGTTCTGCTTCAGGTCGAAACCGAGGGCTTCGAGCGAGCCGAGGTACAGGTCGAGGATGTTTTCCGGCGCCGGCTTCAGCACGACCTGATACTGGTAGTAATGCTGCAGGCGGTTCGGGTTCTCGCCGTAGCGGCCGTCTTTCGGGCGGCGCGACGGCTGCACATAGGCGGCTCGCCACGGCTCCGGACCGATTGCGCGCAGGAAAGTATGGACGTGGGACGTGCCCGCGCCGACTTCCATGTCGATCGGCTGGAGCAACGCGCAACCCTGCTTGTCCCAGTAGGACTGCAGTGTCAGGATGATTTGCTGAAACGTGAGCATGAAGTGCCTTTCGGGCATAGGGCCGCGCCGCAAACGCCGGAGCGCGCGAGCTGGCCGTGGAGCGAAGTGCTAAACCGTAGATTTTAACGGAAAGGGAGGGGGGTGTCCGTTTTGCGGGGTCGGACGGGGACTGAAGTGTTCTTCAAACGAAACAAGGCCGCTTCAGGCGGCCGATGGTCGTTTGTTTTGTCGGAACGTGTCCCGTCCGCTACCTGCTCAAACTCATCAACGCATGCGCCCCCGAATCCGTCACTTCGACGAACCCGTCAATCTCCATCGCCAGTTCCCGCGGAAGCGCCAGCATATTGCACGACACCACGCGGTCGTAGATATTCTCCGTTCGTCCAAAGAAATTGGCCGGATTGAACAAAAGCGGCAAGTGCCACCACAACCGATATTCCTTCGACCACAACCACTCAATCAACGCCTGCGACCGATCGAACCGGTCGTTCTCCACATAAATCACCGGTCGCGAGCGGGCGATGGTTTCCTGCGCGCCCAGCAGCGCGTTCAACTCGAACCCTTCCACGTCGAGCTTAAGCAGCCCCACGGTATGTGAGCGCAGCGCGTCGTCCAGCCGCACGCACGGAACCGGGAGCGTGTTCGCCGCAGCCTCGGTCTGCATCGACACGCCGCCAAAGTTGCCCAGCGCATCGTAGTCCGGCTGCGCGAAATACAGCGTCCCGGCTGTGGCCCCGCACGCATACGGCCACGCGAGCACATTGCGCATGCTGTTGGCCGCGAGATTCGCACAGAGGTTCTGAAAGATCACGGGCTGAGGCTCGAACGCGACGAGCACCTGGCGACGCGCCTGCGCCTCACGCGCCAGCATGATCGTATGCACGCCGATATTCGCACCGACTTCCACGACGATGCCCGGCTGCACCAGCAACTGCCGCAACACGGCAGATTCGAGTTCGCTGCATTCACCGTATTCGATGAGCGCGCGGCCTAGATAGAAGTCGTTGGGATTGGCGAGCATCCAGCCATGACGCGTCTGGACGAGTTGCGTGTGTTCGCTGAGCGGCAGCGGAGCAGGAGGGCGCGTAACCATGGACATTGAGCGGGAAAAAGATCACGCAAATGTACGGTCCGCCGCTGTCCTTGTATATGAGACGAGCTCTTAAGGATTCTTATTTTTCTGCAAGAACTCGTCGTCAAATTCTAAGACCTACGCAGCGATCGGCTCACGAGCCAATCGCCGCCACAACTGCCTTACGTCGCGGCCAGTTCAACCTTCGGCGCAAACGAATCGCTTTGCGCCATCGGCCAATATTTCTCGTACAACGTGTAGCGATAGTTGCCTTTCAGCAGATCGTTCGGATCGAGATACTTCAACAGATCGGACATCAACCGCACTTCATGCGACGACACGCGCCGCACGATGTGATGCGCTCGCAATTCCGCCGGATGCTTGAGCCCCGCGGCCTGAATGATTTCCTTCAGCGCATGCAGCGTGTTGTGATGGAAGTTGAACACGCGCTCGGCCTTGTCCGGTACGACCAGCGCACGTTGACGAACCGGATCCTGGGTCGCGACGCCGGTCGGGCAGCGGCCGGTATGGCAGGTCTGCGCCTGAATGCAACCGACCGCGAACATGAAGCCACGCGCCGCATTGACCCAATCCGCGCCGATCGCCAAAGTCTTGGTGATATCGAACGCGGTAATCATCTTGCCGCTCGCGCCGATCCGGATGCGCTGACGCAAGCCGATGCCGACCAGCGTGTTGTGCACCAGCAGCAACCCTTCCTGCAACGGCACGCCGACGTGATCGGTGAACTCCAATGGCGCTGCGCCCGTGCCGCCTTCCGCACCGTCGACCACGATAAAGTCCGGCAGAATCCCCGTCTCCAGCATCGCCTTGGCAATGCCGAAGAATTCCCACGGATGCCCGATGCACAGCTTGAACCCGGTCGGCTTGCCTCCGGACAGCGTGCGCAAGCGGTCGACGAATTCGAGCAGGCCACGCGGCGACGAGAATTCGGAGTGGGTAGCGGGCGAGATGCAATCGCGGCCCATTGGCACGCCGCGCGTTTCCGCAATCTCGGGCGTGATTTTCGCCGCTGGCAGCACGCCGCCGTGACCGGGCTTTGCACCTTGCGAGAGCTTCACCTCGATCATCTTCACTTGCGGCTCGGCGGCCTGCTTCGCGAACTTTTCCGCGCTGAAGGTACCGTCGTCGTTACGGCAACCGAAATAGCCCGAAGCGATTTCCCAGATGATGTCGCCGCCATGCTCGCGGTGGTATTTCGACATCGAACCTTCGCCGGTGTCGTGTGCGAAGTTGCCTTTCTTCGCGCCGAGGTTCAGCGCCATGATCGCGTTCGCCGACAGCGAGCCGAAGCTCATCGCCGAGACGTTGAAGATCGACATCGAGTAGGGCTGCGCGCGATCCGGTCCGACGACGATACGGAAGTCGTGGTTATCGAGCTTGGTCGGCGCGAGCGAGTGGCTGATCCATTCGTGCGCGACGGCTTTGACGTCGAGTTCGGTGCCGTAAGGACGGCTATCCACGTCGTTCTTCGCGCGCTGATAGACGATGCTGCGTTGCGCGCGCGAGAACGGTTTCTCGTCGGTGTCGTCCTCGACGAAATACTGGCGGATCTCCGGGCGGATGAATTCGAACAGGAAACGGAAGTGGCCCCACAGCGGATAGTTACGCAGAATTGCGTGATGCTGCTGCGTCAGATCGAACAGGCCGAGCGCGACGAGCGCCACCGGCACGATGATCCAGAACCACGAAATGTGCTGCGTCGCGCCAAGCAGAGCGCAGGCTGCGAACAGCACGACTGCGCACCACATCGCCAGATAACGTCGAGAAAACATGGGGACTCCAGTGCAGTGAGGATCGTCGCGGAGGGATCGTCAACGCTGTCGGCGCAAACGGAGTCTGCCGCGAGGGGAACGAACACCTGTTTGTTATGGTGAAGCTAGCTGCGGCTCGAAGGTGAAACGCGTCGGTGAAGCGTGAAGATGAGACATGCAGGTGAGGCGTGTGCGGCGGCGCCGAAGCGTTGCCGCACGATCGAACTCATGGTTCAACGGGCGGTGAGCAGGGCTGCCTGTTGCGGCTGGCGTGCCGTTGGCTGCCCAGTCACCGCGTGTTCGATGATGCCGCCGCCGAGACATACGTCGCCATCGTAGAGCACCGCAGATTGCCCCGGTGTGACAGCCCATTGCGCGGCGTCGAAATTCAGCTCGAAGAGGCCTTCGCCGACACCTGCCGCGCTGAAGGAGCACGGTGCGTCCGCTTGCCGGTAACGGGTTTTCGCGCCGCACGCGAAACCGTCGGCCGGCGGTTCGCCCGCGACCCAGCTCGTATTGCCTGCGGAAAGCGTATGGCTCAGCAGCCACGGATGGTCATGGCCTTGCGCGACATACAGCGTGTTCGACGCAATATCCTTGCCGGCGACGAACCACGGCTCGCCGCTGCCTTCCTTGCTGCCGCCGAGGCCGATGCCCTTGCGCTGCCCGAAGGTGTAAAACGCGAGGCCGATGTGTTCGCCGACCACTTTGCCGTCGGTGGTTTTCATCGGACCGGGTTTGGTCGGCAGATAGCGGTTCAGGAAGTCGCGGAACGGCCGTTCGCCGATGAAGCAGATGCCGGTCGAATCTTTCTTCTTCGCATTCGGCAGCGCGATCTGTTCGGCGATCTCGCGGACTTTGGTTTTCGGAATCTCGCCCAAAGGAAACAGCGTTTTCGACAACTGCGCCTGGTTCAGCCGATGCAGGAAGTACGACTGGTCCTTCGTATGATCGAAGGCCTTCAGCAGTTCGAAGCGGCCGTTGTTCTCGCGCACGCGCGCATAGTGGCCGGTCGCGATGGTTTCCGCGCCGAGCGACATCGCGTGATCGAGGAAGGCCTTGAACTTGATTTCGGCGTTGCACAGCACGTCTGGATTCGGTGTGCGGCCGGCCGAATATTCGCGCAGGAATTCGGCAAACACGCGGTCTTTGTATTCGGCGGCGAAGTTGACCGCTTCCACGTCGATCCCGATCAGGTCCGCCACCGAGACGACGTCGATCCAGTCCTGCCGCGTCGAGCAGTACTCGCTGTCATCGTCGTCTTCCCAGTTTTTCATGAACAGGCCGACCACGTCGTAGCCCTGTTCCTTCAGCAGCCACGCGGTAACCGACGAATCGACGCCGCCCGACATGCCTACTACGACTTTCTGCTTGCTCATAAGGTGCTCACTGGGTACTGCGGAACTTCGTTGATCGTGGGTGGACCGTGTTGCCCTGTCGTCTGCCTGACCGCTCGTGACAGATCAGGCCCGCTTGTGACGGGTCACGCCTGTTTTTGCCCGACCGAATGCGTGTGCACGAAGTCGAGCGGGAAACGCCGTCCCGCGAGGTAATCGTCGAGACATTGCATGACAAGCGGCGTGCGATGCCGTTCGGGGCAGGCGCGTAGTTCGTCGGCGCTCATCCACAGTGTGCGGACGATGTCGGGATCGAGCGCGCGCTCGGTATCCGCTTTGCCGCTCGTGCCGCAATAGGTGAAGCGCAGATACGTCACGCCCTCACTGCCGGGCCGCTCGAAATGCGTCATATACATGCCGACCAGCGCCTCGGGCGTGAACGGTTGCGCGGTTTCCTCGAGCGTTTCGCGGATGACCGCTTCCAGAAGCGTTTCGCCCGCTTCCAGATGGCCGGCGGGCTGATTCAGGCGCAGGCCGTCGGCGGTATGTTCCTCGACCACGAGAAAACGCCCGTCACGCTCGACGATGGCCGCAACGGTGACGTGCGGCAGCCAGGTTTCCGGTTTCATGGGTGCGCATTTTACCGTTTATGGGCCTGGGCTGCCTGGAAGCGGGCGGGCGGCTGCGAGGGCCGCTCAGCCCCAGCCAACGAGCCGCGTCGCCCGCCGGGCACCCCCGGATTGTCCCCGATTTCTGCGCACCCCCAGGTTTCGGTTAAAGTGACGCCGTTAGCCGTTGCACTTGCAAGCCGGCGTGCCTCGTCGGCAGCTCTGTCGTAAAACAGGAAGTCGAGGAGGAGAAAAGATGCACATCGGAGTGCCAGCCGAGACGCGCGCGCACGAAACCCGCGTCGCCGCGACGCCCGAAACGGTCAAGAAGTATGTGACCCAGGGCCACCGGGTCACGATCCAGAGCGGCGCCGGCACCGGCGCAAGCTTTCCTGACGAAGCTTTTACAGCCGCCGGCGCTGAAATCGTCGACGCGGCTACTGCTTTTGGGGCTGATCTGGTCCTCAAGGTCCAGTCGCCGACCGATGCCGAGTTGCCGCTTCTGAAGCGCGGCGCGACGCTGGTCGGCATGCTTGATCCGTTTAATACCGAAAACTCATCAAAGCTGGCGGCCGCGGGTGTCACCGCGTTCGCTCTGGAAGCCGCGCCAAGAACCACCCGTGCGCAGAGCCTTGACGTGCTGTCGTCGCAGGCGAACATCGCCGGATACAAGGCGGTGCTGCTGGCTGCCACGCTTTATCCCCGCTTCATGCCGATGCTGATGACCGCGGCGGGCACTGTCAAAGCGGCCCGAGTTCTGATTCTCGGCGCAGGTGTGGCCGGTCTGCAGGCCATCGCGACCGCCAAGCGCCTCGGCGCCGTGATCGAAGCGTCCGACGTGCGTCCGGCGGTCAAGGAGCAGATCGAATCGCTCGGCGCCAAGTTCCTCGATGTGCCTTATGAAACCGACGAGGAGCGTGAAGCCGCGCAGGGCGTCGGCGGCTACGCGCGGCCGATGCCGCCTTCGTGGCTTGCGCGGCAATCCGCACTGGTTCACGAGCGGGCCAAACAGGCTGACGTCGTGATCTCGACCGCCCTGATCCCGGGCCGTGCTGCGCCGACACTGATCTCAGTGGAAACCGTGCAGGCGATGAAACCCGGCTCCGTGCTGGTGGACCTCGCGGCAGGACGCGGCGCCGAGTACGAAGGCCGTCGCGGCGGCAACTGCCCGCTGACCGAAGCGGACCAGGTCGTCACCCGAAACGGCGTGCAGATCGTCGGCTATACGAATCTGGCCTCGATGGTCCCCGCCGATGCGTCGTCCCTATACGCACGCAACCTGCTCGACTTCCTGAAGCTGATCATCACCAAGGAAGGCGCCCTGAACATCGATCTCGCGGACGACATCGTCGCGGCCACGCTGCTGGCCCGTGACGGCGAAGTCACGCGCAAGGCATAGAGGAGAACGGCGATGGAAGTCATCAACCACACCGTCATCAACCTGATCATCTTCGTGCTGGCGATTTACGTCGGCTACCACGTCGTCTGGAACGTCACGCCCGCGCTGCACACGCCGCTGATGGCCGTGACCAACGCGATTTCGGCGATCGTGATCGTCGGCGCGATGCTTGCCGCAGGCCTCACCGTGGGCGACACCGGCAAGTTCTTCGGCACGCTCGCCGTCGCGCTTGCGGCGGTGAACGTGTTCGGCGGATTTCTGGTGACGAGGCGAATGCTGGAGATGTTCCGCAAGAAAGAGCCGAAGAAGCTCATCGCTGACAAGACGGCCAAGGAGAATGCGTAATGAGTCTGAACGTCGTCACGCTGCTTTATCTGGTCGCGTCGGTCTGTTTCATTCAGGCGCTCAAGGGGCTGTCGAATCCGAAGACGGCGCGCACCGGCAACACCTTCGGCATGGTCGGGATGGCGATTGCGATCCTCACCACCATCGCGCTGATCGTCAAACAGGCGAATGCGCTCGGCTCGAATCTTGGGTTAGGGCTCGGCCTGCTGCTGGTCGCACTGGTGATCGGCGGCGCGATCGGCGCGTTCGTCGCCGCGCGCGTCGAGATGACCAAGATGCCGGAACTGGTCGCGGCGATGCACTCGCTGATCGGTCTTGCGGCCGTGTGTATCGCGTATGCGGTGGTGTCGGAGCCGTCGGCCTTCGGTCTGGTCGATCCGGAGAATCCGGTGCCGGGCTTCCTGCCGTACGGCAATCGCGTCGAGCTGTTCATCGGCACGTTCGTCGGCGCGATTACGTTCTCCGGTTCGGTGATCGCGTTCGGCAAGCTGTCGGGCAAGTACAAGTTCCGGTTGTTCCAGGGCGCGCCGGTCGTCTATGCAGGGCAGCATCTGATCAACCTGTTCCTCGCGCTCGCGATGCTCGGCTTCGGCGTGATCTTCTTCCTCACGCAGTCGTGGTTGCCGTTCATCATCATGACGATCATCGCCTTCGTGCTCGGCGTGCTGATCATCATCCCGATCGGCGGCGCGGATATGCCGGTGGTCGTGTCGATGCTGAACTCGTATTCGGGCTGGGCGGCGGCGGGCATCGGCTTCTCGCTGAACAATCCGATGCTGATCATCGCGGGCTCGCTGGTGGGCTCGTCGGGTGCGATCCTGTCGTACATCATGTGCCGGGCGATGAACCGCTCGTTCTTCAACGTGATACTCGGCGGCTTCGGTAACGAGGCGGGTGCGGCGGCAGCAGGTGGGTCGGCGGAGCAGCGTCCGGTGAAATCCGGTTCGGCTGATGACGCTTCGTTCATGCTCGGCAATGCCGAAACCGTGGTGATCGTGCCGGGTTACGGTCTTGCGGTGGCGCGTGCGCAGCATGCACTGAAGGAGCTCACCGACAAGCTGGTCGAGAAGGGCATCGAGGTGAAGTACGCGATTCACCCGGTGGCCGGACGGATGCCGGGACACATGAACGTACTGCTTGCCGAAGCCGAAGTGCCGTACGACATGGTCTACGAAATGGACGATATCAACGGCGAGTTCGGTCAGGTCGACGTGGTGCTGGTGCTCGGTGCGAACGACGTGGTGAATCCGGCCGCGAAGAACGATCCGAAGTCGCCGATCGCGGGCATGCCGATCATCGAGGCGTACAAGGCGCGCACGGTGATCGTGAACAAGCGTTCGATGGCGGCGGGTTACGCCGGCCTCGACAACGACCTGTTCTACATGGACAAGACGATGATGGTGTTCGGCGACGCGAAGAAGGTGATCGAGGATATGGTGAAGGCGGTGGAATAACAGCGCTACTGTGCTACGCGGCCTGCCTCGCAGCGGGCCGCGAACTGCCAGATACGCGGCTGATGCGTGCGCGAAATCTGGCCGAGGCAAGGCGCTTCGTGATTCACCGCGGCTTCGCATTCACATGCCGCAGCCAATCCGCCAATCGTCGTCCTTCCTGATCCGGATACGTTTCGAGTACCTCAAGATCCCGGATCCGCTCCAACCCGAAATTGCGGAAATCGCTGCGCAATTCGCACCACGCGCCGAGCGTCCAGCGCGCGCCCCAATAAGCCAGCGACAGCGGCCACACGCGCCGCTCGGTCTCTGCGCTATTCGCATCGGTATAGGCAAAACTCACCACCTGACGTGCATCGATCGCCCGATGCAGCACATCCACCTTCGCTGAAAACTCCGCCTTGATATGAAACGACGGCGCGAAGATCGCCAGACGTTCGATCGTTGCGCGCTTGTCGGCGGGCATGGCCGAGGCAATCTTCGCCAACGCCCCGCGTGCGCCGCTCGCGAAGCCGGCGCCGCCCCACGATTCGAGCATCCGCGCGCCTGCTGCGAGCGCGGCCAGTTCATCGGCGGTGAAGGTGAGCGGCGGCAGGCTCGCCGCGCGGCTCAACCGGTAGCCGATGCCCGCTTCGCCTTCGATTGGCACGCCTGACAGTTGCAGATCGCGCACGTCGCGATAGACCGTGCGCAGCGAGATATGCAGCCAGTCGGCGAGTTGTTGCGCGGTGGTCAGACGCCGTCCGCGCAACAGTTCGGCGATCTGGAACAGACGGTCGGCGCGGCGCGTCATCGTGGGCGTCTTGTAGAAAAGGACAGGAACAGTCCCGCGATGATAGCGCCGCATGCCGCGCTCCGGTCAGCGTTCTGCGCGGTGCCTGCTGGCCGCCGCGCTTGTGCGCCGCGTTGGCTGTTAGCCGTTGGTCAACGAATGCAGGCCGAGGCGGTTGCCCTCCGTGTCGGTGAAGAACGCGATGTAGCCGATGTCCTGCGGCAACTTGATCACCGGACCATCGGTCTTGCCGCCAGCCTTTTCGATGCGGGCGAGGGTGGCGTCGACGGTCGGCCGGGCGTTCAGATAGACGAGCACGCCGTCGTCGGAGGGCGTCATCGACGGGCTATGGATGATCGCGCCGCCGGTGGCCGGTTCCTCGTAGCCGAAGATGGCGATCGGCTGGCCGCCAATTTCCTCGCGAGTCAGTTTGACGTCGAGCCCGGCTTCGTAAAAGCGAACGGCGCGCTCGAAATCGACGGACGGAATCTCAAACCATGCAACAACTTTGGATGATGCGAACATGACACTCTCCTGGGGATGGCGGTAAGCCGTGCAAAGCGCCGGATGGCGTGAGAAGGAGTGTGCGGGGGGGCTACTGACAGCGTAGTGTCAGTAGGGAGTGGCGGGCGTAGCAAAAGGACGTGGTGGTCGAAGAGCCGGCAGCCGTGGCGGGATGGTAGAGCGGCAGAGCGCGCGGGATGGCCGAATGGCGGGGCGAGGCGGCCGCGAACGGAGGAACGGAGAAGCTGGTGTGACAACAGGTGGGATCCAACCCCGGCCGATCGCCGAGCTACCGGCAAAAAAAAACCGCGGACCAGAATCCGCGGGTTTTTCAGTGCTGCTCTGCTCCGGCTTACGCTGCCGGTGTGTCGTTGTTCTGCGGCCGCTGGCGAACGCTGCCCGCGATCAGATCGAAACGGAACAACCGGCATTCGAGCGCGCCGTTGAAGAGCGGGGTCTTGGTCGATTCACGCAGACGCAGTTGGCCGGGCAGTTTGCGATCCGACGTCAGGATGAACGCATGCCAGCCGGTGAAACGCTGCTTCAGCGCATCGCCGAGCGACTGGAAAAACTCGCTGTCCGGTACCTCTTCCTGGGCGCGGTGGAAGCTGTCGTCGTCACGGCCTTCACGCGTGGCGCGGCCTTCGCGGATTTCACCGCGCGCGTTGCGGCCGCGCACTTCGATCCGCTCGCCATACGGCGGATTCGCGACGAGGATGCCAGGCTCAGCCGACGGCGCCGTCATGCCGCGCGCATCGACCTGCTTGAGCGGAATCGACGGCAGACCGGCGCGCTGGAAGTTCGCACGCGCCTTGTCGAGCATGTCGCCGGAAATATCGCTGCCGAAGATCTGCAGATCGGCGCGCGAGGTGCGCGCGGCGTGCTTGGCGTCGAGCGCGGCGGCCTTCAGCGGTTGCCAGGTCTTGGCGTCGAATTGCTTGAGCTTCTCGAAGCCGAAGCGGCGTTCCGCACCCGGTGCGATATTCAGCGCCACTTGCGCGGCTTCCGCGAGGAAGGTGCCGCTGCCGCACATCGGGTCGTACAGCGGCGTGCCGGCGGTCCAGCCGGTCAGACGCAGGATGCCCGCCGCGAGGTTCTCGCGCAGCGGCGCCGCGCCCTTATCCAGCCGCCAGCCGCGCTTGAAGAGCGGATCGCCGGACGTGTCGAGGTAGAGCGTGCATTCGGTGGCCGTGAGGAACGCGAACACGCGCACGTCGGGCATGGCGGTATCGATGTTCGGACGCGCGCCGCTCACTTCACGCAGACGGTCGCAGATCGCGTCCTTGACACGCAGCGTCGTGAATTCGAGGCTGCGCAGCGGCGACTTGATGGCGGTGACATCCACGCGCAGCGTTTCGTTTGCCGAGAACCACTGCTCCCAACGCTGTTCGACCGCGAGCGCGTAAACGTCCTGTTCACTGCGATACGGCCGATGCGCGATTTTCAGCAGCACGCGGCTCGCGAGGCGCGAGTGCAGGTTGGCGGCCATGCCGGCGGCCCAGCCGCCGCGGAAATGCACACCGCCGGGCACTTGCGCGCCGGCCGCGAACGGCGCGCCGTTCAGGTGCTTCGCGGCAATTTCCGCGAGTTCGGCGGCGAGCGAGGCTTCAAGGCCGCGCGGACAGGGAAGGAAGAAATCGAAGGACATTGAGGTTGCCGGAAGGCGTTAGATAAGGCGCTATTGTACGCGGTCGGGGTGCGGCGCCGCTTTGGCCGGCCATACCAGCTCCAGCGGATGCCTGAACACCCGCTGCCAGATCGCGCCGCGCAGCGAGCGCACCGCATTGCGCCGCAGGTCGCGCGATTTCACCGCCATGTAGAAGGCGAGCGCGAAACTCACGGCCACGTTGAGGATCGCCATGCTGCCGACACCCGCAACCGCCCACCACAGCTCCGGCAACTTCAACGCGTCCTTGCCGAGCACACCGAGCGCGATGCCGATCGAGCCGGCGCTGAGCGTTACGTGACGCACCTCGAAAGTGAAGGCGAAGGCGGTGAGGATCGCCGGCACGAGCCCGAGCATCAGGCCGAGCGTGATGTTGCCCACGACGCCCGCCACATTCGAGCGGCAGAAGGCAGCGAGCCGGGCGGTGCCGGCCGCGCCGAGCGTCATGCGCAGGCGCCGGTTGTAGGCGAGCGCATCCGCCACGCGATGCAGGACGAACCAGTTGTCCGCCCATCCTGACAGCAAACTCGACGACCATAGCAGCACGCCGGTCAGCGCGGCGTAGAACGGCGTCGGTCCCAGGAGCGAGAACGAGTGCAGCGTGGCGTGGGCCTTCTCGGGCGAAATGATGTTGGCGTTGAAGAGCGCATGCCACACCCATTGCACGCCGAAGCACACGGGAAACACCAGCAGCACGTTGCCGAGCACCGCGGCTGCCTGCGTGCGCATCAACGCGGTCACTGAACTCACGAAGCTGTCGACACCCGCCGGCGTGCCGACGCCGTCCAATTCGCGCGCGAGCGTGGGCGCGGTCATTGCCGGTTGTTTGGTGGCGAGCGAGAAGTGCAGGAAGTGCATCAGCAGGAAGCTGGCCGCGTAGTTGATGCCGGCGAGCAGGCCTTCGAACATCGACTGCAGATGCGCGCCGGTGATGGCGAATTTCACGCAGACCGTGACGACGGTCACGAGCCCGCCGCCGGCTGCCATGCGCAGCATCTTCAGGTATTCGGCGCGATCGCGGGCGATGTAGTGTTCACCGGTATCGGCGCTGTATTCGACGACCTTGCGCGCGAGCAACGAGAAATTGCTGCGTACGAGATGCGCCACGCTCTGACTCGCGTGGTTCGCGTCCACCAGTTCGGCGGTGAGACGTGCGCCGGCATGCGGATCGTCCGGCGCCATCCAGGCGTTCAGCAGGTGCTCCGCGCGCACGATGCGCATGCGCATCCGTTCGACCTGGAACACGATATCGACACTGACGCCGTTGCGATAGAGATGGGCGAAGACGTTGTCGGTGGCGCTGCGGCACTCGTCGAGCAGCAGGCGCAGATAGTTGACCTCATGCAGCAGCTTCTCCTGCGGGGCGCCTTCGCTGACTGCCTGATGGGCCGCTTCGACGGCGAGCATGGCGCGCGTGAGCCGGTAGAACGGCTGCTTTTCCATGGCGACGCGCACGCCGCCGGCATCGCCGAGGTCGACGTCACCGAGGCGACTGCGGACGGTTTGCGACAGACCGGTCGAGCTAATCTGGCAGGTGAGGTTGTGCAGGGCGGCCAGCAGGTCGAGCGAGAACGGGGTGGTGTCGCGTTTTTCGCTGTCGTCCTGTTCGTAATCGAAGAGCGCGCGGATGCGGGTGAGCAGATCGGTGGGCAGATTGGCGATCCACTCGGCGTCGCGTTCCTGGCTGAACATCAGCGTGACGATTGCTCTCAGATCGCGGCGGTTTGGCGCGGGCGGGATCAGGGAGGCTTCGAGGCGCTCGAAGAGTGCGCCGAAGAAGCCTGAGTGCACGGGCATGCCTGCATCGCAGAGCAGCGAGAGGCCGTCGCTTTCGCGCAGGAGCGCACGGAGAATGCCGGCGACGTTGCTCTTCCAGGCTGGGTTGCGGTCCAGCACGTTGAGCATGTAGCGGATTCTTGTGTGTGCTGGGGTGGGGCTGGCGGTGCCTGGTTGCTCGGGGTGGACTGCGCGGCCGCGGTGGATCCAATGGGCGAGTTCGATCAGCCATTCGCTACGGTCTGGATACGGTGCCGTCTTGTCGGCGATCGCTAGCAGCGCGTCGAGCTGGTGGCCGCTGTCGCGGGAGGCGCGCCATTTCTTTAGGAGTCTTTTGATTGAGGTGAGCATTTGGGGTTTTTTTGCCTGCGGCGCTTATTGTCAGTGTTCTTAGGGCTTTGGCCTTTCCTTGAATTGTTAGTGGTCTATTAGCGTTGCCCCTGTGCGGGGCGGCACCTACTTCTCTTTGCCGGCTGCAAAGAGAAGTAGGCAAGAGAAAGCAGCTCAAACC
>NZ_VOSW01000269.1 GCF_009690905.1 Paraburkholderia madseniana
ATCTCGCCCGTCATCGCAAACATGACGTTGGACGGACTCGAAGCAGCAGTAGATGCCAGCGTGGGGCCGACGCAACGCGCACGCAGAAAGTTCAAAGTCAACGTCAATCGGTATGCGGACGACTTCGTTGTAACCGGGGTATCGAAAGAGATTCTGGAACAGAACGTACTCCCTGCGATCAAGCAATTCCTGACCGTTCGGGGCCTGGAACTCTCGGAAGAGAAAACCAGAGTCACTCACATTGCCGATGGGTTCGATTTCCTCGGGCAGAATATACGCAAATATGGCGGTAAGCTGCTCATCAAGCCGGCCAACAAGAGTGTGAAGGCACTCTTGGAAAAGGTTAGGGAAATCGTGAGGAATAACACGAGTGCCACACAGACGAATCTGATTTTACAACTCAACCCTGTGATTCGAGGTTGGGCCATGTACCACCGTCATGTGGTTTCCAAGTCTCATTTTACGTCGATAGATGCTCACATTTGGCAACTCTTATGGAAATGGGCTATGCGTCGGCATCCCACGAAAGGCACGGGTTGGGTGAAGCACAAATACTTCCACGTAGAGGGACATCGTACTTGGGCGTTTACCGCGCGGACCAAAGCCCGCGGAGTAATTCGGCTGTTCCGAGCCACGATGATTCCAATTGTTCGGCACGTGAAGATACGTGGTCAGGCAAATCCCTTTGACCTTGCGTGGTCGTCCTACTTTGCCCGTCGTCGAACCGCGACCGATGGTTGATTGCCCGGTCCCATCCGATGGGGCTGACGAATGGCTTGAGCCGGATGCGGGGCGACTCGCACGTCCGGTTCTTAGGGGGCGGTGGCGCAGCAATGCGCTGCCGCTACCCGACATCGGCGTGGACGCGGAATCTGGCCTGGTTCACACGGTCATCGGCACAGCTGCCAACGCTCAGGACATCAATACAGCCGAAGCGTTGCTACACGGCGAAGAGGCGGATGTGTACGCTGATGCCGGATATCAGGGCATTCAGAAGCGATGCGTGGACGATTCAGTGCGCTGGCATGTCGCAATGGGACCAGGCAAGCGCAGAAAACTGGACCTGAGTGATCGTCTGGACGCGATATACGATCAGATCGAACGCCTGAAGGCCGGCGTCCGCGCCAAGGTGGAGCATCCATTCCGGATCATCAAGCGACAGTTCGGCTATACGAAGACCCGATACCGGGGCCTGATGAAGAACACTGCCCAGATCACGACGCTGTTTGCGCTGGGCAATCTGTGGATGACGCGTAAGGCACTGCGCAAAGCGTGAAACATGCGGGCGCAGACGCCATGAGTTTCGGCAAACGCACGTTGCCGCGGTTCGAATAAAACTGTGATCGAGGTCCCAGCATCTTCGCCGCCACTACAACGCGGGCAGCAAACCGCGCGACGTGCAGGAAACGGGTTGTGCAGACCTTCCTTAGCGGTTTAAGCTGCTTTCTCTTGCCTACTTCTCTTTGCAGCCGG
>NZ_VOSW01000270.1 GCF_009690905.1 Paraburkholderia madseniana
TAATGCCGTTCAGTTAGCACTGAACGGCATTTTCATTTGCAGAGCAGGAAGAGGTTGTAAACGGCGCGCCGGGATGTTAACTTTTCGGCACGATGCTCTCAGCCCACCTTACCTATCTGATCGAAGCGCAAGAGCCGGTAGCAGACCTGAGCCGGCTAGCTGAGCATCTGCCTTACGAATGGATTGAGCACGCGGTGCGTGCTACGGGCACAGCAAGCCTGCGGCGGCGACGCCTGCCGTCCGAGCAGGTGGTATGGCTGGTGATCGCTCTGGCCATGTACCGTCACTGGTCAATCAGTGAAGTTCTCGACGGACTCGATCTGGCGCTGCCCAGCGAGGATGCACCATTCGTCAGCAAGAGCGCGGTGACGCAGGCGCGTCAGCGCATCGGCGAAGCGCCGCTGGCCTGGCTTTTTGACCGGACAGCCCGGGCCTGGACCCGGCAGGACGCGGCTCACCATGCGTTCAAGGGGTTGAGTTTGTGGGCGATGGACGGCACCACGCTACGCACGCCCGACAGCCCCGCCAACCGGGAGCACTTCGGCGCGCAAGGTTACGCCAGTGGCAGAGTGGCCAGCTATCCGCAGGTGCGCGCAGTGACGCTCACGGCGATTCCGACGCATCTGGTCGCCGACATCAATTTCGGCCGTTACGACACCAACGAGATGGTGTATGCAAAAGGCCTGTTGCCGCAGATACCGGAAGATTCGCTGACGGTATTCGATAAAGGCTTTCTGTCTGCCGAAATCCTCTGTGGCCTGACGATGGGAGGACGTAACCGCCACTTCCTGATTCCCGCCAAATCCAATAGCTGCTGGGAAGTGATCGCGGGTACCGCTGACGATGCGACGGTACGCATGCGCGTCTCGCCGCAGGCGCGCAAGAAGTGTCCGGCTTTGCCTGAATTCTGGAATGCGCGGGCGATCCGCACCATCGATGCGCGCGGGCGCGAACGCGTGCTACTGACTTCGCTGGGCGATCGTCGCCGCTTCAAACCCGCTGATATCCTGGCCTGCTACGAGCGTCGCTGGCAGATCGAAACCAGCTACCGCGAGCTTAAGCAATCGATGCTCGGCTCGGAGTTGACCTTGCGCAGTCGTACGGTCGAAGGTGTGTATCAGGAGATATGGGGTGCGTTGATCGCCTACAACCTGATTCGCCGTGAGATCGCCAGCGCCGCATGGGAAGCGAAACTCGAGCCGACCGATATCAGCTTCGTGCGCGCCCTGCACACGATCCAGCACGAAATGATGTGGGCCGCGCTAACGCCGGCCTATGCGAAATTGCCCGCCTGTCTGAAGCGCCTGCGTGAGCGCCTCAAGTCGCTGCCCAATGAAAAACGACCCGGCCGCGCATGCGACCGGGTCGTCAAATCTCGACCTCACCGTTATACCGTTCGTTTCTTGAAGAAGGATCTTAACTGAACGGCATTA
>NZ_VOSW01000271.1 GCF_009690905.1 Paraburkholderia madseniana
GAGATATGCTCGGATCTGGTGTACGGGGGAGTTGAGGCGGGAGATTGAAGGCGGTGGAGGTTTTAGCTGAGAATCTGATTGTCGAAGTCGGAAACCAGCAAACAACAAACCATCCACCATGAACAAGTTTACGGAAAAAGCGGTTGTCGGTCTATCTGAAACCGGTCTGGGCCTGGACGAATTGGTCCGTCACGGAGCCCGGCAGGTGATTCAACAGGCGATCGAAGCAGAGCTGACGGCGCTGCTGGAGCGGTTCGAAAACGTCAAGACGTTGCACGGGCAACGCGCGGTGGTGCGCAATGGCTATCTGCCGGAGCGCGAGGTGCTGACGGCGGCCGGCCCGATTGCGGTGAAGGTGCCCAAGGTTCGCGATCGTTCAGGATCAGGCGTGAAGTTCAATTCATCGATCGTGCCGCCGTATGTGAGGAAGTCGCCGCGCGTGAGTGCTGCGCTGCCGTGGCTGTATCTGAAAGGCATCTCGACGGGCGACATGAGCGAGGCGCTGAGCGTGCTGCTGGGTGACGACGCTAAAGGGCTGTCGGCCAATGTGGTGAGCCGACTGAAGGCGCAATGGGCCGATGAGCACGCCAGCTGGAGCCGGCGTGACCTGTCGAAGTCGCGGTACGTCTATTGGTGGGTCGACGGCATTCACACCGGCCTGCGTAGCGAGAACTCAGACGGCCAGTGCCTGCTGGTGATCATCGGCGTGAGGCCCGATGGGCGCAAGGAGCGTGTGGCAATCGGCGACGGGTATCGGGAGTCGAAGGCGTCCTGGCAGGAGCTGCTACTTGACCTGAAGGCGCGTGGCTTGCAGGCGGGTCCGCTGCTGGCAGTCGGCGACGGCGCGATGGGCTTCTGGGCCGCACTGGAGGAAGTGTTTCCGGCAACGCGCGGCCAGCGCTGCTGGTTCCACAAGATGGGCAACGTGCTCAATGCGCTGCCGAAGTCGCAACAGGGTCGGGCCAAGGCGGATCTGCAGGCGATCTGGATGGCAGCGACACGCGTCGAGGCGTACGCCGCCTTCGATCGTTTCGTGACGATCTATGCGGCCAAGTATCCCAAGGCCACTGAGACGCTGAAGAAGGACCGGGAAAGCCTGTTGCTGTTCTACGACTTCCCGGCCGACCACTGGCAGCACCTGAGGACAACCAACGCGATCGAGTCGACGTTCGCGACGGTGCGGCACCGTACCACGCGTACGCGCAACTGCGTGTCGCGACCGACCTTCCTGGGTCTGGCATTCAAGCTGATCGAGGAAGCCGAGAAAACCTGGCGCCGCATCAATGGCCCTGAACAGATCAAGCTGTTGCTGGAAGGCATTGCCTTCAAGGACGGAGAACCGGTGCAAGACGATCAACCCGGTCAGCAGAAACTCGCCGCCTGACGTCGCCGGTCATCAACCGCTCATACACCAGACTTGACCGTATCTC
>NZ_VOSW01000272.1 GCF_009690905.1 Paraburkholderia madseniana
AAGTTATTTCTGGGACGGAACACTAGCAGGCTGTTGAATTTGGATCCCGTGTAAACGGGGTTTGAGGGACGGGCGTTATGGATATCGTGTTCATGATCTTTGGCAGTGGAAACGATGCGCGGAATGGATGAGATGCAGGAACCCCTGTTCACGACAGTCAAGCTGGAAGACTTCGTCCCGGCGGATCACCCGCTGCGACCGATCCGGTTGCTGGTGAATGACGCGCTGAAACGACTCAACGGGCTGTTTAGCGTCATCTACGCGGACACCGGCCGGGCCTCGATTGCGCCCGAGAAGCTGATGCGGGCGTTGCTGTTGCAGGTGTTCTACTCGGTGCGCAGCGAGCGCATGCTGATGGAGCAGATGCGCTACAACCTGCTGTTCCGCTGGTTCGTCGGGCTGGCGATTGAAGACGCCGTGTGGGACCACTCTGTGTTCTCGAAGAACCGCGACCGGCTGCTGGAACATGAAGTCGTAGAAGCGTTCTTCACCGAAGTCATGAGCCTGGCGGACAAGCGGGGCTTGCTGTCGAGAGATCATTTCTCGGTGGACGGCACGCTGATTCAGGCGTGGGCCAGTCACAAGAGCTTCCGCCGCAAGGACGGCCCGGACGATGGTCCGCCAGCCGGTGGTGGCCGCAACGCCGATACTGACTGGAAAGGCGAGCGACGCAGCAATGCCACGCACGAGTCGACCACCGATCCGGAGGCGCGGCTGTTCAAGAAGAGCGGCAAGAGCCCGGCCATCCTGTGCTACCACGGGCACATCCTGATGGAGAACCGCTCGGGGCTGGTGGTCGGCGCCGTGGTCAGTCACGCCGATGGTTTCGCCGAGCGGGCCAGCGCGTTGCGATTGCTCGATTGCGTACCAGGCGGTCATGCGAAGACAGTCGGTGCCGACAAGGCGTATGACACCCGTGACTTCGTGAACGATTGCCGGGCTCGCAATGTGACGCCACATGTCGCGCGCAACGACGATCGCCAAGGTGGTAGCGCGATCGACGGTCGCACTTCGCGGCATGCGGGCTACCGGATCAGCCAGATCATCCGCAAACGTATCGAAGAGCATTTCGGCTGGGGTAAAACGGTCGGCCGGATACGTCAAACCGTCTATCGCGGCATCAGGCGCGTCGACCAGCACTTCAAGCTGACGATGGTCGCGAGCAATCTGACCCGCATGGCGCGAATGCCAGGTGTGGTGCCGCAAGGAGCGACGCGATGAGCCGCCACGGCATGAAGACTGCGCGCCACAAGGGCTGCATGCGTGCGCATGCCCCGCGCAGATTGCGCGGCGAACCGGTAATTCAGCGGAAAATCGCACGCGCAAGCCTCCTGAACATAGCTTCGGTCATCATGACGAGGCACTTTTCAACAGCCTGCTAGG
>NZ_VOSW01000273.1 GCF_009690905.1 Paraburkholderia madseniana
TGAAGTTGACCCAGAAAAACGGACATCTATCCTTTGGAGAAGGAGGTGCCGATTATGGGCAAGCATCGTACCCCGTACCCGGCGGAATTCCGGGCGCAAATGGTCGAGCTGGTGAAGGCTGGACGCAGGCCGGAGGAACTGGAAAAGGAGTTCGAGCCGACTGCACAGACCATCTACAACTGGGTGGCGCAGGCTGATCGCGACACAGGCGTGCGGCATGACGGTCTGACCACAGCCGAACGGCAGGAGCTCGCACGGTTGCGTCGTGAAGTCCGGCAACTGAAGATGGAGCGCGACATACTCTCTCACGCAGCGGCCTGGTTTGCCCGGGAGACGGGAGCCGTATCGCCGAAGGATACGGATTCATGAGAGCGAACCGGGTCCGCTGGCCCATCGCCACGATGGCGCGGCTGCTCGGCGTCTCGACGAGCGGCTATTACACGTGGCTGGTGCGAGAGCCCGCGATGCACACACGCAGCGATGCGCAACTGCTCGCGCGCATCCGCACGCTACATGCGAGCTCGCGCGGCACGTATGGGGCACCGCGTATCCATGCGCAGCTCGCGCGCGAAGGCGTACACGTGGGGCGCAAGCGGGTGGCGCGCCTCATGCGGATGGCGGGTCTGTGCGGGGCAAGCCGGCGGCGCTGGCCGCGCACCACACGGCCACGCGCAGGTGCCCGGCGTGCGCCGGATCTGGTGCGCCGGCACTTCAGTGCCGACGCGACAAACGTGCTGTGGGTCGCGGATGCGACCTATGTACCCACGGGCGAAGGTTTCCTCTATCTGGCGGTCGTGCTGGATGTGTTCAGCCGTCGCATCATCGGCTGGGCGATGTCTAACCATCTGTACACTGAACTGATGTTACGCGCGCTGGACATGGCGTTGCAGCAACGACGCCATGACGGTGTGATTCTACATTCCGATCAGGGCTGTCAATACACGTCCATTGCCTTTGGGCGGCGATGCCGCGAAGCAGGCGTACAGCCGTCGATGGGCACGGCCGGCGATGCCTATGACAACGCGATGTGCGAGTCGTTCTTTGGCACACTCGAAGCCGAACTGCTCTGTCGTGAACACTTCGCGACCCACGAACAGGCACGGCGGCGTCTGTTCTCGTTTCTGGAGAGCTGGTACAACCTACGCCGCCTGCACAGCAGCATCGGCTACTGTTCGCCGCTCGAGTTCGAAAACCTGCATGCGCAAGATCAACGCTTATCGCCGCGCGGGTTGCCCACCGCCGGGCAGCGTCGTGGTCGTGACAGGCGACCCGCCGCCCGACCGTGGACAACCCGCGATTCAACCTTATCGGGAGGTGCCACACCGCATTAGACTCAACTGCAAATCTATCCGTCGAACCGGGTCAACCTCA
>NZ_VOSW01000274.1 GCF_009690905.1 Paraburkholderia madseniana
TTTTTCCCTCATCTATATATCCTTCCTTCCACCACTTTCTCATTCCTTCCTTTTCCCTCTCCTCCTTCTCCATAATCCATTATTTCCTTCCTTTTTCTACCCCTCCTCTTATATCCCCCTCCCTCCTCCCCTCTTTCTCTTTTCTTCTCCCCCTTTCTTTTCCTCCTTTCCTTTCTCTTCTCCCCCTCTTACTCTTCCTCCTCCTCTCCTCCTCTCTCCTTCTCCCCCCTCTTCAATCCCCCCCCCCCTCTCCTCCTTCTCTCCCTTCCTCTTTTTCTCCTTTCTCTCCCTTCTCTCTCCCCTTTCCCTTCCCCCTCTCCTCTTTTCCCCCTCCCCTCCCCCTCTTTTCTTCTTTCCCCCCCTCTCTTCCCTCCCTTCTTTCTTTCCCCTCTCCCCTCTTCCCCCTTTCTTCCCTTTCCCTTTCCCCTTCTTCCTCCCTTCTCTCTTTCCTCCTTCTCCTCCTTCTTCCCCTTCCCTTCCTCCCCCTTTCCTTCTCCTCTCCTTCTCCCTTTCCCCCTCTTTCTTCTCCCCTCCTCCTCCTCCTTTTTCCCCCCTCCTCCCCCTCTCTTTTCCCTTCCCTCCTCCCCTTTTTCCCTTTCCTCTTCCCCCCTCCTTCCTTCCTCCTCCCCTTCCTTCTCCTCTTTCCCCTCTCTCCCTCTTCCCCTCTTCTCCTTTTCCCCTTCCTCTCTTTCCTCTCTCCCTCCCCCTCCTTCTCCTCTCCCTCCCCCCCTTTTCCTCTCTCCCTTTCCTCTCTTTTCCCTCCCCTACCTGCCTCTCTCCTTTCCCTCTTCCCTCTTCTCCTCTTTCCTTTTTTCTTTCTCCCTCTCCTTCTCTCTCTTTCTCTTTTCCTTCCCCTCCTCTTTTTCCTTTCTCCCTCTCTTCCCTTCTTCCTCCTTCCCTTTTTTTCTCTCTTCCTTTTTCCCTTCTCTTTCTTCCCTTCTTTTCCTCCCCCTTTCCTCTTTTTCTCTTTTTCTTCCTCTCTTTTCTCCTTCCTCCTCCCTCCCTCTCCCCCTCCTTTCTTTTTCTCCCTTTTTTTTTCCTTTTCCTCCTTTCTTTTTCTTTCTTCTTTTCTCTTCTCTTTTCCCCTCTCTTCCCCCTCCCCCTCTTTCTTTCTTTCCCTCTCTTTCTTTCCTCCTCCCCCTCCTCCCTCTCCCTCCTCTCTCCTCCCTCCCCTTCCCTCCTCCTCTCTTTCCCCCCCTTCTCCCCTTTTCTCTCCCTCTCCCCTTTCCCCTTTTCCTCCCTTCCCCCTCCTCCCTCTCTCTCTCCCCCCCTTCTCCTCCCCTCCCTCTCTCTCCTCCTCCCTCTCCCTCCCCCCTCCTCTCTTTTTCTCTCTCTTCTCCCTTCTTCCCC
>NZ_VOSW01000275.1 GCF_009690905.1 Paraburkholderia madseniana
ATGACACCCCCTTGCGGGGTGCCGGCCCGCGACTCAAACAGGGTTCCCTCATCGATATAGCCGGCCTGCAACCACTTGCGCAGGACTTCCTTGTCCATCGCCGCATTCTCCAGAATCCAGGAGTGACTGAAGTTGTCGAAACAGCCTCGGATATCACCCTCCAGAATCCACTCTGGCGAGGTTCGTCTCGCCAGGGCGTTGAAGCAGTGCTGGATGGCATCGGCAGTCGAGCGTTCGGGCCGGAAGCCGTAGGAGTTGACATCCGCCAGAGTCTCCGCGATCGGCTCCAGTGCGAGCTTCCATAAAGCCTGCATCGCCCGGCACTTCATGCATGGGATTCCTAGCGGACGCTTTTTTCCATTACTCTTGGGAATGTGGACACGCCGCAGCGGCATCGTGCGATAGCCCCGATGACGTAGCGACAACATTCCGTTCCATCTGGCCGCCGGAGATGACCAGATCCTGCCGTCCACCCCCGGCGTTCTCTTACCGCGATTTTCCGTTACCCGCTTCACAGCAAGCATCTTGCCGTTATGCGAGCGGGTTAGCAGATGTTGCAAGGCCTTCGCCTTGCCCCACCGGTTTTCCCGAACTGCCTTGGCGATACGCATCTGAAGCCGCTTCACGTCCGCCGCGATGTGTGACCAGTTCGCCTGATCCCACATGACTGTGGCGCGCGAGGGCGCACCAGCGTCTGATGCCTTCGCATTGTTCGCCGTCATCTGCTTTCCCTCGTACAACGGTTAATCAAAGATTCTCTCGCCATGAATGACCATGTGGAAGTCTGCCCGCTTTCGCGTCAGGCAAATGTCTCAGCCCGTATCCCATCCATTACAGACAGGCTTTCGCTTTCTCCACCTTCCTTTACCCGCATCGCCAATAGCTTTCCTTGCGGTTAGCCTGCCCATGGGGCAGCGATACGGGCTTACCCTGTTCCGCGTGATTCTCGGGATGATGCGGACCCGTCCTATGCGCCGGCGGCATGCTGTCCATGATGGTCCAAGCCCGAGAGGAGACCATTCCTAGCCGCGTACCGTTTTGGTTCAAGCCTGTCAGCACGTTTGGCTTGTTGTTTGTGACGACACGTAACGAACGTTCACTTATGTTGGTCGTACTCATCCATCCCTTGCACCTCTCCACCTTCGTGCTGGCAGATTCCGTCTCGCCTCGCGGCTCAACGTACCGTATGTACAGTGGTTGCTTTGTCCCCGGAGCTTCACACCAAGCCGTTGCCAGCTTCGCATGTCCGGGTAGGGAACGGCTGATGGAACAGCCGGTTTCATCAGGATTACTGCGTTCCGTGAAACAGAGAATCGAGCGACTTTGCAGGTCGCACC
>NZ_VOSW01000276.1 GCF_009690905.1 Paraburkholderia madseniana
GGCCGAGCTTTTCGGCGAGCGCGACTTTCAGTTTAGCGACCTGCGAGGCTTCCGCGTATTGCGGCACCGGAACGTTCAGTTTCAGCGTGTTGCCTTCGAGTGCCATCAATTCGCTGTTGAACGCGAGCTGATACGAAATGCCCTTGAGCGGCAGGTCGACTGCGAGCGCGGGCCAGTCGCCCTGGAAACCCAGCGGATCGAGCGGCACGGCGGGCGGCAACGGCCGCTTGTCGACTACGGGTGCGGGGGCCGACGCAGGCGTGGTGTTCACGCGGACGTCGTCGGGTCCGCTGTCGAACACCGGCATGTAGTTGTCGTCCGGCAGGCCGTAATAGCCTTCGTCCGCCGCCGTGAGCGGCATGCATTCGTCGGGCGGCATGTCATCCCACGGCGCGCTCGACGAGCCGTTCTGCTCCGAGGCTTGCGGCGACGGCGCACGTGCCGCCGGAGCGGCGTCCTGTTGCGGCGCGCGGCGCGGGGCGCCCGGTGTCGGCACATTGACGACCACGCGGGGGGCGGCAGGCTTCGGCGTGGTCGGGGCTGCAGCGGGCTTGGCGGCGGAAGCTGCAGCCGTAGCGCGGCCACGATCCGACGATACTTTCAGGCCGGCGCTGCGCAATACATTGAGCGCGTCGCTCGCGCCGCCTGCGCGGCGCGGTGGGATGTCGGCTGCGGGCGGCGATTCTTGCAATGCTCTCGCCGGTGCGGCCTCTTCTGCCCGTGCGAACGCGGCGGCGGCTGGAGCAGCGAGCGGAGACGCGGGAGGCGATTCCTGAGGCGCGGCGGCAGCCGGTGCTTCGTTCCAGGCTGACTCGGTGGGCGCGTCGTCCCACGGTGCCAAGGCCGGTGCAGCCGCTACTTTTGTTGCTGCGATCGATTCGGCCGTCGATGCCAAGGCCGGCGCTACCGCTATTTTTGTCGCCTCGATCGATTCGCTCAATTCGGCCGCCAGTGTCAAGGCCGGTACAGTCGTTACTTTTGTTGCTTCGGTCGCCGGTGCCGAGGACATCGCTTCGGGCATCGGGGCCGCTTGGGGCGCGCTCGTGTCCGTAGGTGCAGGCGCCGGATCGCTCAGAACCGGTTCGGCAGACGCTTCTTCCTGCCACGGCGCTAAAGCCGGTGCGGCAATGACGTCAGCCGCAGCGGGCGCAGGCGTCGCGCTCACTTCGCCAGAAGCGCGCGCGGATGCAGACTTGGAAACAATCGACCCTTCACCAATAG
>NZ_VOSW01000277.1 GCF_009690905.1 Paraburkholderia madseniana
CGAAAATCGACAATCTTCTGAAAAGTTTGTAGCGGGTCTCGCCAGACTGTCCGCTTTTGGGGTCGCGCGGTGCCGACCGCCGGGCTCGTGCTGCACATGCGGATCGCGTGAGGCAGAGGTCGGCCAAGAAGCTGCCCGTCACGTCAGGGTTCCAATTCCAGAGTGCGGCAATGATATTCTCGCTGCGACGCGCATATGAGCTTCCCGATCCGAAGGAAGATAACCAATGATCTCGATTACGAATTCGTTTGCTGCGTGGACCGTGGTTTTAGCCTCGGGACTGCTGGAGATCGTCTTCTCCGTGGCGATGAAGTTGTCCGATAGTTACACAAGGTTGGTACCGAGTGCGCTGTCTATCATTGCAGCAATAATGAGCGTTTGGTTGATGAGTTTCACGCTCAAAATTCTTCCGCTCGGGACCGCATATGCTGTCTGGGCTGGGATCGGTGCCGCTGGCACAGCCTTAGTTGGATTGATCTGGTTTCACGAGCCGGCCTCGCTCGGTCGCCTGTTGTGCGTCGGGCTGGTTATCGCAGGCATCGTTGGATTGCAATTTCAGGAGGGTTCCTGATTTCGTTCTGCGCCGGACGAATGTCAGCTTCCGGCGATCTTAACTGTCCGCAGTGGGTCTTGGATTCAACCGGTCGACGCAATACCCTAGGCTGCCAGAGCAGCGGAGGTATTGAAATGAAACAGAGACGGCGGATCTACTACACGGAAAGCCAGAAAGCGGTAATGTGGGAGCGCTGGCGCAAAGGCGAGTCGCTGCAACAGATTGCCCAGATGTTCGATCGAAACCATTCATCGGTGCAGGGCATTCTTGCGGAGACGGGCGGGATACAACCTGCACAAAGGCACCGATCGAGGCTGGCTTTGACGCTCGCCGAGCGAGAGGAGATATCGCGCTCAGTCGTATCCGGCGATTCAATTGTTTCGGTAGCAAACCGGCTCGGGCGCGCTCCTTCCACCGTCAGCCGGGAAATCAAGCGAAATGGTGGAAGCCAGGGCTATCGGGCGAATCGGGCCGACCAGCTTGCATGGGACCGGGCACGTCGGCCAAAGACATGCAAGTTGGTCGATAACCGGCCGCTGGCGCGACTTGTGGCAAGCAAGCTGGAACTGCAGTGGTCGCCCGAACAGATTGCCGGATGGCTCAAACACGCATACCCGGTCAACGAGGACTATCACGTGTCACACGA
>NZ_VOSW01000278.1 GCF_009690905.1 Paraburkholderia madseniana
AGGGTGTGCGCCGTGAAAAGGCGGCGCTTTCCAGCGGGTGCAAGCCCCGCCCGGCAACCGCTCCAGCCGGAAGCAACCGGAGCAGTCATGGAGGTAACGAAGTGGCTGAAGCCTCTGGTAATGCGTGTCACGAATAGGTGACAGCGCGAGTGTGCAGGCCGTAACGCGAGTGAACGCCGAGCAAACCTCGAAAAGGACGATGCGCAGGCCGACCCGGCAACCCTATCGGGGAAGGCTGACACGACTGGGTGGATGAGCAGGCTGGACGCCCAGCCGCTGCGCCGGGGTAGTGGCGACAGCATGTACACAAGGAAAGCGTACGCAACACGGGAAGTCCCTTGGCGTGGTCAGGGATGACCAACCGGACGCCCGTGAGGGACAGGCCGGGCGCCTTGGGATGACGGAGAGGCCCGTAGTACTGGCGAAGCCGGGTAACGCTGGTGGAGGGAAGGGGCCTCAGTTTAAGACCAACGCAATACGTAGTGAGGACGTGGAGATTGGGTAACCTATCAACTCCGATTCGTGTTCAGAAGCTGCAGACGGCGTTACACGCGAAAGCGAAGGCAGAAGCCGGGTACCGCTTTTATGCTCTGTACGACAAGATCTACCGTGAGGATGTGCTGGCGCATGCGTACGCCCAGTGTCGCTCGAACAGGGGCGCGCCGGGTGTCGATCGGCAGGACTTCGCGGAGGTCGAAGCTTACGGGGTGCAGAAGTGGCTCGGCGAACTGGCGCTTGCGCTCAGGCAGGAGAGTTACCGGCCGGATCCTATCAGAAGAGTGTTTATCCCGAAGGCCAATGGCAAGCTGAGGCCACTGGGCATCTCGACCTTGCGAGATCGAGTGTGCATGACAGCAGCGATGCTGGTGCTCGAACCGATCTTCGAAGCGGACCTTCCATCAGAGCAGTACGCTTACCGCCCGGGGCGAAATGCCCAGCAAGCGGTGATCGAGGTGGAGGAACGGCTGCATCGAGGGCAAACGGACGTTGTTGATGCCGACCTTGCGGACTACTTCGGAAGTATTCCACACGCCGAACTGATGCTGTCGCTTGCGCGACGCATCGTTGATCGGCGCGTGCTGCATCTGATCCGGATGTGGCTGGAATGCCCCGTTGAAGAAACCGATAATCGAGGCCGGAAGAAACGTACGACGGAGGCCAGAGACAGCAGACGTGGCATTCCGCAAGGCTCACCCAT
>NZ_VOSW01000027.1 GCF_009690905.1 Paraburkholderia madseniana
GCTGAAAGTCGTTGAGCCGCCGAAGCGCTCCGCCGGTGTGAAGGTGCCGGATGTGAAGACGCTGGTCGAGAAGCTGAAGACCGAAGCCAAGGTGCTGTGAGGAGACGGACGAAATGACGAATCTGGTTATTGCAGAACACGACAACGCGTCGATTAAGGCCGCGACGCTGAACACGATTGCAGCCGCGCAGAAGATTGGTGGCGATATCCACGTGCTGGTCGCAGGGCACAACGCACAAGCCGCGGCGGATGCGGCAGCGAAGATTGCAGGTGTTTCGAAGGTCCTGCTGGCCGACGCGGCGCAACTCGAAGCGGGTCTGGCGGAAAACGTCCAGGCAACCGTGATGAACATCGCGAAGGACTACACGCACATCCTGACGCCGGCGACCGCCTACGGCAAGAACATCGCACCGCGCATCGCCGCGAAGCTCGACGTCGCGCAGATCAGCGACATCACCGCAGTGGACAGCGCCGACACGTTCGAGCGCCCGATCTACGCAGGCAACGCGATCGCCACGGTTCAATCTCAAGATCCGATCAAGGTCATCACGGTTCGCACGACCGGCTTCGACCCGGTGGCAGCAGAAGGCGGCAGCGCAACGGTCGAGAAGATCGACGCGGCAGCTGATACGGGCCTCTCGCAGTTCGTGAGCCGTGAAGTGACAAAGCTGGACCGTCCGGAGCTGACCTCGGCGAAGATCATTGTCTCGGGTGGCCGTGGTCTGGGCAACGGCGAGAACTACACGAAGGTCCTCGAGCCGCTGGCGGACAAGCTGAACGCAGCGCTGGGCGCCTCGCGTGCAGCTGTCGATGCGGGCTTCGTGCCGAACGACTATCAGGTCGGTCAAACCGGCAAGATCGTCGCGCCGCAACTGTACATCGCTGTCGGCATCTCGGGCGCGATCCAGCATCTGGCCGGCATGAAGGACTCGAAGGTCATCGTGGCGATCAACAAGGACGCGGAAGCGCCGATTTTCAGCGTCGCTGATTATGGTCTGGTGGGTGACCTGTTTACGCTCGTGCCGGAACTCGTTAGCGAGCTCGGCTAAGCGCCTCAGCGCCGGTTAAAAGGCGTCTGGCAGCACACGAGAGGGCGCAGGACCTATCAAGTCCGGCGCCCTTTTTTTATCGACAGGCAGGAGGAGAACTGAAATGAGCTATACGGCGCCCATCAAGGACATGCTGTTCGTGATGAAAGAACTGGCCGGTCTCGAAGATATCGCGACGCTGCCGGGCTTCGAAGATGCAAACCTCGACACGGCTCAGGCCGTGCTCGAAGAATCGGCGAAACTATGCGGCGAAGTGCTGGCGCCGCTGAACGTCGAAGGTGATCGCAATCCGAGTAGCTGGAAAGACGGCGTGGTCACCGCCACGCCCGGTTTCAAGGACGCATTCCGCCAGTTCGGCGAAGGCGGCTGGCAAGGCGTGCAACATCCGGTCGACTACGAAGGCCAGGGTCTGCCCAAGCTGATCGCCACCGCCTGTATCGAGATGCTGAACGCGTCGAACCTGTCGTTCGCGCTGTGTCCGCTGCTCACGGATGGCGCCATCGAGGCGCTGCTCACGGCGGGCAGCGAAGAGCAGAAGCAAACCTACGTGCCCAAGCTGATTTCCGGCGAGTGGACCGGCACGATGAACCTGACCGAGCCGCAAGCCGGCTCCGATCTCGCGCTGGTGCGCACGCGCGCCGAGCCGCAGGGCGATGGTTCGTTCAAGCTGTTCGGCACGAAGATTTTCATCACGTGGGGCGAGCACGACATGGCGAAGAACATCGCCCATCTCGTGCTGGCGCGCACGCCTGATGCACCGGAAGGCGTGAAGGGTATTTCGCTTTTCATCGTGCCGAAGTTTCTTATCAACGAAGACGGCTCGCTCGGGGAGCGTAACGACGTCCATTGCGTGTCGATCGAGCACAAGCTCGGCATCAAGGCGAGCCCGACCGCGGTGCTGCAATTCGGCGATCACGGCGGCGCGATCGGCCATCTGATCGGCGAAGAAAATCGCGGCCTCGAGTACATGTTCATCATGATGAACGCGGCGCGTTTCGCGGTGGGCATGCAAGGTGTTGCCGTGTCGGATCGTGCGTATCAAAAGGCTGTGGCGTATGCGAAGGATCGCGTGCAAAGCCGGCCGGTGGATGGCTCCGCGAAGCAATCCGTGGCGATCATTCAGCACCCGGACGTGCGCCGCATGCTCGCCACGATGCGTGGTCTCACCGAAGCATCGCGCGCATTGGCGTATGTCGCCGCGGCTCACTGCGATATCGCACATCGTCATCCCGACGAAGCGAAGAGCGCCGAGCATCAGGCGATTTACGAATACCTCGTGCCGATCGTGAAGGGCTGGAGCACGGAGCTGTCGATCGATGTGACGAGCCTTGGCGTGCAGGTACATGGCGGCATGGGCTTCATCGAAGAAACCGGCGCCGCGCAGTACTACCGCGACGCGCGCATTCTGCCGATCTACGAAGGGACGACCGCGATCCAGGCCAATGACCTGATCGGCCGCAAGACCGTGCGCGACGGTGGCAAGGTGGCGAAGGCGCTGCTGGCCGACGTGGCTGAAACGATCGAAGCACTCGGCGCGCAGCAAGGCGCTGCGTTCGAATCGATGAAGAAGTATCTGGGCCAAGGGCATCGTTCGCTGAGCGCTGCGGTCGATTTTGTAGTCACTAACACGAAGAGCGATCCGAACGCGGTGTTCGCCGGCAGCGTGCCGTATCTGAAGCTGGCGGGCGTTGTCCTGGGCGGCTGGCAGATGGCGCGTGCGTTGCTCGTGGCGGCTGAAAAGCGCGCTGAAGATCCGTCGTTCTATGGCGCGAAGATCGCCACCGCGCAGTTCTATGCTGAGCATGTGCTGCCGCTGGCTTCGGCGTTGGAAGCTTCGATCGTCAGCGCGAAGGGTGGGGAGAGTGTGCTGGCGTTGTCGGAAGATCAGTTCTGATGTTGCGCTGCTTCTATTGAGCGATGTAGCAAAAACTCGTGTGTAAAAAGAAAAACGGCGCCCTTTTCGAGGCGCCGTTTTTCTTTGTCAGGCCGGTCCGTCTACGATGACAAACCGGCATAACCGCTCGCGAAGCGTTAAAACATTAAACCTTAGGCATAAGCCGGACGATGCGCACCGCCGATCTCGCCGAGATAGCGATGCACCGACAGATCATCCGCCTTGATAGCCGGCTGCTTGCTCGACATCACATCGGCCAGCAGTTGACCCGAGCCGCACGACATCGTCCAGCCCAGCGTGCCGTGACCCGTGTTCAGGAACAGGTTCGGCACGGGGGTGCGGCCGACGATCGGCGTGCCGTCCGGCGTCATCGGACGCAGGCCGGTCCAGAACGTAGCCTTCGACGTATCGCCGCCGCCCGGGAACAGATCGTTCACGCACAGTTCCAACGTTTCGCGGCGCGCCTGGCGCAGCGACTTGTCGAAGCCGACGATCTCCGCCATGCCGCCGACGCGAATCCGGTCGTCGAAGCGTGTGATCGCGATCTTGTACGTTTCGTCGAGCACGGTCGAAATCGGCGCGGATGCTTCGTTGACGATCGGCGCGGTGATCGAATAACCCTTGAGCGGGTAGACCGGAATCTTCACGAGACCGGACAGGAATTTGGTCGAGTATGAACCGAGCGCTACGACAAACGAATCCGCGCGCACCAGTTCGTCGCCGCACTGCACGCCGGCGATGCGGTCGCCCGCCATGGCGAGGGAGTCGATCGGCGTGTTGTAGCGGAATTTGACGCCCAGTTGCTCTGCCATCGCGGCGAGGCGCGTGGTGAACATCTGGCAGTCGCCGGTTTCGTCGCCCGGCAGGCGCAGGCCGCCCGTCAGCTTGTGCGAGACCGCGGCGAGCGCCGGTTCGGCTTGCGCGAGTTCGGCCGGCGACAGCAGTTCATACGGCACGTTGGCGTCCCGCAGCACGGCGATGTCTTTCGCGGCGCCGTCGAACTGCTGTTGCGTGCGGAACACCTGCAGCGTGCCGCCGGTGCGGCCTTCGTACTGGATGCCCGTTTCGGCGCGCAGCGCCTGCAAACAATCGCGGCTGTATTCGGCGAGGCGGACCATGCGGCCCTTGTTCACCGCATAACGCGCCGACGTGCAGTTCTGCAGCATCTGCCACATCCATTGCAACTGGAATTGTGTGCCGTCGAGACGGATCGCGAGCGGCGCATGTTTCTGGAACATCCACTTGACGGCCTTCAGCGGCACGCCCGGCGCGGCCCACGGCGACGCGTAGCCCGGCGAGATCTGGCCGGCATTGGCAAAGCTGGTTTCGAGCGCCGGGCCGGCCTCGCGATCGATGACGGTCACTTCATGACCGGCGCGCGCGAGGTAATAAGCACTCGTCACTCCGACAACGCCACTGCCCAAAACGACGACTCGCATAGCTGCTCCAGGATGTTCAATAAGAGGTCTGAGGGCGGTGCGCTTGTCGATTCGTTTGAATTCGTTCGATTAACGAGGTGTAACGCGGATCGCCCAGTGATAACCGCTATACTATTAACAGTCAGGTAGGTTTTGTTATTGTATTTTCAAGATTTTCAGCAAAAACACCATGCGTACACAGCGCCAACCGATCCGGGCTCTCGACAAACTCGATCACAAGATCCTGCGGCTCCTCCAGCAGGACGGCCGGATGGCGATGAAAGACCTCGCCGAGCAGGTCGGGCTGTCCGTCACGCCGTGCATCGAACGTGTCAAGCGAATGGAGCGCGACGGCGTGATCACCGGCTACCACGCGCGCGTGAACCCGGCTGAACTGGGTGCGGCGCTGCTGGTGTTCGTCGAGATCACGCTCGATCACAAAAGCGGCAACATGTTCGACCAGTTCCGCCGCGAGGTGCAGAAGATCCCCGAGGTGCTGGAGTGCCACCTCGTCTCGGGCGACTTCGACTATCTGATCAAGGCGCGCATCGGCGAAATGGCCGACTACCGCAAACTGCTGGGCGACATCCTGCTGCAACTGCCCGGCGCGGTGCAGTCGAAGAGCTACGTGGTGATGGAAGAGATCAAGGAAACGCTGACGATTGCGGTTGGCGATTAGCTCGCGCGGGAGTTGCGCAGCTGGACTCGACAAACGGCGTAAACACTGTATATTTATACAGGTGTTTTGCGCCGTTTTGCATTTTGCGTGCTCCAGCCGTGACCGATTCCGACACCCACTCCGCCAACGAATTTCCGATTGCTCCGCCCACGCCTCGCAAGGGGCGCGGTGCGGTGACGAACCTGCAAGGCCGTTACGAAGTCGACCAGCGTGAAGTGGTGGACGACGGCTGGCTTTCGTCGCCGGAGGAAGACGGCGAGCCCAAGGTTTTACGCACGCAGGTTTTCGAAGAGCGGGCCAAAACCATTCTCACGCGCAACGCGTCGCCGGATATTCCGTTCAGCGTGTCGCTCAATCCGTATCGGGGCTGCGAACATGGCTGCATCTACTGCTTCGCGCGGCCCACACATAGTTATCTAGGGCTGTCGCCGGGGCTCGACTTCGAAAGCCGCATCTACGCGAAGATCAATGCGCCGGAGTTGCTCGAGCGCGAGTTATCGAAGAAGTCCTATGTCCCGGAGCCGATCGCGCTCGGCGTCAATACCGACGCCTGGCAACCCGTCGAGCGCGATTTGCGCCTCACCCGGCGAGTGATCGAAGTGCTCAGCGAGCGCGGCCATCCGTTCGCGGCGATCACCAAATCGTCGCTGATCGAGCGGGATATCGATCTGCTCGCACCTATGGCGGCGCGCGGGCAGTTCATGGCGGCTATCACGATCACCACGCTGGACGCCGAGATCGCGCGCACGCTTGAGCCGCGTGCCGCCACGCCGTCGCGTCGATTGCGCACGATCCGTACGTTGAGCGAGGCGGGCATTCCGGTTGGCGTCAGCATCGCGCCGGTGATTCCCTTCGTCACCGAGCCGGACATGGAGCGTGTGCTGGAAGCCTGTGCAGAGGCCGGCGCAAGCAATGCGAGCTACATCGTGCTGCGTTTGCCTTGGGAAGTTGCGCCGCTATTCAAGGATTGGCTCGCGGCGCATTTTCCCGATCGGGCTGATCGGGTGATGAGTCGCGTGCACGATATGCGGGGCGGGAAGGACTACGACTCGAACTTCGCCACTCGAATGAAGGGGGAAGGCTTGTGGGCGGACCTGCTGAAGCAGCGCTTCCACAATGCTGTGCGCCGGCTCGGGCTAAACCGGCGCGACCGCGGCATTCTCGATATGTCGCATTTTCGCCGGGTTGAGCCGGTGCACACTGAACTGCCGCCGCGCGACAATCCACAATTGAGGCTCTTTTAGCGCGGCGCGCGGTGGGTCATTGCGACAGCGCTTTGGCGGCTTGCACCTGACCTTCGAAGTAAGTCTGGAACGAGATCGCGAGGCCCGTCATGAGGAGGAACGCGCCGATCAGCAGCGAAAAGATCACGATGAAAATGACGGTCCAGCCAGAGCGGCTTTTGCGCTGGGTTTGCACGTTGAACTGCGCGTCCCATTTTTCATCCGGGCGCAGGCCATAGACGATCGCGGCCAGAAAGGCTGAGAGCAGCGAGACGGCGCCGAAAAACGCGAGCACCCAGCCGAGCATCGAGGCCCGTTCGCTCGCCACCACCAGCATGGCGCCCGGAATCCCGATCAACGTGCCGAGCAAGTGCGCCCAGCCGTAGATGTCGCGCAAGCCGTACAGATAGAAGCGGTGGGCGCCGAGGCTGCCGAAGAAGAAGGCCAGCGCGGCGGTAATCGTCTTGGATCTGAAATACGAGGAAGTCGAAGCAAGGGTGGACATGTAGGCGAGGGCAGAGTGACAGGCTGTCGAAAAGGAGCGGGGCGTCGGTGGGCGTGGGCCGACGCGCATTCTACGCCCGCTGCGCGCTTACGGCTAAGGCTGAGGCGCGGAATAGGTCACGCGATAGACCGCGCCGGCGTAGTCGTCGCTGATCAGGAGTGAGCCGTCGGGCATCGGCTGCACGTCGGCGGGGCGGCCCCATACCGCTTCGCCCGGCTGGAGCCAGCCTTCGGCAAAGACCTCCTGGTGCGCGTTGCTGCCGTCCGGGTTGGTAATCACCCGCACGACGCGGTAGCCGACCTTCTTGCTGCGATTCCACGAGCCGTGCTCGGCGATAAAAATATTGTCGCGATATGCGGCCGGGAACATCGAGCCACTGTAAAAGCGCATGCCGAGCGAGGCGACGTGCGCGCCGAGTTTGACAACCGGCGGTGTGAAGGCGCTGCATGGATGGTCCTTGCCGAATTCGGGGTCGGGCGTGTCGCCGCCATGGCAGTACGGAAAGCCGAAATCCATGCCTGCACGCGGCGCGCGGTTGAGTTTGTCGTCCGGTACGTCGTCGCCCATCAGGTCGCGGCCGTTGTCGGTGAACCACAACTCATGTGTCACCGGATGCCACGCGAAGCCGACGGAGTTGCGAACGCCACGCGCCACGATTTCATAATGGCTGCCGTCCGGGTCCATGCGGCCGATCATCCCAAAGCGGTCGCGGTCTTTCAGGCAGACGTTGCAGGGCGCGCCTTGCGGCACGTACAGCTTGCCATCCGGCCCGAAAGCGATGAATTTCCAGCCATGATGGGTCTCTGTCGGCAGTGTGTCGGTGACCACGACCGGCTTGGGCGGATCATTCAGATGAGCGTCAATCGCGTCAAAGCGTAGAATTTTCGACACTGCGGAGACGTACAGCGTGCCATCCCGCCACGCCACGCCCGCCGGCGTTTCCAGGCCGGAGGCGACCACGTGGCGAGCCGTGACGCGTCCACTCTGCAATTCGAGCGCGTAGACGTGGCCGTCAAGGCTGCCTATATAAAGAATGCCCTTCGGTGAGAGCGCCATGGCCCGCGCGCTCGGTACGGCGTCCGAGAGGACCTCGATGTGGAAGCCGGGCGGCAGTTTGATGCGCTCGACCGGTAGCGCGGCCAGCACCGGCAGGGCCGTGGCGGCGAGCAACAAGGCAGCGCCTGCTCGCAGGGCCTGAATGCGGGCGGCACGCGAAAAGCCTGTAATCAGCGAAAAGCGGGCAACTCGCCGAAAGACGGCGAATGAAGCGAGAAAAAACGCAGATGGCGGCAGGCGTTTCACGGGCGCTCCGTCAGGTAATTCGGGCGTCTCGGCGCGATTCGAGGCCTGTGCCTGTATGGACGGCACAACCCCGTCGTGCAGTTTATCCCGGTAAGTGTTTGTTATGGCGTCGGTTTCCCGCTATAATCGCGTGTTTCAGTCGTTCCGAACCCCGGTTTTCAAGGATTCTAGTATGGTCATCATCCGCTTGGCTCGTGGCGGCTCCAAGAAGCGCCCGTTCTACAACATCGTCGCAACCGATTCGCGTAACCGTCGTGACGGCCGCTTCATCGAACGCGTTGGCTTCTACAACCCGGTCGCTACGAAGGGTGAGTCGCTGCGTATCGCTCAAGACCGCCTGACGTACTGGCAAGGTGTTGGCGCACAACTGTCGCCGACCGTTCAGCGTCTCGTGAAAGAAGCGCAAAAGGCGCAGCCGGCTGCTTAATGGTAGCTAGCATGCGTATCGTCGTCGGTTCGGCCGGCGGCTCGCGCAGCTTGCGTGAGCAGTCCGATGCGCGAGTTTTGCTGAAGCAGACGTCGAAGTTGGCAGCGAGGTTCTCTTATGTCTGAACGTGATTCCGGCAATTCAGGTCGCGTAAAGGCAAAGGCGGCAGCCCCGCGCGCGAAGACGTCTGGTCAGGCGCCGTTCGGTGCATTCGTCCGCAAGCCGGTCGAAGCGGCCGAAGGGCAGGCGAAAGCCAAAGTTGCAAACGCCGCTTCCAGCGCAGCAGAAATGCGAGCGGAAACGGTGGAAAGCTGGCCGGCCGATGCGGTCGAGGTCGGTGCAATCGTCGACGCTTACGGCCTCAAAGGCTGGGTCAAGGTAGCCGCGCATGCGGATGCCGGGCACGGCGGCGACGCATTGCTGAGCGCGAAGCGCTGGTGGTTGCTAAAAGACCACGAGCGCAAGTCGGCGCCGTCATTACAGGCAAAAACGCATAGCGACAGTATCGTTGCCCATCTGGGCGGCGTAGCTGACCGCGATGTGGCACTGGCACTGCGCGGCACGCGCGTCTATATCAGCCGCAGCGAATTTCCGGCCCTCGGGGCCGACGAATTCTACTGGGTCGACCTGCTCGGCCTGGACGTGGTGAACGTTGCCGGGGTCCACCTCGGCAAAGTTGCAGACATGATCGACAACGGTGCGCACTCGGTGTTGCGCATCGAATATCCGGATACCGACAAAAGCGGTAAGCCGGTCACCGGCGAGCGTTTGATCCCGTTCGTCGGCGTCTTTGTCAAAACGGTGGATCAGGCGGCGAAGCAGATCATCGTCGACTGGGAAGCCGATTACTAAATAACTCGCTGACTGGAGAGAGCGATGCAGTTCGATGTCGTGACGCTCTTTCCTGACATGTTTCGTGCGCTGACCGACTGGGGTATCACCAGCCGTGCGGCGAAGCAGGAGCGCTACGGGTTGCGCACGTGGAATCCACGCGATTTCACTACGGACAACTACCGCACAATCGACGATCGCCCCTACGGCGGCGGCCCCGGCATGGTCATGCTGGCCAAGCCGCTGGAAGACGCGATCGGCGCAGCGAAGGCGGCGCAGGCGGAGCAGGGCATCGGCGCGTCGCGCGTCGTGATGATGTCGCCGCAAGGCGCCACGCTGAATCACGATCGTGTCATGCAGTTCGCGGCCGAGCCCGGTCTGATCCTGTTGTGCGGGCGCTATGAAGCGATCGATCAGCGTTTGCTCGACCGTGTCGTCGACGAAGAGGTCAGCCTCGGCGACTTCGTGCTGTCCGGCGGCGAATTGCCGGCCATGGCGTTGATGGATGCCGTGGTGCGGCAGTTGCCCGGCGTGCTGAACGACTCGCAATCGGCGGTGCAGGATAGTTTCGTCGACGTGCTGCTGGATTGTCCGCATTACACGCGTCCGGAGGAATACGACGGCGTGCGTGTGCCTGATGTGCTGCTTGGCGGCCATCATGCGGAAATCGAAGCGTGGCGTCGGCGTGAAGCCTTGCGCAACACGTTGAACAAACGGCCCGATCTGATCGTGAAGGCCAGAAAGAACAAGATGTTGAGCCGTGCCGATGAGGCATGGCTTACGAGTCTCGCGAAGGAAGTGTCGAAGGCATAAAGCCTTGGGCTTTCGAGCGGACATAGGCGGTGCCGCACATGCGTGTACGGCACCAGATGTGAACCCATCCTCTATCGGGGCCGTAGCCAAGCAGTTTCTGTAAGGCAGGTACGAACGCCGACAAGATGGACATAGGAGTCAGTGATGAATCTGATTGCAATACTCGAGCAGGAAGAAATCGGCCGCGCCCTCGGCGAGAAGACCATCCCCGAATTCGCCCCCGGCGATACGGTGATCGTCAGCGTGAACGTGGTTGAAGGTACGCGTAAGCGTGTTCAGGCTTACGAAGGCGTCGTGATCGCCAAGCGTAACCGTGGTCTGAATTCGTCGTTCATCGTCCGCAAGATTTCGTCGGGCGAAGGCGTCGAGCGTACGTTCCAGACGTACTCGCCGCTGCTGGCAAGCATCGTCGTGAAGCGTCGTGGCGATGTGCGTCGTGCGAAGCTGTACTACCTGCGCGACCGTTCGGGCAAGTCGGCTCGGATCAAGGAAAAGCTGGTCGCAAAGAAAGACCGCGCTGCTCCGGAAGCGTAAAAGCTGTAAGAAAAAGCACCCCTCGCGGGTGCTTTTTTGTTTGCCAGGTCAAAATAGCGGAATGTCCCCTATCCGCTCATTCCGAGAGACCCGTTGATCCGCCCCGCCTTTGAGCCTGAAACTCTACCTGTCGAAGCGACGGGTGCCGATCTGCCACCGGTGGTTGCCGGGCGCCTGACGCCCGACGGTCTGCGTGCGCGCTTCGAGCAGCGCCTGAGCTGGACGCCTGAGCCGATTATCGAAGCACCGTGGCGCGATCAGCACGTCGATCCGCGCGTTGCCGCCGTGCTGGTGCCGCTGGTCGTACGCGACAACGGCCTCACCGTGCTCCTGACTCAACGTGCCGACCATCTGAACGACCACGCCGGCCAGGTGAGCTTTCCCGGCGGCCGTCATGAACCGTTCGACGCGGATGCAACCGCCACGGCGTTGCGCGAGGCGCAGGAAGAGGTCGGTCTCGATCCGTCGCGCGTTGAAATTCTCGGTGCGTTGCCCGACTATCTGACGGGCACCGGTTTTCGTGTGACGCCCGTAATCGGTCTGGTGCATCCACCCTTCACGTTGAAAGCGGATGCGTTCGAAGTGGCCGAAGTCTTTGAAGTGCCGCTCGCTTTTCTGATGAACCCCGCGCATCACGAAGAGCGCGTGTTTCGTTACGAAGGTGGCCAGCGTCGCTTTTTCGCCATGCCCTATCCGCGGCCCGCGTCGGCGGAAGCGGCGGATCGCGAGGGGCAGGTGGGCGGCCACTATTTCATCTGGGGCGCGACGGCGGCGATGCTGCGCAACTTCTATCGCTTTCTCGCGGCTTGAATCGCCGCGGGTTGTGCACTTGTTGGGTGTTTGTCAACGTCCGTGCTCAGTGGCATCCGACCCTGTGCTATCGTTATAAAACAATCGTAAAAACTCGAAAAGCACGGCGCATCGCATGACTTTTTTCTCCGTATTGCTGGCTCTGATTATTGAACAGGTCCGCGCGCTGTCGCTGAACAATCCGGTGGCGGCATTGCTTCAATACCATGCGGAGTCGGCGGCGCACGGATTCGATGCCGGCAAGCCCAAGCATGGCCTGCTCGCGTGGCTGGTGGTGGTGGTGCCCTGGACGCTGGCCGTCGCGCTTATCTACTACGTGCTGTATCACATTCACTTCGCGCTGGCGTTCCTGTGGAACGTCGCGGTGCTGTACTTCACGCTCGGTTTCCGGCAGTTCAGCCATTACTTCACGGATATCCACCTCGCGTTGAATAACGACGACGTGCCGCGCGCCCGTGAAATCCTGAATGAATGGACCGGGCTCGATACCGTGGATATGCCCGTTAGCGAGATCGTGCGTCATACGCTGATTCACGCGGTGGTCGCCTCGCATCGGCATGTGTTCGGCGTGTTCTTCTGGTTCCTGATTCCGGTCGGGCCGGCGGGCGCGGTGCTGTATCGCATCGCCGAATATCTGGCGCGTGCATGGGCACGGCCGGCCGACGATCGCACGGCGGCGTTTTCGAGCTTCGCGCAACGTGCTTTCTTCGTGATTGACTGGGTGCCGGCGCGGCTCACGTCGCTGGGCTTTGCGATTGTCGGCAATTTCGAAGACGCGATTTATGCATGGCGCAACCACGCGCGTCAGTGGCCGGATGCGAACGACGGCGTGTTGCTGGCCGCGGGTAGCGGCGCGTTGGGCGCTCGATTGAGCGGGCCGCTTGCCGAACCCTCGAGCCTCGATGCGCTGACCACCGGCGACGGTGGCCCGATGTCAGTCGGCGACGACTGCACGCCGCGCACGCTGCAATCGGCGGTGGGTCTGGTGTGGCGTGCGGTGGTGCTGTGGATGATTTTGCTGCTGATGCTGACGATCGCGGTGTGGCTTGCCTGATGCGCTCCAACCGCTTCATCCATCCAGCGGATCACGCGCCGTCCCACACTGCCAGCACACCGTGAACTGCGCCTCGAGCGTCTCCCCGCACTGACGGCATCGCCACGAAGGCGACCCCGCCGCCGGGCCATGTGAAGCCGCATCGATCAACCGCCGCGCCATCACCTCATCGCGCTCATCCACAAGCCACAGCTCCGGTGCGCACTGATCCGCCGGAATATCGCCGAGCGCGCCGTTCAGATAACGGTTATGCAACTCGCAAGCGATACCCGCCGTCTCCAGCACATTGACCCAATGCTGTCCGATGATCAGATTCGGCGCGCGCATCAATTTCATCGTGAATCCATGGTTTGACAGCGGCGCGCGTTAGCGCACGATCTGGCTGGCTTCGTGCACCAGTTGCGCGTACAGGGCATGCCGTTCGCGTCGGATCCCGCCATCGGCGACAGCTTCGAGAATCGCGCAGCCCGGCTCCTGCAGGTGATGGCAGTTGTAGAAGCGGCAGTTCGGCAGCAGCGGCCGGAACTCGGGAAACGCGCGTTCGAGCCGGCCTTCGGTCAGATGATGCAGGCCGAATTCCTGGAAGCCCGGCGAATCGATCAACGCCCCGCCATCGGATCCAGGCAAAGGGTAGAGCCGCGTAAACGTGGTGGTGTGTCGGCCGCTGTTCAACGCGGTCGAGATCTCGCGCGTCGCGACTTCGGCATCGGGAATCAGCAGATTTACCAACGTCGACTTGCCCATGCCCGACTGGCCGAGCAGCAGCGTCGAATGACCTTGCAGATGCTCGAGCAACGCGGGGCGCGCGGCATCAGGCTGCGTCTTGATCGACACTTCGACCACGGTGTAGCCGAGCGCGCGGTACGGTTCGAGCCGCCTGCGCGCGCCCTCCAGCGCGCCGGTCACGTCGATCTTGTTCAACACGATCAACGGCTTCAACTCGTTTGCCTCGGCGGCGACAAGCGCGCGGCCGAGCAGGTCCTCGCTGAAATGCGGCTCGGTTGCGAGCACGATCAGCAACTGGTCGAGATTCGCGGCAAAGAGTTTCGACTTGTACTGATCCGAGCGATACAGCAGATTGCGCCGCTCGCCGATCTCGACGATCACACCCTGATCCGCCGAAGTCGGTTCGTAAATCACGCGATCGCCGACCGCCACTTCGCTACGCTTGCCACGCGGGAAGCACTGGAGCATCGGGCTGCCGTCTTCCGGCGCGACCAGGTAGTGCCGCCCATGAGCGGCAATCACCAGACCGCCTACGCGCGTGCTGGACGGCGCGCGCGGCGCTTTCGGGGAGCGGCCGCTCATGCGTGCCGCAGCAGGCGGTCGATCCGCTGCGACGCAGGCGGATGCGAGTAATAGAACGCGGTGTAGAGCGGATCGGGCGTCAGGGTCGATGCGTTGTCCTCATACAGCTTGACGAGCGCGTTGACGAGGTCTTGCGCATCGGTTTGCGTCGCGGCGAAGGCATCGGCCTCGAACTCGTGCTTGCGCGAGCTGAGGCTGCCGAGCGGCGTGACGAAGAACAGGAACACCGGCAGCGCGAGGAAGAACAGCACCAGCGCGAGGCCGCTATTGCCGCCGATCAGCGACGGCCGCACGCCCAGTCCTTCATAGAACCACACGCATTGCGTCAGCCAGCCGAGCAGGGCGAGCATCACGAGGCTGATCGCGAACATGACGACCATCCGCTTGATCACGTGACGGCGCTTGAAGTGGCCGAGTTCGTGCGCGAGCACCGCTTCGATCTCGTTGCCCGACAGGCGCGCGAGCAGCGTGTCGAAGAACACGATCCGCTTGGCCGCGCCGAAGCCGGTGAAATACGCATTGCCGTGCGCCGAACGGCGGCTGCCGTCCATCACGAACAGACCCTTGGCGGCGAAACCGCAGCGCTGCATCAGGGCTTCGATGCGGCTTTTCAGCGCTTCGTCCTTGAGCGGCTCGAACTTGTTGAAGAGCGGCGCGATAAACGACGGATACAGCACCAGCACGAGCAACTGGAACGCGACCCACACGATCCACGTCCACAGCCACCACAGGCTGCCCGCCTGGTTCATCAGCCACAGCACGACGAACAGCAGCGGCAGGCCGAACGCCGCACCGAGCAGGACGCCTTTGAGGCGGTCGAGGAAGAAAATGCCCTTGCTCATGCGGTTGAAGCCGAAGCGTTGCTCGACCACGAATTGCCGGTAGTACTCGAACGGCAGACCGATCACGCTGGTAATCGCGATCACCGCCGCGACCAGCGCGATCTGGCCGGCGTAGCCGCGGCCCAGCCAGTCGGAGATCGCGAGATCGAGCGCCTGCACGCCGCCCAGCAGCGTCAGCCCGATCAGCACGGCCGCGCCGACGACGATCTCGATCATGGTGAGGCGCGTGCGTTCGACGGTGTAGTCGGCGGCGCGCTGGTGCGCGGTGAGCGCGATGGTACCGGCAAACTGGCTCGGCACCTGCTCGCGATGGCCGGCGACGAAGCGGATCTGCCGCGACGCGAGCCACAGCTTGGTGCCGACCATCGCCACGACGGCGACGACGAACAGAACAGTGAAGTACAGGGTAGGCATCCGGGGATTCCGTGGTATCTATGCGAGAATTATATGTTTCTTCCCGCCCGGCGGCGGGGGGATAAGATCAAACCCGGCTCAAACCCGGCCCATGCAGGCCCAAGCCGGCTCAAACCAATCTCATACGAACAATCGCCGCGGCAAGCGCGCTTCCGGAGAAGCCGTCTGCCCGGCCATCAGGGTTGCCTTCATGACTGACATCCTCGACTCCACCGAACAGCCGCCGCTCGTGCGCAGCGACATGAATCTCGTCTGGCTGGACATGGAAATGACCGGGCTCGAACCGGACACCGACCGCATCATCGAAATCGCGGTGGTCGTGACGAATTCGACGCTCGACCGCCTGGTCGAAGGGCCGGTGCTGGCGATTCATCAGAGCGACGAAACGCTCGCCAAAATGGATCAGTGGAATCAGAACACGCATGGCCGCTCGGGGCTGATCGACCGCGTGAAGGCGTCGACGGTGAGCGAAGCGGACGCCACGGAACAGATTCGCGACTTTCTTAGCGCTTATGTACCGCCCGGCAAATCGCCGATGTGTGGCAACTCGATCTGCCAGGACCGCCGCTTCATGGCGCGCTGGATGCCGGATCTGGAGCGCTTCTTCCATTACCGCAATCTGGACGTCAGCACGCTGAAGGAACTGTGCCGCCGCTGGCAGCCGGCGATCTACAAGGGTTTCCAGAAACGCGCCATGCATACGGCGCTGGCCGACATCCATGAATCGATCGACGAACTGAAGTACTACCGCGAGCACTTCCTGATTCCGGCGGCCTCGCAGGTGCCGGAAACGCCGGCCGCGGAATAATCCATCAGCCGTCGTTTCAGCTTCAACCCTGCCGGGGCGCGCGCACCGCGTTCTTCGGCCGGAACGCTTTCACCACGTCGGCGTTCGTTTCCACATACGGGCCGCCGATCAGGTCGATGCAGTAAGGCACCGCGGCGAAAATCCCCGGCACCTTCACGGCGCGGCCAGCGTCTGCGTCACGCAAACCTTCCAGCGTTTCCTTGATCGACTTCGGCTGCCCCGGCAGGTTGATGATCAGCGCCGCGTGATCCGCGGTTTCGCGGATCACCGCCACCTGGCGCGACAGAATCGCGGTCGGCACGAAATTCAGGCTGATTTGCCGCATTTGCTCGCCGAAACCCGGCATTTCCTTGGTCGCCACCGCCAAAGTCGCTTCCGGCGTCACGTCGCGGCGCGACGGGCCGGTGCCGCCGGTGGTCAGCACCAGATCGCAACCCACTTCGTCGACCAGTTCGATCAGCGTGGCGGAAATGGTGGGCGCATCGTCCTGAATCAGGCGGGTGACCACCTGGAACGGCGAGGTCAGGGTGGCGCCGAGCCATTCCTGCAGCGCCGGTATGCCTTTGTCCTCATACACGCCGATGGACGCCCGGTCGCTGATCGACACGAGGCCGATCACGATTTCGTCCGGATGATTACGTGTAGCCTTACGCGTCGCGGTCGTCATCGTCGTCTTCCAGCACGTCTTCTGCATCGGAATCGGTGTCGGCAGACGGGCCGTCGGCGTTCTTGATCCACTGGAACAGCTCGCGGAAGTAGCGCGGCGGCTTGCTTTGCTGCGCCTCCTTGCGGGCGTTGCGGATCAGCGTGCGGCCCTGCTGCGGATCGGCGTTCGGGTGCTGGCGGATGAATTCGGTCAGCGCGGCGTCGTCGGCGAGCAGTTTCTCGCGGGTGCGCTCGATCCAGTGCAGCTTGGCCGTTTCCGCCTTGTTGACGCCGTTATAGGTGTCGAGCGCGGTGCGCAGGGCGGCGGTTTCCCCGTCCAGCAGCGAGCGCATCACGCGCCCGACGTACTGCACCTGGCGGCGCTTGCCTTCGTGATCGGTGATGCGGCGCGCTTCGCGCACGGCGTCGTCGAGCTTTTCGGGCATCGGCATGCGCTTGAGCGCGTCTTTCGGCAGGGCGATCAGCGCCGAGCCCAGTTCCTGCAGCTCGTGCATTTCGCGCTTGAGCTGGGACTTGCTGGGACGGTCGTAGCCGTTCTCGTCGACTTCCGGCTCGGCGGATTCGATGGGTTGAATGCGGGTTTTGCGTGTCATACCGATATTGTAGCTTGCCGCGCACGCCGGGCCCGCCGTGCTGCTGTGCACAAGTGCGCTCGCCGGCTCCGGCGGACGCGGCGAATGCCAGGTACGGCTTCGCAACCCTTGCTATGATCGCGGGATGCGTGACTACGCAAACGCGCACGCAAATGCACTTGCAAATGCGCACGCACGTGCGTGGCATGGGCGAACACACAGGGCCGCTCGGCCCCGAACAGGACGGCAACGACAATGGCAGCAGACATGGACGTCAAGCAGCGCTTTTTTCCGCACACCCAGGATGAACTGAAGGAAATCGCCTCGGACATCCTTCGTCACGCGAAGTCGCTCGGCGGCACCGACGCGGCGACCGAGATATCCGAAGGCGACGGCCTGTCCGTCTCCGTGCGGCGCGGCGAAGTCGAGACGATCGAACACAACCGCGACAAGATGGTCGGCGTGACGGTGTTCATCGGTAACAAGCGCGGCAACGCGAGCACCTCGGACTTTTCGTCGCAGGCTTTGAAGGACACGGTCGCGGCGGCGTACAACATCGCCCGCTTCACCGCGGAAGACGACTGCGCGGGTCTTGCCGAAGCAGACCTGCTCGAAACCGCGCCGCGCGATCTCGATCTGTATCACCCGTGGAATCTGACGGCCGACGAAGCGGTGGAAATCGCCCGTCGCTCGGAAGACGCCGCCTTCGCCACCGATCCGCAGATCAAGAATTCGGAAGGCGCGAGCGTCTCGGCGCAGCATTCGCAATTCGTGCTGGCCACTTCGCGCGGCTTCCTTGCGGGCTATCCGTACTCGCGCCACTACATCGCCTGCGCGCCGATCGCCGGCAGCGCGCGCAACATGCAGCGCGACGACTGGTACACGTCGACCCGCAGCGCGGCCGACCTCGCCGATCCGGAAGCGGTGGGCCGCTACGCCGCGCAACGGGCGCTGTCGCGCATCGGCGCGCGCGGGCTCGACACGCGCAAGGTGCCGGTGCTGTTCGAAGCGCCGCTCGCCGCCGGCATTCTCGGCGCGTTCGTCCAGGCCACGAGCGGCGGCGCGCTGTACCGTAAGACCTCGTTCCTCGTCGATAGCCTCGGCAAGCCGGTGTTCGCGCCGCACGTCCAGGTGGTCGAAGATCCGCACGTCGCGCGTGCGATGGGCAGCGCACCGTTCGACGAAGAGGGCGTGCGTACGAAACAGCGTTCGGTGGTGAAGGACGGCGTGGTGGAAGGCTACTTCCTGTCCACCTATTCGGCGCGCAAGCTCGGCATGCAGACAACCGGCAACGCCGGCGGTTCGCACAATCTGTCGCTGCGCAGCTCGAAGACGCGCCCGGGAGACGACTTCGAAGAAATGCTGAAGAAGCTCGGCACGGGCCTGTTGCTGACCGAACTGATGGGGCAGGGCGTGAACTACGTGACGGGCGACTATTCGCGCGGCGCGTCGGGCTTCTGGGTCGAGAACGGCAAGATCCAGTATCCGGTCGAGGAAATCACGGTGGCGAGCACCTTGCAGGAGATGTTCCGCCATATCGTCGCGATCGGCGCGGATACGATCACGCGCGGCACCAAGGAAACGGGCTCGGTGCTGATCGAACGGATGACGATCGCCGGGCAGTAGGCGGTTCGATCAAGCGCCGACCGGCTGCGCAGCAGGGCTGCACAACGGCGCTGCAAACAGAAACGCCACGCGAGCAACCGCGTGGCGTTTTTTTATGCGTGCGTGTTGGGTGACGGTGAATGACGAATGCGCGAAGCGCAGACCGTCATTCAGGCGCGCTGCAACACCCTCAAGTGCCCTTACGCTTATACGTCACAAACGCGTAATCGAAGTCATTCGGCGCGTCCGCGCGATGCGTTTCATGTGCGACTTCTTCCCACTCGCCTTCATCGAGCTCGGGGAACGTGGCGTCGCCTTCGAAGTCGGCGGAGATCTCGGTGATGATCAGCTTGTCCGCCTGACGCAAACCTTCCGCATACAACTGCGCGCCGCCGATCAGAAACGCTTCCGGCGCCTGATCCTGGGCGGCGAGCTTCAGCGCGTCTTCGAGCGTGGTGGCCGCGTCGCAGCCCTGAAAGCGCCGTGCGGCATCCCGTGTCACGACAATGTTGCGGCGTCCCGGCAACGGCCGGCCGATCGATTCATGCGTCTTGCGGCCCATGATGATGGGCGCGCCCATCGTGGTGCGCTTGAAGAACGCGAGGTCTTCGGGAAGTCGCCATGGCAACTGGTTGTCGCGGCCGATCACGCCGTTATTGGCGCGAGCGACGATCAGGGTGAGCGTCGTCATCGAATGGAAAGGGGAACGTAACCAGGATGATTCTACCTGAGGTGCAACACGGTGCCGCGCGAGGCGCCCCATCATTCATGGGCAGCCTCGTCGGCGGCGCTCGGTTCAAACGACGCCTTCTCGTCAACGGCGCTCAGCTCCCGCAAGCCGTGGTGACCCATCAGCCGGTACAGCGTGACGCGCGAAATATTCAGATCGATCGCCGCCTCGTTTAGTCGGTGGCGATGCCGTAGCAGCGCTGCTTCGATCGCGCGCTTCTCGGCGGCCTCGCGCGCCTGCGAGAGGCTCATGGTCTCCTGCTCGGTGAACTGCGCGAGGTCGAGGTCTTCAGCGGAAATCAGCTTGTTTTCCGCCATCACGATCGCGCGGCGCACCCGGTTGATCAGTTCGCGGACATTGCCGGGCCAGCCGTAGTTGTACATTGCCTCGATCGCCGACGGCGTAAAGCCACGGATCTTGCGCGCGCTGTCGGTCTTGAACTTGTGCATGATGTGATGCGCAAGAATCTCGATGTCCTTGCCGCGGGCGCGCAGCGGCGGCTCGTCGACACGCAGCACGCACAGGCGGTGGAACAGGTCGGCGCGGAACCGTCCGTCGCGCATCGCGATCTCGAGATCCACGTGGGTCGCCGAAATGATTCGCACATCCACCGGGATCGATTCGCGGCCGCCGAGCCGGTCGATCTTGCCTTCCTGCAAAAAGCGCAGCAGGCTTGCCTGGCTTTCCATCGGCAGGTCGCCGATTTCGTCGAGCAGCAAGGTGCCGCCGTCCGCGGCCTCGACCCGGCCGATCTTGCGCTGGTTCGCGCCGGTGAACGCACCGCGTTCGTAACCGAATAGTTCGGATTGCAACAGATGGTGTGGAATCGCGCCGCAATTGATGGGGATGAAAGGCGCCTTGCGGCGCGGCGAGCGTTCGTGGATCGCCAACGCCGTGAGTTCCTTGCCGGTGCCGGATTCACCCGAGATGAACACGCTGGCGTCGGTGTTGGCGACTTTGCGAATCGTGCGGAAGAGTTGCTGCATCGCTTCGCAGGTCCCGACCATCTCTTCTTCGTCGTCGGCGGCGGGCGCGGCAGGCGGGATCTCGTCGGCATCGCACAACGTCACCATGCCGAATGCGTGACTGGCGAGGTAGTCGATCGTGGCGTTGGCCACCGGTGTCTTGACGTAGTCGAAGCAGTAGTGGCGGATCAGACGCCGCACGTTGACGTCGGTGAGGCGTTCCGCAGTGGCGAGCGCAATCCAGCCGATCTGCTGTTGACGCAGGCTCGTTTCGAACCCGCCAAGGTCGCGCGGCGCAAAGCTGGCCAGGTCGACGATGCCGGCGCATATCACGTCGGGCTTGAGCAGGCGCGAGACCTCATGCGCCGAGCGGGCTACCATCACGTGCCAGCCGCGGCTCTTCAGATGGGCGCTTAGCGCCTCGTCCGGCGAGCGTGCGACGTACAGCAGCGCCCGATCGGTCCGCGCGTGCAGCAGACCGCTCCCATTCGCTGCGACGGAGGCCTCGTGCAAGCATTCCGGAGCGGCCTCGTGAGGTCGCGCCAAAGAGACTTCCGACGGCCGCCCCACGAGGACTTCGGCTGCTCGTGTCGCAGAAACGTCTGACGCTCGGGCAATCGACAGATGAGCGCCGGAGGGCGGTGTAACGCTGCTCAGATGGGGTGATTCGCGCACGATCAACCTCGTATCGTTGGCACGTCAAAAAGTGTAGGGAAAGCGCAAGCCGATCACGAAGTTCGGCGTGTCGGGCGTGAGGCCGACAGATACCGAACCGTTGATCGTCAAGTGCTTGTTCACTACGTGATTCAAGCCGAAGGTCAGTGCGGCAGCGGTGGTCTCGCTGCCCGGCACTTTCGAATAGGTTCCGCCTGGCGCCTTGGTCTGCGACTCGGGTTCCAGCGCCATGGTGTACGAAATGCTCGCTGAGTCCTTGTCCGAGAACGCCAGCGCCACGCCGCCGCCGAACTGCACGACGTCGCCGATCTTGACCGTCGCCGGTTCGGTCTGGCCGATCACCGACGAGATGTCCGAGAACGAGCGGGCAATGTTGTAGGTGTACGAAACGCTGCCGAACAGCACGACCGGGTCGTAGGTCTTCAACACCGACAGGCCCGCCGTGATGTTCCAGAAGCCGGTGCCGGTGGGCAGCTTCGTGGGGGCGACGAGGTTGGTGTTGTTGGCATCGACCTGCGCCAGCTTGATGCCGAACGGCGACGAACCGGTCGGCGCCTTGATGCGCAGGCTGCCGACCAGGTCCGGCAGATTGTTGGTTTCCTTCAGGAACTGGTAGTAGATCCCGAAGTTGACGTCGCCAATATCGCTCGAATTTGCCGAGGCGTCCGAGACCGAATTTGCCGCACCGCCGGCTCCGCCGACGATGAAGTTGCTATGCCGGTAGATATAGGGCACGTCGACGTCGACGCTGATGCGGTCGGTCAGACCGTAGCGCGTGTCGAGGTCGGCCATCACCTGGTGCGACTTGGTCTCGCCGAGGTTGATGTTGCCGAGGAAAATCGCATCGAGCGCGAGGAAGCCGGACAGTTGCAACTGGCGGCGGTCGTAGTAGGTATCGTTGATACCCCAGTCGAGGGTCAGCTTGTGCTCGAACAGCGGCGTGTGCTGCTGGCTTTGCACCACTGCGTCTTCCGATTGGGTGCGCACCGGTTGCGCGGCCTTCTGCGTCTGGCCGATCGCACCGCTGCCGTCGGTCGCTGCCGGCAGGCCGCCGCCACTGCTGCCTTCCGGCACCGGCGGAGTGACCGGCACGCCTGTCGCGGTACCCGTGGCGCCCCCCGGCGCGGGGGTGCCCGGGTTCACCTGGGCAAGCGGCGGCAGCGGCACAGGCAGGCCGTCTGCGCCGGGTTGCTCGGCGACCGCGCCGTTGCCGGCCGGCTCACCGTAACCCGGTGCGCCGCGGCCGCGCTGCGACATTTCGAGGTTCGTGACCTGCCGTTCGAGTGAGATGATCTGCTTTTGCTGCTCGCTGACGACACGCATGAGCGTGTTCAGCCGTTCTTCGATCGATTGATCGGCGAGCGCCTGCGCGCCGGCCCCCTGCGATAGCGCGAAAAGCATGACGGCGGCTGGAATAGCCGCCAACGCCATGCGCGGCGCCCCAGTCTTTGAAAATCTGATCATTTTTGTTCCCCCGGTATTCTGACTGCGCGTCGCATGTCTCCTTGTGCATCACGCGGTCGTTTGGTACTTCGGTCTCCTACCTGGTCGGGCGGCGGCCCGTGTTATCTCCTTACGGTGTTTTGCAGGGCTTGTAGTACGCCAATCTGGCGCAGCATCGGGGCCGACATCTGCTGCGTCTGCAAATGCAGTTGCAACTGGTTGGCGACTTGCTGGTTATTGCCTGCGATCTGCAAGAGTTGGGCAATCATGCCGGCCTGTTGCGCGCTGGACGGCGCGATGGTTTGGGTGGCGATACCGCCCGGCGTCCGCAACGAAATCGAAATGCCGCCGTTGGCGAGACTGACGGAGGCTTTCACCGAGCCGTTCGCATTGCTTGCTGCGGCCGACGTTGCATTGTTATAGGACCCGCCCGCGAGGCTGCCTGGCGAGGCGTCGAAATCGATCAGCGCCTGGTTCGTCCCGAGGTTGCCGTTGCCTGCCACCTGGGTAATCTGCGAGACGCCGTTGACGTTGACGTTCTGCCCGCCGGTCGCGCTGGCGTTGCGGTTGGCGCCGCTGCCCTCGCGCACGTTCGGGCCGGTCACCGAGGCCGCTGAATTGAACTTGACGTTCGGCTGGTTGGACGTGTTTGTACCGATCGCGAGCGAGCCCGAGGCGACAGCGGTGCCGCCGTTCGGCAACTGCCATTGCGACAGCAGGGTGATAACGACACCCGAAATGATGTCCCCATCAATGCCTTTTCCGGTCTGGTTGGCAAGGATGGCGTCGTCGACAGGTTGCAGCTTGAGGGCGCCGACGTCTTCAAACACCGTAGATGTCTGCTCGGCAGCGTGTGCGACTGATGCGAGGCCGCACGTTGTGAAACACAACGCACAGCCTATGGTGAGTAAGTTTCGGTCCATGATGAGTCAGAACAACTCTGCCTTGATCAAACCGTATTCAACAAAGGGAGTCGCTGCCGTACCGTTTTCCAGCGCACGTTCGCGCAGCTTTAGCGCGAGCGACTCGTTGCCTTGCAAGAGCGGAGAATCCTCCATAAATGGCTTGCCGACGACCGCGAACACGAGGCCGTTCCATTTCTTGACGAAGTCGTCTTCCATGACGATGCGGTTGCCGAGCGCCGGGTCGGCAATGAAGACGCGGCCGTCTTCCGCGTGCTTGACGATCACGAAGTGCTCGTAGCCGTCGCTGTTCATCAGCACGAGCACAGGAATCTGCAGGTGGTAGAGCGCTTCAGGGGTGACGCGGAAACCGCGGCCACGCAGGCCGATCGTTTCGACGAACTTCTTCATGTCAAGCATCGAGAAGCCGTTCTTGACCACCACCTCTGGTGTCGAAAACACCATCATGCGTTGGATCATTTCGGGTTCGGGAATATCGATCCCGTAGCCGTACTTCAGCAACGTGGCCAGAGCGGCCGAGCCGCAACTGTAGTCGTAACGCTGCGAAACGATGTGGTTGTAGCGGATCTCGCGGATCGAGCGCACGTTCACGTCGAACGGCACGCCCGCTGCTGCGTTCATGGAAAGGGCACTCTGCGCGTGACCCGTTTGCGACAGCACGAGTCCAGCGAAGAGTGCCAGAAAAAAGCCAGGCGTTACCCTGCTCACCCCGAACATGGTCTATTCCCCCCTGGGGAGACAGCCGGTCAGTACGAAGGCTGACCGGCGTCTTCCTGCGATGCAGCTCTACTTACTGATGCGACACGCTGGCGACTGCAAGGCCGTTGTGTTGCAGGTTGCCTACACCCGACGCGATGTTCACACCGATGTTGCCGGTAGCATTGGCGAGAGCACCCGCGCCAAGCATCGACGAGCCGGTGAACTGGCCTTTGACACCTGCTTCCGCGGTCTGGCAGTTCTGGTCGCTTGCGATGACTTCGCCACCTTGCTTGCCGCCCTTGTTATGCTCCCAGCCCATCCCGCTGCTGCTGCTGTCTGTCGTAGCCGATGCTGCCAGGCTGTTGTTTTGCACGTTGCCCGCGCCCGAGGCCACGTTCACCCCGATATTGCCCGTCGCATTTGCCAGCGCGCCTGCGCCGACGGAAGCAACGAAGTTGAAGTCTCCCACTTTCGCCTTGCCGCTCGACGATTGAGTCGAGTAGATCTGTGCAGTGCCGAACACAGGGCCGACATCCATGTTCGACAGGGCGGCGTCGTTGGACTGGGCGTTGTCTACGCCGGTGGCGATGTTGACGCCAATGTTGCCGCTCGCGGTATCCAGCGCGTGATCGCCGATGCCGGCGGACATCGTCGTCGGCGTTTCGGTGTTGATGTGCTGGGTCACACTGCCCGTGACCGTGACGGAGCCCTTGCTGTCGTCGTAGTTATGGGTCCATCCGTAGGCGTGGCTGTTTGACGAGTAGCTGGCGCTGACCTTTTCGCCATGGCCGCTGCTGCTTTCCGTCGCCGTGCTCGCGCTGGCTGCTGCGGTGCTGCCCCACTCCACGCTGTAGCCGGCTGCCTGGCCAGCGAAGCCGCCGCCGTAGTTGTCCGAGGCGTGCGTGTTCAGGGCGGCGGCGAAGCCCGCTGCGACGCCGCCGAAGATGACGCCGGGGCCGCCGCCGAGACCAGCGATAAAGCCTGCTGCGATGAAGCCGTTCGCGGAGGCATGTGTGTTCACGTAGTCGTAGCCCTTATACGACGACGCGATACCCGCAGCGGAGCCGCCGCCCTGGCTAAACGAGGAGCTCGACGAGGCCGTGCTGGTTTGCGTGTTGGTCTTGTTATAGGCCCAGGCGTGGTCGCTATACGACTGGCTCACACCCCAGCCGCTGCCACTGCCGCTCGCATGATTCCAGCTATCCGTCGTGTTGACGGTTGTGGTCACGTTGCCGGAGACATAGCTCTGCGGAGGCGTTTTCATGTCGACGCCGCCGATGTTCACGCTTTGCGTGTTGTTGACCGTGGCGCCGGAACTGCTCGACACGTTAACCTTGCCGTGCAGCGTAATGAAGCCGAATTCGCCGATTTCGGTGTAGACGTTCGTGGCCGTAAAAAGCTCAGCCGGGTCGCAGCCGGCCGTGCATCCTTCTGCATAAGCCGAACTTGCTGCCATCGTCGACAGAACAGCCGCTGCAATGATTGTGCGCTTCATGATGACGCTCCGATAAAGAGTGTGGCTCGTTAGAAAAAGGTGCCCGCCGGGGGACGGAGCACAAAACTATTTGAACTGACGTTACCTGAGCCGGCTGTCTGGTTGATCTGGACGATCCCACTGACGTTTTTGAGCGCGTCCGCACCGATGGATACCTCGCGTGCGTCGTGGTTTTCGCCGGACCTTCCCAGGCCACCGCCTTTGGCGGTCGTAGCGGATAGCACCCCATCCGCTACGATCTCCCCTTCAATCGGCCCAGTTCCGATAACGGCGCTGTTCCGCTGAAGATTCCCTACACCCGCCGACTGATTCACTTCGATAAGGCCAGAGGTGTTTGAAAATGCATTACTACCGATCGTGCTCCTGGCGGCCGTCGTCCTGGCGTTCGTGGACGCGCTCTGCGAGCTTCCGATCAGGTTGAGAGGGACTTTGCCGTTGGTGAGCACGCCCTGGTTCGCTTGTACGTTATCGAGGCCTGATGCCTCGTTGATGGCGATAACCCCGGTGGCGCCGATGACCGCGCCGTTGCCGATCAGCGACTGCGCGTCGATCTGGGCCGGCACCGTTTGGGCATGGGCCGCGAAGCTCGCACAGCCAAGCAATGCCCAGGCGAGCAGGGGCCAGCGCGACTGTTTGCGTGACGGAAGGCGCTTGGCCGGCGCGCGTGAGGTTGTCATTTCATGGCTCCTAGAGCGGCGCCCAGGGGGGCGAGTGCACCGTTGACCGACTGGGCAATCGAGCTGCCGATTCCACCTGCGCCGCCGAAGCTGGCGCCTGCGCCGACCGGAACGTTGTTGCCGTTGCCCGCCAGCATGTGTGTAATACCGTTGGCGCCGACTAGCGCAGGCATATAGCCGTTGCCGGAGATGCCGGCGGTGCCGTGCGCGCCGTTCAGGTCGAGGTCGCTCGCCATCGTGCCGATCGCGCGATCGAAGGTCGCCCTCGGGAAGGTTTGAACCTGGACTGCGATCGGGTCCTGGCTCTTCGGCACCGGCACGAACGCATCGCGTGGCGTGATGTCGCGCTCGATGACGAGGTTGCCCGGCTGGCTCACCTGCTGCGCGGTGGCACTCGTCACGGCGCCGGCAGCGAGCACGCCGAGCAGCGCGGACAGCAAGGCTGCGCAGCGGTGGCGGCTGCCCGCCTTCTGGGTTGAAGCGTTCATGTCAGTTCCTTGCGGGCGGACGATCGGTCGGTGCGGTCTTCGGCAGCGAGCGGGTCGTTGCGCTAATTTCTCTGGTAGCTCGTGATGTTGCCTTGTGCGGAGCGGGCGACGTCGACGGGAACCGGCAACTGCGACGGCGGGGCGATTTCGTCCCACAGCGTCACGCCGTTGCCACCGGTGTTAAAGCCGCGCATCAGTTGCGGCGTCGCGGAGACCATCAACATGCCGCCGAAGCCGCCGCGTTGGTGGGACAGCGCCTGGTCGTCCAGCACGAGATCGGTCACGGACGCGGCGTCGGCGGGAATGCTCAGCGCGTTGCCGGCCAGATCGTTGCGGGGCGCGGCGCTGTCGTTCGTGGCGGCCACGGTGTTGTCCACCGCGGCGACGCTCGCCGTATTCGTGACATCCGTGGCCGTCGGGTTCGGCGAGGCCACCGCTGCGAGCGTCGTGCTCGCGAGGGTGGCGGAACCGGCATCGGCGGTTTCGGCCATCGTGGCGGATTGAGGTTGTGCGGATTCCTGTGCATTGACGCCAGCGGACAGCACGGTCAAGGTCACCGCGGCGGCGCATAGTGCGGCGCAAGGTGCAATGCTGCTCAGGTCGATGCGGAAAGCGAGTCGCATGATGTGTCTCCTTGGTGCACAGCATTTAGCGAAACATGTGCCATGAGTCGCAATCCATTGGTGCGTCTGGATGTGACCCGCATACCGCGGAGTAACAGGGAAGAAATCGGACAAAAACGTTTCAGCGCTGAAACGGCAGGCAGAAAATACCTGTAATTCGTTAAATCCGAAGGTATGAAGTACCTTGGGGTGAACGCCAGGAAAAGCGCTTCCACAATGCTTTTATTCATAAGCTGAATAACTATTCATCGGCCGCTTGGCCTTGCTGGACAAGGAGTCTCCGATTAAATTCGCATAATTGTTTTCCAAGCGGCGCGTGTATAGTAAGCTCTCGAAAACAGCTTCAGATTTAAAAAAGCCCGCTAACGGGCCGTCTCAAACACACACGCCGCTTTCTTGGGGATCAGCTGTCCGCACGGAATGGAATGGCCGTTCGGTTTTTGCTATATCGCGAATCCCGAACGAGTCAGCGTGTCTGAACTGAAGTTCAGGTGCGTGCGTCATCCTTAACGTTCGTTGACGAGAGGATCTGAATAATGGAACCCGCAACGCGGCAACTGATTTACGTTTCACGCGATCCGAGCGCGGAACTGAATACTCGCTTCCATCAGCGCGGCTGGCATGTCGAAGTCGTTGGGTCGGCGCGCGATGTGCGCCGTGCTGTTCGCGCCGGAATGGCGGCGGGCGGCCTGCTCGATCTGTCTAGCGATTTTCAGCCACACGAGATTGCCGCCTTCGAGTCCTGCCTTACCATGCCGAACGTCGGCTGGGTTGCGGCGACCACCCCCGGACAATTGCAGGACGCGGCCTTGCGCCGGCTCGTGCGGGACTATTGTTTCGACTATGTAACGGTGCCTTACTCGGGCGACAGGATCGTCGATTCGGTCGGCCATGCATACGGCATGATCTCGCTCGGCGAGCCGGCATCGAACGATGGGTCGCAAGGCGCGGAAGGCGAAATGGTCGGTTCGTGCGACGCGATGCTCGCGCTGTTCCGCTCGATCCGCAAAGTGGCCATGACCGACGCGCCGGTGTTTATCTCGGGCGAATCGGGCACAGGCAAGGAGTTGACCGCGGTCGCGATCCACGAACGCTCGGCGCGCCGCAATGCGCCTTTTGTGCCGATCAACTGCGGCGCGATTCCACCGCATCTGTTGCAATCCGAACTATTCGGCTATGAGCGCGGCGCGTTCACCGGCGCCAATCAGCGCAAGATCGGCCGCGTGGAAGCGGCCAACGGCGGCACACTGTTTCTCGACGAAATTGGCGATCTGCCGCTCGAAAGCCAGGCGAGCCTGCTGCGCTTCCTGCAGGAACGCAAGGTGGAGCGGCTCGGCGGCCACGGTTCAATCGACGTCGATGTGCGTATCATCTCGGCGACCCACGTAGATATGACGGCCGCGATGATCGAAGGGCGGTTCCGCTCCGACCTTTATCACCGTTTGTGCGTGCTGCAAATCGACGAACCACCGTTACGTGCACGTGGTAAGGATATCGAACTGCTTGCGCGGCACATGCTGGAACGTTTCAAGAAAGATGCAAGCCGCCGTCTGCGCGGTTTCGCGCCCGACGCTATCGCGGCGCTGCATAACTACGGCTGGCCGGGTAACGTGCGCGAGTTGATCAATCGCGTGCGGCGCGCCATCGTGATGTCGGAAGGGCGCGCGATCACGGCCCGCGATCTCGAGTTGGCCGAGTATGTGGAGATCGTGCCCGTCTCGCTCGCGCAAGCGCGCGAAGCGGCCGAACGCCAGGCCATCGAACTCGCGCTGCTGCGTCATCGCGGTCGTCTTGGCGACGCCGCGCAGGAACTCGGCATTTCGCGCGTGACGCTGTATCGCCTGCTGTGCTCGCACGGCATGCGCCATATGGAAGGCGAACCGCTGGTCACGCCGCACGGCGAATTGCCGGCCTCGGTACCGCATCTCTGACGGGCTTGGTCGCCCACTTAGTTGCCCACTTAGCCACCGATATTTTCTCGGCGACGCACCTTGACCGGGCGCCGCCCGGCTGCGCTTGTTAAAATCGGGTTTTCCGCTCAATCTCCGTGGCGCATGCACCTGACCCAAGGGCGCGCTTCGTCGAAGGAACCCGCATGAAACAATACCTCGACCTCGTCCGCACGATTCTCGACACCGGCACGTGGCAGGAGAACCGCACCGGCATCCGCACCATCAGCATGCCGGGCGCCATGTTGCGCTTCGACCTCCAGCAGGGCTTTCCCGCCGTCACCACGAAAAAACTGGCGTTCAAATCGGCGGTGGGCGAGCTGGTCGGCTTTCTGCGCGCCTCGCGCAGCGCCGCGGATTTTCGCGACCTCGGCTGTAAGGTGTGGGACGCGAACGCCAACCAGAATCCGCAATGGCTCGCCAATCCGTATCGCCAGGGCCCGGATGATCTCGGCGACGTGTATGGCGTGCAGTGGCGCCAGTGGCCGGCCTACAAGGTGCTGGACGCAGGCGCGAGCGCGCAGTTGGCCGACGCCACGGCGCGCGGCTTCCAGGTGGTGACGGAATTCGAGGAAGACGGCAGCCCCAAGGTGCTGCTGTACAAGGCGATCGACCAGTTGCGGCAGTGTCTCGACACGATCATGCAGAACCCGGCCGACCGGCGAATTTTGTTTCATGCCTGGAACCCCGCCGTGCTGGACCAGATCGCGCTGCCGGCTTGCCACCTGCTTTATCAGTTCCTGCCGAATGTTGCGCGGCGCGAAATTTCGCTGTGTTTGTACATTCGCAGCAACGATGTCGGCCTCGGCACGCCGTTCAATCTGACCGAAGGCGCGGCGTTGTTGCATCTGGTTGGCCGGCTGACGGGTTATACGCCGCGCTGGTTCACCTACTTCATCGGCGACGCGCACATCTACGAGAATCAGCTCGACATGCTGCAGCAACAGCTCACGCGCGAGCCGTATGAAAGCCCGGCTTTCGCGATCTCGGACCGTGTGCCGGACTACGCGAAAACCGGTGTGTATGAGCCGGAATGGCTCGAGAAGATCGAGCCGTCGGACTTCTCGCTGGTCGGCTACCGGCATCACGAGCCGCTCACGGCGCCGATGGCGGTCTGAACGCGCTCTGAGCGTCTGCTCGCAGCCCGCTCAAAGAAAAACCCCCGCGATGCGAATCGCGGGGGTTTTTTCTTGCCGCTTTCCGGCTATCGGGTTGTCAGCGCATCTAGCTGCGCGCGTAACCTTTAACCTTTGTGATGCTCGTCACGATTGCCGCCGCTCGAATGCTGGTCGGCGTGCTGCGGTTGCGGCTGGGGGCGCGGCTGCTGCGCCTGCTGCGGACGCGGTTCAGGGCGCGGCTGCTGCACCTGTTGCGGTTGCGGTTGAGGGCGCGGCTGCTGTACCTGTTGCGGTTGCGGTTGAGGGCGCGGCTGCTGCACCTGTTGCGGTTGCGGTTGAGGGCGTGGCTGCTGCACCTGTTGCGGTTGCGGGCGCGGCTCAGGGCGCGGCTGCTGTACCTGCTGCGGTTGCGGGCGCGGCTCAGGGCGCGGCTGCTGTACCTGCTGCGGTTGCGGGCGCGGCTCCGGACGTGGCTGCTGCACTTGCTGCGGTTGCGGTTCAGGACGCGGCTGCTGTACCTGTTGCGGCTGCGGACGATATTCCTGGCGCGGTTGCTGCTGCGCCTGCTGCATCTGTTGCGGCTGGGGCGCCTGCGGCTGGGCGCGCACTTCAGGTGCGCGCGGCGGCTGCGCTTCTGGCTGGCGCTGAACCTGTTGCTGCGGCCCAGGACGTGCCTCCGGCTGGCGAGCCTGTTCCTGCGGGGCACCATGCTGCTGCGCCTGCTGGGCCATCGGCGTATGCGGTTGCGTCCATGCAGGCTCGTGCCGTCCTTCCGCACTGGGTTGCTGACCGGCTTGCGCCGGTGCGCCGTGCTGTTGCGCGAAAGCGTTCGGGTTGGCGCCGTTCGCTTGCGGCGGACGGGGCACGCCATTGGACGGACGAGCTGCCTCGCCAGGTTGCTGATGCACGTTGGCCATTTGCGGCGGCATGCCTGGCCGCGCCTGCGGTTCGCCGCCACGTTGCGGTTGACCGTTGAGCGGCGCTTCGCCCGGCCGCTGACCTGCCTGTTGCATGCCATTAGGCGCACCCGGCGCACCCGGTGCACCCGGCGCTGCGCCCGGCGTCCGTCCGGCCATATGCGACTGCACGACCCGCACGTTCTGCGCCGGCATGACCCCCGGACCGCCTGCCATGTGAGCCGGCACCGAGGTTCGCACGATCGGCTCGCCCGCGCCCGGCACACGTCCGCCGCTCTGCGCAAAACGTTGCGCGAGACTGTCGTGGTACGCCGCCGGCACGGCCGGACTGCGCGTCGCGACGACCGGACGCGCCGTCACGCCGGCCGGCGGACGGTAATTCGCGTTACGCAGGCCCGGTCCAAAGCTTTCCTTCACCGGCGCGATCCCCGGACCGCCCGGATTGATCTGCGCGTTGCGCCACTGTTGCGGATCGACCTTCTGCGCGAAGCGGCCAACCGATTGACCGTGCACGAAGGCTGTCGCCGGCACCGCGGTCACGCCGCCCGGCGCGCGATAGTTGATGTACGTGTTGTGAATGTTGGTCACATTCACGTTCGTCACGTTGCGGTTGTAGTTGTTGACGACCGTGGTGTTGTTGACGCGGTTGTAGTAACCCGGGCTCCAATGATCGTGATCGCCCCAGTGCGGATGCCACGGTTCGCCTGGGCCCAGCGGGAACCACGCGACGCCGGCCGCGACGGCGCCGCCAATCGCGAGACTCACGCCCCAGTTGACTCCGTCGCCACCGCCGCCCACGAAGGCGACCAGCGCCGGTGCGTAGACGGGCGGTTCGCTTTCCACCACCGGTCCCGGCACCCATGCCCACGAGTCGTCATCGTAGGCCCAGCGGCCGTAGTGGTAGGGCGCGAAGCCCCACGGTGCGTCGTCGACCCAGGTCCAGCCCCACGGTGCTTGCCATACCCAATGGCCGTCGTGATAAGGCGCCCAGCCGGCGGGTGTCTCACGCGGCACCCACACTTCACCGTACTGCGGGCTGCTGCGCCACGTGCCGTTGGCGTCGAGATCCTGATAGCCGGGGATGTCGCGCGACACGTAGCGCGCCGATACTGAGCGGTCTTCCGCAGCGTCGCGGCTCGCCGCCCATTGATCGAAGCCGTCGAGGCCGGGCGCGCCGTTGTCGCCGACCTGTTGCAGGTTGGTGCCGGCAAAGCGGATCTGCTGGCCGGCCGCGACCGGCACCTGGCCGCTGTCGCCGTACACGGTCGCGCTGCCGCTGCGCACGGTGACGGTGGTGCTGCTGCCGTCCGGCGCTACGTCGACGCGATAGTCGCCAGGGCCGTTCAGGCCGAGCGCCAGATTCGGCGTGTCGATTTCATAGGAGGAGCCGGGCGCCAGTCCGCGCACCCGCGCCGACAACGTACCCTGAGCGACCTTCAACTGCGCGCTGTTGTCATCGAGATTGAGGATGTCGAGGCTGGTGGACTGGCCGAGGCGTACCGCGGTCGAGCCGATGTGCAGTTCGGAGCGCGCATTCTGATCGTTCCACAATTGATCGCCGGTGGTGAGCGGGCGATTGATCTGTGCGTATGACCAGTCGGTTGCGCCGGCCGGTTCGGTGGTTACGGCGCCGGCGGTGTAGTTCAGACGCGCAACACGCCCAGGCGGATCGGTGTTCTGTGAAGCAGCCCCTGGCGGCGCCTGTTCGGCTTCCTGCGCGAAGGTGGCTTGCGCCGCGAACAGGAACGCCGCGGCGGCGATCAGCGTGTAGCCGGTGATCCGGCGTTTCGATTGTTGGGGTGTGGTCACTGTTCTCATGATTTGGCTCCGACGGACGCGCATTGTGCAGCATCCGTGAGAACCACTCTACCCGTACGGATTGTTTCAAGGCCCCCACTTTTGTAAGGCTCCCTCACGAGCCTGTAACAAAAGGTCTCGATGGGGCGTTTCGTAAGCTGAATGCGCAAATTTTGTAATCACGTCAATCAGTTAAGCGTGTTTCAAGCGGCCAGGAACGCGTCGAAATGGCGGTGGCCTGCCGGGGTGATGCGCAAGATCCGTGGCCGCTCAGTGCGTTCGACCCAGCCATGCGCCGACCACGAATCGAGCAGCGCTGCGCCGAGCGCGCCGCCCAGGTGCGGACGCCGTTCGCTCCAGTCGGGACAGGTGCAGGCGAAGCGGCGCCGGCGGCTCTTCTGGGCGGACATGTCGATGCCCCACTCGGCGAAGCAGGCGGCGCCGTCGGTAGTGGCTTCGAGCGACGAGCCGTGCAGCGTCAGCAGGCCGCGCTCGACCAGCCGCTCGAACACCCGTACCGACAGTTCGCCTGCCATATGGTCGTAGCAGGTGCGGGCGTAGCGCATGTCGACCGGCACGGTGCGCACCGGTCGCGGCACGGCCCGTTGCGGGGCGCTGACCTGCGCAACATTGGCGAGCGCTTCGATGGAGGCAGCGATATCCGGCGAGGCGATCCGGAAATAGCGATGCCGGCCGCGCACTTCGAGCGCGAGCAGGCCGCCGTCGGTCAGACGCGCCAGATGAGCGCTGGCCGCCGACGGCGAGAGCCCGGCGATCATCGTCAGTTCACCGGCCGGGCGGGCGCTGCCGTCCATCAACGACCACAGCATGGCGGCGCGGCCAGGGTCGGCGAGCAGCGCACCGATGCGGCTTAAGCCGGGGAAGTGATTCTGTTCGTCGGTGAGGGTGGTGGGCATCAGGCGTCTCCGGTTGGCGGCGCGGGCAGGGCGCCATGCAGTCCACTGTATCTGGCTGCCGTATTCGATGTTTCAGCTTAGCGTGAATGGTCGAATGCAGTGGCTACGAAAATCCGGCGGGCAGGGCGGGCTAGTGCGTGCTTCGGCGGGGCGTTGCTTCTGCGTTCCAGTACAGCGATGCCGCTTTGGCGTCGCGTTAGCCTGCCAGGCTAGAATCGAACCCTGTCCTTGCAGGAACACGCTGTCATGAAATTTCTTCTTGCCGCCGCTGCCGCAGTTCTGCTGCTCAGCGCGTGCGTGCAGGGCGGTTCCGGCTCGAGTTCGGGTCCGGGCACAGGCAGCATCACGATGTACGGCACGATCGACGAAGGCGTTACGGTCCGCAAGTAAGTGCGAGGCGCGTGCGGCCCCATTTTCAGGTGGACGAGTGCGGCGACTGGCTGGAATTGATGCATCATTGTCATTCCTGCCACCTCCGGTCATGTGACGATCCAGGCATCGCCACTTTCGCCGTCCGAGGCCTACCGATGCCGCCACCCACTGCTCCCTCCACCGTTTCTTCCTTTGCCGCCACTCAAACCGGCTCCGGCCACGCCGACCCTCATAGCCGGCGCGCCGCGCGCGTGCTGGCGGTCTGCCAGGCCCTCTACACCTCATCGGTCTCGATCGATCTGACCTTGACCGGTCTGGTCGGCTACACGCTTGCCGACGACAAGGCGCTCGCGACGCTGCCGTTTTCGCTGATTACCGTCGCCGCCGCACTCACCACCATCTTCGCGTCGTTCCTGATGGCGCGCATCGGACGGCGCGCGGGCTTCATGCTCGGCGCGGGTGTCGGCGCGCTGGGCGGGGCCGTCTCGGTGTGGGCGATCTTTCATCACAGCTTTTGGGCGTTCTGCGCCGGCACGGCGACCGTCGGTGTGTTCCAGGCGTTCGCGCAGTACTACCGGCTGGCGGCCGCGGACGCCGTCGGAATCGAAGGGAAAAGCCGCGCAGTTTCGACGGTGCTCACCGGCGGCGTGGTAGCAGCCGTCTGCGGACCGCTTCTTGCCGCATGGAGCAAGGACTGGCTCGCGCCGGTGGCGTTCGCCGGCTCCTATGCGCTTGTCACCGGCTTCGGGCTCGTATCGATCGCCATGCTGGCGCTGCTGTATCGCGACGCCGCACCGTCCGCGAGTGCGGCCGTGACGCACGAACCGGCGCGGCCGCTCGGCGAAATCGTACGGCAGCCGATCTTTGCCGCGGCGCTCGCCAATAACGCGCTCGGCTACGCCGTGATGATGTTCGTGATGACCGCGACGCCGATTGCTGCGGTCGCGTGCGGCCACACGATCGGCGACGGCGCGGCGATCATTCAATGGCACCTCGTCGGCATGTTCGCGCCGTCGCTGTTTTCCGCGCGGCTGATCCGGCGCTTCGGCGTGTTGCCGGTGATCGGTGCGGGGATCGTGCTGTCGGCGCTGTGCGGTGTGTTGGCGCTGCGCTCGACCGATCTGCCGCACTTCTACGCGGCGCTCGCATGTCTGGGCGTGGGGTGGAATTTCATGTTCGTCGGCGGCTCGACGCTGCTCGCACAATCGTACCGGCCGTCCGAGCGGGCCAAGACGCAGGCAACCAGCGAATTCACGACGTTTGCGTTTTCCGCGCTGGGCTCGCTGTTCGCCGGACAATTGCTGGCGCGCTTCGGCTGGGCGACGATCAATGCCGCGATTTTTCCGCTGTTGGGGTTGGCGGCGTTGGCTACGGTGGCGTATGCGTGGTCGAGGAAGCGTCAACTTGCTGCGGGGGTGTCCTGATGACTGCACGTCATATTGTTATCGCGGTCGCTCCTGAACTCGTGCTGCTCGATGCGTGCGGGCCGCTTGAGGCGTTCTGGCGCGCAGAGTTGACGATGGTGGCTGCGGCGGGTAAGTCTGGCAACGCTGCCGAGCCGGTCGCCTATCGCACGACGGTCGCGTCGATCGACGGCGGCGTGCTGCAAACCTTTCCTGGCCTGCCGGTCGTCACGCAACGGCTCGATTCGCTCGACGACCAGCCGATCGACACGCTGATCGTCCCCGGCGTCCCGATCGACGACCACTGCACATTACAGCCGGAACTCGTCGCGTGGATCAGGCGTCGTGCGCCGGAGGCGCGGCGCGTCTGCTCGGTCTGCACGGGCGCCTTCTATCTGGCTGCGGCGGGCCTGCTCGACGGCCGCCGGGCGACCACCCATTGGCGGGAAGCGCCGCATCTCGCGCGCCGCTTTCCCAACGTACAGGTCGACGCTGATCCGATCTTTATCCGCGACGTGGGCCATGGCGAAGAAAGGCGCGTCGTCTGGACATCGGCGGGCGTGACGGCGGGAATCGATCTGGCATTGGCGCTGATCGAAGAAGATGTCGGCCACGCGGTCGCGATGCAGGCGGCGCGGCGGCTGGTGGTGTTCATGAAGCGGCCCGGCGGCCAGTCGCAATTCAGCGCGGCGTTGGCAGCGCAGGCCTCGGCAGGCGGACCATTCGAGGCGTTGCATAGCTGGATGGCGGGCCATTTGCGCGACGACCTGTCGGTCGAGCGGCTGGCCGAGCGCGCGCAGATGAGTCCGCGGACTTTCGCCCGACGCTACGTCGACGAGGTTGGCCGCACGCCGGCTAAAACGGTGTCAGCACTGCGGCTGGAGGCGGCCGCGCGGGCGTTGGCGGAGTCGCGCCGGCCGCTGAAGCGGATTGCGCTCGATTGTGGCTTCGGCAGCGAGCAGAATTTGAGGCGCGCCTTTGTGGGGCGCTTCGGCGTATTGCCGCTGGAGTATCGGGAGCGTTTCGAGTCGGCGGTCGTGCCGCAGCGCGCGGCGGTTTCTGCGGTTGTGGCGGCGGGTTAAGCGGGTTCCTAAACGAAAGCTCGACGAAAGCATTGCGCTCGTCCAGGCCGACATTCGGCTACATAACCCCACCCAATCCGCGACGGGGTCAATATTGCGCTCGTATAATCGCCTCCTTTAAATGCGTCCGATTGACCGGAGTCAAGATGAGCACCCCTGCCTTAGCGCCCCTGGACCGTTCCGAAACCACCTTCCGCTTTCTCGCCGAGCCCAGCTCGGTCAACTTCGGCGGCAAGGTGCATGGCGGCGCGTTGATGAAGTGGATCGACGAGACCGCGTACGCGTGCTCGGCGGTGTGGTCGGGGCGCTACTGCGTGACGGTCAGCGTGGGCAATATCCGATTCCGTCGACCGATTCTCGTCGGCAACCTGGTTGAGCTGCGCGCGCGCGTCGTGGCGACGGGGCGTACCAGCATGCACATCCACGTGTCGGTGCAGGCAGGCGATCCGAAGGGCGGCGAGCTGCTGCAAACCACGGACTGCCTGGTGGTGATGGTCGCGGTCAACGAGAACGGCCACCCCGTGCCGGTGCCGGCGTTCGTACCGGAAACAGATGAACAGAAGCGCCTTGCCAGGTACGCGATGGACGTGAAGGAAGCGCTCGACGCGATCGTCGAACTGAAGCCGGAAGAAGTGGCGCAGGGGAAGGTTTAAGGGGCGCCTCGGTCGGCATCGGCACGCCTTGCGGGGACGTGCCGCCGCTTGCCAGGGGCATGCACAACAGGACGCGCGAACATTGCGTCCGCGCGGCCTGCTGTTTGCATTCACGTCAGCCAATCTGCCGGATCGGCCAAGCTCCGGCCGATCCCATCGGCGATCACCCCGCCGAATGCCCGACCATATCCTTCGGCTGCACCCATTCGTCGAACTGCTGCTCGGTGACATAGCCGAGCTTGAGCGCCGACGCCTTCAGCGTCGTACCTTCCTTGTGCGCCTTCTTCGCAATCTGCGCGGCCTTGTCGTAACCGATGTGCGGATTGAGCGCCGTTACCAGCATCAGCGATTCGTTGAGCAACGTATCGATGCGCTCGCGATTCGGTTCGATGCCCACAGCACAGTTGTCGTTGAAACTGTGCGCGCCGTCGGCGAGCAAACGGACCGATTGCAGCACGTTGTGCGCAATCATCGGCCGAAACACATTCAACTCGAAGTTGCCGCTCGCACCGCCGATATTCACCGCGACGTCGTTGCCGAACACTTGCGCGCACAGCATCGTCAAGGCTTCGGACTGGGTCGGATTGACCTTGCCCGGCATGATCGAACTGCCTGGTTCGTTCTCCGGAATCGACAGTTCGCCGAGGCCGCAACGCGGGCCGCTCGCGAGCCAACGGATGTCGTTTGCGATCTTGTTCAGGCTCGCCGCCACCGTCTTCAACGCGCCATGCGCGAACACCAGCGCATCGGCCGCGGCCATCACTTCGAATTTGTTGGGCGCGGAGACGAACGGCAAGCCGGTCAGTTTGCCGATTGCCGCCGCCACCTTGTCGGCGAACTGCGGATGCGCGTTCAAACCGGTGCCGACTGCCGTACCGCCCTGGGCGAGTTCGTACAGATGCGGCAGCGCCGATTCCACGTGACGGATGCCGTGATCGAGTTGCGCGACATAGCCTGAAAACTCCTGGCCGAGCGTCAGCGGCGTGGCGTCCTGCAGATGCGTGCGGCCGATCTTGACGACGTCCGCGAAGGCCTTCGCCTTGCCGTCGAGCGTCTCGCGCAGCGTCTTCAGCGCGGGCAGCAGATGCTTGACGATCGCGTAGGCGGCGGCCACGTGCATCGCCGTCGGAAACACGTCGTTCGACGACTGGCCGCGATTCACATCGTCGTTCGGATGCACCTTGCGCGCTTCACCGCGCTCGCCGCCGAGCAGCTCGCTCGCGCGATTCGCGATCACCTCGTTGAGGTTCATGTTGGTCTGCGTGCCGGAGCCGGTTTGCCAGACCGCGAGCGGAAATTCTTCAGGGTGCTTGCCGTCGATGATCTCGTCGGCCGCCTGCATGATCGCCTTGGCCTTGTTCTCGTCGAGCACGCCCAGACCCTGGTTGACCTCGGCGGCGGCGCGCTTGATGACGGCCAGCGCGGTGATCAGTTCGGGCGATTGTTTTTCAGACGAAATGCGGAAATTCTGCAGCGAGCGCTGGGTCTGCGCGCCCCATAGACGAGCGTTCGGCACAGCGATTTCACCGAACGTGTCGCGCTCCATTCGTACGTCTTCAGTCATGGTTCAACTCCGCTTTTCAAAGTTCTGCGTTGACAGGCAATAAGGAGAATAGACCCGTTAGCGCGTTCCGGTAAAAACCCGCTTGGGGGTCGAAGATATAGGTGCGGCGCGCGCCGTCTTCGACGTCGGTCCAGACGAGCGGCGAGAGGGGCGCGCCGATCGAGCGCAGATAGGCGAGTTGCGCCGCGTCGGCGAGCGTGACCTGGTAGCTTGCTTCGGGCGCGATGGCACGTTCGAAGATCTGTGCAACCTGCTCGGCGAGCGCCGGGCTATGGATGACCAGCGTCTGCTCGGTGTTCAGATTGGCCGAGCGCGGATCGAGATTCATCGAGCCGATCACCAGAATCTTGCGGTCGATGACATAAGTCTTTGCGTGCAGGCTGGCTCGCGAGCTGGATCCGGCGAAACCGACACGCCGCGCCTTCTGCTGCGGTTTGAATTCATACAATTCCACGCCCTGTTGCAGCAGCGGCACGCGGAAGGGGCTATAGCCGGCTTGTACCGCTACCGCGTCGGTCGCCGCGAGCGAGTTGGTCAGCACGGCGATGCGTACGCCACGATGCGTCAGTTCGCCGGCTGCCTTGACGCCGCTCTCGTGCGGTACGAAGTAGGGCGAAATAATCAGAAAATCTTTCTGCGCGTCGTGCATCAGCTCGCCCAGTCGCTGCATTGGCGGACTGACGTAGTCCGGCGAGGGATGTTCGATTTTCTCCGGCAAGTCCGCTTTGAATTCGGCCGGCGCCCACGTCAAGCCAAGTTGATCCTGGGCAATCTGCGTGGCGAGCGGCGAAGCGTTCAGCGGTTTCGCGTTGTACGGGTCGGCGTTGGTGCGCCAGTGCTGGCGTAAATCGTCGCGCGTCTGGTCGAGTTCTTTCGCATCGAACTTCTGCTTGTTCAGCGCCCGCAGCGGATAGGCGATGCTGCTGTTCCAGTAGTCGTCGAAACTGGCGGAGACGTCGGCGACTACCGGGCCGGCGGCCAGCACGTCGAGGTCGCGGAACTGCAGCGTTTCGCTCGCACTGAAATATTCGTCGCCGAGATTGCGGCCGCCGACAATGGCCAACTGGTTGTCGGCGATCATCGACTTGTTGTGCATGCGGCGCGTGAAGTGGCCGATCTGCGTGAACACGTTCGTAGTGCGTTCGAATACGCCTTCCTGCGCGCTGCCGAATGGATTGAAAACGCGGATCTCGATGTTGTCGTGCGAGTTCAGCCCCGCCATCGTTTGGTCGATGTCCTTGAAGTTCAGATCGTCGACCAGCATGCGCACTCTCACGCCGCGATCGGCTGCGTAGAGGGCGGCGCCGAGCAGCAGCTTGCCGGTGGTGTCCTCGTTGGCGATGTAGTACTGCATGTCGAGGGTTTTCGTCGCCGCACGTGCGAGCGCAATGCGCATCTGCAAGGCGTCGGTGCCGCTCGACAGTATCCGGAAACCGGACTGATTCGGATGCGCGGCTTCGAGCGGCGCGAGGGCCGTGTGAAGCGGCGTTGGTTGAGTGGCGGACAGTGCGTGGGTGACCGGACGGTCGAATGCGGTGGCGGGCGGCTTGGTCGCGCAAGCGGTCAGAAATGCCGTTGCGCAGCACAGCAGGAAGAAATGTCTCGTCGTCTCCCAAGGGGTCTTCCTGCGGGCCGTGCTGAACGCGCACGTGCGGTGCGGTGCAGTCTGATCCTGATTTTGATGCCACGACACGCCGGCTCTCCCTTGATTGCACGCTTCTCATGGCGGCAGCGCGCGTAGCGTGCTCACGCTGTCGAGAAATGCATTCTAAGGGGAATCAGGCGTGTGGGCTTTCGATCTTCCGTGTGACTGCGACGTGCATCGCGCGGGTGCGCGCGGTTTTGCCAGAGGGTGCATTTTATCGTTCGCGGTGTGTTTGCCGGGAAACGATGGTTGCGCCCGCAACCATCCGCGAAATGGCGGGTTAAGGTCGACCGCAGGCCGACCTTAGGCCGACCTCAGGTGACTTCAGGCCGAAGGGGCCGGCGGCGTGCCGGGCATAACTGGCACGCGCCGCAAGCTCAGTTTGTGAAAGCGCAGCGTCATCAGAAGCGCAACGCTGGCAAGGCCGGCCGCGAGTCCCCACCACAAACCGCGCGCCCCCAGCCCGAAGTGAAATGCCATCACATAACCAGTCGGAAAGCCGATGACCCAGTACCCGAACGTCGCCGCGATCATCGGCACGCGCGTGTCCTTCAGGCCGCGCAGGCAGCCTGAGCCAACCGTCTGCATGCCGTCGACGATCTGGAAGATCGCGGCCACGCCGAGCAGCGAACTTGCCAACGTCACCGTGGCGGCGTTGGCTGGGTCGTCGAGATGCAGATACAGGCCGACGATCCAGTGCGGCGCGGCGATCAGCACGATGCCCGACAGCGTCATGAAGCCGACGCCGAGCGCGAGCGCGACGAAACCCGCGTGGCGTGCGGCAAGCGGCTGGCCGGCGCCGGACCAGTAGCCGATCCGCACATTGGCTGCCTGACCGATCGCGAGCGGCACCATGAAGGCCACCGAGGCGACGTTCAAGGCGATCTGATGCGCGGCCAGTTGCGATTCGCCGAGCAGGCCGACCATCAGGCCGGTGGCGAGGAACAGCGTCGATTCGACGCCATAGGTGATCGCGACCGGCCAGCCGATGCCGAACAACTCGCCCATTAGCGGCACGTTCGGCCGCGTCGCGACGACGAAATGCTTATAGCGTGGCCGCAGATGCAACAAGGCCATCAGCACGAGCGCGCTTAGCCAGACGGTGATCGAGGTGGCCGCCGCCGAACCGAGAAAGCCCAAGCGAGGCAGTCCGTGGACGCCGTGAATCAGCCCGTAGTTGAGAAAGCCGTTGACGAACACGCTGACGAGCGACACCCACAGGAGCCGCTTGGCCGCGCCGATGGCTGGCAGGAACGAGCGCATCAGGCCGACGCCGATCAGACTGCCGAGCGAGCCCCAGCGCAGCACCGCCGCGTATTCGCCGACGTTGTGCGCGAGCAGCGCGGGTTCGCCGAAGGCCAGCAGGATCGGCGTGGCGAACGACAGCAGGAAGAACGCGGGCACCGACAGCAGCACCGACAACACGAGACCGGTCCAGTAGATATGCGGCACGCGCCCTTCGTCCTGCGCGCCGCGCGCATGCGAGACGCTCACGCTGACGGAGGTGAGCACGCCCTGCAGCAGCGTGACCACGACGAAGAACAGGTTGGCGCCGAGGCCGCCGGCGGCCAGCGCGTCGGGGCCGAGCGAGCCGAGCAGGATCGTGTCGGTGACGCCCATCGCCATTTGCGAAAGTTGCGCGATGGCGAGCGGCGCGGCGAGCCGGGCGGTGTCGGCGGCGTGGCGGGTCAAGGTCGGCGGCCGGGCGGCCACCCGGGTGAAGCCGGATTGAGTCATGGAGCGCTTGGAAGCGGAAGGGGCGACAGCGTGGCGGAGGGCGCAGCCCGGCCGATTCGCGGGGCTTGCGTGCTGCCGGTGAGGCGGCGAAATGCGGTGGCTCACCGGAGCGTAGGGCGGCTGTCAGCCGATTGTTTGTCTGTCGAAACTGACAGCTTATTGCTTAGGCGCGGGGATGTCGATGGAAGAGGCACGATTTTGGTGCGCGCGATCCCCCGAGTTTTCGGACTTGGCGCGTCAAGCCTCGTGCACCGCGATGCGCGTATCGCCCAGCAGCACGACCTGGCCCGCGCGGATTTTGCAGGTTTTACGCGTTTCGACCCGGCCGTCGACGGTCACCGCGCCGTCCGCGACCATCATTTTTGCCTGTCCGCCGCTGTCCGCAAGCCCCGTTATCTTCAGGAGATTGTGCAGTTCGACGTAGTCGCCGGTCAGTGTGAAATCGAGGTTGGGCATGGCGTTTGCGCCTTGAAGCAAAGGGTTCGCATGATAAGCCAGAAGCTTGCCCTGAATGAATAGTCCCCCGTGCTCCCGGACCGGATTCGGGCGATTGCAAGCAGATGTTATGTAGTTGTCAGAAAATGAAACGTTCCGTAACACGGGTCGCATATCACGAACTTCACTCGTAAAGTGCGGGTCTGTAGGAAAGCTTGCTGGATTTTTCCAGCGACGAATAGACCGGGCGAGGTGCGCATTGGATGAAGCGCACGTCAATGTGCCGCGCCGGATACGGCGCCCGCGTCACAACAACCTTAGAGAGGATTTAGCCATGACTCAGATTCGTACGCTCCTGATTGGTACCGCCCTGACTGCTTTTGCCGCTACCGCGGCGTTCGCGCAGACCGCGCAACCGGCCGCCGGTGTGAACGGCCAGGCACAGGTCCAGGCCCAAGGCGCCGATGTCGCACCCGCAGCACCGGCCGCGCAAGGTGTGCAGCCGGTGACGCCGGCGCCGACGCGTCTGACGGCATCGGGTTCGACCGATCCGCTGGTCCAGAAGCGCGACGCCAACGCACAGGCTAACGCCGAGTACAAGGCGTCGAAGAAGGCGTCCAAGGCGGAATTGGCGCAGCAGCAAAAGGCTGCCAAGTCGCAGTACAAGGAGCAGGTGCGCGACGCCAAGGTCAACCAGAAGGCTGACAAGCAGGCAGCCAACAACGAAATGAAGATAAATATGCAGGGTCAGGCTTCCGATCAGGACAACGGCGCCGACGTGAAGCACTAAGCCAGAGTTCTTCTGAAACACAAGGCGCTTCGACAACAAGCTTAGCCGTTGCCTCAGCCAACCTTGCTGCGGGGCTTCGTCAAAGTCTCGCAGTGCCCTCGCGAAGAAATGGCCCGGAGCGCGTAAGCGCCCGGGTCATTTCTTTTGGGGGCGGCAGGGAAAAAAGGGCCGCTTGTCTCTGATACTTGTATGGATATACAGTATGCGTCGCCGCGTCAATTCCACCTCAGGCCCGAATCCACTGTGCTCTCCGTCGCTGAATCTTCGCCACCGTCTGCTTCCGGTACCGATAACGATACCGATACCGCCTCCTGGCTCGCAAAGCTCAACGACGCGCAACGCGAAGCCGTCGAATACGGCGCCGACAGCCCCAACGCGCCGCCGGGCGCGCTGCTGGTGATCGCGGGGGCCGGCTCCGGCAAGACCAACACGCTGGCGCACCGGGTCGCCAATCTGGTGGTGAAGGGCGCCGATCCGCGCCGTATTCTGCTGCTCACTTTCTCACGCCGCGCCGCGCTCGAAATGACCCGCCGCGTCACGCGCATCGCTGGTGCGGCGCTCGGTACGCGGGCTGCGCTGGCGCAAGGGCTGACCTGGTCAGGGACCTTCCATAGCGTCGGCGCGCGGCTTTTGCGCGAATACGCCGACCTGATCGGCCTCGCGCCCGCCTTCACGATCAACGACCGCGAGGATTCCGCCGACCTGATGAATCTCGTGCGCCACGAGCTCGGTTTGTCGGCGAAAGAGCGGCGCTTCCCAGCCAAGGGGACCTGCTTTGCGATCTATTCGCGCGTGGTGAACACCGGCGCGTCGCTTGCCGACGTGCTCAACAGCGCGTTTCCGTGGTGCCGCGAGTGGGAAGCCGATCTGCGCATGCTGTTCGCCGCGTACGTCGAAGCCAAGCAGAAGCAGAGCGTGCTCGACTACGACGACCTGCTGCTCTACTGGTCGCATATGGCCGCGGAGCCGGCGATCGCGGCTGATCTGTCGGCGCGCTTCGATCACGTTCTGGTCGACGAGTATCAGGACACCAACCGCCTGCAGGCGTCGATCCTGCTCGCGCTGAAACCCGACGGCCGCGGCTTGACCGTGGTCGGCGACGACGCCCAGTCGATCTATTCGTTTCGCGGCGCGACCGTGCGCAACATCCTCGACTTCCCGGCGCACTTCAATCCGCTCGCGCGGCAGATCACGCTCGAGCGCAACTACCGCTCGACCGGGCCGATTCTGGCGGCGTCGAATGCGGTGATCGAGCTCGCCAGCGAGCGGTATACGAAGCATCTGTGGACTGACAAAGCATCGGCGCAGCGCCCGCGTCTGGTGACGGTCGCCGACGAAGCGGATCAGGCGCGCTATATCGTCGAACAGGTGCTCGAAGCGCGCGAGCAGGGCATGAAGCTCAAGTCACAGGCGGTGCTGTTCCGCGCCGCGCATCACAGCGCCGCGCTCGAGATCGAACTGACCCGGCGCAACATTCCGTTCGTGAAGTTCGGCGGCCTGAAGTTTCTCGATTCGGTGCACGTCAAGGATGTGCTCGCCGTGCTGCGCTGGGCGGAGAATCCGCGCGACCGTGTCGCGGGTTTTCGCGTCGTGCAATTGCTCCCGGGCGTCGGCCCCGCCACCGCTGCTAAGGTGCTGGACGAGGTCGTGGCCCGGGTGGGCGCCGGCAATCCGGCCGATTTCACCCATAGCGCCGGTGGCGCGCTGGCCGCCTTTGCGCCGCCCGCTCGCGCGCAGGAGGACTGGCATCCGTTCGTCAAGCTGATGTCGAGCGTGTACGGCCGGCAGACGCCGTGGCCGGCGGAGTTCGAAATGGTGCGGCGCTGGTACGAGCCTCATCTCGAGCGCAACCATGAGGACGCGGCGATCCGTCATGCGGACGTGCTGCAGATGGAAAGCATCGCGGGCACCTATGCGTCGCGCGAACGCTTCCTGACTGAGCTGACACTCGATCCACCCGACGCGACCAGCGACGAATCCGGCGTGCCGCTGATCGACGAGGACTACCTGATCCTGTCCACGATTCATTCGGCGAAAGGGCAGGAGTGGCGCAACGTGTTCGTGCTGAATGGCGTCGACGGTTGCATTCCATCCGATCTCGGCACCGGCAGCGAAGAGGAAATCGACGAAGAACGCCGCCTGTTATACGTGGCGATGACGCGCGCGAAGGAAGACCTGCATATCGTCGTGCCGCAGCGCTTTTACGTGCACAACCAGACCCATATGGGCGACCGTCACGTGTGGGCGTCGCGCACGCGGTTCATTCCGGCGCATCTGATGCCCTTGTTCGACGCTTATGCCTGGCCGCGCGTGCCGGTGCCGAGCGCGCCGACAGCGGCGGGACTGGCCGCGGCGGCGCAAGCGAAGATCGAAATTGGGGCGAAGCTCAGAAAAATGTGGGATTGAACCTGCTTTTACCGTGACTGCCGTTGTTGTTGCTGTTGCGGCACCGGCCGTGGCGGCACAAAGAAATTGCGCAGCCAGGCGGCGAGGCGTGAGAACACGTCATACGGTTCTTCGACGAAAATTTCCGGCTTCAGCAAGCGCAGGTACTCCATGATCTGCTGCGCTTCCTGCTTCTGGAACGAGCCGTGCGAAATGCCCAGGCGCAACAGGCCACGCAGTTCGCCGAGCTTTTCGCGCGCAGTGCTGCCCACGCTCGTTTCGCACGCTACTTTGGCTTCGTAGACGCGCTGACGCAGCGATTCCACCAGACGCCAGGCCGGCGTCTGCATGACTTCCTCGAGCGCCTGGATGTCCTGCGCGGCGCTCTTGATCTGCGCCGCGAGCGGATCGATCAGCGCCGCGTCGCCTTCCGCTTCCTTGACGATGGCCGCCGCCCAGTCGCGGCACTGCTTGGCGAGCTCTTCCGGCGTCCATTCCGAACGGGCTGCAAAGCCGAAACCGAATTCCCCCGCCTGCCTCATCAGGATCGCGACGACGTCCGGGAATTCCTTGTCCAGCGTGCGTTTCGCCCATGCGTACTGGCCGCCCTGCAACATCCGCTGAACCGCGTGTTCGGTTAGCGGCACCATGTTGTCGAGCAGCTTGGCGCGCAAAAAGTCCTCAAACGACGGCGTCGCGAACTGCGGATCGAGCTTCAGCGAAACCCGCAGAAATGCGTCGAAGTCCTTGCGTAGCGTCGCAATGGTCTCGTCTTTGAGTGTGAGGGTGATCTGACCCATGTGTTATCCCGTTTGGTCCTGCCGCGCTGCTTCGTCATGTCGGCGTTCGCGCACGGACCCCGTGAGACGCGACGCCTATGCCGGCGCGGTTGATTGCTGCCTGTTGCCGCGTAACCAGCGGGACGTATCCCGACGAGCGGACCTCGACATCTTATCGGCGGATTCAGGGAAAACTTAAGGGTGCGCGCGGCGCCGGCGGCGGCTTTAGAGGAATGCGTCGCCTGCGAGGGCAGCGCATGGCGGGCGCCACCCCAATCCCGAGCCCGCCGCGCCTGGCGCCTATGGCAATCTGGGCGCCGTTTGCACGCGATGTAGGCGTCGAACAGCGCCTATTTAAGCACAACGCCTTGCCAGACAAAAAAGACTGTCAGGCCGACCGCGATGGTCAGGAGCGGTCGTCGCGTCAGCGCGCTGACTACGATGGCGGCCAGCGCCCCGACCAGTTGCGGATTGCGCCAGGTCAGTTCGGCGCCGGCGCCGTGCGGCGAGACCGCCATCGGGACGATGATCGCCGTCAGCACGGTAACGGGCACGAAGCCGAGCGCGGTGCGCACGAGCGGCGGAAACACCAGCCGGTCGCCGAGCACGAAGACGGCGGCGCGGATCACCCACGTAATGGCGGCCATGCCGAGGATCAGAACGACGTAGTTCATCGCGACGCCTCCATGGTTTCCTTTGAGGTTTTCCGCGGGGCTTCCCGGTGGGGGCCCTGTGAGGTTTCGCGCGAAGTTGCTCGCGAGGATTCGCGATTTCCCCGCGCGCCTCGCCCAAATCGCGGCGCCGACAGCAAGACACCGATTGCCACACCCGCGAACACGGCGCCGAGCAGGCCGAGCTTGTACGGCCACGCCTGCCAGAAGAAAGCCAGCGTGCCCGCGGTCGCGGCCGCAGCGATATAGCGCAGCGCGACGAGCTGCGGCACGACGATCGCGATGAAAGTGGCGACCATCGCGAAATCGAGCCCGAGCGACTGCAGGCCCGGAAAGGCCGCGCCGAACAGCAGGCCGGCGACGGTCCAGATCTGCCAGTTCTGGTACATGGCCAGACCCGCGCCAAAGAAGTAGTGCGGGCCGACCGTGCCGGGCTCCCGATGCCGGTAATGTTCCCACGCGACCGCGAAGACTTCGTCGGTGAGCAGCGCGCCGAGCGCCCAGCGCCAGCGCGAGGGCAGGTGCGCGACGTGCGGCGCGAGCGTCGCGCTATACAGCACGTGACGCAGGTTGACGACGAGCGTGGTCGCCCAGATCACCGCAAAACTCGCGTGGCCGGCGATCAGGCCCAATGCGATGAATTGCGCGGAACCGGCGAACACGACGAGCGACATCAGTTGTCCATGCCACAGATGCAGCGGGCCGGACGCGACCAGGGTGCCGAAGATCACGCCGAAGGGCGCCGCGCCGACCATCATCGGGATGATGTCGCGCGCGCCGGCGGTGAATTCTTTTAAGTGGCCTGTGCTTGAGGGCTGGCCTGGGTTGGAATGGGTCAATCTTGCCTCCTTGATGCGCAAAGGATAGCGGGCAAGGCTGGGCGGGGGCTTGTACGTTCTTGCGGTGGATGGGGGCGAAGCGTGCGTCAACTGCCTTGCCAGCGCCCCGGCGGCACGCCGAACATGCGCCTGAAATGGCGCGTGAAATGGCTTTGATCCGTGAAACCGCTTGCCGCGGCGACATCGGTCACCGAAACGCCCGCTCGCAATGGCGCGAGCGCGCGCTGCAAGCGCACCTGATTGCGCCACGCGTGCGGCGGCAATCCGGTGGTCTGCGTGAAAAGGCGCGCGGCGTGGAAGGGCGAGAGTCCCGCTGCCTGCGCGACCTCGGCCAGCGTGACAGCTTCGGCGAGGTCGCCGGTCAGGCGCTCCTGCATCGTCGCGACGCGGGCGTCGTCGGCGGCGAGGCGCCACGCTTCCGGCTGCGTTTGCGAGTAGCGGACCAGCAAGGTGGACAGCGCGTCAAGCATCGCGGCCTCGGCGGCGAGCGGATCGTCGCCGGCCTCCAGCAGACAGTGCGCGCGCGCCAGCCGCTGCGCCAGATCGGGATCGCGGATGACGCCCGGCGCGAACCACGGCAATGCTTGCGGCTTGCCGGCAACGTCGTTGGCAAGCTCGTGAATGAAATCCACCGGCGCATACATCACGCGATAGCGCCAGCCTGCCTCGACAGCCTTGGAGCCCGTGTGCAGTTCTCCCGGATTGATGATCGGCACGCTGCCCGCTTCGGCGACATAGTCCGAGCCGAGATACCGATAGCCCTCGGCGCCGGCGACGATCACCGGAATCGTGTACGCATCGTGCCAATGCGGCGAGAACTCGTGATCGTGATATTCCGCTGTGAGCAGATCCGCGCCGGGCAAAAGCGGCGTACGCCAGTAGCGGGCGGAATCCTGGAAACGATGGGCGGTCATGGTGAAAGTCTGGCGATCCTGCGGTCCGGTAGTACCGGCGATCCGGCATGACCAGTCAGTGTAGCGCGCCGTGGCCTTTGCGGTGACTCACGCGTGTATGTCTTTGCGCTGTGAGCTTTGCCGCGGGGCGGCGGTTACTTGACCGGAATTGTCGTGCCGGCCGGCATCGGCACGGCGCTCACGCTGTTCTTCGCACTGCCGCTGACGATGCGGTCGCTGTAAGTCATGTACACCAGCGTGTTGCGCTTCGCGTCGACCACCCGCACCACATGCAGCGATTTGAAGATCAGCGACATGCTGACCGAGAACACATCGGATTGCTGCTTCACGGGGCCGGTGAAATGAATCGCGCCCACTTGCCGACAAGCGATCGACGCCTCGGTCGGATCTTCGGCGATGCCCAGTGTCCCCTTGACGCCACCCGTGCGCGCCCGCGACACGTAGCAGGTCACGCCCTGGACGAGCGGATCGTCATAGGCCTCGACGACCACGCGATCGGAACCGGTAATGCGGAAGTTGGTATTGACGCTGCCGACTTCTTCGCTGTGGACCGAGGACAGGAGCAGGGCGGTAGTGACTGCAAGTGCGATGCGCAACACGGTGGGATTCATGGGAGGGCCGGGAATGAGTGCTTGGGTTGGGCGCGAGAGATCGGCGTCGATAAAGCGCCATCGTATAACGGCGTGTCCGCCAGAGGGTCAGTGCAAATGCTCTGGGGCATGCGCAATCTTCCGGCCGGAACGGACCGTCGCCCCCCGATTCAAGCCACCGGATCCGGCATTCAAATAGGCCAGACCAAAACAAAAAGGCCCGCACGAATGCGGGCCTTTCAAAATTTTGGCTCCTCGACCTGGGCTCGAACCAGGGACCTACGGATTAACAGTCCGGCGCTCTACCGACTGAGCTATCGAGGAACAGCAGTACAACTTGATCTACATAAAAAAGCCCGTATTGGTTAACGGGCTTTTGCAATTCTTGGCTCCTCGACCTGGGCTCGAACCAGGGACCTACGGATTAACAGTCCGGCGCTCTACCGACTGAGCTATCGAGGAACAGAACAACAAACAGCAGAGAAGCGAAATTGTAGGAGGTGACTAGGCGCCTGTCAATACCCTGCATTCATCTCGATTTGGTCCGAATGCAACAGCGGGGTGCAGGCCGCGCCGCTCAGCGTACGAGCAGGGCCAGCTTTTCCTTCACGTCCTTGAATTCGTCGGCTTCCGGCAGCGGCGCTTTGGTCTTGGTGATGCTCGGCCAGTTCTTCGCGAGATCGGCATTCAGCTCGGTGAAGTGCTGCTGGTCGCCCGGCACGTCTTCTTCGGCATAAATGGCGTTCACCGGGCATTCGGCCACGCACACGGCGCAGTCGATGCATTCGTCGGGGTCGATCGCGAGGAAGTTGGGACCTTCGCGAAAGCAGTCCACCGGGCACACATCGACGCAGTCGGTATAGCGGCACTTGATGCAGCTTTCGGTCACAACGTGAGTCATTCAGGCAGCTCCTGCATGCGGAATCAGGGGAGGCGAAACGCCAAAAGCGCTATTGTAACGTAACGTCAAGAGCCGCATGCAGCATCGGGCAACGGCTTTTATACGTTTTTGTGATTAGTTTATGGCGTCCGGCGAGCGCCGCCCGCCGGCGTGCTGAATCCGGATGCATTCGGGTAACATGCGTCAGGTTGGCGCGCACGGGGCGCGCCGCACGCGCATGGGTTGACGCGGTTGGTCGAGCCAAGCCTTCCGTTTTTCCTGCAGTCCAGTTCGCACCATCATGATTATTACTTCGCTGCTCGACACCGATCTGTACAAGTTCACGATGATGCAAGTGGTGTTGCATCACTTTCCCGCGGCGAACGTCGAGTACCGGTTTCGCTGCCGCACGCCGAATGTCGACCTCGTGCCGTATATCGGCGAGATTCGCGACGAAGTGCGCAAGCTCTGCGATCTGCGCTTCACCGACGACGAACTCGACTACCTGCGGCGCATGCGCTTCATCAAGGGCGACTTCATCGAGTTTCTCGCGCTGTTCCATTTGAACGAGAAATACATTTCGATTTCGCCCTCGCCGAAGGGCAATGGTGAAATCGACATCGAGATCAAGGGGCCGTGGCTGCACACGATCCTGTTCGAGATCCCGATGCTTGCGATCGTCAACGAAGTCTACTTCCGCAACACCCAGCAGAAACCTGACTACAGCGAAGGGCGCGGCCGTCTCGTCGAGAAGATCAAGCTGCTCGGCGCGCGCCCGGAATTCGCCGACTGCAAGATCGCCGACTACGGCACGCGCCGCCGCTTCTCGAAGCAATGGCACGAAGAAGTGATCCTCACGCTGAAAGACGGCCTCGGCGAACAATTCGCCGGCACCAGCAACGTCTTCTACGCGATGAAGCACAGCCTCACGCCGCTCGGCACGATGGCGCATGAATACCTGCAGGCGTGTCAGGCGCTCGGTCCGCGGTTGCGCGATTCGCAGATCTTCGGCTTCGAGATGTGGGCGAAGGAGTATCGCGGCGACCTGGGTATCGCCCTGTCGGATGTGTACGGCATGGAGGCGTTCCTGCGCGACTTCGACATGTACTTCTGCAAGCTGTTCGACGGTGCGCGCCACGATTCCGGCGACCCGTTCGACTGGGGCGAGCGCCTGCTCAAGCACTACGAGGCGAACCGCTGCGACCCGCGCACCAAGATCCTCGTGTTCTCCGACGCGCTCGACATTCCCAAAGTGCTGCAACTGTACGAGCGTTTCCGCGGCCGCTGCAAGCTGGCATTCGGCGTAGGAACCAATCTGACAAACGACCTGGGCTACAACCCCTTGCAGATCGTCATCAAAATGGTTCGCTGCAACGGTCAGCCGGTGGCGAAGCTGTCGGATTCGCCGGGCAAGAACATGTGCGAAGACAAGGCCTATCTCGCGTATCTGCGTCAGGTGTTCGGCATTGCGCAGCCCGAGGAAGACGCTGCGAAGTAACGTGGCGTCTGCGCGGCGCGTGTGCGACTTATGCGCCGCTGTCTTGTGTCGATATCTTGCTGAGATCGTGTTCGCCGCGTGGTCGATACGTTGCCCCAGGCCGTTCGGCCAGGGTGTTCGCGCCCAGGGTGGCCGGTATAATTCCCGCCATATCGCACGGCTGTCGACACGAGGATTTCGCATATGGACACATCGATTGCCCGCCGCAACATCCTGGCGCGCATCCGCGCAGCGCAGGGGCGTGAGCCTGAACCGTCCGCTCCCGAGCGCGAGGCGGCTGCGGATTATCTGGCGCGCCATCCCGAGGGTCCGCGTCCGGAGATGCCGGCCGATCTGACCACGCGCTTCATCGAAGAAGCGCAGAGAATGGCGACCACCGTCGATACCGTCGAATCGCTGGGCGACGTGCCTTCCGCCGCGCATCGCTACCTCACTGAACACGCTTTGCCGCTGCAGGCTATCGCATGGCAAACCCTGCAAGATCTGCAATGGGCCGAAGCCGGCCTCAACGTCGAATTCCGCAAACCTGAAGACGGCGACGTGGTCGGGCTCACTGGCTGCTTCTGTGCGACCGCCGAGACGGGCACGCTCGTTCTGTTGTCCGGACCGGAAACCTACGCATCGGCAGGTCTGTTGCCGGAAACGCATATTGCAATCGTGCCGGCTTCGCGCATCGTCTCGGGACATGAAGAGGCGTTCGGGCTGATCCGTAGCGAACGCGGTGAACTTCCGCGCGCCGTCAATTTTGTCTCCGGGCCATCGCGCACCGGCGATATCGAACAGACTATCGTGCTTGGCGCACATGGGCCGTATCGGGTGCATGTGATCGTCGTACGTGGCGCCTGAGCGCGGCACGCGTCGCTGTCTCCTTGCGGCGCGCACGGCTGCCCGCAGTTACAAGGACTTCAAGAATATGAAACGACATGCCGTAGGGGCGAGCATGGTGCTCGCCGCTGCATTGACGCTGGCAGGGTGGCCTCAACTGGCATCGGCGGCTACGATCGACGGCGCGAGCTTGTCGGCATTGTGGGGCTTGCCCTTTGCGGGCGTGCTGTTGTCTATCGCGGTGTTTCCGTTGGTCGCGCCGGCATTCTGGCATCACCATTTCGGCAAGATCGCGGCAGCGTGGGCGTTGCTCTTCCTGGTACCGTTTGCGCTTGCTTTCGGCACGGGCGCCGCATTCGGAACGCTGGTGCACGCGGTGCTCGAAGAATACATTCCGTTCATCGTGTTACTGACGGCGCTTTATACGGTCGCGGGAGGCATCTGCGTGCGCGGCAATCTGCATGGCACGCCGCGTCTGAATACCGCGATTCTCGCGCTCGGCACACTATTGGCCAGCATCATGGGCACGACCGGTGCGGCGATGCTGCTGATCCGCCCATTGCTGCGCGCTAACGACAATCGCAAGCACGTCGTTCATGTGGTGGTGTTCTTCATCTTTCTGGTCGCGAACGCGGGCGGCTCGTTGTCGCCGCTCGGCGACCCGCCGCTCTTTCTCGGCTTCCTGCAAGGCGTCAGTTTCTTCTGGACCACCACGCATCTGGCGTTGCCGATGCTGTTTGTCTGCGTCGTGCTGCTGGCCGCGTTCTATGCATTGGATTCGTACTATTTTCATCGGCGTGAAGAAGAGCGTTCGCGCTTTCTCGACCCGACGCCGGATTCGCCGCCGCTAGGCGTCGACGGCAGGATCAACTTCGTGCTTCTCGCTGCCGTGATTGCGCTGGTTCTGATGAGTGGGTTCTGGAAGTCAGACATCGTGTTCGACGTTTTCGGTACGCACGTCGCGTTGCAAAATGCCGTGCGCGATGTCGCGCTGATCGGCGTCACCTTGCTCTCGCTGGCACTGACGCCGCGCGCGGCACGCGCGGGTAATGACTTCAACTGGGCACCGATCGAAGAGGTCGCCAAACTGTTTGCCGGCATCTTCGTGACGATCGCGCCGGTCATCACGATCCTGCGTGCCGGTGAGGCGGGCGCGTTCGCCGGCATCGTCCATCTGGTCAACCCGTCCGGTCAGCCCCACGACCTGATGTACTTTTGGGCGACTGGCCTGCTATCGTCGTTTCTCGACAATGCGCCGACCTACCTGGTGTTCTTCAACCTGGCCGGCGGCGACGCGCAGACATTGATGACCACCGGTGCCACGACGCTCGCGGCGATCTCGGCCGGCGCGGTGTTCATGGGCGCCAACACGTATATCGGCAATGCACCGAACTTCATGGTGAAAGCGATCGCGGAGTCGCGCGGCATTCGCATGCCGAGCTTTTTTTCGTATCTCGGCTGGTCGGTTGTGGTGCTCATGCCGCTGTTTCTCGTCACCGGCTGGCTGTTTTTTTGACGCCTGATTTCACGCTTATCCTGACGCCGAGGTCGTTGGACTCGACGCGCTATCCGGAGAATTGCAATGCAGAAGATCCTCGTCGCCCGTCCGATCTTTCCCGATGTGATCGAACGGCTCAAACAGTATTTCGATGTCGACTGGCACCAGGGCGATGTGTTGCCCGCAGACGAGTTGACGCGACGTCTCGCGGATAAAGACGGCGCGCTGACCGCGGGCGATCCGGTCGGCGCGGCGGCGCTCGCAGCGGCGCCGCGTCTGCGCGTGGTGTCGAACATGGCAGTGGGCTACAACAACTTCGACATGGCTGCGTTCAACGCGGCGAACGTACTCGGCACCAACACGCCGGACGTGCTGAACGAATCGACCGCCGATTTCGGCTGGGCGCTGATGATGGCCGCGGCGCGCCGCATTGCCGAATCGGAGCACTGGCTGCGCGCCGGCAAATGGCAGAAGTGGGCCTATGACGGTTTTCTCGGCACCGACCTTTACGGTTCGACACTCGGCGTGATCGGCATGGGCCGGATTGGGCAGGCGCTGGCGCGTCGCGCGAAGGGTTTCAACATGCAGGTGATCTATCACAACCGTTCGCGAGTCGCGCCGGAGATCGAGGCGGAGTTGAACGCGGAATACGCGTCCAAACAGGACCTGCTGCAGCGCGCCGATCACGTGGTGCTCGTCTTGCCGTACACGAAGGAAAACCACCATACGATCGGCGCTGCCGAACTCGCGCAGATGAAGCCGACCGCAACGCTTACCAACATCGCACGCGGCGGCATCGTTGACGATGCGGCGCTGGTCGAAGCACTGCGTACGAAGCAGATCGCCGCCGCCGGTCTCGATGTCTACGAAGGCGAGCCGAATCTGAATCCGGATCTGCTGACCGTGCCGAATGTCGTACTGACGCCGCACATCGCCAGCGCGACCGAGGCAACGCGCCGCGCCATGGCAAACCTCGCCGCGGACAATCTGATCGCAGCGCTGGGTGAAGGCCCGCGCGCCGGCCGGCCACCGAATCCGATCAACCCCGAGGTCATCGGCAGGGCGCGTTCATGACAATGATTCTGGTGGCGGCCGTTGCCGTGCTGGCGGTCGCCTTGGTCATCGCGTTGGCATTGCTGATGCGCGGCCTTAGTCGCGCTGACGGAAGCGAGCAATTCGAGAATCTCAGCGAACGTATCGACACAGCGGCGGATGCGCAGTCGCATGCTTATGAGCGGCTCGAGCGGCAACTGCGCAATGACATCACCGAAACGGCGCGCGTCTCGCGTACCGAGCAGAGCAGCGGATTCGCACACTTTCAGCAAACGCTGGCATCGCAATTCAGCAGTATGACGACGGTGCAGGGCGGCAAGATCGATGGCTTCGCGCAGCAACTCGACGCAGTGCGCCACAGCCTGCAGCAGCAGGCCCAGCAGGCACGCGATGAGCAAGGGCGCACGCTCAAGCAGTTCGGCGACACGCTGACCCTGCAACTGGGTCAACTCACCGAGGCGAACGATCGCCGCTTCGCCGAAGTGCGTGCGACGATCGAGCAGCGGCTGAAAGACATCGAGGCCAACAACTCGACCAAGCTCGACGAGATGCGCCGCACCGTCGACGAAAAATTGCACGCCACGCTCGAACAACGCCTGGGCGAATCGTTCAAGCTGGTGTCGGACCGGCTGGAACAGGTGCATCGCGGTCTCGGTGAAATGCAGACGCTGGCTGCGGGTGTCGGCGATCTGAAGAAAGTGCTCACTAACGTCAAAACGCGTGGCACGTGGGGAGAAGTGCAGCTCGAAGCATTGCTCGAACAACTGCTCACGGCGGATCAATACGCAAAGAACGTCGCGACGGTACCGAAGAGCGCCGATCGCGTCGAGTTCGCAATCAAACTGCCGGGCCGCGCGGAGGTGGGTGGTCCAGCTACGCCGGTCTGGCTGCCGATCGACGCCAAGTTCCCGCGCGAAGACTACGAGCGGCTGATCGAGGCTCAGGAACGTGCCGATCCGGTTGCGGTGGAGGAGGCGTCGCGCGCGCTTGAAGCGCGGATTCGCGCCGAGGCGCGCACGATCGCAGAAAAGTACGTGTCGCCGCCGCACACCACCGATTTCGCGCTGCTATTTCTGCCGACCGAAGGCCTGTACGCAGAAGTCCTGCGTCGGCCGGGCCTGACGGACCTGCTGCAGCGCGACTATCGCGTGACGATTGCCGGCCCGACCACGCTGACCGCTTTGCTCAATAGTCTGCAAATGGGTTTCCGAACGCTAGCGATCGAGAAGCGGTCGAGCGAAGTGTGGCAAGTGCTCGGCGCGGTGAAAACAGAGTTCGGAAAATTCGGTGACGTGCTGGCCAGGACCAAGGCGCAGCTTGAAACCGTTACGCGTTCGATCGAAGCCGCGGAAACGCGCACCCGCGTCATGAACCGTAAGCTGCGTGACGTCGAGGCGTTGCCGGGGGAAGAGGCGAGCGGGTTGCTCGGCGATGCGCTGACGGGCGTGGATCCCGACGAACAGTAGAGTCTGACGGTTGGCCCAAACTCAAACTCAGGAGGCGGCTGCTGCGGCCAACTGTTCCAGCGCGTCGCCCGTCAGACGCACGACGCGCCAATCCGGCATCACTGTCGCGCCCAATTTTTCGTAGAAGCTAATGGCCTGCTTGTTCCAGTCGAGCACGGTCCATTCAAAGCGTCCGCACTGTCGCTCTACTGCCAGTGCCGCCAGCCTAGCCAGCATCGCGGCGCCTAGACCACTGCCGCGTTGACTCGGTTGCACGTAGACATCTTCGAGATACAGCCCGCGCTTGCCGGCGAAGCTCGAGTAATTGTGGAAGAACAGCGCATAGCCGACGATGCGTCCTTCGTTTTCCGCGACGAGCGCTTCGATCGAGGGCCGCGCGCCGAACAGGGCGTCGCGCAATCCGTCTTCGGTCGCGACAAATACGTGCGTGAGGCTTTCGAATTCGGCCAGCTCGTACGTCAGCGCGAAGATAGCGCTCGTATCCGCGGGTGTCGCGGTGCGGATCGTCGCGGGCATTACGCTTCTTCCGGCGCGTCGGTCAACTGGATTTCGATGCCGCCAAAGCGCGAGGCCACCCAGTTGTAGGCGTGGCACGCAATCCACAGCAGGATGAAGCCGAGAATCGCGTTCAGCAGCAGCGCGCTGAACACGGTGCTCAGTTCGACCGAGCCATAGCGGATGAACGCCACCAGCACGCCGAGCAGCACGATCGGCACCGAGAATGTCAGGTACACGAGGATAAGCGCTTTGGCCGTCTGTCCCGGTGCAATGAACGAGATCTGTTTTTTCATGTAAGTCAAACCCGTGTGTCGTAGTGGTAATGGGTAAAGCTGCAAATGCGGCTGAAAATGAGGCTGCCGGCGCGGCCGTAAAACGCCGCCGTGAAAGCGTGCAGTCAGGCGTCAGATCAGGCCGTCGAACAACATGATATCGACGTGCTCGCCCTCGCCAATATCGGCTTCATCGTGCCCGAGAACGATGAAACAATTTGCTTCGCTCATAGAACTCAAGACGCCGGAGCTTTGCGAGCCGGTCGGCGTGACACGCCATTGGCCCTGCGCATCCTGCTCGGCGACGCCGCGCTGGTATTCGGTGCGGCCGGCGCGCTTGCGGATGGCCTGGCGGCTGGCGGCGCGCAAAACCGGCAGCGCCTGCGGCGTCGCGCCGGACATCAGTAGCAACGCTTCGCGCACGATCTGGTAGAACGTCACCATCACGGCCACGGGGTTGCCCGGCAAGCCGAAGAATAACGCGGGTAGCCCGAGACCCGGATGTTCGCCGGACCAGACGCGGCCAAAAGCGAGCGGCCGGCCCGGACGCATCGCGAGACTCCAGAAGGCGACGTCGCCGAACGTCTGGGGCAATTGTTTGGTGAAATCCGCCTCGCCCACCGAGACGCCGCCCGACGTCAACACCACGTCGGCGCTGGCTGCGGCGCTGCGCAATGCGGCCTCGAGCGCCGCGGGTTCGTCGCGCACCACGCCCAGATCGAGCGTATCCATGTTCAGGCGCCGAAGCATCGCAAACAGCGTGTAGCGGTTGCTGTCGTACACCGAACCCGCGTCGAGCGGCTCGCCGAGCGAGCGCAATTCGTCGCCGGTTGAGAAAAACGCGACGCGCAAGCGCCGCCGCACGTTGACTTCGCCAATGCCGAGCGAAGCCAGCAACCCGAGGTCCGACGCGCGTATGATGCGGCCGGCGCGTAGCGCGGCATGGCCGCGGGCGAGGTCTTCGCCGGCGAGGCGCCGATTGGCGCCGCCCCGCAAGGCGTTGGCCGCAAAACGGATCGAGATGGAATCGGCGCTGCGCTCGACAAGCTCCTGCGGCACGACGGTGTCGCAGTCAGCCGGCATAGAGGCGCCCGTCATGACGCGTACGCATTGCGTCGTGTCCACGAGGCCCGGGAACGGATGACCGGCCAGCGCTTTGCCGACGATCGTCAAATCGATCGTGGATTCACTGGTTGCCAATGCCGCGCCGTTGAACGCGTAGCCGTCCATGGCCGAATTGTCGTGCGACGGGACGTCGATCGGCGAGACGATATCGGCGGCCAGCACGCGGCCGAGCGCATCGCGCAAGGGCACGCGTTCGACCGCCGTGACGGGCGTGGCCCACTGACGGACGATCGCCTGGGCGGCCGAAACAGGTAGCGCATGAGGATCGTACTGCGCGACGCAGCGGGAAAATTCGTTAAGCGTGGTCATGAAGGGCTGGACGTCGCGATCGGCGGCGGAAGCGGCTGTTGCCGTGCGGCCGGAGCGGGATTTCAACCGGGGCCTCAACAACGCTCGAGGTCGGCGAGTTCTTGTAACGAATTGATATTGTAAAACGCGCGCTCGTCGGTAAAGGCGACTTCGACCGTCTTGTGGCGCGCGTACCACGCGCGAACCTTACGCTCGCCGGCTTCGAGAAAGGCCGCCAGGTCGTCGGCGAGGCTCGTGCGCAGCAACGCGAACACGGGATGGAGCGAGACGTGGCCTTCGGCGTCGGTGGTCGTGACGGTGGCGATGTCGGCCTGATTCGAGTCGAGTGCTTGCGTGAGGCGGGCGGCGAGTTCGGCGGGCAGTCCAGGCGTGTCGCAGGGTGCGCTTAGTACGTACGCGGTGCCGGCCGCGCGCAGCCCGGCGAGCAGGCCCGCCAACGGTCCAGGAAAGCCGGGTAGGGTATCGGCAAGCACCCTGGCGCCGAACGGCGCGCCCAGCGCCGTGTAGGCCTCAGGGTGACGATTGGCGCTGATCAGGAGGGCGCCGGTTTGCGGTGCGAGTCGCTTCAGCACGTGAGCGGCGAGCGGCTCGCCGTGCAGCGTTTGCAGTCCCTTATCGACGCCGCCCATACGCATGCCGCGTCCGCCCGCCAGGACCAGACCGGTGATGTGTTCGCGAGCCGGGTTCATGGGCGCGGCCGCTTAGCCGCCGATGTACGACATTTCCACGCGGCGGGCGTCCTGCGCGCGGGGTGCGGCTGCATTGCTGCCGCGCAATTGCGAATAACGGTCGCTGCGGCCTTGCCAGATTTCGGCGACGGCGGTGGCGATATCGGCGTCGCTCGCGCCGCTGCGAAGCAACGCGCGCAGATCGTGACCGGACGAGGCGAACAGGCACAGATACAGCTTGCCCTCGGTCGACAGACGCGCTCGCGTACAACTCCCGCAAAACGCGCGTGTCACACTCGAAATCACGCCGATTTCGCCACCGCCATCCACGTAACCCCAGCGCTGGGCGGTTTCTGCCGCACTGTGCGCTTCGAGCGGCATGAGCGGGAAATGCTCGGCGATGCGCGTCACGACGTCGGCGGAAGGCAGCACCTCGGTCATGTTCCAGCCGTTCGACGTGCCCACGTCCATGTACTCGATAAAGCGCAGTACCGTGCCCGAGTCCTTAAAATGACGCGCCATTGGCACGATTTCGCCGTCGTTGGTGCCACGTTTGACGACCATGTTGACTTTCACCGGCGCGAGCCCCACCGCTTGCGCCGCGGCGATCCCGTCCAGCACGTCGGCGACCGCGAAGTCGGCGTCGTTCATGCGGCGAAACAGGGTGTCGTCGAGCGCGTCGAGACTCACCGTCACGCGGGTCAGGCCGGCGTCTTTCAGGCTGCGCGCCTTGCGCTCCAGCAGCGAGCCGTTGGTGGTCAGCGTCAGATCGAGTGGGCGGCCTTCCGGCGTGGCGAGTTGCGCGAGCCGTTCGATCAGGAATTCCAGATTTTTGCGCAGGAGCGGCTCGCCACCCGTAAGACGGATTTTCTCGACGCCATGTGCGACGAAGAGCCGCGCCAGCCGTTCGATTTCTTCGAAGCTGAGTAATGCGCTATGCGGCAAGAACGCGTAATCCTTGTCGAACACCGCGCGCGGCATGCAGTAGACGCAGCGGAAATTGCAGCGGTCCGTCACCGAGATGCGCAGATCGCGCAGCGGGCGCGCCAGCGTGTCGTGCAGCGCGCCGCTAGGCGCCTGCACGGGGCCGGTAATGACCGGCACCGCACTGAGATCGGCAACAGGGATGATGCGTCGGGACATGAATTGCTTCGCTTGATGCTTCGTTTCGGGCTGCTCAAGTGCTGCTGCGATTGGAACCTAGATCTTCATTCTAGCGGAAATGCATCCAGCGGCTGCCGGCCTCCAGACGCCGTCCGGGTATACGGGGAGTGGAATAAAGCCCGCAAGCGGACGGGTGCGCGGCGCCCATAAAACAAAAAGCCCGCCGGTGAGGGCGGGCTTTTTGCATGGTGGCGGTTCGCTTACTGCGGATGCTTACCGGTTTCCACCATTTGCATCGGCGCAGTTTCGACCGGCGGCAATGCCTTACGCTCGCGACCCACGCGAACCGGCTTGGCCGCTTGCGCAGCAGCTTCCTGCGCGGCCCGCAGCTTGTCGGCGTCGGTGTTCACCCAGACGAGACCGGCTTGTTCCAGCGCCGGCTTCAGGGCTTCAGCCGACACACCGGTATAACGTGGCGCTTGCGGCGCTTGCGGCGCTTGCGGCACAGCAATGGCAACGGGCGCCGTCTCGACTGCTGCCGGTTCAACGACCGCTGCAACGACCGGTTGTGCTTCGAAGATATCGGCTTGCCGTGCCGGCTGGGCGGCCGGTGCTTCGACCACTGCTGCCGGAGCGACGGTTTCCACTGGAGCCGGTGCGGCTTGCGCCTCAACTACCGGAGCAACTGCCGGCGTTTCGACCCGAGCTTCAACCGGGGCTTCAACCTGAGCTTCAAAGCGAGCGACCGGTTCGGCGAACGAAACCGTCTCGCTGACGGCCGGCGCAACTTGCGCGGCTTCGACCGGCGCGGCAACGGCTTGCGCCACCGGCGCTTCCACTGCCTGCTCGAACGCAACCGGCACCACCGGCGCTTCTGCGACCGGCACAACCGTTTCCGCCTTCGCAGCCTGCTCGACGGCCGGAGCCGGCGTTTCGGTTACAGCGTGCAATTCGCTGACGACAACGGTTTCCGTCGCGACAGCAGCGACAACCACTTCCACCGGCTTGACAGCAGTCGCTTCGTTGACTTCAGCCTTGTGCTCGACCGCTTGATGCGCGGTGCGCACCGGTGCGTCATCGGTCACATTGGTGTTGTCGCCTTCACCTTCCGCAACGTCCGCAGCCAGGTTGCCGTTCACGTCTTCTTCACGCTCACGACGACCACCACGACGGCCGCGACGGCGACGACGACGCTCTTCACCTTCACGCGCCACCGCTTCCTGATCGACCGGCATACCGTTTTCGCCCAAGGCGGTCTGGTTTTGCGCCAGTTCTTCAGCCGTTTGCGTGTCGTTCTGCGTCAATGCATCTGCGGCTTCCGGCTGCTGCTTGCGGCGTTCGCCACGTTCAGCGCGCTCGCCACGCTCACGGCGTTCACCGCGTTCCTGACGCTCGCCACGTTCGGCGCGCGGTGCGCCCTCGACGGTTTCCGCACGATCGGTGCCGCGATTGTCGCGGTCACGGTTTTCGCGGCCCTCGCGACCTTCACGCGGCTCACGAGCCTCGCGCGGTTCGCGGCCTTCACGGGCCTCACGCGGTTCACGCTGCTCACGATTAGCACGCGGCTCGCGCGATTCACGTGCTTCACGCGGCTCACGACCTTCGCGTGCTTCACGCGGTTCGCGTTCCTCGCGACGCTGCGACGGCTGCGGCCCCTGAGCCTGACGGCCGCCGGTCGTGCCTTCGCCACGGCCTGCTGCATCGCGGCCGCCTGCGCCGCTACGGCGGTTGCGGTTGCGATCGCCGCCGCGTTCGCCGGTGCGCTCACCGCGCTCCGTGCGTTCGCCGCGTTGCGGACGCGTCTGCTTTTCGGTCGTAGCCGGTGCGACAGGCGCTGGCGCGGCCGGCTGCATGCCGAACAGATTCTTCAACCAGCCGATAAAGCCGCCGCCGGCCGGAGTGACGGCCACCGGTGCCGGAGTTACCGCCGGACGGACCGGCGCGCTCGGGGCCGGCTTCTCGGGCGTAATGCCCTTGACCGCGGCTTCCTGCTTCGGCTTCACTTCCTCGGCGCGCTTGCTGTAACCGGTTTCCGATTCCAGTTCGCGGGCTGCTTCTTCGGCCATCTTCCACGAAGCGCGCGGCTCGTCGAGGCGTGCATCGTCGTGACGCAGGCGCTCGAGCTTGTAATGCGGCGTGTCGAGATGCTTGTTCGGGATCAGAACGACGTTGACCTTGAAACGCGATTCGATCTTGTTGATTTCGGCGCGCTTTTCGTTCAACAGGAAGGCGGTCACTTCGACCGGCACCTGGCAATGGATCGCCGCGGTGTTTTCCTTCATCGCTTCTTCTTGAATGATCCGCAGCACTTGCAGCGCGGACGATTCGGTATCGCGGATGTGGCCCGTGCCGTTACAGCGCGGGCAGGTCACATGGCTGCCTTCCGACAGAGCCGGGCGCAGACGTTGACGCGACAGTTCCATCAGGCCGAAGCGCGAGATCTTGCCCATCTGGACGCGTGCACGGTCGTGCTTCAACGCGTCTTTCAGGCGTTGCTCGACTTCGCGCTGGCTCTTGGCCGATTCCATGTCGATGAAGTCGATCACGATCAGGCCGCCCAGGTCGCGCAGGCGCAACTGGCGGGCCACTTCGTCGGCGGCTTCGAGGTTGGTGCGTGCAGCCGTTTCCTCGATGTCGGCGCCCTTGGTGGCGCGTGCCGAGTTCACGTCGATCGCGACCAGCGCTTCCGTGTGGTCGATCACGATAGCGCCGCCCGAAGGCAGTGGGACCGTGCGCGAGTACGCGGTTTCGATCTGGTGTTCGATCTGGAAGCGCGAGAAAAGCGGCACGTCGTCGTGATACCGCTTCACCTTGCTGACATTATCCGGCATCACGATATCCATGAAGGCGCGAGCCTGGTCATGGATTTCGGTGGTGTCGATCAGGATTTCGCCGATATCCGGCTGGAAATAGTCACGAATCGCGCGAATAACGAGGCTCGATTCGAGATAAATCAGCATCGGCTGGCCGCTCGAACCGCTTTGCGACGCAGCTTCGATGGCGCGCCACAGTTGCATCAGGTAGTTCAGGTCCCACTGCAGTTCTTCGGCGGAGCGGCCAATCCCGGCCGTGCGCGCGATGATGCTCATGCCTTCCGGCAATTGCAGTTGCGCCATGGTTTCGCGCAGTTCCTGGCGGTCGTCGCCTTCGATCCGGCGCGATACGCCACCGCCGCGCGGGTTGTTCGGCATCAGAACCAGATACCGGCCGGCGAGCGAGATGAAGGTGGTGAGGGCCGCGCCCTTGTTGCCGCGTTCTTCCTTTTCGACCTGAACGATCAGTTCCTGGCCTTCACGGAGGGCGTCCTGAATGCGCGCGGAGCGCATGTCGACGCCGTCACGGAAATACTGGCGGGCGACTTCCTTGAACGGCAAAAAGCCGTGGCGGTCTTCGCCGTAGTTGACGAAACAGGCTTCGAGCGACGGCTCGATGCGGGTGATGATGCCCTTGTAAATATTGCCTTTGCGTTGTTCGCGCCCGGCGGTTTCGATGTCGATATCGATGAGTTTTTGCCCATCGACGATGGCGACGCGCAGTTCTTCCTGCTGCGTCGCGTTGAACAACATTCGTTTCATTGAACGGCTCCAGGCGGCTTAGCTAGCCCTCAGCTGCGCGGTTGTCAGTCGCGAGAGCCACGAGGGCAGCGGCATGCCGCGCCTTATTGTGTTTTCACAAGCACGCTGGAGCGGGAAAAATGGCGGGAGAATTGCCTGAGAGGGCCCGGCCCCATTGAAAAATGGGCACGGTGCCGCAGGGCACATGCGAACACGGCTTCAAATAACGACCCGACACGCCGCGGGTTCTGCCAGCAGACCTTCATAAGCCTTTCGTCCACTCGCGCCGGTGCGCCAACTGGGCGCGTGACCGGAGGGCCGGAGGCTGCGGTCATGCCGCAGCGGGAAGTTCGCGCAGTCGGCGCGTCTTTTCTCGCTGGGGGTGTCTCGCCTCATTTTGACGTCGCCATGTCTTGTATTTTCTACAAGACGCCTCGGGCGCACGCCGTATTTTCGCAACTCGCAGCTTCCTACAGCAAGGCGTCAGACCGCCCGATACCGAAGCTGAAAGTTAAATTCTTTTTTACCAAAATTCCGTTACCGTCGAAGCCGACCTTGACCGAACGCGCCTGTGGGCGCCGTCCCTGCCGGGCACTGACTTCGTGCGTGCAACATGTTGCATCTCATTTTCAGGGTGAGCAACCAGACCCCGGCGCAAGTAAAATAACGGTTTATCGCTTGCGCCTGCGCAATCCGCCCGAATTCCGGACACTGCGCCGGCCGCCGCAGACTGCTGGGCAAATTATATTCATAATGAAAGAGTTAGGCAAAATATCCCAGAAATCGGTCGCAAGCGACCAGGTCTCGATGATCGAGATCGACGACAGTGCGGCCGGACAGCGCATTGATAACTTCCTTTTGCGCGTCTGTAAGGGCGTGCCAAAAAGCCATATTTACCGCATCCTGCGTAGCGGCGAGGTGCGTGTGAATAAGGGTCGGATAGACGCGCAGTACCGCCTCGAACTGGGCGATCTGGTGCGCGTGCCGCCCATCCGCGTCGCTCAACCGAACGAGGCGATCGCCCAGGCGCCGGTGCCGAGCGCCGATTTTAAAATTATTTTTGAAGACGAGCATATGCTCGTGATCGACAAACCGGCCGGTGTGGCGGTTCACGGTGGGAGCGGCGTCGCGTTCGGCGTGATCGAACAGATGCGCGAAGCCCGGCCCCAGGCGAAATTCCTCGAATTGGTGCATCGGCTGGACCGTGAAACGTCCGGCATCCTGATGCTCGCCAAAAAGCGCTCCGCGCTCGTCAATCTGCACGAGCAGATTCGCGAGAACAAGATGGATAAGCGCTACTATGCGTGCGTCCACGGCGAATGGGCGAGTGACTGGGGCCGCCGCCGCGCGGTCAAGGAGCCGCTGCATAAGTATTTGACTGCGGACGGCGAGAGGCGCGTGCGCGTCCAGGCCGACGGCCTCGCGTCGCACACGGTTTTCAATCTGATTGACCGCTGGCCGGAGTACGCGCTGCTCGAGGCGGAACTGAAGACCGGCCGCACGCATCAGATTCGCGTCCATTTGCAGCATCTGGAACTGCCGATCGTCGGCGATGCCAAATACGGCGACTTCGCGCTGAACAAGGCGCTGGCCCGCGCCAATGCGAAGCCTAGCCTGAAACGCATGTTCCTGCACGCATACCGCCTTAAGCTGACGCATCCGGCAACCGGCGCGCCCGTGCAGTTCGAGGCGCCGCTGCCGGCCGAATGCCGCAGTTTCGTGGCGCAGCTCAATGAATTACGTGAATTACGAAATGGGTCAAACCCGGAGACGACACCGCATGGCTAGAGAGCAATTTGATCTGATCGTCTTCGACTGGGACGGAACGCTGATGGATTCGACCGCGCACATCACGCGCAGCATCCAGTCGGCATGCCGCGATCTCGGTCTGCCGGTTCCCGCCGATGAGGCCGCCAGCTACGTGATCGGCCTCGGCCTGCGCGACGCGCTGCAAATCGCCGCGCCTACGCTCGCTCCGTCCGACTACCCGCGTCTGGCGGAGCGCTATCGCTTCCACTATTTAGTGAAGGACCAGACCACCGAGCTGTTCGTCGGCGTGCGCGAGATGCTGCAGGAATTGCGCGATCAGGGTTATCTGCTGGCGGTGGCGACCGGCAAGAGCCGCGTCGGGCTGAACCGCGCGCTCGACCAGTCGCGTCTGACGAGCCTGTTCGACGGCACCCGTTGTGCGGACGAAACCTTCTCGAAGCCGCATCCCGCGATGCTGCACGAGCTTACGCGTGAACTGGGGCAGGATCCGGCGCGCACGGTGATGGTGGGGGATACGACGCACGATCTGCAAATGGCGATCAATGCGGGCGTCGCGGGCATTGGTGTCACATACGGCGCGCATCCTGCCGGCTCGTTGACGGCTTTGTCGCCGAAATTCGTCGCCTCCAGCGTGACCGACCTGTCCGGCTGGCTGCGAGAGAACGCGTGAGTACGGGTATGACCGAGACGGCGACGGAAGCGGTTCGCATTTGCGCGTCCGAAGAACTGGTCGATGGCGGCGCCGGCGTGCGGCGCGCGGCCAGGCTCGGCGGTGGCGACGTCGTGATATTTTTTGTTCGCTATGATGGCCGTGCATACGGCTATTTGAATCGCTGCGCGCACGTGCCGATGGAACTCGACTGGGCCGAAGGGCAGTTCTTCGAATCGTCCGGTTTATACTTGATGTGCGCCACACATGGCGCGATTTACGCGCCAGATACGGGCAAATGCGTCGGCGGCCCGTGCCGAGGCGGCCGGTTGCGTCCCGTCCAGGTTGACGAGCGGGACACACCTGAAGGCCGTGCCGTGTTCTGGCTGCCGGACGGTGAACTGCGTCCGGCCACGCCCTGATTTTTCTCCTCTTCGACCTTTCCACTGCACCGCATGTCCGACAATTTGACTCCCGAACCGAAGGAACCGTCCCTGACAGGCCGTCCCCGCACGCCTGCCGATGAGCCGGGGTGGGAGCGCGCCGCGCTCGAGCGCATCGCGCTTGCGGCAATCACCGAGCAGCGCGCGGCACGCCGCTGGAAGATTTTCTTCCGATTTGTGTTCCTGATCGTCCTGCTGCTGGCGGTATGGGGCGCGTTCGAATTCTCGGGCGACAAGGTGACGGCCACAGGCCGGCATACGGCCATGATCACGCTTGACGGCGAAATCTCTGCTGATACGAACGCGAACGCGGAAGATGTCAACACTGCGCTTGAAAGTGCGTTCGGCGACGCCGGTACGGCAGGCGTGATCCTGCGCTGTAACAGCCCGGGCGGCAGCCCGGTGCAGGCCGGCATTATCTACAACGAGATCCGCCGGCTACGCGCCAAGTATCCGTCGATCCCGTTGTATGTCGTGGTCGGCGACATGTGCGCGTCGGGTGGCTATTACGCGGCCGCGGCGGCGGACAAGATTTACGTGGACAAGGCGAGCATCGTTGGTTCGATTGGCGTGCTGATGGATAGCTTCGGCTTCACGGGCTTGATGGATAAGCTGGGGATCCAGCGCCGCCTGCACACTTCGGGTGAGAACAAGGGCTTTTTCGACCCGTTCTCGCCGGAAACCCCGAAGATGGACGAACATGCGCAGGACATGCTCGATCAGATCCACGCGCAGTTCATCGACGCCGTGCGTGAAGGTCGCGGCAAGCGCCTGCACGAAACGCCGGACATGTTCTCGGGCCTTTTCTGGACGGGGCAGAAGAGCGTCGAACTGGGGCTTGCAGATGGTTTCGGCGACGCGGACTACGTCGCGCGCGACCTTTTCAAGGCGCCGGATATCGTCGACTACACGGTCAAGGAGAGCATTACGGACCGCGTAGCGCGCAAGTTCGGTGCGGCAGTCGGCAGTGGCGCCGTTCATGCGATGGCGCTTGGCGGGAAGATGAATTTGCGGTGATCTAATGCGGAAAAAGCCCCGTGCGGTTGAGTGTCGACCGCGCGGGGCTTTTTTGTTTTTGCCGCTAGTTAAACCGCGACCGATCGGCAAGCTGATCTGCTTGAGCCGCAGCAGCGGTCAGACGGCGAGGATCAGGAAAATTGCCGGCCGCTTGTGGAGATCGAGAGCCGGTTTCTTTTTCCAGTCGGCCACAGTGCGGCTGGCGATGGTTTCCGTTTCCAGCGTCAGATCGACGGCGACGCAGACCAACGTGGACGGCGCGCACGTCGCCAGCAACGTGTCGAGCAGTGGCTTATTCCGATAGGGCGTCTCGATAAAGATCTGCGTTTGTTTGGCTTTGCGCGACTGCTGTTCCAGGTCGCGCAAGCGCTTGGCCCGTTCGGTGGCGTCGACCGGCAGATAGCCGTGGAACGCAAAACTCTGGCCATTCAGACCGGAAGCCATCAACGCCAGCAGAATCGAACTCGGTCCGACAAACGGCACGACCTTCACGCCGCGCTCATGCGCACGGCGCACCAGCAGGGCGCCCGGATCGGCGACCGCCGGACAGCCGGCTTCGGACACGAGACCCGCATCCGTCCCCGCAAGCAAAGGCGCGAGCAGTTTGTCGATCTCGCCGGCCGGCGTGTTGACGTTCAGTTCGCGAATCTCGATTTCCTGGATCGGCTTTTCGGTGCCGACTTTTTTCAGGAAGGCGCGAGTGGTTTTCGCGTTTTCGCCGATGTAATAGCTGAGCGACGCCGCGCGGGCGCGCACCGGCGCGGGCAGGACGGCGTCGAGCGCGTCGGCATCGCCTTCGCCTAGTGTGTTCGGGATCAGATATAAGGTGCCGCTCATTGCGCCCCCAGGAGTGGATAGCCCACTGCGAGCAGCATGCGCGACAGTGCGATCAGCGGCAGTCCGACCAGTGCGGTCGGGTCGTCCGAGTGAATTGCTTCGAGCACGGCGATGCCGAGGCCCTCGGATTTGGCGCTGCCCGCCACGTCGTAGGGCGTTTCGGCACGCAGATAGGCGTCCAGCGCGGCGTCCGGCAGGTCGCGGAATTGCACGCGAGTGATGACGTCGACGGCTTGTGCCGCCCCCGAACGGCTGTCGAACAGGCACAGCGCACTATGAAACAGCACTTCGCGGCCGCGCATTGCCTGCAGTTGGGCGAGTGCCTTGTCGTGCGTGCCGGGCTTGCCGATCTGCAGGCCGTCGTAGGTGGCGACCTGATCCGAGCCGATGACGAGTGCGGCTTCACCGGCGCCGAGGTTGTTTGCCACCGCACGGGCTTTTGCCTCGGCGAGGCGCAGGGCCGTCACTTCGGGCGTTTCGCCGGTGAGCGGCGTTTCGTCGATCGCCGGCACGACGACTTCGAACGGAATCCGCAGGCGCTCAAGCAGCTCGCGGCGATAGGGTGAACTCGACGCCAGGATCAGGCGTGGCGGGCGATTGAGGGAATCTGGCATGTGCAACCAACGGCTAGAGAGGCGGGTCGTACGGGGTTGTGCGGGTAGCGCACGTGTACGGGCTTAAGTGTTTGACTCGAAAAGACAAAACGGATATGATTTCGGGCTTTTCATCGGTATGCTATTGCACAGGCGGGCCGCTGCTTAGGTAACGCGCTTGGGCATACTGAGCAACGCCGGGCAGCGCATGAGTTCCGCGGACTGCTTTGCAAACCGATTTACCCCCGGCGAAATCCTTGCCGACGCAGGAGCGCACATGACTCAACATCCTGGCAACCCTGCTGGTCTGTCCGACCCGCACGATATCGATCTGTTCGAATTTGCGCGGAGTGGGCGTCAGGCCGCGGGTGTCGTGCGCGTCTCGCAACTGCCGCGCATGTTAAACGAAGTCCCGGTTGAAGCGCCAGACCGCGATACCGCGTTCACCTGGCAAGCCGAAGGGGCGACGCAGCCGGAATTGCAGGACGACGGCACCGAGGGTCCGCAGCCTTATCTGAGGCTGGCGATTCACGGTGCTGCATGGCTCGAATGTCAGCGGTGCATGACACCGTATCTGCAGGCGTTCAATGTCGATGCAACTTACCGGATCGTCAGCACTGAGGCGGAAGCCGAAGAGTTTCCGCTCGATGAGGATGAAGTCGAAGTGATCGTGGGCTCGCGCCAGTTCGATCTCATCGACTTGATCGAAGAAGAGTTGCTGCTTTCCTTGCCGCTCGTGCCCAAGCACGAGGTGTGTCCCGAAGTGCACGAGAGCCTCGTCTCTGGTGTGGCTGGAGCAGAAGGCGAGGGCGACGAGGCTGCGCCGGACGAAGCTGGTGAGGGCGGTGAGCCCGAACGGCCTAATCCGTTTGCGGCGCTCGAAAGTCTCAAGCGCGGTGAGCCGGGCGACAAGAAGCACTGAACAGTTGCATGGGAGCGCGAAGCGGGCGCATTGGCCATTCGGTCAATGGCGGACACCGGGTCGGGCTGTGTTAGAATTCGAAAAATTTTTAGGAGTTAGTCATGGCAGTTCAACAAAATAAGAAGTCGCCGTCGAAGCGCGGCATGCACCGTTCGCACGATTTCCTGACGGCAGCGCCGCTGGCCGTGGAACCGAGCACGGGCGAAGTGCATCTGCGTCACCACGTTAGCCCGAACGGCTACTATCGCGGCAAGAAAGTCGTCAAGACGAAGAACGACTAATCGTTTCACTGCGTTGCGCCCCTTGGCGTTTCGCGTGGCGATCGGCTCGCTTGACATTTTCCCGGCTCGGCAAAAAGGCGGCATTCATCTGCCGCTTTTTTGTGTCGATCGCAGTTGGCGCTGTAGCGCTTACTGTGGTCCCATGCAGGGCGCCTGAAATTCGTCGCACTCCATGACAGTAAAGCTCACGATAGATTGCATGGGAGGCGACCACGGCCCGTCCGTGACCGTTCCCGCAGCCGTCAACTTCGTTCGTTCGCATCCCGATGCTGAGCTGCTGCTCGTCGGCATTGAAAGTGCGATTCGTGCGCAGCTAAAGAAGTTGAAGGCTCAAGACCTGCCGGCGCTGACCGTCGTACCTGCTTCCGAAATCGTCGCCATGGACGATCCGGTCGAAGTCGCGCTGCGCAAGAAAAAAGACTCATCCATGCGCGTAGCGCTGAATCGCGTCAAGGAAGGCGAGGCGCAAGCCTGCATTTCCGCCGGCAATACCGGCGCGCTGATGGCGGTCTCGCGCTATGTGCTGAAAACGCTGTCGGGCATCGAGCGCCCGGCCATTGCGTCAGCACTGCCCAATCCCAATGGCTACACGATGATGCTCGACCTGGGCGCCAACGTCGATTGCGAGCCGCAGCATCTGCTGCAGTTCGCGGAGATGGGGCACGCGCTCGTGTCCGCGCTCGAAGGCAAGGAGCGGCCCACCATCGGCCTGCTCAACATCGGCGAAGAAGTCATCAAGGGCAACGACACCATCAAACGTGCCGGCGAACTGCTGCGCGCGAGTACACTTAACTTTCACGGTAACGTTGAAGGCAACGACATCTTCAAGGGCACGGTCGACGTGATCGTCTGCGACGGTTTTGTCGGCAATGTCGCGCTGAAGACGTCGGAAGGCCTCGCGCAGATGCTCTCCAACATCATCAAGGAAGAGTTCGGCCGCTCGTGGCTCACCAAGGTGATGGCGGTGCTCGCCTTGCCGGTATTGATGCGTTTCAAGAAACGCGTCGATCATCGGCAATACAACGGCGCCGCGTTGCTGGGCCTGCGTGGGCTGGTGATCAAAAGCCACGGTTCGGCGGATGCCTACGCGTTTGAGTGGGCTATCAAACGCGGGTATGATGCCGTCAAAAACGGCGTGCTGGAACGCCTTGCGCGAGCAATGGAAGAGAATGCAGGTTCTCTCGAACAGGCAGCGCGCGATGCAAGCGGTGCGGGTCACGCAAGCCCGATCGCAGGCCAGCCAGCCGAGCCCTACGCTGCGCAATCCTCGAAGGCATAATGGCTCAATCGACAATTTATTCCCGCGTGCTGGGCACCGGCAGCTACCTGCCGCCCGGGCGCGTCACCAATCAGGATCTGGCCGAACGTCTCGCCAAGCAAGGTGTCGAGACGAGCGACGAGTGGATCGTTGCCCGCACGGGCATCCATGCACGCCACTTCGCCGAACCCGATGTCACCACCAGCGATCTGGCGCTCTTCGCCTCGCAGCGCGCGATCGAAGCGGCCGATATCGATCCGCAATCCATCGATCTGATCATCGTTGCAACCTCCACGCCTGACTTCGTGTTTCCGAGTACGGCGTGCCTGTTGCAGAACAAGCTCGGCATCAAGAACCACGGCGCGGCATTCGACGTGCAGGCCGTTTGTTCCGGCTTTGCTTACGCGGTGGCAATGGCGGATAGCCTGATTCGCGGCGGCCAGCATCGCACGGCGCTCGTAATCGGCGCGGAAACCTTCTCGCGCATTCTCGATTTCAAGGATCGCACCACCTGCGTGCTGTTCGGTGACGGCGCCGGCGCGGTGATCCTGCAGGCGTCCGAAGAACCGGGCGTGCTGGCGAGCGCTTTGCATGCCGACGGCAGCCATTCGAACATTCTCTGCACGCCGGGCAATGTGAACGGCGGCGTGATCGAGGGCAGCGCGTTCCTGCATATGGACGGCCAGGCTGTGTTCAAGCTCGCGGTCAATGTGCTCGAAAAGGTTGCAGTCGAGGCACTCGCAAAAGCGAATCTGTCGGCCGAGCAGATCGACTGGCTGATTCCGCATCAGGCCAATATCCGCATCATGCAAAGCACCTGCCGCAAGCTTGGCTTGCCGCAGGAACGCATGGTCGTCACGGTGGGCGAGCACGGCAATACGTCGGCTGCGTCCATTCCGCTCGCATTCGACGTCGCGGTGCGCGACGGCCGCATCAAGCGCGGCCAGAACGTGCTGATCGAAGGCGTTGGCGGCGGCTTCACCTGGGGCGCGTCGGTTATCCGCTACTGATAGCGGCGACGTTATGGCGAGCGCTCCTTGCGGCGCTCGGCTACGCTTGAGCGCGCTTGCCATCAACCGGGCGCGCCACCCACATCTGACAACACCGATTTTGGGGACGATATGAAATTTGCGTTCGTTTTTCCTGGGCAAGGTTCGCAGTCGGTCGGCATGCTCAACGCATTCGCTGATCACGCGGTCGTGCGTGAGACGGTTCAGGAAGCGTCCGACGCGCTCAATCAGGACCTCGGCAAGCTGATCGCCGAAGGCCCCGCCGAAGATCTGAACCTCACCACCAATACCCAGCCGGTCATGCTGACCGCCGCGTACGCGATTTATCGCGCGTGGCAGCAGGCGGGCGGCCCGAAGCCGGCTATCGTCGCCGGCCATAGCCTCGGCGAATACACCGCGCTGGTCGCGGCGGGCGCGATCGCGTTTCGCGATGCTGTGCCGCTCGTGCGGTTTCGCGCGCAGGCTATGCAAACGGCCGTGCCGGTCGGCGTTGGCGGCATGGCCGCGATTCTCGGCCTCGATGACGACACAGTCCGCGCGGTTTGCACCGAAGCGTCGGTCGCGGGTGTCGTCGAAGCAGTGAATTTCAACGCGCCGGCGCAAGTCGTGATCGCCGGTCACAAGGCCGCTGTCGAAAAGGCCTGCGAAGTCGCGAAGGCGAAGGGCGCAAAGCGCGCGTTGCCGCTGCCGGTGTCTGCGCCGTTCCACTCGTCGCTGCTCAAGCCCGCGTCGGATCAATTGCGCGAGTATCTGGCCAGCGTCGACGTGCAGGTGCCGTCGATTCCGGTGATCAACAATGTCGACGTCGCCGTAGTCAACGAGCCGGCAAAGATCAAGGACGCACTGGTGCGTCAGGCAGCAGGCCCGGTGCGTTGGGTCGAAAGCGTGCAGGCAATGGCGGCGCAAGGCGTCACGCATGTGATCGAATGCGGCCCCGGCAAGGTCCTCGCGGGCTTGACGAAGCGTATCGACGGCAATCTGGTCGGCGCCTCGGTGTTCGACCCGGCTTCGCTCGAAGAAACGCTCAAGCTGGTGACGGCAGGCTGAACGCCGCTTCATAGGGCGCAAGCAAGGCGCCAGGCTCGACATCAAGAATCAATCAGCCCTCCGAAAGGGCATCCGGACTGACAGATGGAAAAGACTCTCGACAAGCAGATCGCAATCGTGACGGGCGCGTCGCGCGGCATTGGCCGTGCAATCGCGATGGAACTGGCGCGCCAGGGCGCGACAGTGATCGGCACGGCAACCAGCGAAAGCGGCGCGGCAGCGATCAGCGAAGCCTTTAACGCGGCTGGCTTGAGCGGCCGCGGCGCGGTGCTCAACGTGAACGACGCCGCCGCAGCCGAAGCGCTGATCGACGGCACCGTGAAGGAATTCGGCGCGCTGCACGTGCTGGTGAACAACGCCGGCATCACGCAGGATCAGCTCGCCATGCGCATGAAGGACGACGACTGGGATGCGGTGATCGACACCAATCTCAAGTCGGTCTTCCGCCTGTCGCGCGCAGTGCTGCGTCCGATGATGAAGGCCAAGGGCGGCCGCATCATCAACATCACGTCGGTGGTCGGCTCGGCAGGCAACCCCGGGCAGGTCAACTATGCAGCCGCGAAAGCGGGCGTAGCAGGCATGACGCGCGCACTGGCACGCGAGATCGGCAGCCGCGGCATCACGGTGAATTGCGTCGCGCCGGGCTTCATTGACACCGACATGACCAAGACCCTGCCGGAAGAGCAGCAAACCGCGCTGAAGACGCAGATTCCGCTCGGCCGCCTTGGCAGCCCGGACGATATCGCGCATGCCGTGGCGTTCCTCGCGTCGCCGCAAGCGGGCTATATCACCGGCACGACATTGCATGTGAACGGCGGAATGTACATGTCGTAACCAAATTCGGTTACTATCCGCGCCTTGATGCGTTTGCAAAAGCGTAAGGCGCATGCCTTGACAGGAACCCGATGCGCCGCTTTTTTGCCGGGTCAAACCTGATAAAATGCGCGCACCTGTATTTTTGAACTTCTTTTCCCTTGGAGGGGTAATGGACAATATCGAACAGCGCGTCAAGAAGATCGTCGCAGAACAACTGGGCGTTGCAGAAGCTGAGATCAAGAACGAAGCTTCGTTCGTGAACGACCTCGGTGCCGACTCGCTCGACACCGTTGAACTCGTGATGGCCCTCGAAGACGAATTCGGCATGGAAATTCCGGATGAAGAAGCCGAGAAGATCACTACCGTTCAGCAAGCGATCGACTACGCTCGCGCGAACGTCAAGGCCTAAAGTCATCCGCGCCTGCGTTCCTGCGTTGGCGGCGTATGACGCCCTGCCGTGTCGGTTTCCGACGCCAGCAGGGCTGGCGCTTTTTGCCGTGCAGGAGGCAGCGATGTTGACAGCGCAACTTTTCGCGCGATTGCCGACTTTCAAGAAAACGCCGGGCCGCCCTGCGTTTTCCGCCCCGAAGGAAGTCCCCTTGGGGGATTGCCCCCCTCGGGGGCACCTGGTGCGAAGCGCCAGGGGTAGGGGCGGCTAACAGCCACAGGGCACACAGGGCAGGTTCCTGTGGCCGCTGTGGCTTTTGTGCTTTTGTCATCTATGAAAAAGGGGTTACCGTGAGCCGCCGTCGTGTTGTTGTTACAGGCCTGGGGCTGATTTCGCCTGTTGGCAATAATGTTGCCGACGGCTGGGCCAATCTGGTCGCCGGCAAGTCGGGTATTGCCAATATCACGAAGTTCGATGCGTCGAACTTTTCGACTCGTTTCGCCGGCGAGGTGAAGGGCTTCAATATCGAGGACTACATCCCCGGTAAGGAAGCGCGCCACATGGATACGTTCATCCATTACGGCGTCGCGGCCGGCATCCAGGCGATGCAGGACAGCGGCCTCGAAGTCACCGACGAGAATTCGGAGCGCATCGGCGTGGTGGTCGGTTCGGGCATCGGCGGCCTGCCGATGATCGAAGCGACGCAAACCGAGCTGCTCAATCGCGGCCCGCGCCGTATTTCGCCGTTCTTTGTGCCGGCATCGATCATCAACATGATCTCCGGCCACCTGTCGATCAAGTTCGGCATCAAGGGTCCGAATCTCGCCATCGTTACCGCGTGTACGACGGGTCTGCACTGTATCGGCGAGGCTTCGCGCCTGATCGAATACGGCGACGCCGACGTGATGATCGCAGGCGGTGCCGAATCGACAGTGTCGCCGCTCGGCGTCGGCGGTTTTGCGGCGGCGCGGGCGCTGTCGCAGCGCAACGACGATCCGGCAACGGCGAGCCGTCCGTGGGACAAGGATCGCGACGGTTTCGTGCTGGGCGAAGGCGCTGGCGTGATGGTGCTCGAAGAGTACGAACACGCGAAGGCGCGCGGCGCGAAGATTTACGCCGAAATCAGCGGCTACGGGATGAGCGGCGACGCCTATCACATGACCGCTCCGCTGGAAGATGGTGACGGTGCGCGCCGCTGCATGCTGGCCGCCTTGAAGAACGCGGGCATCAATTCGGATCAGGTGAATTACCTGAACGCGCACGGCACGTCCACGCCGCTGGGCGACCTGGCTGAAACCACCGGCATCAAACGCGCTTTCGGCGACCACGCAAAAGACATGGTCGTGAATTCGACCAAGTCGATGACCGGTCACCTGTTGGGCGGCGCCGGCGGTCTGGAATCCGTGTTCACCGTGCTTGCCGTGCATCATCAGGTGTCGCCGCCGACGATCAACATCTTCAATCAGGATCCGGCCTGCGATCTCGATTACTGCGCCAACACTGCGCGGGAGATGAAGATCGACGTTGCGCTGAAGAACTCGTTCGGGTTCGGCGGCACAAACGGCACGCTGGTCTTCAAGCGCGCCTGATCGCCCGATCGTTTGGTGACACACCAGTCGAAAACGCCGGCTTGCCCGGCGGTTTCCCTCGAATCGGCAACGCCCGACGGAGCGCCGCAGCGGATTACGTTGCGGCGCTCCGTTGCCATGTGCGCCGCTTTGGGGGTGTTCGTCCTGATGGCGACTGGCGCTGTCTATACCTGCTTCGCGTCGCATCTGGGCGCCTGGCAGGCGGTTCCCTTGACGCTTGCCGTGTGGACGCTGCTGACGCTCTGTGCGGTAAAACATGAGCATGCGCAGCCGGTCGCGCTGAAAATCGGCCCGGACGGATTGTCCGCCTGGAACCGGGCCGGCAATTTGCTGGCGCAAGGCCGCATTGCCGGCTGTGCGCAATGGAGCGGTCGCCCGCTCGTTTTGGCGCTGGCGCCGGATCATGGACGCTCCCGCACGCTGCTTCTTGCTGCTGACGCGCTTCCTGCGTCCGTTTTCCGGGAGCTGGCCGTGCTGGGCCGGCGTGGCGCCGGTGCGTGACTGTAACGACTGTAACCGTGTTACCGGAGTAACGTGCCGCGATGATGGGGACGCTACAATGGTCCCCCGCCATGCGCCCTATAGTTAACGGATTTATCAGGTGAGCGAAAAAGAAATTGATCAGGTGCTGGTCGAGCGCGTCCAGAAGGGCGACAAGGCCGCGTTCGAGCTTCTGGTCTCCAAATACCACCGCAAGATTCTCCGGCTGATCTCCCGTCTCGTGCGGGACCCGGCCGAAGTGGAAGACGTCGCTCAGGACGCCTTTATCAAGGCGTACCGGGCGTTGCCGCAATTTCGCGGCGAATCGGCCTTTTATACGTGGTTGTACCGGATTGCGGTCAATACGGCAAAGAACTACCTTGCGACCCAAGGGCGGCGCGCACCGACTTCGACCGAAGCAGATGCTGAAGAAGCTGAAACTTTCTCGGACGCCGACCAACTAAGGGATATCAACACGCCTGAGTCGATGTTGATGAGCAAGCAGATCGCTGAGACGGTCAATGCTGCGATGGCGGTTTTACCGGAAGAGTTGCGTACCGCCATTACTCTTCGTGAAATTGAAGGTTTGAGTTACGAGGAAATCGCTGAGATGATGGGTTGCCCAATTGGCACAGTCAGATCACGAATTTTCCGCGCTCGCGAAGCCATTGCGGCAAAATTGCGTCCGTTGCTTGACACACCTGAAGGCAAGCGCTGGTAAACACCAGCCCGCCGGACGGGGCGCGGGTGCAATATCTGGATTAGTGGTGTCACTACGGGGTATTTGTAAGATGGGGAGCATCATGGGGTCGGTCTCGATGCAATCGCAAGCCAGCTCGCGCGGCGAGCGTCTGTCCGCTTTTGTCGACGGTGAGCTGTTCGGCGAAGAGCATCTGAACACGTTTGTTTCCGAACTGGACGGCGAAGATCGTGCCGCCTGGTCGTGCTATCACCTGATCGGCGACGCTCTGCGTTCCGACGATCTGGCGGTCAGCCCGGCGGCGAGCAGCGCGTTCCTGAACGGTTTTGCGGCGCGTTTCGACAATGAGCCGCACGTGCTCGCGCCTGCCGCAATGCCGGTCGCGCGCCGTTTGTTGGCGCTGCGCCGCCGCGTTGTGCCGGCCTTTGCTGTCGCCGCCGCCGCTGCCACGCTGACGTGGATCGTCGTGCCGCAACTGCAAGGCGTGCCGGGCGGCCCGGGTGTGGCGCAAGTCGCGTCGACCCAGTCGCATGGCGATTCGCTGCAACGGGTGGCCATGGCATCGGTGCCGGCCGCTACGCTCCAGCCGGTCGCGCAAGACGCCAACATCATTCGCGACGCCAGTCTCGACCAGTACCTGGAAGCTCACCAGCAATTCGCGCAACAACCGGTCATACCGGGCTCGATGCCGCTGATTCGCGCTGCCGCCGTTTCTACGCAAGGCCAATAGTTTGATGCAGACTCCGCGGTTGAATAAAACGACTATCTGGGGGCGGCTGCCGGTATTTCTGTTCTGCGCAGCCGTATTGTTGTCCGCCACGCCGCAGGTCTTTGCGCAAACCGACGATCCACTCGTCGCCCGTCGCACGGCCGCGGAGCTGCTCGATCGAATCCATCAGGCCGCCCAGCAGCAGAACTACGAGGGCGCGTTCGTCTATCAGCGCGGTAATTTCGTTCAGACGTCGCGGATCGCGCACTACGCGACCCGTACTGACGGCGAATTCGAGCAACTCGAAAGTCTCGACGGCAAGCCGCGCAAAATGCTTCGCCACAACGAAGATCTCTACACGTTCGTGCCTGAGCGGCATCTGTGCGTGGTCGAGAAGCGCCAGAACAAAGATTCGTTTCCTGCGCTGCTGGCTGTAAGCGGCGAGCAGGTGCTGTCTGTGTACGAGCCGAAGCTGCTCGGCGACGACCGCGTCGCGGGTATCGACAGCCAGGTGATCGAGCTCGACCCGAAAGACGCGTATCGCTTTGCCTACAAGCTGTGGGCCGATAAGAAGACTGGCCTGCTGCTGCGTGCGCAGACGCTTGACCCGAATGGCCAGGTGCTTGAGCAGTTGTCGTTTTCGCAGATTCGCATCGGCGTGCCGGTCGACAAGACCGCTATCGTCAACGGCATTCGTAATACAACAGGTTGGACGGTAGTGCGTCCGCCGGTCGAGCCGGTCGATATGGCTGCGCAAGGCTGGCAGATCGCACCGACGGTACCGGGCTTCCGCAAGATTCGCGAGCTTCGCCGCCCCATGGCCGCGCGTGACGCGGGCCAGCCCACCATTCCGGTTGATCAGGCTGTATTCTCCGATGGCCTTGCGGCCATTTCGGTATTCGTCGAGCCGGTCGAGAACAATACCCGCAAGGAAGGCGCGGGCAGTAGCGGCGCCACGCACGTACTGGTCAAGCGGCGCGGCGACTTCTGGATTACTCTGCTTGGTGAAGTGCCCCAGACCACATTGCAGCAATTTGCGTCTGCCATAGAATATAAAGCTCCGAAGTAATCCTCCGAATCACTCGAATCCCTCGGCTTGCTACGATATGACGACTTTCTCGGTGCGCAAATTCCTCGCGGCCGCGGTGGTAGCGGCGTGTTTGCCGCTCGTGCCGCACACGGCATCGGCCGCTCCCGCAGCCAATCTGCCCGACTTCACTGACCTCGTCGACAAGGTCGGCCCGGCAGTCGTCAATATTCGCACGACCACGCGCGTGTCGAGCAGCGGTGCCCGCGGCGGCTTGCCGCCAGGCATGGACGACGGAGACATGTCGGAGTTTTTCCGGCGCTTCTTCGGCATTCCGTTGCCGCAGTCGCCGCAATCGCCTGGTTCGCCACGCGGTGGCGATAACGGTGGGAGCGGCAGTGGCGGCAACCAGGACTCGCCGGATAACAGCGATCCCGAACAGAACAGCGGCGTCGGCTCAGGCTTCATTCTGTCGGCGGACGGCTACGTGATGACCAACGCACACGTCGTGGACGACGCGGACACCATTTACGTCACCCTCACCGACAAACGCGAGTTCAAGGCCAAACTCATTGGCGTGGACGATCGGACCGATGTTGCCGTCGTGAAGATCAGTGCGGCCAACTTGCCGACCATCACGATTGGTGACTCGAACAAGGTGCGGGTGGGCGAGTGGGTGGTCGCGATCGGTTCGCCGTTCGGTCTCGAGAACACGGTGACGGCCGGTATCGTTAGCGCCAAGGGGCGCGATACGGGCGATTATCTGCCGTTCATCCAGACCGACGTGGCCGTCAATCCAGGTAATTCGGGCGGTCCGCTGATCAATATGCAGGGCGAAGTGATCGGTATCAATTCGCAGATTTACAGCCGTACCGGCGGCTTCATGGGCATCTCGTTCGCGATTCCGATCGACGAGGCCATGCGCGTGGCCGATCAGTTGAAGGCATCGGGCAAGGTCGTGCGCGGCCGGATCGCGGTGGCGATCGGTGAAGTGACGAAAGATGTTGCCGATTCGCTCGGTCTGCCGAAGGCGCAGGGCGCGCTGGTCAGCAGCGTCGAACCGGGTGGCCCGGCAGACAAAGCCGGCGTGCAGCCGGGTGACATCATCCTGAAGTTCAATGGCCATTCGGTGGACACGGCAACGGACTTGCCGCGTATGGTTGGCGATACGAAGCCGGGCACCAAGTCGACCATCACGATCTGGCGCAAGGGTCAGACGCGCGATCTGCCGGTCACGATTACCGAGATGCAGCCGGACAAGGCCACCAAGGCGGATGATAAAAAGCCGCCGGTGCCGAAGCAGCGCGCCACGAACGTGTTGGGTCTTGCCGTTAGCGATATCCCTGCCGACCAGATGAAGGCGCTGAAGCTGCACAACGGTGTGCAGATCGACGCGGTAGACGGACCGGCCGTGCGCGTTGGATTGCAAAAGGGCGACATCGTCCTGCGTGTGGGTGATACGGATATCACGAGCGCGAAGCAGTTCGACGAGCTGACCGCGCACCTCGACTCGCAGAAGATGGTTGCGTTGCTGGTCCGTCGCGGCGAGAACACGCAGTTCGTGCCGATTCGCCCGCGCAGCGCGCAGAAATGAAGTCAACGGCGCCGCTCACGCTCTACGGGCGCGCGTGGTGCCACTTATGCGACGACATGCGCGCCGCGCTGGAGCCGTTGCTCGCCGAATTCGCTGCGCATGTCGTCGTGATCGACGTCGACACGGATTCTTTGCTGGAAGCCCGTTATAACGAGCTGGTTCCGGTTCTGGTCTGTGACGGCGTCGAACTGTGTCACTATCACCTTGACGTGGCGCGGGTTCGTGCCGCGCTTGCTGCACGCGTTGCAGTGACCCATTCGGGATCCAGTTAAGGGTTCGAAACAGGCGCGAACGTGCGCTGTTCACACCCCGTTTCACGTCTCTCATGAGCCGTCTTTTCCGCCCGAGCCTTGCAAGATGCGCCGGGCGATAGCCTTTTCGGCTAAAATAGATAGGTTTTTCACCTACTTACAAGGCGTGCTCCGCTATTGTCCGAGCGCGCCTTTTTCGCTTGATCGGTACTGAATGGATCATATTCGTAACTTTTCGATCATTGCGCACATCGACCATGGCAAGTCGACGCTCGCCGATCGCATCATCCAGATCTGCGGTGGCTTGTCCGACCGCGAGATGGAATCCCAAGTGCTCGACTCGATGGATCTCGAGCGCGAGCGCGGTATCACCATCAAGGCACAAACCGCCGCACTGACGTATAAGGCCCGTGACGGGCAGATCTACAACCTGAACATGATCGACACGCCGGGCCACGTCGACTTCTCGTACGAAGTCAGTCGCTCGCTGTCCGCATGTGAAGGCGCGTTGCTGGTCGTCGACGCAAGCCAGGGCGTGGAAGCGCAAACCGTCGCCAATTGCTACACGGCGATCGAGCTTGGCGTCGACGTCATTCCGGTGCTCAACAAGATTGACCTGCCGGCCGCGAATCCCGAGAACGCGATCGAAGAAATTGAAGACGTGATCGGTATCGACGCGACCGACGCGACACGTTGCAGCGCGAAGACCGGCCTCGGCGTGGAAGATGTGCTCGAAGCGCTGGTCGCTAAAGTGCCGCCGCCCAAGGGCGATCCGGAAGCACCGCTGCAGGCGCTGATCATCGACTCGTGGTTCGACAACTACGTTGGCGTCGTGATGCTGGTGCGTATCGTCAACGGCACGCTGCGTCCGAAAGACAAGATCCGCATGATGGCGACCGGCGCGCAGTATCCGGTCGAGCATATCGGCGTGTTCACGCCGAAGTCGAAGAACCTCGAATCGCTGTCCGCGGGGCAGGTTGGCTTCATCATCGCCGGCATCAAGGAACTGGCTGCCGCGAAAGTGGGCGACACCGTCACGCTGGTGAATCGTCCTGCTGCCGAACCGCTGCCGGGCTTCAAGGAAGTGAAGCCGCAGGTGTTCGCCGGTCTCTATCCGGTCGAAGCGAACCAGTACGACGCGCTGCGCGACTCGCTGGAAAAGCTGAAGCTGAACGACGCCTCGCTGATGTACGAGCCGGAAGTGTCGCAGGCACTCGGTTTCGGTTTCCGTTGCGGCTTCCTCGGTCTGCTGCACATGGAGATCGTGCAGGAACGTCTGGAGCGCGAGTTCGACATGGACCTGATCACCACGGCGCCGACCGTGGTGTACGAAGTTCTGCAGCGCGACGGCACGATCCTCATGGTCGAAAACCCGGCCAAGATGCCGGAGCCCTCGAAGATCGAAGAGGTGCGCGAGCCGATCGTCACCGTGAACCTGTACATGCCGCAAGACTATGTCGGCGCGGTGATCACGCTGTGCACGCAAAAGCGCGGCAACCAGATCAACATGCAGTACCACGGCCGTCAGGTGCAGTTGACCTACGAAATCCCGATGGGTGAAGTCGTGCTCGATTTCTTCGATCGTCTGAAGTCGATCTCGCGCGGCTACGCATCGATGGATTACGAGTTCAAGGAATATCGCGCGGCAGACGTTGTGAAGGTCGACATGCTGATCAACGGCGACAAGGTGGATGCCTTGTCTGTGATCGTGCACCGTTCGCAGAGCCAGTATCGCGGCCGTGAAGTCGCGGCGAAAATGCGCGAACTGATTCCGCGTCAGATGTACGACGTGGCGATTCAGGCCACCATCGGTTCGAACATTATTGCGCGCGAGAACATTAAAGCCTTGCGTAAGAACGTGCTGGCAAAATGCTACGGCGGCGACATTTCCCGTAAGAAGAAACTGCTCGAGAAACAAAAGGCAGGCAAGAAGCGAATGAAGCAGGTCGGGTCCGTCGAGATTCCGCAAGAGGCTTTCCTCGCAATTCTGCGTGTCGAAGACAAATAAGACGAACAACGGAACCCTATGAATTTTGCGCTGATTCTTTTTGTGCTCGTCATTTTGACGGGCGTCGCATGGGTCGCAGACAAACTGGTTTTCATGCCGCAACGGCGGCGCGCGGCGGAGGCCGTGGTCGCTGAGTTCGACCGCCAGCAGGCGCGCGTCGGCGAGCGTTTCGCCGACGAAAACGCGGCGCAAACGCGTGCCCGTCTGCGTGACGACAAGCTGCGTCAACCGTGGTGGCTCGAGTATTCGGCGAGCTTTTTCCCGGTGATTCTGGTGGTGTTCGTGGTGCGCTCGTTCGTGGTCGAGCCGTTCAAGATTCCGTCGGGTTCGATGGTGCCGACGTTGCTGGTGGGCGACTTCATCCTCGTCAACAAATTCGACTACGGTATCCGTCTGCCAATCACCAACACGAAGGTCACCGAAGGCCGTCCGCTCGAACGCGGCGACGTGGTGGTGTTCCGCTACCCGAAAGACGAATCGGTCGACTACATCAAGCGCGTGATCGGTCTGCCGGGCGACACCGTTGCTTATCAGGACAAGCAACTGACGATCAACGGCAAGCCCGTGCCGGAAACGCCGCTGCCTGACTACCTTGACGAAGAGCGCCTCGGCTACGCGAAGCAATTCGAAGAAAATCTCGGTGGCCGCAAGAACGCGATTCTGAACAATCCGGCCGTGCCTCCGTTCATCGTCGGCGCGGAAGATTATCCGTATCGCGATAACTGCACGTACAACGCACGCGGCGTGATCTGCAAAGTGCCGCCTGGCAATTACTTCATGATGGGCGACAACCGCGATAACAGCGCGGACAGCCGTTATTGGGGTTTCGCGCCGGATAAGAATATCGTCGGCCGCGCGTTTTTCATCTGGATGAACTTCAGCGATCTGAAACGCATCGGCTCATTCCACTGAGCACGCATGCCTTGATCGCACAACACGCCGCGCGGGTGGCCCACACGTAGGTCACATCAGTCGCGGCGTGTTATCACGCTACTTTAAGAATCCGCGGTAACGTTGCTTCACCACGCTTTTTCCGCTGGCCGTCCCGCGTTTTCGCCGGGGCAGGCGCCCGCGTTATACTCTGCCCATGCCCCTATCTCCGTTGGAAAGCCGTCTGCGCTACGAATTTCGCAATGCGGAATTGTTGCGCCAGGCTTTAACGCACCGCAGTCATAGCTCCACGCACAACGAACGGCTCGAGTTTCTCGGCGATTCCGTTCTAAATTGCGCGGTGGCTGCGCTTTTGTTCCAACGTTTCGGCAAATTGGACGAAGGCGACCTGTCGCGCGTCCGTGCCAATCTGGTCAAACAGCAGTCGCTTTACGAAATCGCTCAGGCCCTCAATATCTCGGAAGGCCTGCGTCTCGGTGAGGGCGAACTGCGCAGCGGCGGCTTCCGCCGTCCGTCGATCCTGGCCGACACGCTCGAAGCCGTGCTGGGCGCGGTGTTCCTCGACGGCGGGTTCGATGCCGCCCAGACGGTCATCAAGCGCCTTTACGTGCCGATTCTCGATCACATCGACCCGCGCACGCTCGGCAAGGACGCCAAGACGCTGCTGCAGGAGTATCTGCAGGGCCACAAGATCGCGTTGCCTACTTACACGGTCGTCGCGACGCATGGTGCGGCGCACAATCAACAGTTTGAAGTCGAATGCACGGTGCCGAAGCTGGACGTCAAGGTGTCCGGCTCCGGCGCAAGCCGCCGTGCGGCCGAGCAGGCCGCGGCCAAGAAGGCGCTTGACGAAGTCATGGCCGCCGCGCCCGCCGTGGTCGCCAAGCCAAAGCGTTCAAAGGGCGCCCGTGCGGCGAAGAATGCCGAGCAGGAGATCGTGCCCGGCGTGACGGGTGTACAGGCCGCGCTCGACTTGCGCAGTCCGGATCGCAAGAGCGAACGCGGGGCTGGGCGGGGTGAAACACGCACCCCGCCAGCGACGGAGTCGGCAGCCGAACGGCCGACCCTGACGGCGACGTCCGCGCCGCTGGCTGTGATTCGCGCCGCGCACGTGGAGTACAGCGGACAGGACAAGTCGGAGCGCGCTGAGAGGTCCGACAGGTCTGCTGACAAAGTAGCGACGGATAAGCCGGCCGACAAGCTGGACGCCAAATCTGCTGAGATCAAATCGGAAGCCGCGAAGCCCGCGGACCCAAAACCGGTAGAAGCGAAGCCCGTAGACGCGAAGGCTGCTGAAGCAAAGCCCGCTGAAGCAAAGCCCGCCGAAGCCAAGCCAGAAGCCGCCGTCCGCAGCGCCGACAAACATCGCAGCCGTGAAGCCACACCCGGCGCAGCCGTGCCCGCGCCTGGCGTGCCGGCACCTATCGAACACGAACCCGGCGTAGCCGACGCGGTGCAAACCCGCGTCGCCGATGCGGGCCATTGATTGCCATCGGCGCGCCATTCCTCGCGCGTCGATCTGAACCTGCCGTAGCCCGAATATGAACGCTCCCACTCCCACTGGTTTTCGCTGCGGCATGGTCGCGATCGTCGGCCGCCCGAACGTTGGCAAGTCCACGCTGATGAATGCGCTGGTCGGCCAGAAAGTCAGTATCACGTCGCGCAAGGCGCAGACCACGCGCCACCGCATCACCGGCATTCACACGTTTGAAGACGCGCAGTACATCTTCGTCGACACGCCGGGTTTCCAGACCAAACACAGCGGCGCGCTGAACCGTTCGCTCAACCGCGCGGTCACGTCCACGCTGAGTTCGGTCGACGCGATTCTGTTCGTGATCGAAGCCGGCCGCTTCGGCCCGGACGACCAGAAGGTGCTTGACCTGATTCCGCCGTCGGTGCCCACGCTGCTGATCGCGAACAAGCTCGATCGCGTGTCGGATAAGGACTCGCTGTATCCGTTCATGCAGCAGGTGAGTGCGCTGCGTCAGTTCAACGAGATCGTGCCGCTGTCGGCGAAAAATCCGGACGACATCAAGCGTTTGCTGGCGACGATCAAGCCGTTCCTGCCCGAAGGCGCGCCGATCTACGGCGAAGACGATCTGACCGATCGTAGCGAGCGCTTTCTTGCCGCCGAAATCCTGCGCGAAAAAGTGTTCCGCTGGACCGGCGACGAACTGCCGTACACGAGCACCGTGCTGATCGACAAGTTCGAAACCGAAGGGCGTCTGCGCCGCATTTTCGCGACCATCCTCGTGGAGCGCGATACGCAAAAAGCGATGATCATCGGCCAGAAGGGCGCCAAGCTGAAGCAGATCAGCACCGAAGCGCGCCTTGACATGGAGAAACTGTTCGACGGCCCTGTGTATCTGGAAACCTTCATCAAGGTGAAGAGCGGCTGGGCCGATAACGAAGCCGGACTCCGTGCGTATGGGTACGAATGACGCGTGGATGACACTGAATTCCGACGCTGACCCGGACGACTCGGCGCCGGCCGCGCCGGCACGCGAGCCGTCCAAACCGGCTCGCAGTACCAAAAAATCCTCATCGAGTGCCAAAGGCGCTCAGGGTGCTCAAAGCGGTGCTCAAGGCGCCGAAGGCGAGCCGCGCAAAGCGCCGGCGCGCCGCGCGCCTCGCACCTCCGCGTCCGATTACCGGATCGCTGAGCAACCCGCTTTTGTCCTGCACAGCTATCCGTATCGTGAGACCAGTCTGATCATCGACGTACTGTCGCGCGATCACGGCCGTCTTGCGCTCGTCGCAAAGGGCGCGAAACGTCCGCACTCCGCTTTGCGCGGCGTGCTGCAGACGTTCCAGCCGCTCGCCTTGTCGTGGTCCGGCAAATCCGAAGTGCGCACGCTGACCGGCGCCGAATGGGTCGGCGGCATGTTGCCTTTGGCGGGCGACGCGCTGCTCTGCGGTTTCTATGTCAACGAACTGCTGGTCAAGTTCTGCGCACGCGAAGACCCGCATCCGCAACTGTTCCATCACTACGTCGTCACGATGACGCGCCTCGCGCATGACGAGCCGCCCGTGCAGGTGCTGCGTTCGTTCGAACGCGTGCTGCTGCGCGAAACCGGCTATGCGATGGCGCTCGATCGCACCGTCGCGCGCAAAGCGGTGCAGGCCGAAGGCCGCTACGTGTTCGACCCGGAGCGCGGCGTGCGCGAAGCGTCCGACGATCTACCCGCGCAATGGCCGGTGATCGCCGGACAGACCTTGCTCGATATGGAAAAGGACGATTACCATCGAGCGCAGACGGTGGCGCAAAGCAAAACGCTGATGCGCTTTCTGCTCAACACCTACCTTGGCGGCACGCCGCTCGCGACGCGCCAGATACTGATCGACTTGCAGAACTTATGAGCTTCTTTCTTACGTCGCCGAATGTGATTGACCTGGGCGTGAACATCGATCACGTCGCCACGCTGCGCAACGCGCGCGGCACGTCTTACCCCGATCCGATCCGCGCCGCGTTGATGGCCGAAGAGGCGGGCGCCGATGTGATCACGCTGCATCTGCGTGAAGACCGCCGCCATATCGTCGACGCCGACGTGCGCAAGCTGCGGCCGCTCTTGAAAACGCGCATGAATCTGGAATGCGCGGTTACGCAGGAGATGCTCGACATCGCCTGTGAAGTGCAACCGCACGATGTTTGCCTCGTGCCGGAAAAGCGTCAGGAATTGACGACTGAAGGCGGCCTCGACGTCGCCGGCCAGTTCGAAGCAGTGCGCGCCGCATGCAAGCAACTCGCCGCAGCGAACTCGCGCGTGTCGCTCTTCATCGATCCGGACGAAACGCAAATCCGCGCCGCGCACGAAGCCGGCGCACCGGTGATCGAGCTGCACACGGGTCGCTATGCCGAGGCACACGATCCCGCCGAACAGCAGCGCGAATATGAGCGCGTGGTGCGTGCCGTCGAATTCGGCGCGACGCTCGGCATCAAGGTCAATGCGGGTCACGGCCTGCACTACACCAACGTTCAGCAGATCGCCGCGATCGAAGGCATCGTCGAGCTCAATATCGGCCACGCGATCGTCGCACACGCGATCTTCGCCGGCTGGGAAAACGCCGTGCGCGAGATGAAGGCGATCATGGTCGCCGCCCGTCTCGGCGCAAGCGCTTAACGCCGCGGCGCCGAACATGACGATCTACGGCATCGGCACGGATATCGTTCAGGTCAGCCGCGTGGCCGCGGTGATGACACGCACCAACGGCCGCTTCGCCGATAAGGTGCTCGGCCCGGACGAGCTGCGCGTTTATCACGCGCGCCACGCGCGTTCGGCGGCGCGTGGGATCGCATTTCTCGCCACGCGGTTCTCGGCCAAAGAAGCATTCTCGAAAGCGATCGGCCTCGGCATGCGCTGGCCGATGACCTGGCGCGCGCTGCAAACGCTCAACAAGCCGAGCGGCGAGCCGATGGTGGTTGCATCAGGTGAGCTGGCCGAATGGCTCGACGCGCGCGGCATTACAGCACGTGTGACGGTCAGCGACGAACGCGATTACGCCGTGTCGTTCGTGATTGCCGAAACAGGGGAGGTGGCGCGAGGGCCGGACTCTCCGCACGCACCCGCCAGCGACGAATAAAAATATTCTGAACGCGGCGCACGTCGGCCGTGTCTCTCTTTGCTTCAAGCTTTTTCTAGCGGAATTCGATGAAACTCACTCCCGGACCGGTAATGCTCGACGTGGTCGGCACAACGCTGAACCACGACGACAAACGCCGCCTTGCCCATCCGATGACCGGCGGCGTGATCCTGTTCACCCGGCATTACGAGAGCCGCGCACAATTGATCGCGCTGACCGATTCGATCCGCGCGATTCGAGACGATCTGCTGATTGCCGTCGACCACGAAGGCGGCCGCGTGCAGCGCTTTCGCACCGACGGCTTCACGGTGCTGCCGGCCATGGGCAAGCTCGGCACGCTGTGGGACAGCGACGTGCTGCACGCCACGAAGGTGACGACTGCGGTCGGCTACATCCTCGCGTCTGAGTTGCGCGCGTGCGGCATCGATATGAGTTTTACGCCGGTACTCGATCTGAACTACGGTCAGTCGCAGGTGATCGGCGATCGCTCGTTCCATCGCGATCCGCGCGTCGTGACCTTGCTGGCGAAGAGCCTCAGTCACGGCCTTGCGTTGGCCGGCATGAGCAATTGCGGCAAACATTTTCCAGGACACGGCTTCGCGCACGCGGACTCGCACGTCGCGATGCCGGTCGACGAACGTTCGCTCGATGAGATCCTGCGCGAGGACGCGGCGCCGTACGACTGGCTCGATGTGTCGCTCGGGGCCGTGCTGCCCGCCCATGTGGTTTATCCGCAGGTCGACTCGAAGCCGGCGGGTTTCTCGCGTGTCTGGCTGCAGGACATCCTGCGCAAGAAATTGCGTTTCGAAGGCGCGGTCTTCAGCGACGATCTTTCGATGGAAGCCGCGCGCCAGGGAGGCACGCTGACGGAAGGCGCGGCCGCCGCGTTGCAGGCCGGCTGCGACATGGTGCTGATCTGCAATCAGCCGGACGAAGCGGAGAAGGTGCTGGACGCGCTGCACTTCACACCGTCGAAGGAGTCGCAGCAGCGGCTCAAGCGCATGCGGCCGCGCGGCAAGGCGCTCAAGTGGAGCAAGCTGGTCGCCGAGCCACAGTATCTGCAAGCGCAAACTTTATTGCGCAGTGCATTTGCGTGAGAGTCAGTTCAAGCGCATCCGCTGCAGCTTGTTGTATAGCGTCTTCGGACTGATCCCCAGCAGCGATGCGGCGCGATGGCGCGTGCCGCCGACCGCGTCGAGCGTTGCGCGAATCAGCATTTCCTCGACGTCCGCGAGGGGGGTGCCGACAGTGACCTGCACGCGGCTACCGTTCAGATCGCGCCCGTTTACCGAACCCGCTTCATCGGCGCGCAACGTTTCCAGGACGTCGCCCGATGCGTGATACGCGCGGCGCACGCGATCCTGCAACTCACGCACATTACCTGGCCACTCGTACGAGAGGCACTCGCGCAGGAAGTTCGGTCCGACCTGCTTGGCCGTTTCCGAGGTGCCGCGCGCGATCGCTTCGTGATTTAACTCGTCGACGACAGCTTGCGCGATCAGCGTTGGATCGTCACCGCGCTCGCGCAACGGCGGCAGTGATATCGCGGCCGCTTCGAGACGCAGCGCGAGATCTTCGTGCAGGCTGCCGTCTGCGACCGCCGCGCGCGGGTTTTTGCGCGTCGAGGCGATCAGCCGGAAGTCGGTCGTCACCTGATTCGTGCCACCGACACGCATGAAGGTCTGCGAATCGAGTGCGCGCAGCAGCGCTTCCTGCTGGGCGCGCGGCAGTTCGGCGATTTCGTCGATGAACAGCGTGCCGCCACTGGCCTGCTCGAACAGGCCCGGCTCGCGCTGCTCGGCACCGCTGAACGCACCGCGCTCGTGGCCGAACAGCAGGCTCTCGAGCGAGCGGTGCGCCGCGACGCTGCCCGCCGTCCGGCAGTCGAATGTGATGAACGGTCCTTTGCGGCGCCGGCTCATGTCGTGCAGCGTGCGTGCGGCAATCTGCTTGCCCGTGCCGGCTTCACCGGAAATCAGCACGGCGGCTTCGGTCGGCGCGATATGTTCGATCGTGTCGTAGACATGCTGGATTGCACCGCTGCGGCCGAGTAACGAGCCGAAACGACCGAGCCGGCGCAACGACGCGCGCAACGTCTGAACTTCTTCGGTCAGCTCGTACGGACGCGGAATCCTGGCTAGCAGGCTGCGCAGACGCGGGATATTGACCGGTTTGAGCAGATAGTCCCAGATGCCGTGCCGCAGACCCTCGATCGCGCTCTCGACAGTCGCGTTGCCGGTCATCACGATCACGGGCAGGGCGCCGCCGGGTGGATGCGCGGGCAGGTGCTGCAACACGTCGAGCCCGCTGCCGTCCGGCAGATTCAGGTCGACCAGCACGACATCGGGGATGAAGCGCGTCAGTGCCGCCCGGGCCTCGGCGATGGTGGTCGCGGTGTCGACGGAGAAGCCGTCGGCGGCGAGGATGGCGGACAGGCCTGACAGGCTATTGGGATCGTCTTCAACAATCAGGGCGTGTGGCATGGCGAGCGCTATTTTTTAGATGGACGGAATACCCGATACGCCGCGCCGGTACTCTGGCGCGCGACACGGGCGCGATGGCTGGCCGGTACTGCCGGTCGAATGCCGTACCTCAAGCTCCGCCTGCTGGCGGGTCTTGGCGTAGCGTTGCTGGATCAGCCCGGTCAGTTTGTCGACGCGGCCTTCTGCCTTGGTCAGTTCGTCGTCCGTCAATTCACCCCATGCTGTTTTGGCCTTACCGACCATTTGCTTCCACTTGCCTTCAGCGATGTCGTGATTCATGTCGCATCTCCGGAGTTGAGGAAATCAAGCCTAACCAGCCTGTATCGGAGAGAAGCATGGACTGTGCCACGGCCAATTACTTAAGCTTATCAATGGTTTGTTTGACGCAAGGCAGGAAGAGAAGAGCAACGGACAGGCATTTTTGAGAAAGGGCCGGTAAAGATTTCCACAACCATACACGGCGGCGCAAAAAAGAAAAAGCGCCCAAAGCGGGCGCTTTTTTTGCCAATTATTTTTCGCCGCGCCGGACTTGCTCCAGCGCGGGCTGCAGGCGCTTAGGCGCGGCTGCGGTACTCGTGCGTACGCGTGTCGATTTCGATCTTGTCGCCGATGTTGCAGAAGAGCGGCACTTGCAGTTCAAAACCGGTGGTCAGCTTGGCGTTTTTCAGCACCTTGCCCGACGACGTATCGCCCTTGACTGCCGGTTCCGTGTAGATGATTTCACGGACCAGCGTGGTCGGCAGTTCGACCGAAATGGCTTTCTCGTTGTAGAACACGACTTCGCAAGCCATGCCGTCTTCGAGGTAATGGAGGGCGTCGCCCATCATTTCGCCTTCGACTTCGAACTGGTTGTAGTCGGCGTCCATGAACACGTACATCGGGTCAGCGAAGTACGAGTACGTGACTTCCTTGCGCTCCAGCACGACGACGTCGAACTTGTCGTCTGCCTTGTACACGCTTTCCATGCCTGCGCCGGTCAGCAGATTCTTGAACTTCATCTTCACGACGGCGGAGTTACGGCCCGACTTGTTGTATTCGGCCTTCTGCACGACCATCGCGTCGCTGCCGATCATTACGACGTTGCCGGTGCGGAGTTCCTGTGCGGTCTTCATAAAACTGTCCTGTACGAAATTAGTAGCTTCAACTTTTGCTCAACGGCATACGGCGCAAGCGGATTGGCCTGCCGGGTTTGCCTTGCGAATTGGTCTGGCCCGTGGGTCTAGCCCCTGAGTCTGCCCTCTGAGTCTGGCCCCGTTATCCGGGCGAATTTGCCAGACGAATTTGCAAGACGAGTCTGCCAGATGAATTGGTCAAACGAGTTTGCCAAACCTCGCCACGGTCGGGCCGCGCTTGCGTCGTCGGCCGTTGGATAACCGCTTATTTTAGCTGACTTTTTGCGAACAAGGCCAGATTTCCGGCGAGGTCGCCTACCTGGGCCAGTTCGCCGGCCCATTCGGCCGCGCGCTGCTTGAGCGCCGCGCGGTGGCGCTGGAATTCCGCCCAGTCCGGCCGGCCCGCGCCGTTCCATGCGTGCCAGAAGCGTGCGAGGGCGTCCCGCGCGTCGGCGGGCAGGGTGCGGGCGTAGTGGGCGAGCGCGGCATCGAGCTTTGGCAGATGGGCGTCGTCGGCCTGGGGGTAGATGTGCCAGACGAAGGGTTTGGCGGCCCATTGGGCGCGCACGAACGAATCTTCGCCGCGCACGAAATTGACGTCGCTGGCCCACAGCAGCGTGTCGTAACCCGGTTGCTCGGTGAAAGCGAGCGCGTGAACGCTGAGGCCGCCGCGCTCGGCGTGTGAACCGGCAGCGAACGCCGGCAGCCCGAAAAAGCGCGCGACCGCGCCCGAAATACGGCCTTCCGGTACCAGCAGCACGACCGGTTCAACGCTGTCGCGCCATTGTTCGAGCAGGCTGTCGACGGCGGGGTTTTCGTAGGCGAACAGCGAGACGACCGTGGCCGTGGCCGGTGGCGGCGCACGGCCGGTGGTCTTTAGCCACCACGCTGCGCGCTCCGGTTGCGAGGCCTCGAAGGCCGCGCGTGCGGCGTCTAGAGGCCGTTCCTTCAGTACGCCGCCGGTGCCGGGACCGAGTCCCGGGAAAAAGAAGGTCTTGGTCAGCGGGTAGCGCGGATGCGGCGACGGCCGCAGATGGAAATCCGCGACCCAGTCCTCGGCGCTCAGATATTCGAGGTTGAACCAGACCGGCGCGCGCTCGCGCCGCGCCATTGCAGCGACGTAGATCGGCGGCAACTCGCAGGCGAATGCTTCGATCACGACGTCAGCCACTTCGAGCGTATCGCCCGCGTGGGCCGGCTCGTGCCAGTGCTCGACGATGATGCTACCGACTGCCTGGCGCGCGCGATCCAGCGCCAGCGACGGGCACAGTTTCTGGAACGCATGCAGATCGTCGACGAACACACGCACCTGCCAGCCGCGCTCGCTTGCCAACTGGCGCGCGAGACGCCAGCACACGCCGATGTCGCCGAAATTGTCGATCACCGCGCAGAAGATGTCGCAGGCAATCCCTGTGGGCGCGGCCGCGGATTGTTCGGAAACGGGCCTAACGGAGGAAGCGGAGGACATGGTGGCGTGGTCGCAGAGTGGAACAGGTGGCGTGGTCGGGTTCTGCAGGGTCTTGCTGGCGGGTGCCGCAATCGGCTTCGGTCGCCGCCTTCTACCGGTGCATCACGCCATTCGATGCAGCAGGGTTCGAACGCACGCGGAATGCTCTAAACTGGCGATTCTAAAGCACTCGCCCGCGGTTCCGCGCCTCAGTGAACATTCAGCGCGCAGCGCGTGAGCAGAGGCTTCGCGACACTGTCCCAGCCAACCGATTCTGCATGACCGAACCTGAAGCAACCGACCTTTTTGAGCCGAAAAAAGTGCTCGCCCAATTGCCGCATCTGCCCGGCGTCTATCGCTATTATGATACGCAGGGCACGGTGCTTTACGTGGGCAAGGCGCGCGATCTCAAGAAGCGCGTCTCGAGCTACTTCACGAAGACGCAACTGTCGCCGCGCATCGCGATGATGGTGACGCGCATTGCGCGCATCGAGACGACCGTCACGCGCTCCGAGGCCGAAGCGCTGCTGCTCGAAAACAACCTGATCAAGGCGCTGGCGCCGCGTTACAACATCCTGTTTCGCGACGACAAGTCGTATCCCTATCTCAAGCTGACCGGTCACAAGTTTCCGCGCATGGCGTACTACCGCGGCTCGGTGGATCGCAAGAACCAGTACTTCGGGCCGTTCCCGAGTGCGTGGGCGGTGCGCGAAAGCATCCAGATCCTGCAACGCGTCTTCCAGTTGCGTACGTGTGAGGATTCCGTGTTCAACAACCGCACACGGCCGTGTCTGCTGCATCAGATCGGCCGTTGCACGGCCCCGTGCGTCGCGGCGATTAGCGAAGAAGATTACGCGCGCGATGTCGCCAACGCGTCGCGCTTTCTGCTCGGCCGCCAGGGCGAAGTGATGAAGGAGCTCGAGCAGAAAATGCACGCGTTCGCGAGCGAACTGAAGTTCGAGCAGGCCGCGGCGGTGCGCAATCAGATGAGCTCGCTGTCGACGGTGCTGCATCAGCAGGCGATCGAAGTCGGCGGCGATAGCGATGTGGATATTCTCGCGGTGGTTGCCCTCGGCGGGCGCGTGTGCGTGAATCTCGCGATGGTGCGCGGCGGACGTCATCTGGGCGACAAGGCGTATTTTCCGTCGCACGTGGAAAGTGCGTTGACGGTCGGCGAGGGCGGGCTTGAACAAGGCGGCGACGATGAACTGCTGGTCGATGTCGCGAGCGGTGCGGGTCTGGTGTCTGACGAGGCTGCAAACAGCGTGAGCGCATCGTCCGATGCAACCGACGCGCTCGCAATCGCCGGGGAGATGCCGTCCGAAGAGGATGATGACGAGGCAGATGCTGCTGTCGAGGCCGAAGATGAAGAGGGTGATGCGGTCGAGTCCGAAGTCGAGCCTTCGGCGCCACGCAAAGGCCGTGCAACCGTCGGCGGCATCGAATCTGAAGTGCTGGAGGCGTTCATCGCGCAGCACTACATCGGCAATCGCGTCCCGCCGGTGCTCGTGGTCAGCCATGCGCCGTCCACACGCGAGCTGGTCGACGTGCTGATCGAGCAGGCCGGCCATAAAGTGACGGTGCTGCGCCAGCCGCAAGGTCAACGGCGCGCATGGCTCGCGATGGCCGAGCAGAACGCGCGGCTCGCGCTCGCACGCCTGCTCTCGGAACAAGGCTCGCAGCAGGCCCGTACGCGCGCGCTCACGGACACGCTCGGCATGGAGTACGACGATCTCGCGCATCTGCGTATCGAGTGCTTCGACATCAGCCACACAATGGGCGAGGCGACGCAGGCATCGTGCGTGGTGTATCACCATCACAAGATGCAGTCGTCCGAATACCGGCGCTACAACATCACCGGCATTACGCCCGGTGACGACTACGCGGCGATGCGCCAGGTGCTGACGCGCCGCTACGAGAAGATGGTTGCGCAGGCGGCTGCGAACGCCGCGGACGAAGCCGCCGAATTGCAAAGCGACGCAGCCGCGGATCCGTTACTCGCAGCGGATGCCGCGGAACCGGCTGCGGCCGGCGGCATCCTGCCGACTATCGTGTTGATCGACGGTGGCAAGGGTCAGGTTGAAAT
>NZ_VOSW01000279.1 GCF_009690905.1 Paraburkholderia madseniana
ACGTATTCGCAGTCGAAACTTAATGCGGTCGCCAGGCGACTCAACGAGCGACCAAGAAAAACACTAAACTTCCAGACACCGGCCGAACGGTTTTATCAATGTATTGCGTCGACCGGTTGAATCCAAGCTTGAAAGCCGACGTAGATGTCGCGCTGGGTCGACGGTCCGCATAATGGGTCGGCTACGGACCATCGCGGACAGAGGTTCGCTATAATTTCTCGCTTCCCCAGCCATAACGTCAAAAATGTCCTTCAGGCAAAGCAAGTCTCGCGGCAGCCAAGCCCGCAAGCCTCTGACGAAAACGCTTCTGTTGCCGATGGACCGGTCCTCTGCCAGTCAACGTTCACTATTGTGTCATCTGGCTCTGGTTGCATGCCGTGACGGTCACGGCAACAATCACCTGATCAACGAGCTCATGCATGCGGTGTACCTGAGCTGGTACCTGCAGCGCGCCGGTTATGGAGATCTGCCGGCCGAGCAGTTCAAGATCGCCGAATATGCTGTTGGGAACACGCTGGCGCACGCGCATGAGACCGGTGAATGGCGACTTGCGTCTGATGTCATCAGTGATTTCGAAACGCTGCTTTCGCTCTATGACGCCCAGCTCGCAAGCGCGCGACTGCATGAGGTCCTGGAGGCCGAGCGACAGCTGAGGTGTTTTCTGACGGGGAAGAGCGACTCCCCGATTTCGATGTCGCCTTAGTCGAGGCTCTGGTGAGTCGCTTTCTGTGCGGGAATATAGATAGGACTTCTTAATTTTACATAAAAGAAATTAGCAACAATTGAACGGTCGTGCGTTTATTGTTGGTTGCCGACGATAGACCAGTTGACAGTAAGGATTCGAATTGCCTGTGTCGACGCGGCGTCGGCCTAACGACCGGTGACAAAATCGTCGCGGGTAAGTCGCACCGGATGACCGGGGCGAGCACGCATTTTTCTTTCCGCGACTGCGAAGATACGCTTTCGACCGTCCGAGAACGTCTCGAGCGTGCGACTTGCATCGGCGCACGGCGACAGCCAGAAATGGACTTTAAGTGCCAGCCCTTTCAAGGTCTTTGCGCGGCAAACCTGGTAACCTGGCGACCTGTTCAAGGACGACGGGTACGAAGGGATGTTTGACGAGGTGATGAAGCGTTTCGAGCAGCAGGCACCGGTATGCGTGA
>NZ_VOSW01000280.1 GCF_009690905.1 Paraburkholderia madseniana
CCCTGGTTGCGATAGTGGAACAGGCTGATATTCCAGTTCGGCGCCATCGACGACAAGAACTTCATCAGCGCGCCCGGACGCTCCGGAAACTCGAAGCGGAACAGGCGTTCGTCGTGGGCCAGCGGCGAACGGCCGCCGACCATATAACGGATGTGCTGCTTTGACAGTTCATCGAAAGTCAGATCGACGGTGGCAAAACCATGCGCTTCAAATGCGCCCGCGATCTGCGCGGATTCGCTGCGATTGCGGATCTGCACACCGACGAAGATATGGGCTGAATTCGCGTCCGCAATGCGGTAGTTGAACTCGGTGACGCTGCGCGTGCCCACCAGTTCGCAGAACCGGCGGAAACTGCCGCGCTCTTCCGGAATCGTCACGGCGAACACGGCTTCACGCGCTTCACCGACTTCAGCGCGCTCCGCCACGAAACGCATGCGATCGAAGTTCATGTTCGCGCCGGACGTGATCGCAATCAGCGTCTGGTCCTCGATGCCTTCGCGCTCGGCATACTGTTTGGCACCCGCCACGGCCAGTGCGCCGGCCGGCTCCAGCACGCTGCGGGTGTCCTGGAACACGTCCTTGATCGCGGCGCACAGCGCATCGGTATTCACGAGCAGCACGTCGTCGAGATATTCGCGGCACAGGCGGAAGGTTTCCTCGCCGACCAGCTTCACGGCCGTGCCATCCGAGAACAGCCCGACTTCGTTCAATGTGACCCGTTCGCCTGCTTTCAAGGAAGCCGCCATCGCACACGAGTCGTCGGTCTGCACGCCGATCACCTTGATCTCCGGGCGCACCGATTTCACGTACGCGGCCACACCTGCCGCTAGGCCACCACCACCGATCGGCACGAAGATCGCGTGGATCGGGCCCTGATGCTGGCTGAGAATCTCCATCGCGACCGTGCCCTGGCCGGCGATCACGTACGGATCGTCGAACGGGTGGACAAACGTCAGGCCGCGTTCTTCCTGCAGCTTCACCGCGTGCCCGTACGCATCGCTATAGGATTCGCCGAACTGCACGACTTCGACGGTCGCCCCGCCATGCGCGCGCACCGCGTCGACTTTCACCTGCGGGGTCGTCACGGGCACCACGATGATCGCCTTCACCCCCATGCGGGC
>NZ_VOSW01000281.1 GCF_009690905.1 Paraburkholderia madseniana
GGCCCAGAGTGTGTCAAAACGCCTTTTTGAAACGCTAGAATTGTTCATCCGATAGCGGAGGATGAGCAAGATGAAGCGGTTCGTTCAAGGTGACAATCGTACACAAAGCTTTCTCCTCCCCGAAGCACTTGACGACTACGTGACGGACACCAATCCCGTGCGCGTAGTCGATATTTTTGTAGATGAGCTCGATCTTCAGAAGCTCGGGTTTGAAGGTGTTGAGCCAGCGCTAACGGGTCGGCCTTCGTACCATCCGGAGGTGATGCTCAAGATCTACATTTACGGTTACCTGAACCGTATTCAATCTAGCCGTCGTCTTGAACGTGAGGCCCAGCGCAACGTTGAACTGATGTGGCTCACGGGCCGCCTGGCGCCGGACTTCAAGACCATTGCGCGGTTCCGCAAAGACAACGGCAAAGCGATCCGCAGTGTCTGTCGTCAGTTCGTGATGCTATGCCAACGTCTGGACCTCTTCGCAGACGCGCTCGTTGCGATCGACGGCAGCAAGTTCAAGGCGGTGAATCATCGCGACCGTAACTTCACGAGCGCAAAACTAGAACGACGGATGCGGGACATCGAGGCAAGCATCAGCCGCTATCTTGTGGAAATGGACACTGCCGATCGCCAGGAACCTACGATCGCGAAGGCGAAGACAGAACGGCTGCAAGACAAGATTGCAGCTCTCAAGGAGCAGATGCAAATCCTCAAGCAAGTCGAAGTTCAACTCGATGCGGCACCAGACAAGCAAGTGTCGCTCACGGACCCGGACTCGCGTTCGATGAAGACGCGGGGGACAGGCGTCGTCGGCTACAACGTCCAGGTAGCGGTCGATGCAAAGCACCATCTGATTGTCGCGCACGAGATCACCAACAACGGCATTGATCGTGACCAACTCACCTCGATGGCCAAGCTGGCGCGTAGCGAAATGGGTGTCGATGAACTCACGGCAGTTGCCGACCGAGGCTATTACAAGAGCGAGGAAATACTCGCATGCCACGAGGCCGGAATCACGGTGTTTGTTCCCAAGACGAAGACTTCGGGCGCGACCTTCGACGGGCGCTTCGGCAAAGACGATTTTATTTACGACGCTGAGAC
>NZ_VOSW01000282.1 GCF_009690905.1 Paraburkholderia madseniana
CCGTCGCCGATATCGGCCGTTGCGTTGATGATGCTCTTGCCGTTCGTTCCGATCGTCTGGCCACCCGCACGCTGATAGGCTTCCAGCGCATACAGCCCCGTACGCTTGGAGAGGCTGTAGTACTGCGAGAGATTGAACTGCTGGTAGCGTGCCGAGCTCGAGATGCCATTCGACTGCGTTGCGCGCGTATAGCTATAGCCGGCTGCCAGATCCAGCACCGTCAACGGCTTGAAGTGCAGCACTGCGCCAGCCGTATTGAAAATCGCCTCGTTGTGGAACTTCGAGTTGATGCCCGGGATGTATTGCACGTTCGAGTACGAGAACGAGACGTCCCATTGCGAGCTGAACGCATAGCCGCCCGTCACCGCAACGCGCTGCTGCGCCTGCGCCGTCTGGTAGCCGTTATTGATGCCCGACACACCCGGCTGCGCGCCCGCATTCGACGCCGTGGAATCCGCGCCCCACGCACCGCCGCCAGACGTCGAGTTATTGATGCGCTGGTAGCCTGCCGCGATACCGAACGGACCATTCAGGTACTGGATCGCCGCGCTATACGTCGAACCGGCATTGGTGCTTCCTGCCACGCCGCCCAGCGCATACGAACCGCTCACCGTCAGGCCATACATGCTCGGCGACGTGTACACCAGCGAGTTATTCACGCGGTACACCGTATCCAGCGAATCGATGTCGCCCGGGTGTGCGCCGTATGCGCCCGTCAGCCACGTGGTCGGGCTATAAGGCGACAGCAGCGTGTAGTACGACGTGTATTGACGGCCGGCCGTGAACGAGCCGTAGGTGGCGTTGGCCACGCCGACGTACGCTTGCCGGTTGAACGCCAGACCGGAGACGGCCTGTGCGCCGGTTGCACTGTTAAAGCCTTCTTCCAACTGGAAGATCGCCTTCGTGCCGCCGCCCAGATCTTCGGCACCCTTCAGGCCGAAGCGGCTGCCCGCCCAGATGCCGTTCACCATCTTGATCACCGAGCGACCGCCACTCGTCGAACCAAGCGACGTCTGGCTGCTCTGATAACCAATCCCCGCATCGACGATCCCGTACAGCGTCACACTGCTCTGAGCGTG
>NZ_VOSW01000283.1 GCF_009690905.1 Paraburkholderia madseniana
CTTGTTCATGGTGGATGGTTTGTTGTTTGCTGGTTTCCGACTTCGACAATCAGATTCTCAGCTAAAACCTCCACCGCCTTCAATCTCCCGCCTCAACTCCCCCGTACACCAGATCCGAGCATATCTCGCCCCGGATAGCCGTGAAGCCCTGGTGAATGCTTGATCGCGCTAACGAGCCAGCTTTCCGACGCATCATCCAGCCGAGGGACGTTCCCATTGATACGAAGACGCGCAAGGGCCTCAGGTCCGCCCTTTTCTATCAGAGTCTTGTATTTGCTCACGGTCGGAAGACTCAACCGCGCCTTCCTGGATACTTCGCTGATACCTTCACCGTTCAACAGGAGTTCAGCAGCGAGAGCCCGACGGCGCGCGAGCGGAGCATCGTCCAAGTGTTTGCTCATTGTAATTTTCAGTAGAACTTTGGCGGTTATATCGCTCTGGTATAGGCAATATTTTTACACGATTTTCGACATCATTCGTGGAGAAACGCCCGTCTTCGTTTCGCGTGGCACTTCGCAATTGGCTCTTCAGTTTTCCTTAATCATACCCAGGCGATTGTCAGGTAGTATGCGCGCCTCCGTTCACGTCAGATCTTCCCAGACGTGTTCAGTGCCGCTGGGAAGGTCGCGGCTCTGCCCTTCTCTCAGGTTCTAGCTCACTCGGACGCTAGATCCTTTCAAGCCGGCTTCGCGCCGGCTTTTTTTCCACGCCGCGTGCGCTCCCAACGACATGCATCAGATCGCGATGGACTGACGCTTCGGGTAGTCTCCGCCTGAGAAGACCCGTCAAAGTGACCTTGAACGGCTCAGTTCGACCTTGGATTCAACCGGTCGACGCAATACATTGATAAAACCGTTCGGCCGGTGTCTGGAAGTTTAGTGTTTTTCTTGGTCGCTCGTTGAGTCGCCTGGCAACCGCATTAAGTTTCGACTGCGAATACGTCGAAATATCCATTCCCTTTGGAAAGTACTGTCTTAGCAGCCCATTGGTGTTTTCGTTCGATCCGCGCTGCCATGGCGCATGAGGATCGCAAAAATAGA
>NZ_VOSW01000284.1 GCF_009690905.1 Paraburkholderia madseniana
GAGGAGGAAGAGGAAGAGGGGGAGAAGAGAAAGAAAGGAAGGAGAGGAGGAAAAGGAAGAAAAGGGAAAGAAGAGAGAGAGAGGAGAAAAGAAAGAGAAAGGGAGGGGGGGAAGGAAGGAAGAGGGGAGAAGAGAGGGGAAGAAAAGGGAAGGAGAAAGAAGGGAAGAAAAAAGGAAGAAGAGAAAGAGAGGAAAGAGGGGAGGGAGGAGAAGGAAGGAGGAAGAGGGAAAGAGAGAAGAAGGGGGAGAAAGAGGGGAAGAGAAGAGAGAGGAGAGGGGGGAGAGGGAGGAGAGGGAAAGAAAAAAGAAAGAGAGGAGAAAAAGAAAGAGAAGAAGGAAAAAAGGAGAGGGAGAAAAGAAAAGAGGAAAAGGAGGAGGAGAGAGGAGAAAAGGAGGAGAGGAGAGAGGAGAGAAAGGAGGGAGGGAGGGGAAGAGAGAGGGAGGGGAGGAGGGAGGGGGGGAAAAGGGAGAAGGAGGAGGGGGAGGAAAGGAAGGAAGGGGGGAAGAGAGGGAAGAAAAAAAGGGAAGAAGAAAGAGAGAAAAGGAGGAAGAAGAGAGGGAAGAGGAAAGAGGAGGGAGAGGGGAAGAGAGGGAAAAAGGAAAGAGGAAGGAAAAGGGGGAGGAAGGAGAAAGAAAGGAAGAGAGGGGGGAGAAAGAGAGAGAGGAAGAGGGGAAGGAGGGAAGAAGGAAAAAAAGAAGGAAGAGAGAAGGAGAGAAAAGGACAAAAGAAAGAGAGGAGGAGAGGGGAAGGAGAGGGAGAAAAAAGAGAGAGAAAAGAGAGAAGGAGGAGGAAGAGGAAGAGGGGGAGAAGAGAAAGAGAGAAAAAGGAAGAGAGGAAAAAAAAAGAGGGAAAAGGAGAAAAAAGGAAAAAAAGAAGGAAAAAGGAAGGAGGGAAGGAGAGGAAAAGGAAAGAGGAAAGAGAAGGAGGAAGAAAGAGGAAAAAAAGAAGGAGGAGGGAAAGGGAGGGAAAGGAGGAAGAAGAGGGGAAGGAGGAAAGAGAAGAGAAGGGGGAAAAA
>NZ_VOSW01000285.1 GCF_009690905.1 Paraburkholderia madseniana
CACTTTACACGCTGCACAGAGTGCTCACAGCACGCCACCGAACTCGCAAGCATCTTCGCCGTTTCAATGCGTCGTGTTCCCACGCCGCAGATACCGATACACCGTATTTCGCGCAAGCCCCAACTCGCGTGCCGCTGCGGACACGTTACCGTCGAGTCGCGCGAGCGTTTGTGCAATCAACGTAGCCTGCCAATCTTCCATCCGCGCGGGCGACGCATTCGCAGGCGCGGCCGGTTTTTCGCGCTCGCCACAGCCATCGCCGTTGCTCGAAAGCGCCACTGGAGGTTGGGCGCTTTCGTCGACCGCCGCGTCCCCACAATCCTGCAGAAAATCGTCCGGCAAATCCTCGAGTTCGATCTGCTGCGCGCCTTCGGCCATGATGCTGGCGGTGCGCAGCACGTTAGCCAATTGCCGCAGATTGCCTGGCCAGCGGCATTGCGCAAACCGTTCCAGCACCTCATCGGACACGCGACGCGGCAACCGCTCGCCATCCGGCTGCAATGCCAGCATGCGCTCGACGAGCGCCGCCAGATCGCTGCGCTCGCGCAGCGCCGGCAGGGTGACGACGAGGCCGTTGATCCGGTAATACAGGTCTTCGCGGAAGGTGCCGGCTTCGATCATCGCGCGCAGGTTGCGGTGAGTTGCGCAGACGACGCGCAGATCGACCGGAATCGCCCGCGTGCCGCCGAGCGGCACGACGGTGCGCTCCTGCAACACGCGCATCAGGCGCACTTGCTGGGCGAGCGGCATGTCGCCGATTTCGTCGAGAAAAAGCGTACCGCCATCGGCCTGCACGATCTTGCCGACGCTGCCGCGTTTCTTTGCGCCGGTGAACGCGCCGTCTTCGTAGCCGAACAACTCCGCCTCGATCAGCGTATCGGGCAACGATGCGCAATTCAGCGCGACGAAGGGCGCGTGCCGCCGTGGCGAATCGTGATGGATCGCGCGGGCGAGCCACTCCTTGCCGGTGCCGGTTTTGCCGAGCACGAGAA
>NZ_VOSW01000286.1 GCF_009690905.1 Paraburkholderia madseniana
CGATACGCCAGCGCTTGCGATATAGTCGGGCGATCTCGTGTGCGCCCACCGCGGCAGGCAGATTGCTCCACAGCCGGATCACCGTGTCGCCCGCCTCGGTGGGCTGGTCCAACTGCAGTTCGATGCGCCGCCAGCCCTGCAGCCCGGACTTCAGGTCAATGCGTTGCTCACGTACCTGTCCGGTCTCGATGCGCGCAGCGTCCACCCATGGCCCGCTACTGGCAAGCGGCGGGCTGCTGCGGCCATGTTCGCGCACGATGAAGCTGGCCTGCGCCTGATGCCAGCCCAGCAGGATCGTGCTGGTGCAGAAATTCCGGTCGGCCAGCCACAGCTCTCCCGGGCCGGCACATTCGAGCAGCGGGGCCACCGCGGAACGCTCCTGCGCGTGCGCGTCCTCAACGGCGATCAGATCAGTAACCAGTCCCAGATCCGGCTCGTAGACGACCAGGGCCTGCCCGGGCAAGGCGGCGCCCCGCTGTTCACGCAGCGCCGCCAGCCGTTTCTCACTGGCCGGCAGGTGATTGCCATCAAGCACACGCACACGCCAGCCAGGCAGGCTGGCCTGGCATGGCCATGCCGCCAGCACCGGCTCCAGACGCTGTGCGCTACCCTGTACCAGGGCACGCAGGATCGCGGGTTCGGTGCGGTTGACCTTCTCGTACAGCGCGGCCAGCGACACTGGCAGATGCTTCGTCTGCGTCGCCGCAGCGTGCAGCGACGGACTCAGTCCCAGCGACACCAGCGTCATCAGTTCCACCACCGTCGAGAACAGTAATTCACGTGGATATTGCCGTTGCCGGTGCTCGGCAAACACCTCGTCGACCCATTGCGGCGCGATGGCTCTCTGCAGTGCCAGGCGTGCCATCACGCATACCGGTGCCTGCTGCTCGAAACGCTTCATCACCTCGTCAAACATCCCTTCGTACCCGTCGTCCTTGAACAGGTCGCCAGGTTACCAGGTTTGCCGCGCAAAGACCTTGAAAGGGCTG
>NZ_VOSW01000287.1 GCF_009690905.1 Paraburkholderia madseniana
CAATACGCCAGCGTTGATGATAGAGCGCGCCGAAAGCGCTGGCCGGATAACGTTCGCGCTCCAGCAGCGAGGTCATCAGCACACGCACGCGGCCGCTGGGCGTGACGTCCCGGATCAGGCGCACGGTGGTAGGCGTGCGCGCCAGTTCATAGTCGCGGGCATCCTCTTCGTTGGGCGCGCCCAGTGTCACGACCTGCTCGGCCTGGCCGCTGCGCGCAAACGCGCTTACACATTTCCATCCTCGGGTATCCACGCGCAGGCAGAAGTGGATCTCGCGCTGCGCCAGCGCGGCCACCATCATGTTGCCAATATAGCCGCGATCAAGCAGCAGCAGATCGGTGTGCGGCTGAAGCACATCCAGCGCTTCGAACAGCATCTGCCGCTCGGCGCCGTCGGCCGGATGGAGCGCGGCATGCAACGTCAGTTCGGGCCCCGGCAGGAACAGCGCGAACGCGTAGTGATCGGCGCGCAACGCATGGCCCTGGCGGGTCGCCACCCGCAGCCGGGTGCCGTCGGCTGCGACCGGCCTCAGGCCGTTCCAGCGCATCGAGTCAATATGGGGTTGGGCGAGTTCAATCAGACGTGCGCGGGCCCGTTCGAACAGCTCGGCCGACAGCCCCCGGCGCGCCTTGCTGAAGGCCTGTGCACTGACGCCGCGGGTACGCACGCCGCGTTCGCCGAGCTCACCAAACAGGCCATCGAGTTCGGCCTGCACGCTCGCGCACATGCCCGACATCATCAGCGCGGCCATGCGCGGCAATGTCAGTGTGCGATTGCGGGTGAATGCAGTGGGAGAAAGACGCACGCGCTCAGCGAGCGCCGGATCGAACAGGAAATCGGAGAACTCAGCCAGGAGTTGGGAGGACGCTGGTATTTGAGTTCATATCGTCGATTTATCAATCAGTTATGCGATGAAGTTTACAGGTCGAACGCCCCGTATACAAGCCCTTTCGGGCTTAAGTTGAGAGCATTGC
>NZ_VOSW01000288.1 GCF_009690905.1 Paraburkholderia madseniana
ACGGCTGTTACTCGCGGGTGACCGATTTCATCCGGGCCTGGCGGCAAGGCGAAGGCAAGGCGGTTTCGAAGTCGGCGTTTGTGCCGTTGCGATTCGAGCTGGGCGAGGCATTCCAGTTTGACTGGTCCGAGGAAGGACTGGTTGTCGGCGGCATTTACCGCAAGCTCCAGGTGTCGCACATGAAGCTGTGCGCGTCGCGGGCGTTCTGGCTCGTGGCCTACCCAAGCCAGGGTCACGAGATGCTGTTCGACGCCCATACGCGCTCGTTCACGGCCTTCGGCGGGGTGGCCCGCCGGGGCATCTATGACAATATGAAAACGGCCGTAGACAAGGTGCACAAAGGCAAGGGTCGCACAGTCAATCCGCGTTTCGCAGTGATGTGTTCGCACTACCTGTTCGATTCGGACTTCTGCAATGTCGCCAGTGGCTGGGAGAAAGGCGTCGTCGAGAAGAACGTGCAGGACAGCCGCCTGCGTATCTGGATTGAGGCGCGTGGGCAACGCTTCGGCAGTTTCGCTGATCTGAATGCATGGCTGGCGACCCGGTGCCGGTCGTTGTGGGATCAGGTGAAGCATCCGGACTATCGTGAGCTGAGTGTCGCCGACGTGTTCGAGCAGGAACGCGCCCATCTGATGCCGATGCCAACACCGTTTGACGGTTATGTTGAGCGCGCAGCACGAGTCTCGTCGACCTGCCTGGTGGTGATTGGCCGCAATCGCTACTCCGTGCCATGCGAATTCGCAGGCCAGATGCTCAGCACGCGGCTCTATCCTGGCCGTGTCGTGGTGGTTGCCGACGATGCCGTGGTGGCCGAACACGATCGACTGGCCGACGAAGGACAGGTGCGATACGAGTGGCAGCATTACATCCCGCTGATCCAGCGCAAGCCAGGAGCCCTGCGCAACGGTGCGCCGTTCCAG
>NZ_VOSW01000028.1 GCF_009690905.1 Paraburkholderia madseniana
GTCAAGGTAATCGGCCGCCTTGTTTTCAGCCGCCCTTTCGAGCAAGAGACGAAGGTCATGCCGGCTACCGAACGGGTAATCCCGATTGGATGGAACATGAAGCCGTGAGATCCGTTGCGTATGTCCATCTCTCTAGCGGAAGCTCCGATTGCTGTATCCAGCCGGCCGCCCAGTTCGGGACAACACTGAGAGACGAATGTCAGCTGCCGAAGTGCATCGGCCATATGAGCGTCCATTTGCTCAGGTAGAGGAATGACGGGAACTGGCAGGACACACCCATTGCGATCGGCGGAGGCCGCTCAAGTTGCGACGGCCGCCCGTTTGATCCTGTTCGTCTGCCGCCGGCTGGGTTGATCTCGGTTCGGTGGCGAGGTTGTCACCAATCAACGGGCGAAGCCGCGAGACGTTTGAAGGTGGCTCGCCGACGACGCCAAGGGGCCGCGCAAGACGACCTATATTCATTTGCCGAAGGCGGAGGTCATGCTCCATGTCGCGGAGCCTCAGAGCTCGGGCACCTACCAGGGTACGCGCTCCCGGCCGGTCAACCAGTCGCGCAACGAGGCGCCGGGTCTGTCGCGTGGTCAGCCCGAGCCGTTCCGCCGCCCGCCACGGCTCGAGCCTGCCGTCGGCAACATCCTGAATGACCTTGAACCTGTCGAGTTCGCGCATCGTCATCGTTATCCGTTCGGTCGCAGCCATCAATGCCTCCAGCGCCGGGGTACCGGCCGCTGGTCAGCATACGCACCGCGAAAGCGGACATTACTACTTGGGGCCTACAGCCAGACTGTTGATAATTTATATTATGTCAAACAACAAGCAATCGACGACACCATCACGCCAAACATCTGGCATGGAGGTGTGTTCACGCTTAGAGGGACACAGCGGTAAAGCGCAGACAATCGGCGTTTTTATGCGGCGATTCGGCCATCGAGCGACCGGTTCAAACCCTCAAATCAGCCAGAATCTGTTCAGCAAGAAAATCGCAGGGCGGTCGCCCAGACCGCGCACTGCGGGCCAAAACGACTTCGAGGTCATTCAATGCCGGCAACCCTTCGTTCTGCGATAGCTGAACGAGGTGCGCCGGTACGCTGCATCTTGCAAGAGGTGCGATCGCGAGCCCTGCTTCGACCATGCTGATAAGGCCCAACAAACTCGGGCTTTCGTAGGACATCCGGTATTTGATATTTTCGCGCTGGAGCGCGCTGATGGCGTGGGCACGCGCAGTACTGCCATGTGCGAAAACGGCAATCGAAAGCGGGCGCTCTTTCCACACTTTTCTTGCTGGCGACCCGACCCACACCATTGGCTCGAATCGGATGAATTCGCCCGCGACGCCCCTTGTTTTTGTGAAGCAAGCCAGGTCGAGCGTGTTGTCTTTGAGCAATGGAACAAGCTCACTGCTTGGCAAACCGATCACCCGAATTTCCACACGCGGATGAGCAACCGCGAACTTTGCCAGAACCTGCGGCAGCAACGATGAAGCGTAGTCGTCAGGAACACCGATGGTTACGCGGCCCTTCATCTCCGGGCGAACTACCGACGCCCATGCTTCCTCGCGCATCGCGAGCATTCGACGGCCATAGTCCAGGAGCGTCTTGCCCTCTGCGGTAATCGCTACGTTGCGGGTGCTTCGCACGAAGAGCGGTTTTCCCAGCGCTTTTTCAAGCGCCTTTATCTGCATGCTCACCGCCGACGGCGACCGACGCACGGACTCCGCACCTCGAACAAACGATCCTGTATCGGCGACCGCCACCAACATTTCAAGCACGTCCAGATCGAGTTTTTTCACTTTAGTCAGAAAATCTGAGTAATAGATTCAATTTAATGCGTTTTACTGGAGTATGCATCAAAGCGATACTACGACCGATGACCACTTGGGGGAGCCCGGGAAAATGCACGGTACGGTTTCGATTTACGGATTTCTGGCGGTCGGCGGAATGCTTGCTGTGACACCGGGGCCGAACATGATCTACGTGATGTCGCGCTCGATTGCGCAAGGACGCACGGCCGGGCTTATTTCGCTTGCGGGCGTCATGCTCGGATACCTCTTCTATATGTTTGGGGCAGCGTTCGGCATCACCGCCTTTTTCCTGAGCGTGCCTTATGCAGGCAGCGTTCTGGGCGCAGGGGGCGCTGCGTATCTGTTCTATCTGGCATGGCAGGCTGTGAAGCCTGGTGGCCGCTCTCCCCTGGAGGTTCGTGAGTTGCCTCGCGAACAACCTCGCCGGCTCTTCGCGATGGGCGCAACGACTAGTCTGCTGAATCCCAAGCTCGCGATGATCTTTCTGTCCCTGCTGCCGCAATTCATCAACTACCAGGACGGCAGCGTTCTCAGGCAATCGCTCGTGCTCGGTTCGTCGTTGATTGTCGCGTTCGCATCCGTCAATGGTTTCGTGGCGGTCTGCTCTGGGAGCATGGCGACGTTCCTCTCCAGTCGCCCGGGACTCCTGCAGGCTCAACGCTGGACTATGGGCGTTGTTCTGGTTGCCCTCGGCGCACATATGACCATCGATGCATTGAAGCTGGGCGGCATCATCTGATTGCTGCTCTCTGAATAGATTTGCCGCGAGCACGCGAGGTGGGGCATCTTCGATATAGAGCTACGCCTCGCGCCAGGTCGAGAGCGACCGCTACGCCCGGCTCTGTCACCGCCCTTCCCCGGCGACATATTGAACGCTGCGTCTGTATTGGCTGGGTGTCACGCCTTGCTGACGAACAAAGAAACGCGTGAAATTTCCCGGCGAGTCAAAGCCCAGATCGAGCGCGATATCCCGAAGTGCCATTTCCTGCTGCGAAACACTTTCGATCGACAGGTCCATCCTCAGCATGCTGCTGAAAGTCGCGGGCGTCATGCCTGTCTGCTTGTGGAATAGATGGAAGAAATGCGGACGCGATAGCCCAACCCGTTGTGCAAGATCGTCGAAGTCGGGTGTAAGGCCCATCGCCTGTTTCATTGCTTCGATCGCACGACGAATCCTGATGTCGTACGCGATACCGCCAACGAGTCCGGCTGCTGAAAGTACGTTCCCGTGGGGCGATTTGCCGACCAGTTCGCCTGTCATCTCGGCGATCAGCCCTTGGACCGCTTCAAGCGACCGGCCCTCACGGTCGGTCAGAATATCGAGCAGGTCAGAATGAAGGCGGCTGAGCTTCCCCTGCAACAGCACGGAAGAACTCGGAAAGAACCGGGGATGAATACTGTACGCGAAACGCCGGTCGACATCCCTCAACCAATCCGGCTCGAGATAAAGTGCGAGCAGCACCGTCGACTGCGATTGTGGGCGATGCTCATAGAAATGCGGCTCCCACGCATTCACGAGTAGCACGTTCTTGTCTGACAAAACATACTCACGATTGCGGACCCCGAACTGGATGTCAGGACCGCCTTCCTTGAAGATGACGTGGGAAACCCGATGTGCATGGAGGACCATGCTCTTGTCCAGCAGCAGCAACGCCACCCTTCCGAACGGCCCGTGAATGATTCGTAAAGGTTCCGACATGTAATGCCTCCTGCCGTCCTGATGAATTCAAAGCGTTCGCAGTGTCTCGGCCGCATCGCGCAAAAAAGTCACCATACGGAATGATAAATCGGCCTCGTCTGTGACAAGTCTGCATACGGCCGGAGCCACTGCAAGTGGGACATTCGCCTACTCTGCGTACAGGCCTTCCTGCACCGCAGCTATCGAAGTACGGCCTGACGGCCGACCAACACGTTTTGAAGTCCGAACGTGAATGGCGTTTGCTGCAATGCAGGATGCCTCTCGCTACATTCGCACACTCAAGGAGACGATCATGGCTGGTGTCGGCAGTGAAAAGGTATTTGAGAATGACAAAGTCATTGTATGGAACTTCGTTCTCGCTCCAGGCAAGGAAACGCCGGTACATACCCACACGCTTTCATACATGTGGTACGCGATCGAAGGTGCGCCCTTGCATATCTTTGACGAAAACGGCGGGGACCTCGGCATCTTCGAAGTGCCGACGGGCGCGATTTACTCACTCAAATGCGAGAACGGGTATCTGGAAGTGCTGTCCGAAATCGGCAAGGGCGCCAAGGTCCCCGCGACGCACAAGGCACGCAACGAGGGTAGCAACCCATACCGCGAAGTGCTGGTCGAGTATAAATAGCAGTACACCTGACTGAGTCTGTCTTGGCAGTATTCCCGAACGCCCCTTGATGCGAGGCGGCGTTCGGGCGATGCTGCAACTCCGCAGAAAACGCCATGCAAGCTTCACGCGCCGCTCGATGACGCGATATGGAAAACCGGTGGCTCCAGATCGGACAATGACTTAAGCGCGATGCTGCAGCAATGCGGTTATGTTGCGAGTCTCGAGTTCCGTGAACTGCTCCACGGCCTCGGCACCCGCCAGCGACAGATCCGGGTCGAGCCCGTCTGCCAGACGCTCAAGCTGCATGTTATTCCATGGCAGAAGATGAAACGGATGGAGCGCAGCCTCGGGACTAAGCGCACGATCAACTTCACCAGCGAGAATGCGTTTCGGAATCTCAGGATCGGCAATGATCGGACGGCCGAGCCCGATGACATCCAGTTCACCACGCTCCAGCGATTCGATCATGGCTGCCGTCGTGCGAAATCCGCCGACCACCATCACGGGCATCTTCGCTGCGGCACGAACGGAGGCGGCAAAATCCACGAAAAAGGCTTCACGCTTGACGGTGCTTTCGCGCGGTGCGTCTTCCCCCTCGTCCATTAGCGTAAGGCCCGCGATCTTCGGCTGCTCAAGCGAACCGCCCGATAGCTCGAGCAGATCGAGCGAAGAATCGTTGAGCTTCTTCACGAGTTCGATGCACTCGGCGTTGGTGAACCCGCCCTTCTGAAAATCAGATGAATTGAGCTTCAGCGCAACCGGAAAGTCCGGACCAACGGCGGAGCGAACCGCAGCCAGCACCTCGAGCACGAAACGGGAGCGGTTTTCAAGCGAACCTCCCCAGCGGTCCGTGCGCTTGTTGGCGAGCGGGCTAAGGAACTGCGAAATCAGGTAGCCGTGCGCCCCATGCAACGAGACACCGGTGAAACCCGCCTCGCGCACTTTCCTGGCTGCGAAGGCGAATTGCCCGATGGCCTGCTGAATCTGCTCTTCCGTCATTTCGCGCGGCGTGGCGAACGAAAAGCCGGCGCCCCGCATCACGTCGATATCCACTGAAGAAGGCGCAAGGGGTGACGTGTTGATCGCGTCTTGCACCTGCCGTCCGGTATGACTGAGTTGAGCCCAGAAATGCGCGCCTTCCGACGTCCCCGCAGCGGCGAGCCGTGCGAGTTGTTCCTGTCCACTGTCATCGTCGATCACGATATTGCCCGGGCGCTCGAGATGCCACCGGTCCACCTGAATATTGCCGGACAGAAGCAGCCCGGCGCCAGAACGCGCCCAGCGCCTATACAACGCTTCAAGGCGCGGCGTGGAATGATTGTTAGCGTCGGCCATGCCTTCGCTCATGGCCGCCTTGACGAGGCGGTTTGCGAGAATCGCGCCGCTGGGCAGCCGCAACGATTGTGAAAGAGGATTACTCATCTGAATGTCCATCGGGAAACGGTCACATGTAAGCCGAGCCCTTGCCCAGAAAGGCAAAGTTGACCCGGCACAGTAACGACAGCGATCGCTGTCGTTTGTTGTATAGTGATCGCTGTCGTATCATTCGTCAAGCAGATAAAAGAGGGACACTTATGGTCAAGACCTGGTCGGACGACAATCCGAAAGCCGCGCTGATGTCGCGCAAGCGAACGATGATCGTCGACGCTGCGCTGCGGGCCTTCCTTGAAAGCGGCTATGCCGAAAGCTCGGTCAACCGCATTGCCGCGGACGCCGGTGTGTCCATCAAGACGCTATATCGTCACTTCGAGAGCAAGGACGATCTGTTCAGTGCAGTGATGCAGGCGGCCTGCTCGCCTTCCGGCGCTCAATCGGCTGACGCGTCGGAACCCGCAGAACCGGGCGAACCAACCTGGTTTAGCGAACCTCCGGCCGTCGCATTGCCAATTGCGGGCAGCGATTATTTACGACACGCTCTTTCGAAAGAGCAGTTGGACCTTTATCGCGTCGTCACGCGGGACGCACCTCGCTTCCCCGAACTGGCGCGCCGCTATCGCGAGGAGGTGACGGGCACGCGCGACGCATTGTTCACGAGCTATCTTGATCGATGGCTGCCTGTCACGGGCTGGGAAGTAAGAGATAAGTACGGCGCCGGCGCAACCTTCGCGGCACTCCTGAAAGCCACGCTTTTCGACGATGCATTGCTTGGTTTAAAAAGCCCCAGCGAAGAAGATATCGCCGAATGTGCGGGTGATGCGGCCGTCCAGATGCTCGCGCTCATGGAAGCCGGTCGGCTCTAGCCTAGTAATCCGCCCAACCGTCCTCACCAATTAGCGGCACGAAGCTCACTTCGCCCAACCAGCACTCGTGATAATCCTGTTCGCCGTGACGCACCAGTTTGATCAATCGTTGATGATGACGCTCGCGCCCTACCGGCATCACGATCCGGCCACCAATCGACAGTTGCAAACACCACGTCCGCGGGATACGCGGGCCGCCAGCCCCGGCAATAATCGCGTCATACGGCGCATAGTCACTCAAACCGACCGTGCCGTCGCCAAGATGAACGGTCACGTTAGAAATGCCCAACCGCGCGAGCGTCTCGCGAGCGGAGTCGGCGAGCACCGGATCGCGTTCAACGGAATGGACGTGCTCCACGATTGCCGCCGCAATTGCGGCGGCATACCCCGACCCCGTGCCGACGTCGAGAACCCGGTCGCGCGGACCCAGTTCGGCCGCCTCCATCATCTGCGCGACGATTGCGGGCTGCGAAATCGCTTGCTGGCTCGCGATAGGCAACGCGCTATCGTCGTACGCGAATTCACGGAGTTGCGCAGGTACGAACTCCTCGCGCGGCACACTGCGCATCGCGGATAGCACGTTGGAATCGCGGATGCCCCGCCCTGCGATTTGCCGTACAACCATCCGCTCCCGGGCTTCCCTGAAATCGATCATTGTGGCCTCCGTCTGAGGGTCGACGCAGACTTTGCAGCAGGCTGCGCATAGCTTCCACCGGACGATTCAATTTTGCGCCTCGTTCGACGTTGGCGAACGCGCATCGGCCTTGCGTTCAACGCGGCCAGACGAATCACGTATTCGATGGCCACGCGCCTAAGGGTCCGCACTGATGGCGTCGTATGGCACACCGGTCCGTTTTCGCCAATAATGGCCCCACATCCACTACTGGACGAGGGCGGCCATGCATTACAGCCCCGACGCCATCCGCACCATCGCTCTGGTCGGCCATGCCGGATGTGGCAAGACATCGCTTGTCGAAGCCCTGCTCCACCAGGGTGGTGAGTTACGCGCCCCCGGCAGCGTGGAACGCGGCAACACGGTCTGCGATTTCGACCCGCTCGAACGCAAATATCACCACTCCCTTAACTCCGCCGTCGCCCATCTGCACTACCGGGATACCCGCATCTATCTGCTGGATACGCCCGGCTATCCGGACTTTTCCGGGCTGTCGATCAGCGCCCTGCCCGCTGTAGAAACCGTCGCCATTGTCATCAACGCGCAGACCGGCATCGAAATGACCACCCGGCGCATGATGGCGTGGGCGGAAAAACGCAAGCTCTGCAGAATGATCATTGTGAATGGTATCGATCGCGAAAAGGTCGATCTTCCGGGGCTTCTGACGCATATCCAGGAGGCCTTCGGCAAGGAATGCCTGCCGATCAACCTGCCGGCGCAAAGCGGCGGCCAAGTGGTGGATTGCTTTTTCAACCCCGCCGGCGAGGCCGACTTCCTGTCTGTTGCGGCGGCGCACAATGCGCTGGTCGATCAAGTGGTCGAGATCGATCCTGCTTTGATGGAGCTTTACCTGGAACAAGGCGAAGCCATCAGCCCGGAGCAGTTGCATGAGCCCTTCGAGCGGGCGCTGCGCGAAGCTCATCTGGTGCCGATCTGCTTCACGTCAGCGGCCAACGGTGCCGGCATCGCGGAATTGCTCGACGTGTTCGTCCGGCTTCTGCCCAATCCCATGGAAGGCAACCCGCCCCTCTTCTACCGCGATGCCCGCGGCCGCCAGGAAGTCGTGCGTGCCGAACCGGTCGCCGACAAGCATGTATTGGCCCACGCCTTCAAGATCGTCATGGACCCTTACATCGGCAAGATGGCCGTGTTTCGCGTCCATCAGGGCACGATCAGGCGGGATAGCCAGCTCTATATCGGTGACGCGCGGCAATCGTTCAAAGTCGCCCATCTGATGATGCTGCAGGGCAAGGAACACGTGGATGTTCCACAAGCCGGCCCAGGCGATATCTGCGCCACGGCCAAGATCGACGAGATCGGCTTCGATGCCGTCCTGCACGACGCCCCTGAGGACGGCAACATCCACCTGACCCCGCTCGACTTCCCCACGCCGATCTATGGACTGGCGATCGAGCCTGCGCGCCGAGGCAACGAGCAGCGCCTCTGGGAGATTCTGCAAAAGCTGAGTGCGGAGGACCCATGTCTGCGCATCGACCACCCGGTCGGCACCAACGAGACGGTGGTGCGCGGTCTGGGCGAGTTGCACCTGCGCCTCATGCTGGAGCGACTATCCGAGCAGTACAAGCTCGAGGTCGTGACGCGGCCACCTAAGATCGCCTATCGGGAAACCATCGGCGCCAAAGCCGAGGGACACCATCGCCACAAGAAGCAAACCGGCGGTGCCGGTCAATTCGGCGAAGTGATGCTGCGCGTGGAGCCACTGCCGCGCGGTACGGGTTTCGAGTTCGTCGACGCCGTCAAGGGTGGCGCCATCCCCGGCCAGTTCATGCCCGCCGTGGAAAAAGGCATCCTTCAGGTTATCGACAGTGGGCCGCTGGCCGGCTTTCCGATGCAGGATGTGCGCGTCACTGTCTTCGACGGCAAGAGCCATTCAGTCGACTCCAAGGAAGTGGCATTCATTTCCGCCGGCCGCAAGGCCTTCATCGACGCGGTGCTGAAAGCTCAGCCCGTCCTGCTCGAACCTATCGTGGACATCGAGGTGATGACGCCGGAAGCCGCGATGGGTGACATTATCGGCGACCTGTCCGCGAAGCGCGGGCAAGTCCATGGCACACGCTCGGCCGCGGGCAACACCGTAGTCGTCGCAGGCCAGGTGCCGTTGTCCGAACTCAACGACTATCAGTCGCGGCTGAACGCCATCGCGGGCGGGCACGGTAACTACAGCATCCAGCTCAGCCACTACGATCCGGTACCTCCCGCCCAGCAGGAGCGGATGGCGTCGCAACACAAGAAACAGGGTGACGGCGCGGCGCAGTGACCGGGCGCGCGTGCCCTTCCCCATGCTTCTGCACGACAACAGAAGGTCCGCAGGTGGCCGACCTGAACATGTGGAATCTGCACAACCCGCGCGAGCGCATGTGGGCCTCGCGCACGCGTCAGTTGCAGCAAGCGCACGCGCCAGTCACAGCGCAAACAACCTCCCGCGCTGAGGTTCGCGGTCTTCCACGCCCGCGAGTCGCAACGCGTGCCAGGCCATCGCGAAGTTGCTCGATATCACCGGCTTGCCGATCCTCGTTTCAAGTTCTGGAACGAGTTCGGCGATCCGCAAGCTCGTGCACGACACGAAAACGGCGTCCACGTCCGCGTGCCGTGCAAGGCGCTCGACAGCAGATTGCAGAGACGCAGTGTCGATCCGTGCCACTTCGTTATCGTTTGCATGCTCGAACGACGCCATGCGCGTAATGCCGACGCCGCGCGCCTCGATGTAGTCGCGCATATAGTCGTTGATCGAACGCACATAGGGCGTCAACAGTGCCGCGCGCTGGGCACCCAGCGCGCGTAGCGCAGCAAGCGCAGCGGTAATCGGCGTGGTGCACGCCACGCCCGGGCGCGCTTCGCGGATGCGCGCGAACACGTTTTCCTCGCCGATCACCATCGAGGCCGACGTGCAGCCAAACGCCACGACATCGATCCGCTCCGCCGGACGAATCAGCGCGACCGCCGAAGCGATGCGCGCATCCATTTCCGCAAGGCGTTCGGGCGTGATGTCCGGCGAGTTGAGCACGCGGCTCTCATAGAAAGCCACCCCATCCTGAGTCAGCAGCTTGCGCCACTCGTGTTCGATCGTATGATCGGTGGCGAGCACCACCAGTCCAATCGCGGCGCGCCGGCAGATGCCGTCGTCCAGCGCGAATTCGAGCCTGACGTAGGCATCGTCCTGCAGTGGATTCGTGCTCATTTCAGTGTCATCCCTGTCATGTCGAGTTCGGGCTGGCGACCGGCCATGATGTCGGCCAGCAGTTTTGCAGTGCCGCACGACATCGTCCATCCCATGTGCCCGTGGCCGGTGTTCAGGTACAGGTTCCGGTGACGCGTGCGGCCGATCAGCGGTGTCCCTTCGGGGGTCATCGGGCGCAGACCGGCCCAGTAGGACGCGCGGCTGTAGTCGGCGCCGTCGGGGAACAACTCGCGGGCCGCCTGCAGCATCTGCGTGAAATCAGCGGGCGTGTGGCGAGTGTCGTAGCCGGCGAACTCGGCGGTCGCGGTAAAGCGCAGCCGTTGGCCAAAACGCGCCCACGCCACGAGATTGTTTTCGTCGACGCCTCCCAGATCCGGCGGACGATGCTCGGGTCCGACAGGAAACGTGGCGGAATAGCCCTTTACCGGGTACACCGGCAACCGGTAGCCCAGGCGGCGCGCCAGGAAGGGCGACCAGGAACCGAGTGCGAGGACGAACTCGTCGCCCTGGATGAGGCCCGTCGGCGTGTGCACGCCAACGACCCGATCGCCGGACGCTTCGATCGCGCTAATGGGTGTATCGAATTCGAAACGCACGCCGACACGCTCACACGCCGCCTTCAGCTCGCGGGTGAACAAATGCGCATCGCCGCTTTCATCGGTTGGACAATAAATCGCGCCCGCGATCCTGTCACGGGCATGCGCGAGCGCCGGCTCGCGCGCGGCCACCTGCGCCGCATCGAGCGTTTTGAGCGGCAGCCCGTTGTCCGCCAGGATCGACATGTTCTGCGTGCCTCGCGCGAAAGAAGCTTCGTCGCGATACAGGTACAACAGGCCGCGACTGATGCGATCGTATTGCAGGTGTTCGGCCGCAGTCAGTTGCTGCAGTTGACTCTGTGCGTAGCGGCACAGCTGCACCTTACGCGTGGTGTTCTGACGTGAACGCTCCGCCGTGCAATTGCGCAGGAACTGAAAGCACCAGGCCCACATGTGAGGGTCCGCGTTCAGCTTCAGGCGCAGCGCCTGCCCGTCGACGAAGAGCGATTTCAGCAGAATTTTCGGCGCCCGCGGAGAAGCCCACGTGTACGAATGTCCGGGCGCGACCAGCCCGGCGTTGGCAAAGCTGGTTTCGAGCGCGACGCCCGGCTGGCGGTCGATCACCGTCACCTCGCGGCCCTCCCTGGCGAGGTACCAGGCGGCCGTGACGCCCGCAATTCCGCCCCCCAGCACAACGGTTTTCATGGCTGACTCAAGCCCCATGCAGAGCACTTACTCAATATAACGTGGTCGCTACGTTTTTGTACGGTGTCCTATACGCGGATACCCTATACCAGCGAAAGGTGCGGCGAGTTCTATCATGAAAAAACACGCTTTCATGGTAGCGCTGCGATGAGACCGCGAGTCGGGCCGTTGAACTGGCAGATTACAACTTGCATGCGACGTACGTTTCCATCCGTTTTCTGATGCCACCGGGATAGCCGTGTGGTGGATCGCTCCGATCCCTTTCACAATAAGGAGTTTCCAACATGATTGCTCAGAAGAATGGCAGGCCGGCCGCAAGTCGCGTCCTGCGCCAAACGACAATCGCGGCATCGGTGGCTCTGGCCGCGCTCGCCGGCATGGCCCCCAGTCCGGCACAAAGCCAGACCATCAAGATCGGCGTGCCCGTGCCGCTATCGGGCAGTTCCGCCAATGCCGGCACGGACATTCTCAACGGCGCCAAGCTTGCCGCCGCCAAGGTCAATGCCGCGGGTGGCGTGCTCGGCAAGCAGATCGAACTGGTGCCCGAGGACGACGCCTGCGACGCGCAGACTGCCGTGCAGGCGGCACAGAAGCTCGTGGACGCGGGCGTCGTTGCAGTGGCTGGCGGGTACTGCTCCAGTGCGGCGCTGCCGGAACTGACGACCTTTCATCGCGCCGGAATTCCCTATGTGCTGGACGCGTCGACCAATCCCAAGCTGACCGAGATGGGCTACGACAACGTGTTCCGCACGATTGGCCGAGACGACGAACAGGGGCCGTTTGCAGCCAGTTTCATGAAAAACTCGCTACACGCGAAACGCGCGGCCGTGATCAACGACAACACGACCTATGCCAAGGGCCTCGCCGACAACACCGTGGCCGCCCTGAAAAAGGACGGTGTCGAGGTCGTCTACGACGACGCCATCACGCCCGGTCAGATGGACTACTCGCCAACGCTGACCCATGTCGCCTCACTGAAGCCGGACGTGATCTACTACACCGGCTATTTCTCCGAAGCTGGCCTGCTCGTGAAAGAGGCTCGGCAACTCGGCCTGAAGATGACCTTGATGGGCGGCGACGGCACCAACGACCCAACGCTGATGAAGACAGCCGGCCCCGCGGCCAATGACATGATCATCACCACGGCGCCGCTGGCGCAGTTCCTGAGCGGCGCGCACAGCTTCGTCGACGACTATACAAAGGCCTACGGGCAAGGGCCTGGACCGTATTCGGTCTACGAATACGATGCCGTCGGCGTCACGGCGAAGGCGATCGCAGACGCAAAGTCGGCGACGCCCGCCGCGATCACGGCCGCCCTGCACAAGATCTCGAACTACCAGGGCGCAACTGGGACGATCGGCTTTAATCCGAAGGGCGACCGCAGCGTGGCGGTGTACATCACCATCATCGTTCGCGGCGACAATTTCGCCCCCTACCAGAAGCAGGATGCCGCGGGGCACTGGATGGCGATGAAATAGGCCCCGTCGCGCCGCGCGCCTCGCCATGAGCAACTTCTTCCAGTTCGTCATCGAAGGGCTGACGATCGGCTCGTTCTATGCGCTCGTCGCCCTCGGCTACACGATGGTCTACGGGATTATCCGGCTGATCAACTTCGCTCACGGCGACTTGTTCATGGTGGGTGCGTTCATCGGTTGGACCGGTCTGACGGTGCTTGCCGCAGCACACCTGCCGCTCGCGCTGGCGCTGCTGATCGCCCTTGTGGCCGCGATGACGGTCACGGGCGCACTCGGCCTCGCCATCGAACGCGTGGCCTACCAGCCGCTGTTGCGCGCGCCGCGGCTATCCATTCTGATCACCGCACTCGGCGTCTCGCTGGCACTGGAAAACGGCGTGCTGCTGCTTTACGGCGCCGGTTTCAACACCTATCCCCATGTGCTCAGCCAGGCAGGACTCGAATTCCAGGGCGTACAGATCACGTTCGCCCAGGTCAGCATCATCGTCGCCAGCTTTGCGTTGATGCTCGCGTTGTATTTCTTCGTTCACCGCACCTTCGTCGGCACCGCGATGCGCGCGCTGGCGATCGATCAGGACGCGGCGCGTCTGATGGGTATCAATGTCGAGCGACTGATCCAGTTGACCTTCTTCCTGGGCTCGGCGCTGGCCGCCGTGGCCGGCGTCATGGAAGGGCTCTACTACACGCAGATCAATTTCTTCATGGGCTTCGTGCTGGGCCTGCGCGCCTTCACCGCTGCCGTGCTTGGCGGCATCGGCAATATCCCGGGCGCAATGGCGGGCGGCATCCTGATTGGCCTGCTGGAGTCCTTTAGCGCGGGCTATGTCTCATCGCGGTGGACCGATGTGCTCGTGTTCGGCGTCCTGATCGCCGTGCTCGTGATCAAACCGACGGGTTTGTTCGGCGAGCGCGTCGTCGAGAGAATGTAGCGCTATGAGCGCCATGCAGGGGTTATCGCATCGAGCTCGTCCTGCCGGCGTCGCGCTGCTTATCGCCGCGATGGCGCTACCCGCTGTCGCCAGCAACTATATCGTCGATGTCGGCCTAACCATCGCCACCTATTCGATCCTGGGCCTCGGGCTGAACATCGTGGTGGGGTATGCCGGCTTGCTGGATCTGGGCTATGCCGCCTTCTTCGCCATCGGCGCCTACACGACGGCGCTGCTGGAAACGCTGTTGCACTTCTCGTTCTGGGAAACGCTGCCGTTCAGCCTCATATTTGCCGGTGCTTCCGGCATCGTCATCGGCTACCCTACCCTGCGCCTGCGCAGCGACTATCTGGCCATCGTCACGCTCGGGTTCGGCGAGATCACGCGCATCGTTGCCACCAATCTCAACATCACGGGCGGCCCAAACGGGATCTACGGCATCGCCAGCCCCAGCCTGTTCGGTTATGAAATCAGCTCGCCGGCTGCGGTCTACGAACTGGGCATCGCGTTCCTCGTGTTGGTGCTCGTGTTTGCGATCCGGCTTGGCCAGTCGCGGCTCGGGCGCGCCTGGACGAGTATCCGCGAGGATGAGGCGGCTGCCGAGGCCGTCGGCGTGCCGACACTGCGCGTCAAAATGCTGGCGTACATCCTCGGCGCGTTGATCGGCGGCCTCGCCGGAAGCCTGTTCTCCGCACGCTTCGGGACCATCGACCCGACCGGCTTCACTTATCTGCAGTCCGTGACGATCCTGATCGTCGTCGTGCTGGGCGGCCGGGGAAGCATTCCGGGCGTGATACTCGGTGCAGTCATCGTCGCCGGCCTACCCGAGGTGCTGCGTTTCCTCAACCTCTGGCGCATCTTCGGTTTTGCGATCGGGCTCGTGATCCTGATGCTGCTCAGGCCGCAAGGGCTATGGCCGGCACCGCTGCGCCGGGTGGCGGCACCGCGCGCGAGTACGGGCGATCCCGAAGCCCTGCCGCCCCGGGAAAAGGTCACCGATGAAATCCTGCTCGAGGTGCGCAACATGCAGCGCCGCTTCGGCGGCGTGCAGGCGGTCGGCGGTATCAGCTTCACCGTGCGCAACGGGGAAATTCTTAGCCTTATCGGCCCTAACGGTGCGGGCAAGACGACGGTGTTCAACTGCCTGACCGGTGTGATCCGCCCGACCGGCGGCCAGGTGCTTTGGCGCGGGGCCTCGCTGGCAGGCGGCGCGCCGCATCGCATCGTCCACGCCGGGATGGCGCGCACCTTCCAGGGCATCCGTCTGTTTGCCAACATGACGGCCTTCGAGAACGTGCTGATCGGCATGGATCATCGCCTTCATACGCCGCTCGTCGCCGAATTGCTGGCGTTGCCCTCCGCTCGCGCCGAAGAAGCGGATCATGCGGCAGAAGGCCTGCGCTGGCTCACGTTTGTCGGGCTCGAGGCGCGCGCGGGCGAACGCGCGGCCGACCTGCCCTATGGCGATCAACGCCGGCTGGAGATCGCCCGCGCCCTTGCCAGCAACCCGCACCTGCTGCTACTGGACGAGCCGGCAGCGGGGATGAACCCGACCGAGAAGCACGCGCTGATGGAATTGATCCGGCGGATCCGGGATTTCGGCGTGACTGTGCTACTGATCGAACACGACATGATGCTGGTGATGAGCGTGTCAGACCGGATCATCGTCATGGACCACGGCGTCATCATCGCCGAGGGGACGCCATCCGAGATCCAGGCCGACCCGCGCGTGATCGACGCCTATCTCGGCACGGCCGAAGCCGACGAAGCAGCCGACGATGCCGCCGGGGAGAAATCGCTGTGGGACTCCTAGAAATACGCGATCTGCACGTGGGCTATGGGAACGTGGAGGTTCTCCATGGCATCTCGCTGGACGTCGGAGAAGGCGAGATCGTGGCATTGCTCGGCAGCAACGGGGCGGGAAAGACCACGACACTGCGCGCCATTTCCGGCCTGATTCGCCCCCGTGCGGGACAGATTGTGATGGCCGGGCACGCTCTTGCCGGACTGCGCGCACACCAGATCGTGGCGCTCGGTCTTGGTCATGTGCCGGAAGGCCGCCGCATGTTCGGGGCACTGACGGTGGAGGAAAATCTGCGGCTCGGAGGCTATCTGATCCGGCGCGACAGCGCGGTACTCGAGCAGCGAATAATGGACGTGTATCAGACGTTCCCGCGGCTTGGCGAGCGGCGCAGCCAGCTTGCGGGGACGCTGAGCGGCGGCGAGCAACAGATGCTGGCGATCGCCCGTGCACTGATGCTGCGGCCACGCATCATCGTGCTCGACGAACCGTCCATGGGGCTGGCGCCGAAGCTGGTTCGAGCGATTTTCGGCATGATCGCCGACATCTGCAAGGAAGGCACGTCGATCCTTCTTGTCGAACAGAACGCGCGCCAGGCGCTGCGCATCGCGCAGCGGGCCTACGTGCTGGAAAGCGGCCGCATCGCCCTCGCCGGCCCGGCCCACGAATTGGCACAGGACAACCGGGTTCGCGCAGCCTATCTGGGCGGCAGCGCTGTCGCCACGGAGTGACGCCGGCGCTGATGGGGTGTTGCTCCGAGATCCACAGCGCCTGGCTGGCACTTGAGTGCCAGCCCCACCGCAGATGCGTCAGAACGAATGCCGCATCCCGATCCGCACATCGGACTGCGTATTCGACGACGACGGCGCGAAGCTATAGCCGATCACCGCGTTCACGCCATTCGACGCACGCAGATAGTCGCCGGAAATATACACATCGGTCCGTTTGGACAACAGGTAGTGCAGTCCGAGCGAGCCCTGGTTCCAGTGATTGCCTTCGAAGCTCGTGTGCTGATAGCCGCCATACAGCGAAAGCGCAGGCGTGAAGTTATACGACGCGCCCCCTTCATAAACCTGCATGTGCGAAGTCTGTCCGAAGCCCTTGATCGTCGTGTAGGTGAAATCGCCGGTGAGCATCAGGTCGCCGATCGTGTAGGCGGCGCCGACCGCAAACGCGCCTTGCTTGTCCACCGGGAATGCCGACGAGCTAAACAGATCCGTCACCGCGCCAGTGGCCGGATCGACGGAAACGGTCGGCTGGCCGAGGAAGGTGCGCGTGCCGATCATCGCGTACGGGTCGAACGCATAGATGCCGAACGGATTGTTCAACTGGGTATACGCCAAGCCCATGTTGAACGGACCGTGGTCATAATGCGCGCCCACGCTCCATGCGCTCTTCTGATGGAAGTTGCCGGCGGTGTTGCCGAACGAGTACATGCCGCCGAAGGTGAAGCCGGCGAAATCATTGGACAGGAACTTCACCGAGTTCGGCAGACGGTCGCCGTTCATCCGGTCGAAGTCGCCCTGGTGAATCGCGTAGCCGCTCGCCCATGCGGAGATGTTGTACAGATAGACGAACTCTTCGGTCATATCGAGCTGGTTACCGAACGAGAATGTCCCCCACGAGTTCTTGATGCCGACATAGGCCTGACGTCCGAATTCAGCACCGCCGAATCCCAATTGCCCATTGCCCAGGTGGAAACCCGATTCGAGTACGAAAACCGCTTGCAGGCCGCCGCCGAGATCTTCCACGCCTTTGAAGCCGATCCGGTTGCCGTACGAAATGCCGTCGTCGAATTTGAACTGGTGTGCGCCACCGGCATTGTTCACGTAGGTGATACCGGCGTCCAGAATCCCGTACAGGGTGACGCTGCTTTGCGCATGGACCGCCGTCGGTGCGCATACCGCGCTTGCCGCGAGGGCGAGTCCCGAAAGACTAACGGCATTTCTCTTCTTCATCTAATTCTCCCCTGCTCTTTGCCTGCGTATTTCGTTAGATAAAGCGATCCCTGCTGCGTGCTGTCTTCCAACGCGCGGCGCTTCTCGCATGACGGGCAGTTCGAAATCGGCTGAGACTGATTGAAACGATTGAAGCTCACTAACGCTGACCAGGCCGGCCGAAACTGACTCAGCCGGCCAGGCTGATTGAAGCTATCGGCACTGCATACGATCATCTGCATGCCTGCATCGACGGGTCAAGAATAAGTGTCCAGATTTAAGAGGATTCGACCGGATGCGACATGAATCTGTCGAGTAGCGACCTCGTAGTCGGGAATGCCGGGGTTATTTCACACCGAGTGCGGTTTGCACCGCTTGCAAGCCATTGGCGCCGCTGGCGGTGTTCACGCCGTCGAGCCATGACTTCAGCAATTCGGGGTGGCGCTTGAGCGCTTCGGTGGCGGCCGTGTCGACACCGGTCTTCTTCTCGAGCACCTCGGTGATCACGCCGTTTTCCAGATCGACATTGAATGTGAGTTGCCTGAACAGGCGGCCGACATTCGGACACTGCTCGGCGTACCCGCTACGCGCAACGGTATTGACCGTGGCGCCGCCGTAGTTCGGCCCGAAGTACCTGTCACCGCCGTCGAGGTAAGTCAGCTTGAACTTCGTGTTCATCAGATGCGGCTCCCATGCAAGGAACACGATCCATTTCTTCTCACGCACCGCGCGGTCGACCTGCGTGAGCATGCCGGTCTCGCTCGATTCGACGAGCTTCCAGCTACCGAGCCCGTATGCCTTGTCGTCGACCATCTTCTTGATGTTCTGATTGGCCGGCGCCCCCGGTTCGATGCCATAGATCTTGCTGTCGAACTTGTCGGCGTTCTTCGCAAGGTCCGCGAAGGAATGCACGCCCGCGGCCGCCACGTAGTCCGGCACCGCGAGCGTGAACTTCGCGTTGCTCAGATTCGGATGCACGACCTCAATCGATTTTTCATCCTCGAACGGCTTCACGACCGGTGCTTGCGCCGGCATCCAGTTGCCGAGAAACACGTCGATCTGCCCTTTCTTCAGGCCTTGATAGGTGATCGGCACCGACAGGTTCGACACGTTCTGATGGTAGCCGAGCGCCTTCAACAGCACACCGGTCATCGCATTGGTCGCGTCGATGTCGGTCCAGCCGGGCCCCGCCATGTTGACCTGCGTACAGGACTGCGGTTCGGCGGCCGCGGCAAAGGTGGCTGCCGCGCACAGCAGCGCAACGCCGGATACAGCCTGTTTGAAGAGCTTTTTCATCGTGTCGGCTTCCTGTAGATGGGTTGAATCGTGAGCGGAGACATCAGCGCGTTACAGCGGGAAAACGCGCCATCGCTTCGAGCGTGTCGAGGTCGATGTGATTGCGCATGTAGCGCTGGCTCGCATCGACATGCGGCTGCCAGTCCCATGACGCGACCGTGCCCTGCGTCGTGGCCTCGAAATGGAAGCGGCGGCGGTGCTGGCTTTTCAGTACGTCGTTGTGCAGCGCGGCGAGGTTCCAGCGTTGTGCGATCTCCTCACGAAATGCTGAGACCTGTGATGCATATTCGGCGCGCGCGGCGAGGTTCTCGCGTTCGAGCGGGTCCGTTGCCACGTCGTACAGTTGGTCAGGATCGGCAGGTGTGTGAATGAATTTGAAGCGCCCGCGTCGCAGCATCACGATCGGCGCTATAGCGCCTTCCGCCAGGTATTCACCGATCGCTTCGTCGTGGCCGCCGTGGGTGCCTTGTGTGCCACGCAGATGCGGTACGAGACTTTGACCATCGAGCGAATCCGGCCAGACTTTTGGCTGTTCGCCGCGCGCCAATTCCACTAACGTGGGCAGCAGATCGAGATGCGAGACCGACTCGTGCACACGATGCGCGTCGAAACGCTGCGGCGCATGAACGATCAAGGGTACGCGGCAGCCGCCTTCGAAGAACGTCATCTTGTACCAGAGCCCGCGCTCGCCGAGCATCTCACCGTGGTCGGACGTCACCACGATAACGGTGTCTTTCGCGAGCCCTGACTGTTCGAGCGCCTCGAGGATCGCACCGAACTGGTCATCGACGTAAGAGATCGCACCGTAGTAAGCGCGTCTTGCATTGCGGATCTGCTGGTCGGTCGGGGGCGTGCGGTCGGTTTCGCACACGTGGCGCAGGCGCTTCGAATGCGGATCGACTTCATCGAGCGAGTCGCGATGCGCGGGCAGATCGATGTCTTCATCCGCATACATGTCCCAGTACTTCCGCGGAATCGCGTATGGGTCATGCGGATGCGTCAGCGAGGCGACCATGCAGAACGGCCGTGCATCTTTGCCGGCATGCCGCTCACGTGCGATATCGAAGAGCTTCTGCCGCGTGGTGAAAGTGACTTCATCGTCGAAGTCGAGTTGATTCGTGCGCACGCATGGGCCCGCGTCGATCACCGAACTCATGTTGTGGTACCACGTGGGGCGCGTTTCGAAATCGTCCCAGTTCGGCGTCCAGCCGAAATCTGCTGGATAAATGTCTGTGGTGAGCCGCTCTTCAAATCCGTGCAATTGATCGGCGCCGCAGAAATGCATTTTGCCGGACAGGATCGTGCGATACCCGTCGGCGCGAAGATAATGCGCGAACGTCAGCGTTTGCGACGGAAATTCTGCTGCATTGTCATAGGCGCCGATCGCGGACGGCAGCTTGCCCGATAGAAAAGAAAAGCGCGACGGCGCACACAGCGGACTGGCGCAGTACGCCGAGTCGAATACCACGCCCTGCTTCGCGAGGCGATCGAGATTGGGAGTCTTCGTTAGACGATGTCCGTATGCGGCAAGCGCAAACGGCGTCATCTGGTCGGCCATCAGAATAAGGATATTCTGTTTCGTGTCATGCATTGGAGCGTGCCTCGAATAGAATCGCAAATAGAGGTGCGGGTGTCGCCGCAAGCGGGAAACCGGTGTGCCGGTCCCCGCGTGAACACCACTATTGCCGTCCAATTCGCCGCTGTGAAGACGGCAAATCGTTATGTGCCTATAAGGGGGCCTTATGTCGAGGCAGGATCGCTTGCCGCCGATGCAGGCGTTGACGATGTTCGAATCCGCAGCGCGTCTCGCGAGCTTCACAGCGGCTGCACGCGAGCTGGGCTCGACGCAGCCAGCGGTTAGTCAGCGTGTGGTGCAACTCGAAGAAGCACTCGGTGTACCGCTGTTCGAACGCGGCCATCGCGGCGTCACGCTGACGGAAGACGGTGTGCGCCTCTTCGAAGCGGTGCGCAATGCCCTCGACACCATCCGCGTCGCCACCGCCGAGATTCGCGCTCGGCGCACGCCGCAAACTCTCACGCTCTCCACCGACTTCGGTTTCGCGACCTACTGGCTGATGCCGCGCCTGTCTCAGTTCAAGGCGCTGATGCCGGACGTCGACGTCAAGATCATCACATCGCAGAGCGTATTCGATCCATCGCACGATCAGGCGGACATTGCGATTGCGTTCGGCGATGAAGATGCGGACCTGAGCGCGCGAGGCGCGCTCAAACTATTTCCTGAGCGTGTCACGCCGGTGTGCAGTCCGGTTTTTCTCGCGGCGCATCCGCAATTGCGCACGCCGTCGGACCTGTTGAGCTTGCCGCTGCTGCATCTCGAACCTACCCAGCCGGCGCGCTGGCTGTCGTGGGCCGACTGGTTCGCCGCGCAGGGTCTCGATGCGCCGGCCGCACATCGCGGCATCACGTTCAACAGCTTTACGCTCGTGGCCCACGCGGCGATCATGGGCCAAGGCGTCGCGCTTGGTTGGGCGCCACTGGTCGACGAGCTTCTTGCCACGGGGCAACTCGTAGAACTATTCGACACGCCGGTGGTGACTGAGCGGGGTTATCTGCTCGTCACCCAGCGCGCGGCGACACTCGCCGTCAGCGCATTTCGTCAATGGTTGCTCTGCGAATGTGGGCGCGATGCCGAATGAGCACGGCAAGCCGTCAATGCCGCCCGCCGTGCGCCATCGCCCCGCACCAACCGCCCCTGACGCTCCCATTCCAGCGCGACGGCGGTTAGCTTCTATCCCCCTGTACCGCTGATTTGCTCTACTGCGATGATGCATGCCGCGTCCCGCGGCGTTGCCCTATTGCCTAAGTGGAGAGCGCATGTCCGCCGATTCCCGTCCCGATCAACTGGTTCTCACGGTCGCCTGTCCGAGCGCGGCGGGCCAGGTTGCCGCCGTCGTCGGCTTTCTCGACCGGCATCATTGCTATATCGACGAACTGACCGTTTTCGACGACGACCTCAGCGAGCACTTTTTCGTACGCTGCGTGTTTCATGGCGTCGACACCAATGAGACCCTGCACATCGCTGCACTCAGGCGCGAATTCAAATCGATCGCCGAGCGCTTTCGGATGACATGGGCGATGCATGACGTCGGCACGCGGCCGAAAGTGCTGATCATGGTGTCGAAACTCGAACACTGTCTTGCCGATCTGCTGTTCCGCTGGCGCATGGGTGAGTTGAAGATGGATATTGTCGGCATCGGCTCGAATCATCGCGATCTCGAACCGCTCGCGCAGCAGCACGGCTTGCCGTTCCATCATCTGCCGATCAGTGCCGATACGAAGCCGCAACAGGAAGCGCGCTTGCTCGAGCTGTTCGAAACGTCAGGCGCTGAATTGATGATCCTTGCGCGCTACATGCAGATTCTTTCCGGCGAAACGAGCCGTGCACTCGCGGCACGTGCGATCAACATCCACCATTCGTTTCTGCCCGGCTTCAAAGGCGCGAAGCCTTATCACCAGGCGCATACGCGCGGCGTGAAACTGATCGGCGCAACGGCGCACTTCGTCACCGACGATCTCGACGAAGGTCCCATCATCGAGCAGGTTGTGGAGCGCGTCGATCATTCATACAGCCCGGAGCGACTGCTGGCGACGGGACGCGACGTCGAATGCATCACGCTTGCGCGGGCCGTGAAGGCGTTTATCGAGCGACGGGTATTCATCAACGGTGATCGGACTGTCGTGCTGCAATAAACAGAAACGCCGCTCGAGAGCGGCGTTTTTTTGCAGGGGTTGCCGCTCAAAACAAGCGGCAATTCACTCACCTGAAATACGAAATCACTTCACCCAGCTATCCACACGATCTCCGTGCGCACTAATCCACGCATCGGCAGCAGCCGTCGGCTTCTCGCCGTTTTGCGTCGCCAGCATCACGCTGTCGATCTCGCCCGGTTTCCATTGGAACTTCTTGAGGAACGCGACGACCGTCGGCGCCTTCGTCTCTAGTCCAGGATTGACGACGCTATCCACGTGCTCCGCTTCGCCGAACACCTTCTTCGGATCGTCGAGGAATTTGAGCTTGTACTTCGCGAACATCCAGTGCGGCTTCCAGCCGGTGACGATGATCGGCTTGCTTGCCGCTTCCGAACGCGCCAGTTCCGCAGTCATCGCGCTGCCCGAGCTCGGCATCAGTTGATAGTCGAGCCCGTATGCCTTGATCGCTTCGCTGGTTTTCTGCATCACACCCGCGCCGGCATCGATACCGACAATGCGTGAGCCGAATTCCGTCTTCTTCGCCTCCAGATCGCCAACGCTCTTCACGTCAACGTTATCCGGCACGATCAGACCGATCTTTGCATCGTTGAAATTGGCACCCAGGTCGACGACTTTATCCTTGAAGTTGTTCCAGTACGCGCCATGCGTGACCGGCAGCCATGCGGACAGCGTCGCGTCGAGGTCGCCGCGCGCCACGCCTTGCCACATCACACCGGCCGCGACCGGCACGAGCTGCACCTGATAGCCGAGGCGCTTTTCGATCACGCGCGCGGCGACATTTGTGGTTGCAACGCTGTCGTCCCAACCCTCCACATAGCCGATCTTGATGGTCGGCTTGGAATCGGCCGACACACTCACGCTGCTTGCCGCCAGCGCAGCACTCAACGCGCTCAACACGAATATCTTTCTGATCAGTCTCATCACCGTTCTCCCGTTCGCCATCCAAACTACCCATTGAGCATTTAGAATCGCCAACCAGAATTGCCGGGTAGCGTTGTTTTCCGACATCCAGTTGTCCGCAGGCGACTTCGACCGCGACCGCGAGTCCGGGTCCCGCTCTTGTCTTACTTATCGACGACGAGATCGCTCAACGGCTTGCTGCAGCACAGCAGCACCATGCCCTGATCGACTTCGCGCTGACGAATCCCGCCGGCGTGTTTCATTGCGACTTCGCCGGACACCAGCTTCACCTTGCAGGTACCGCACATACCCTGCGTGCACGAGGACGGAAGCCGTATGCCGGCCTTCTTCGCCGCGTCGAGTACATGCTGGCCGCTGCCGCATTCGATCTCGCGGTTGCTTTTGGCGAAACTCACCTTGAACGTCGTTTCTATTTCCACCGGCGTGACCGGCACCTGCGCGGGTGCAAATCCAGCCGCGTGTTCACGCGCTTCGACAAAGCTCTCCGCGCTAGCTGTGGGTGCCTGCAATACATCGCCGACATGCGCAGTCGTCAATTGCGCGGCCACTTCGCTGATCGTCTCGAACGAGAAGCTTTCCTCGTGGTAATGGCTGCGATCGAAGCCGCCTTCGTCCAGGAGATGACGGACTGCCTGCATGTACGGCGCCGGACCGCAGGTGAAAATCTCGCGTTCAAGAAAATCCGGCGCGATGAGTTTAAGCAGCGGCAAGGTCAGAAAACCGGTGACGCCTGGCCAATTCGTGCGCGCACCAAGCCGCTCACAGACAAACGCCGTGCGAAAATTGGCCTGATTCGATGCAATCAGATCGAGTTCACGCGCGAAGATGATGTCGTCCGGCGTGCGGGCGCTGTGCACGAACACGATGTCGCTATCTTCGCCGAGTTCGTGATGTGCGCGACTCATCGACATCAGCGGCGTAACGCCGGAACCCGCCGACAAGAATAGAAACTTACGCGCCGGATGCCGCGCACAGGTGAACTCGCCGGACGGCCCCAGCACACGAACCTCCATACCCGCGTGCAGATTGTCGTGCAGCCAGTTCGACACCTTTCCGCCCGGCACGCGCTTCACGGTGATGGAGATGGTGTGCGGACGCGTGGGCGGCGAGGAGATCGTATAGCAGCGATTCACCGCCTCGCCGTCTATCTCCAACTCCAGCGTGATGAACTGCCCCGGCTCGAACACGAACGCCCGCTCGGACGGTGCGCGAAAGAACAAGCTCTTGACGTCGTGCGTTTCCTGACGGACCTGGCAGCACACCAGCGTCTCGTCGGTATCGCTGTTCCAACGTGCCGGCAACGTCTCCCAGAACCGCGGCCGCGTGACCCGGCTTGAAGTTCCGCGGCTTGAAGCCTCATGGTTCGGAGCCGGCTCGGGGCTGAGCTGAAGCGTCGCCTGATCGCGCATCATTATTTTCTCCCGCTCCTGGTTGCGGTATCGCGCTCAGCGCATGAAAGACACGACTTTTTCGCCGTGCGACACCGGCGTATCGCCGGCATCATGGGTTTGGGGCGCATTGCTGTACTCCGCAATACGGCCGATGTACCACTCGCAGAACTTCTCGACGAGGCCTTCGGTGAACGGCGAGTACGGACCCGGTTCGTAGGCGCTGCTGGTTGCGCCGCGTTGCGAGTACTCCACAAGCGCGCGGTCCTGGTCATTGGTGGCGCGCCACACGGCCGTGAGATTGTTCACGTCGTAATCGATGCCTTCGCGTGCATCCTTGTGGACAAGCCACTTGGTGCGCACCAGCGTTTTTCCTGCCGACAGCGGAATCACCGAAAAGCTGACGATATGGTCGCTCATGAAGTGATGCCACGAATTCGGTTGCGTCCAGAACGAGAGGCCACCGAGGTCGGCCTGCTCGAAACCGCCGAGCAACTTCTTCGAGGCCACCTTCGCGTCCATGGTCTGCGATTCGCCGTCGCGATCGAGCGGCAGGCGTTGCGTGCGGAAACCCGTCACCAGATCCGCCAGACGGTCGATTTCCGCCGACGGCAGTTTCATCGCCTCCCATTGCGCGGTACGGCGCGCCACGGTCTCTTCGAACGCGGCCATGCCTTCTTCGTTGGCGGGCGTGCGCTGATACCCAAAACCGTATTCGTAAAGCGAAATCGTCAGCTCGGGATGATTCGCGACGCAGTGGTAGCACTCGCGATTGTTCTCCATCGTGAGCTTCCAGTTGCCCTCTTCGATGATATCGATCGTCGCTGCGACCTTGCAGCCGGCGAGATCGTGCGGCAGCAGGTACGGTTCCATCGCGGCGCGCATCACGGCGAAGTCGGCGGGTGGCTCATCCGCGAGACAGATGAAGATCAGACCGGCGAGATTCTGGAGGTGCACCGCTTTCAGGCTGTGCTTGCAGCGGTCGAACTGATCGCCCATATGCTCGGCGAACATCAGATCGCCGTTCAGGTTGTAGGTCCAACTGTGATACGGGCAAACGATATTGCCGAGCGAACCCTTGTCCGTATTGCACAAACGCGCGCCACGATGGCGGCAAACGTTGTGGAACGCCCGCACCTCCATGTCGTCGTCGCGTACGATCAGAATCGAATCGTTACCGATTTCCACCGTGATGTAGTCGCCCGGTTCCGGGACATCCGGTTCCACCGCGACCTGAATCCAGTGCTTGCGGAAGATCGCCTCCATGTCGAGCGCGAAAATCTCGTCGCCCGTATAGAACGGCGCTTCCAGCGTGTGATTCTTTTTGCGGCGTTCGATCATTGCGCGAACGTCTGCCGAAACTTTCATTGTGTGCTCCGTTGCATGTCACGTCTGGCGCTGCGCCAGGCCCTCCTGGTCGCATGCTGGCCCGAACCGGAAATCAGTAATCCACAAGTTGATGCTCGCGCAAATACGCGAGGATCACTTGTGCTTTTTCGACGGAACTCCCTTCAATTACGACGCTGCCACCGCGGCTTTCGGTCGTCGTCGCCGAGAGCATGCGGGCATGACCCGAGCGCTTCTCGGCGGCGGCGAGACGCACCGGTTTGGCGGTCGCGGGACGGATTGTCCAGGCGGGTTCGTCGGGGTTGGCTGAGGCCGCGCGTCCGGACGCATCTGTCGCGACTGGACGGATCGTGCCTTCGCGCAACCTTGCATAGGCGTAGCTCGGCGCCGTGTTGGCCATCGGATGCACGGCGATCAAGGCCGGCAGCCGCACTTCGACGCGGCGGCGCAAGCCTTTCGGCATGAATTGCCGGACTTCGGCGCAGCCGTCGCGAATCGTCAGATCAACCGCTGCGCCGACCAACGGCAACTCAAGCGCACTGGCGACGCGATACGGCAGCATGCCGCTATCGAAGGCGCCTTCGGCACGGGTGCCGGTCAATACGAGGTCGTAGCCGCGTAGACGTGCGGCGAGCGGTGCTAGCGCATCGCCTCGCCATTCAGGCGTTGCCGGCACTTCCAGCACCTCGACAGTGCGCGCGCCGAGTGCCAGATATTCCTTGAGCGCCGGATTCGACGGATCGCCCGCGTGCAATACGTCGAGCGTCGCGCCGTGCGTTTTGGCGAGCGAGAGCGCTATCGTCAGCGCGGCGGCGTCGTTGCGGCTGTAGCGCGCGGTGCCGCTGACCGGGTGCCGCCCCACAGAAACCAGTACGGCGATTTTCATGCAAGCGCTCCTTCCGCAACAGCCGTTGAATTCAATAGCGCAGCCCCCGTGCCGCGTGCCGTGCGTGCAGCCGCCGCGGCTTCATTCAGCGCCGCGATGGTTTCTTGCGCGTCGGCGATGACGGTCAGATTGGCGCGTTTGGCGATTGGCGCGCTGGCGTCAAGATTCACCGCGATCACGTGCCGGCAATCCTTGATGCCCTGCAGGTGCTGAACCGCGCCGGAAATGCCGAACGCGATATAGACGCTCGCTTCGACGGTCTTGCCGGTGGCGCCAATCTGCTTGTCGCGGGTGAACTTGCCGTCGTCCACGGCGACGCGGCTTGCGCCGATCGCAGCGCCTAATGTGGCCGCGAGGCTCTCGAACGCGTGCACATCGCTGACGCCGTTGCCTGCCGAGACGATGAAATCCGCCTCTTCGAGCGCGAGCTGGGCGGCGTCGATCTCCTCGATGCCAAGATCGCGCACGATGCCTTTGGACGACGCCGGCTCGCCATCGAAACGCCACACCACTCGCTCACCCGCACCGACAAATGGCAACTTCGGATCGACCGCGTTCGGTGCGAGCAAAACGACCTCAGGAAGCGCGCGTGAGGCGAACGTCGTATTCGTCTGAATATAAGCCGCGACATGTGCTGCATCGATTTCGACGACATGTGTCGCGACGCTTGCGTTCGCGGCGGCCGCATAACGGCGGCCGAGATCGCCATCGCCAGTGGCGTTGTCGGGCAGAAAAATGTGCGCCGGCGCATAGGCCGCGACGCACGCGGCCAGTGCGTTCAGCTCGTCGAGCGGCGCGAAAACGCGGCGGTCGAACATCGGCAACTCGATCAGCTTGTCGGCACCGAGCGCGGCGGCGTCGCCGCTGAACTCACCGAATACGAGCAGTACGACTTCGGTTGTCGCGTCCGCGATCAGCGCAGCGGCGGCCAGGGTCTGGCGCGCGTGATCGTCCAGCGCGCCGCGGTCCGCGTGGGCAGCCACCAGCAGCACACGCTGCGCTGCAGCCGTCGTGCGGCGCGGTTTTGCGTGCTCGCGATGCGCCGACCCCGTCGAGCCATGCGCCACGAGTTCCGTCGAGCCGGCAACAGCCGTCATGCCAAGCGTAATGCGCCTGAGCCCATCGGCCGTAATCGTGAACGGCCGGCGCGGATCGATTCGTTTGAGATTGTTCATGGCGTTACTCCAGCGCCGCTGCAACCAGTTCGGCGACGTCCAGCACTTCCGGACGCGGGCCGACCACGCCTTCGAGCATCGCCGTGCAATTCGGGCAACCCACCGCGACGATCTCCGCGTTTATCGCGCGGGCGTCGTCGATACGGATGTCCGGAATGCGTTTTTTCCCGGGGATGTCAGTCAACGGTGCACCACCGCCGCCTCCGCAGCAACGTCCGCGCATACCATTGCGTTCCATCTCGACCACCTTGATGCCGATGGATTTCAGCAAACGGCGCGGCGCTTCCGTCTCACCGTTATAGCGGCCCAGATAGCACGGATCGTGATACGTGATCTTGCGGTCCGCGAACGCAGCGACCGCCTTCGGCGACAGCTTGCCGCTCGATACCAGTTCTTCGATCAGTGCCGTGTGATGCTGGACCTCGTAGAAACCGCCGAGTGCGCGATATTCGTTGCGCAGGCTGTGCAGTACGTGGGGATCGGCGGTAACGATCTTGCGGAACGAGTACTGCGAGAGCGTGCCGATCAGCCGTTGAGCGAGTTGCTGGAAGGTCGCTTCGTCGCCGAGACGCCGTGCCGTGTCGCCAGTATCGGTTTCGACGCCGCCGAGCACCGCGTAGTCGACCCCCGCCCGGTTCAGCACTTTGATCAGCGCCCGCAGCGTGCGCTGATAGCGCATATCGAACGCGCCTTCGCCGGCGATCAACAGCACGTCCACCTGCCGTCCCGGTTGCGCGACCTGTACTTGCAGATCGACAGCCCAGTCGTAACGCGCTCCGATGTCATAACCGTTCGAACTGCCGGTCTCGCGCAGATTGGCGAGCGTAATCGGACCTTTGCCAGGTACGCTGCCTTCAACCAACGTCTGGTTGCGGCGCATATCCACGATCGCGTCGACGTGCTCGATCAGCATCGGGCACTCCTGCACACAGGCACGGCAAGTGGTGCACGACCACAGCGTGTCCGCTTCGATCAGGCTCGATACGAGCGGCTTGCCCGGCGCGCCGCCGTGTTTGCCGATCGGAATGCCGGGCGTCGGGCTGCCGGCATAAGCTTCGTCCGTGCCACCGACCATGCCCGTGACGAGATCCTGAATCAGCTTCTTCGGATTAAGCGGCTGCCCGGCGGCAAACGCGGGGCACGCCGCTTCGCACTTGCCGCATTGCACGCAGGCGTCGAAGCTCAGCAACTGGTTCCAGCGGAACTCGACCGGCTTGCCGACGCCGTATTCCTTCGTGTCGAGCAGCGGCGCCTTCAATGCGGTCGGCGGCACGACATCGTTATCGTTGCGCTCGGCAAAACGCTCCTGACGCGGGTGAAAGGCAAGATGCAGCAGCCCGGCGAGCGCATGTTTCATCGGACCACCGCGAGCCGCTCCGAAGGTCATCGTGAACGCGCCGACTGCGATCAGCAACGCGACGATAATCGCGAAAGCACCCGACATCGCCGCAGCCGGCAACGCGATGAACAGCGCCAAACCGAGTGCGAATGATCCAAGCAGCAGCGGCAGATGATCCCAAGGCCCACGCGAGAGCCGTGCCGGAACCGCCTTCGCGCCATGCCGCCGGCGCCAGACGAACACCGCGCCGACCAGCATCACCAGCGCGGCCAGAAAGATCAGCTTGTCGAGCCACGGCGAGTAGATCGCGAGACCGTAGTTGACGAACACCAGCGCCATCGCGAGGATCGCCCCGCCCGCCGTCGCGACGTGCGTCTTCGCGATATACGGGTCTCGCGCGACCACATGGTGGAGGTCGACGAAATAGCGCTTCGGGATCGCCAGCAGATTGGTCCAGCCGTACGCGCCCGCTGGCGTGGCGCGGCCTTCGCGCCAGTAGGCAGCGCGTTTGGCGAGCGCGAACGCGAGACCCGCTACCGACAACCACAGCAGGACGGTGATGACAAACACGGGGCTCATCGTCAGAAATCCTTGCAAAGGCGCAGCGCGTCGTAGATAGCGCCGTGAATGTTATGCATGGAAATGCAGTCGCCGACGCGGAACAGCAGGAAGCGGCCGTTGCCGATTTCTTCGCTGAGCGACGGTTGCGGCTCCGACGCGAAGAGCTTGTGCACGTCCACCTGGCCGCGATTCACCGACTCGGGCTTGAGCGTCCAGTAGAGCTGGTCGTTCGGCGTGCTGCCGTTCTCGATCACCACCTGATCGACCGCGCGCTCTTCCTGCTCTTCCGTGTACTCGTTGCGGATCACGGCGATCTTCTTGCCGTCTTCCTCGTACACCTTGTCGAGCCAGTAGTTCGGCGTATGAATCACACCTTGCGCATAGAGACGCCGATAGAAAATCGGGAACGTGGTGCCGCCGACATCGTCGGCCACCTTCACGTCAGGCGTCACGATCTCGACATTCGAGCCGCGGCTCGACATGAAATCCGCTACGCCCGCGCCGGCGTGCGTGCTGACGCCGTCATAAACCAGCACGTTCTTGCCTGGCTCAACCTTGCCCGACAGCACATCCCAAGAACTGACCGCAAGCCCTTCTTCGACGCCCCACGCCGCCACTGGCGACGTGAACGACGAACCGCCCGTGGCCAGCACGACGATGTCCGGCTTCTCCGCCATGATGGTTTTTTCGTCGGCGGCGACGCCGAGACGTCGATCGACACCGAGGCGTTTCGTTTCCATATCGAACCAGCGCACGATGCCCGCCATCTGCTCGCGCTGCGGCGCTTTCGCGGCCAGCATGATCTGACCGCCGACGTAGTCGTTCTTCTCGAACAGCACCACGTCATGACCGCGCGACTTCGCCACGCGCGCCGCTTCCAGTCCAGCCGGACCCGCACCGACCACGACCACCTTGCGCTTCGGCCCACTTGTCTTCGCGATCACGTGCGGCATGGTTTCTTCACGCGACGTCGCGGCGTTCTGCACGCACAGTACATCCAGCCCGTTGTACTGGCGGTCGATGCAATAGTTTGCGCCGACGCATTGTTTGATCTCGTCCTCGCGGCCGTCGCGGATCTTGATGACCATATGCGGATCGGCGATCTGCGCGCGCGTCATGCCGACCAGATCGACCATGCCGCTTGCGAGCAGACGTTCCGCCTGGCCCGCGTCGCGGATGCTTTGCGCATGCATCACAGGCAGCTTCACCACCGACTTGATCCCGGCCGCGAGATGCACGAACGGCTCGGGCGGCAGCGCCATCGGCGGCATGCAGTTCGCCAGCGTGTTGTGCGTATCCGCGCCGGAACCGATCACGCCGAGGTAGTCGATCAGACCGCTTTCGCTCATCGCCTGGGCGATCTCTTTCAGTTGTTCGTGATCGAGACCGTCTTCATGGAATTCATCGCCACACATGCGCAAACCGACGCAGAAATCCGCGCCTACCGCTTCGCGCACCGCCTTCAACACTTCCGTGCCAAAGCGCAGGCGGTTTTCGAGCGAGCCGCCCCATTCGTCGGTACGGAAATTCGTGCGCGGGCTCCAGAACTGATCGATCAGGTGCTGGTGGGCCGCAGAAATCTCGATGCCGTCCATGCCGGCATCTTTCACACGCTTGGCAGCCGCGGCAAAGTCCGTGATGATGCGGCGAATCTCTTCCACTTCGATGATCTTCGCATTGCCGCGGTGTACCGGCTCACGCACGCCGGATGGCGACATCAAATGCGGCCAATGCTCGCCATGAAACGCCGAGCGGCGGCCCATATGCGTGGCCTGAATCATGATCTTTGCGCCGTGCTGATGCATGGCTTCGGCGAGCCGGGCGAGCGGATCGATGATCTTGTCGGTCGAGAGATTCACCGACTTCCACCAGCCTTGCGGACTGTCGATCGACACCGGGCTCGAGCCGCCGCACACGGCGAGGCCGACGCCGCCCTTGGCCTTCTCTTCGTAGTAACGGATATAACGATCGCCGGGCAGACCGCCCGGCTCCGCATACACCTCGGCGTGCGCGGTGCTGACGATGCGGTTGCGCAAAGTCAGTTTGTTCAGCGTGAGAGGCTTGAAAAGGTTCGGGTAACGCATCGCGATCGACCTCGGAATGAATAGGCTGTGTGCGTTGTTGTTACGACGCGAGCGGCGACACTTCGAACACGCAGTGATCGTGGCCTTCGGCCGCGCAGCGCGCTTCCTTCGAATGGGACGGCGGACCCTTGCGCTGTCCATCCGGCGCGGTGTCGTTGACCCAGTCCATCGCGCCCGCGAACCAGCCGGCGAACATGTAGCAAAGCTTGCCTTCCTTGCCCGGCTGCGCAAGCACGAACGACGAGTGGTGCAATTCAATGCGGGCGCGCGAGCTGGACGGATCGGCTTCCGTAATCGTGAAGAGGCCCCAACCGCGTTGCGACAGGCGGTTCAGGTAATGCTCGAACACCGCCATACCCGCAATGCCGTGCTGTTTCGCTTCCTTGTCGCACCAGAAATACGCGGACTTGTAGCCGGCCTTGTAGAGAATCTCGGCATACGTGTCGATGCCGAGCGCTTCCTCGACAGCCGTGTGGTTATTCGTGAAGAAGTGGCGCGGCACGTAAAGCATCGGCAGCGCGTCGGTGGTCCAGACGCCGGTGTTCGGATCGACGTCGATAGGCAGTTGGGGTTGCATGTGGGGCTCCGTTTTTATAGGTTCAGGTTCTGTGAATGGCGAATCAGACCTTCCAGACTTCGCCGAACACGCGCACCCAGTTTTCACCCATGATCTTCTTGATGCGCGTCTCGCTCCAGCCTGCGCGTTCCATCGCGGCCGTCAGGTTCGGAAACTCGCCGATCGTGCGAATGCCTTCCGGATTCACCACTTTGCCGAAGTTCGTCAACTGGCGATAACGGCCCTTGTCGTGCGTGATCCAGTCGAAGAACTCAGTGCTATAGCCTTGCGTGAAGTCCGTACCAATGCCGACCTGGTCTTCGCCGATCAGGTTCACCACGTATTCGATTGCTTCGATATAGTCTTCGACGGTCGCGTCCGGGCCGCGCTTCAGGAACGGCGCAAACATCGTCACACCAACGAAACCGCCTGCATCGGCGATCTCTTTGAGTTGCTCGTCGCTCTTGTTGCGCGGATGCTCTTTCAGGCCCGACGGGCAGCAATGCGAGTAGCACACCGGCTTGTTCGAGGCCGCGATCGCTTCGGACGACGTCTTGCCGCCCACATGCGAGAGGTCGACCATGATGCCGACGCGATTCATCTCCTGAATCACTTCACGGCCATAGCCCGACAGACCGCCGTCGCGTTCATAGCAGCCCGTGCCGACCAGATTCTGCGTGTTGTAGCAAAGCTGGACCACGTTCACGCCGAGGTCCTTGAAGGCCTCGATATAGCCGAGGTTGTCTTCGAACGCATGCGCGTTCTGGAAACCAAAAATGATGCCGGTCTTGTTCTCTTTCTTCGCACGCAAGATGTCGTCGGTGGTGCGCACGAGGGTCAGGATCTCGCCGTATTCGCGGATCTGCTGCTTCATCTCGGCGATGTTGTCGACGGTTTTCTGGAAGCTTTCCCAGACCGACACTGTGCAGTTCACTGCGGTTACGCCGCCCTTGCGCATGTCCTCGAACACCGAACGCTCGAACTTCGAAATGTTCAGGCCGTCGATGATGATGCTGTTGTCGTGCAGAGTGCTCATCGTTTGCTCCAGGCGTGCTTAGTAGATGGGAAAGCGTTCGCACAGCGCGAAAATCTCGCGGCGCACGCGTTGTTCTGTTGCGGCATGGCCTTCCGGGTGATCACGCAGCGCGTCGAGCACCTCGACGATCAGCCGCCCGACTTCGCGGAACTCACTCACGCCAAAGCCGCGCGTCGTGCCCGCCGGGGTGCCGAGGCGAACGCCGGAAGTGACAGTCGGCTTCTCGGTGTCGAAAGGAATGCCGTTCTTATTGCAGGTGATGCCTGCGCGTTCCAGCGCCTGTTCGACCTGATTGCCTTTGAGGCCCTTCGGGCGCAGATCGACCAGCAGCAGATGGTTGTCCGTGCCGCCCGTGACCAGATCGACGCCACCCGCCTTCAACACTTCGCCGAGTGCCTGCGCATTCGCGAGCACGTTATCGATGTAGGTTTTGAAACCCGGTTGCAGCGCCTCGCCGAACGCCACCGCCTTGCCGGCGATCACATGCATCAGCGGGCCACCCTGCAAGCCCGGGAACACGGCAGAGTTGATCTTCTTGGCGATGTCTTCGTCATTCGTCAGAACAAAGCCGCCGCGCGGCCCGCGCAACGTCTTGTGCGTGGTCGACGTGACGACATGCGCGTGCTCGACCGGATTCTGGTGGCGGCCGGCCGCGATAATCCCGGCGATGTGCGCCATATCCACCATCAGCTTCGCGCCCACGCCATCGGCGATCGCGCGCAACCGTGCGAAATCCAATGCGCGCGGATAAGCCGAAAAGCCCGCGATCAGCAGCGCCGGTTTGTGCTGCTGCGCGAGTTCCTCGATCTGCTCGTAATCGATCAGCATCGTGTCGCGATTCACGCCGTATTGGACCGCGTTGAACCACTTACCCGACATTGCCGGCTTGGCGCCGTGGGTCAGGTGGCCGCCCGCGTCGAGCGACATGCCGAGCACCGTGTCGCCCGGCTTCACCAAGGCGAGCATCACGGCGCCGTTGGCCTGCGCGCCGGAATGCGGCTGCACGTTGGCGAATTTCGCGTTGAAAATCTGCTTGATGCGATCGAGCGCCAGCGTTTCGACCACGTCGGCGTATTCGCACCCGCCGTAATAGCGCTTGCCCGGATATCCTTCCGCGTATTTGTTGGTCAGCACCGAGCCCTGCGCTTCGAGCACCGCGCGCGACACGATGTTTTCCGACGCGATCAATTCGACTTGCGACTGCTGGCGCTCCAGCTCTTTCAAAATGGCGCCGCGCACCGCCGCGTCACGCGTGGCCAGCGATTCTTCGAAGAAAGGATTCGGGTTCGACATGGAAAGTCCGTGGGGTGGTTGGCGAAGGACCGGAAGCGGCTGTGAAGCCTGGCTATGAAGCGGGCTGCTGATCGGGCTGTGAAGCCCTGCTGCCACCGGTCTGCATTGGGTCTATTCTTGACTCTCGCCCCGCGCGCCAATTTACGAATTCAGACGCGTTCTTTGCCTTTTCCGCCATGAGCGACCTTTTTCGACAAGTCACGATGGCAGGTTTCGAACGATCGTTAGCTGTTCGCGCTTTTGCTGCACTGCAGCTGATCGTTGTGCGCAGTTCGGGTGCGCGTGTGGACTCAGGTAGCTCCGTTCTGGTGCCGTTCGTGTAGCGATCCGACTGTATTGATGCGCAACCGAGGGTTTAGCCTGATGGCACGTTAGTTGCGCTCGTCCTCAAAATTGCAGGAGTCGCCGCCCCCCACGGCGACGCGACATTACAGATTCGAAGGATTCATTTCCCCCATGTCCACCGATCGCACGGCGTCGCTGTCGCACTTTGCATTCATGCCGGTGCCGAACTTCACGATGATCGCGTTCACCAACGCGATCGAAGTTCTCCGCATGGCGAACTACCTGACTGGACAAACGCTTTACCGCTGGTCGATTGTGAGTCCCGAAGGCGGCCCGGTGATGGCGAGCAACGGCCTCTCGGTCGATACCGGTCCGGTCGAGTGTGTCGGTCAGCCGGATATCGTGTTCGTGGTCGGCGGTATCGACGTGCAGCGCGCCACCACCCCTGCCCACCTCGTCGCGCTGCGCCGCTTCGCCCGCATGGGCAGCGTGCTCGGCAGCCTGTGCACCGGCACCTATGCGCTGGCGCGTGCCGGCTTGCTGGCCGGTTACGCGTGTGCGATTCACTGGGAGAACATGTCGGCGCTCAAGGAAGAGTTTCCCGACACGCGCTTTCTGAAAGAACTGTTCGTGATCGATCGCGATCGCGTCACGTGCACGGGTGGCGTGGCGCCGCTCGACATGATGCTCAACCTGATCACGCCGCGGGTCGGTACAGCGCGCGTCACACAGATCGCGGAGCAGTTCATCGTCGAACACGTGCGCGATAACAGCGCCCAACAGAAAATGCCGCTGGTGGCGCGACTTGGATCGGCCAACAAGTCGCTCTTCGAAGTGATCTCGCTGATGGAAAACAACATCGAAGAGCCGCTTTCGCGCGAAGAACTCGCACGACTCGCCGGCATGTCACAGCGGCAATTGCAGCGCCTGTTCCGCGAACATCTCGGGATGACGCCGACGCATTACTATCTGACGCTGCGCTTGCGGCGCGCCCGCGAGTTGCTGCTGCAGACCGACATGTCGATCATGCACATCACGATGGCTTGCGGCTTCCAGTCGGCTTGCCACTTCTCGAAGAGCTATCGCGACGCGTTCGGCACCGCGCCGACGCGCGAACGGCGCAAGCAGGCGCCGTCGCTGGCGGCAGCGCCCGTCATGGCGGCTTGAGTCGATTGCCTCACTGATTGATAACTTCACCGCCTGAGAACACAACACATGCGTCGAACGGGAACCCGCTCAGCGCATGCGTCGTGATCACGCTGTTCTGCCTTGCGTGACAAAGTCTCAGGCAGGACCGCGAAGGCGGTCCCTTTCCGCCCTTAAGCCGCTTTCAACAGCCCGTGCGGGTCGATCACAAACTTCTTCGGCGCGCCGCCATCGAACTGCCGGTAACCGTCCGGGGCCTGGTCGAGCGAGACAACCGTCACGTTCACGATATCCGCAATCGGCAAGCGGTCCCACAGGATCGCCTGCATCAGATTGTGGTTGTACTTCATCACCGGCGTCTGCCCGGTGTGGAACGAGTGCGACTTGGCCCAGCCGAGGCCGAAACGGATGCTCAGGCTGCCTTTGCGGGCGGCGGCATCGGTGGCGCCCGGATCGTCCGTTACATACAGACCCGGAATGCCGATCGCGCCCGCAGCTCGCGTGATTTCCATCAGCGAATTGAGCACCGTGGCCGGCGCTTCCTCATGCGAACCGCTGCTGCCATGACCATGCGCCTCGAAACCGACGCAGTCCACCGCGCAATCCACTTCGGGCTTGCCAAGAATCTGTTCGATCTGCTCGCCGAGCGTCGCGTCCTTCGAAAGGTCGATGGTCTGGAAACCCATCTTGCGAGCATGCGCCAGACGCGCCTCATTCATATCGCCGACGATCGTGCAGGCCGCGCCCAGCAAGCGCGCCGAAGCGGCGGCGGCCATTCCCACCGGCCCCGCGCCTGCAATGTAGACCGTAGCGCCGGGCTTCACACCCGCCATCACCGCGCCGTGATAGCCGGTCGGCAGAATGTCGGACAGGCACGTCAGGTCGCGGATCTTCGACATTGCCTGAGCGTGGTCGGGGAATTTCAGCAGATTGAAGTCGGCGTACGGCACCAGCACGTACTCGGCCTGGCCGCCGATCCAGCCGCCCATGTCGACGTAGCCATAAGCGCCACCCGCCCGCGACGGATTCACGTTCAGGCACACGCCGGTGTGCTGCGCCTTGCAAGTCGGACAGCGTCCGCAAGCGACGTTGAACGGCACCGACACCAGGTCGCCGACCTTCAACGTTTCAACGTCGCGGCCCACCTCGATCACCTCGCCGGTGATCTCGTGACCGAGTACGAGGCCGACCTCGGCGGTCGTGCGGCCGCGCACCATGTGCTGATCGGAGCCGCAAATATTCGTGCTGACCACCTTCAGGATCACGCCGTGACCGATTGACCGGCCACGCGGATCGACCATCTTCGGGAAGTCGATCGACTGAACTTCCACCTTGCCCTGCCCTAGATACACGACGCCGCGATTGCTGCTCATTTGTCTGTCTCCATGTCTCGTGAGCGGCGCGCCTGACTCTACGTGACGCGCCGTTCAACGAGCGTAGCGCCCGCTGAAACAAAGGACATGTACCGAACACGACACCGGTTTGGCAGGAACCGACACGCCGGGCGCAACCCATGCCCACGCTGATGCAACCCGGTTTTTATTGATTGACCGTTCAATATAAAAAAACTAGTATTCCCCATCGAACACTTGGGCGGCCGGCCTGCGCCTGCCGCCTCCAGCACCATGCCCAAACTTGGAATGCGCGAAATCCGCCGCGCCCAACTGATCGACGCAACCCTGCTGACCATCGACCAGACGGGCCTCGCCGGTGCGACGCTCGCTTCGGTCGCGCAGCGCGCGAGCATTTCCACCGGCATCGTCAGTCACTATTTCGGCGACAAGGACGGTTTGCTCGAAGCCACCATGCGCCATGTGCTGCGCGATCTGTGGCAAGCCACGTCAAGACGTCGCCGTGCAGCGAAGGCGGATCCGCGCTCGAAATTGCGCGCGGTCGTTGCGGCGAATTTCGACGCCGAGCAGACCAGCGGCCCGGTCATGAAAACGTGGCTCGCTTTCTGGTCCGAGAGCATGCATAAGCCGCAATTGCGGCGGCTTCAATACGTGAACACGCGGCGTTTGAACTCGAACCTGTGTGCGGATTTTTCTAAAGCGCTGCCGCGTCCGGCGGCGCGCCGTGCGGCGAGCGGCCTCGCGGCGTTGATCGACGGGCTGTGGCTGCGCGGTGCTTTGTCCGGTGAGCCGTTCGATACCAAGGCGGCGCTGCGCGTCGCGAACGAATACATCGATCTGGTGCTGGAAGCACGCAGCTAGACCGGTGACATTTACAGAAAAGGAGCAACTCATGGCGGTATTCGAAACGCAACGTCTCTACATAGGCGGCGCCTACGTCAACGCGACCAGTGGCGAGACCTTCGACACGCTCGACCCCGCCACGGGCGAAACGCTCGCCGCCGTGCAACAAGCCTCAGCGGCCGACGTGGATCGCGCGGTGCAATCCGCACGCGACGGCCAACGCGAGTGGGCCGCGCTCACGGCGATGCAGCGCTCGCGCATCTTGCGCCGCGCGGTCGAGATCCTTCGTGAACGCAATGACGAACTCGCCGCACTCGAAACACGCGACACCGGCAAGGCGATTGCGGAGACCCGGGCGGTCGATATCGTCACCGGCGCGGACGTGATCGAGTACTACGCAGGGTTGGCGACCGCCATCGAAGGTCAGCAGATTCCGCTGCGGCCTTCGTCGTTTGTCTATACGCGGCGTGAACCGCTGGGTGTGTGTGCTGGAATTGGTGCATGGAATTATCCGATCCAGATTGCGTGCTGGAAATCGGCGCCCGCCCTGGCAGCCGGCAACGCGATGATCTTCAAGCCGAGCGAGATCACGCCGCTGTCCGCGTTGAAACTCGCCGAGATTTATACCGAAGCCGGTGTACCGGCCGGCGTGTTCAACGTCGTGCAAGGCGACGGCCGCGTGGGGGCGATGCTCGCCGCGCATCCGGACATCGAAAAGATTTCATTCACCGGTGGCGTTGAAACGGGCAAGAAGGTGATGTCGCTGGCGGGCGCCTCGTCGCTGAAAGAAGTGACGATGGAACTGGGCGGCAAGTCCCCCCTGCTCGTCTTCGACGACGCCAACCTCGAACGGGCCGCCGACATCGCGATGAGCGCCAACTTCTTCAGCTCCGGCCAGGTCTGCACGAACGGTACACGTGTATTCGTGCAGCGTAGCGTGCTGGAACGGTTCGAAGCGCTGGCGCTGGAACGTGTAAAGCGAATTCGCGTCGGCGCGCCCACGGACGTCGACACCAACTTCGGCCCGCTGGTCAGCGCCTCGCAATTGCAGAAAGTGCTCGGCTACATCGAGAGCGGCGTGCAGGAAGGCGCGCGGCTCATTGCCGGCGGCAAGCGGCTGACGGAAGGCCATTTCGGCAACGGCCAGTACGTCGAACCGACGGTTTTCACCGGCTGCCATGACGACATGCGGATCGTGCGCGAAGAAATCTTCGGCCCGGTGATGAGCATCCTCGTTTTCAACGACGAAGACGAAGTGATCTCGCGGGCCAATAACACCGCTTACGGTCTTGCTGCGGGCGTTGTCACCGAGAATCTGGCGCGTGCGCATCGCGTGATCCATCGACTCGAAGCGGGTATCTGCTGGATCAACACCTGGGGCGAGTCGCCCGCGGAAATGCCGGTGGGCGGCTACAAGCAATCGGGCGTCGGCCGTGAGAACGGCATCACCACGCTCGAACACTACACGCGCATCAAGTCCGTGCAGGTCGAACTCGGCCCGTATCAACCGGTGTTCTAAGGAGTGTTGGGGATGGCTTCGAACGAATACGACTACATCATCGTCGGCGCGGGTTCAGCGGGCAACGTGCTCGCCTCTCGCCTGACCGAAGACGCGGATGTGACCGTGCTGCTCCTCGAAGCAGGCGGCCCCGACTACCGCTTTGATTTCCGCACGCAGATGCCCGCGGCCCTCGCCTATCCGTTGCAAGGTCGGCGCTATAACTGGGCGTATGAAACCGACCCCGAGCCGCATATGAACAACCGTCGCATGGAGTGCGGACGCGGCAAAGGGCTCGGCGGTTCGTCGCTGATCAACGGTATGTGCTATATCCGCGGCAACGCGCTCGATTACGACGGGTGGGCCGGCCGCCCCGGGCTGGAAAACTGGACCTATCTGGATTGCCTGCCGTACTTCCGCAAAGCCGAGACACGCGATGTCGGCGCGAACGCGTATCACGGCGGCGACGGCCCGGTCCATGTGACGACGAGCAAGCCCGGCAACAATCCCTTGTTCGCGGCAATGGTCGAGGCCGGCGTGCAGGCGGGTTTTCCGCGTACCGACGACCTCAACGGCTATCAGCAGGAAGGCTTCGGCCCGATGGATCGCACGGTCACAGCGAACGGCCGACGCGCCAGCACCGCGCGCGGCTATCTGGATCGCGCCAAGACGCGCCCGAATCTCACCATCGTGACGCATGCCATGACCGATCGCGTGCTGTTCCTGGGCAAGCGCGCGATCGGCGTCACGTATCTGCGTCACGGCAATGCCGAGACAGCGCATGCACGCCGCGAAGTGCTGGTGTGCAGCGGCGCGATTGCCTCGCCGCAATTGTTGCAGCGCTCGGGCGTAGGCCGTTCGACGTGGCTGCGCGAGCTCGACGTGCCGCTCGTGCACGATCTGCCAGGCGTCGGCGAAAACCTGCAGGACCATCTGGAGATGTACATCCAGTACGAATGCAAGGAGCCGGTTTCGCTGTATCCCGCGTTGCAATGGTGGAATCAGCCGGCCATCGGACTTGAATGGATGCTTAACGGCACGGGTATTGGCGCGAGCAATCAGTTCGAAGCGGGCGGCTTCATCCGTACCCGCGATGAGGATCTGTGGCCGAACATCCAGTATCACTTCCTGCCCGTCGCGATCAACTACAACGGTTCCAACGCGATCAAGATGCACGGTTTCCAGGCGCATGTCGGCTCGATGCGTTCGCCAAGCCGTGGTCGTGTGAAGCTCACGTCACGCGATCCTGCCGCGCATCCGAGCATCCTGTTCAATTACATGGCCGATCCGCTCGACTGGCGGGAATTCCGTGACGGGATCCGTATTACGCGCGAGATCATGCGGCAGCCGGCTTTGGATCGCTATCGCGGCCGGGAGTTGAATCCGGGCGCGGAGTTGACTACCGATGAGCAACTCGATGCTTTCGTGCGCATGCGTGCGGAGACCGCATTTCATCCGTCGTGCTCGTGCAAGATGGGTTATGACGATATGGCTGTGGTGGATAACGAGGGACGCGTGCATGGGCTCGATGCGTTGCGAGTGGTCGATGCGTCGATCATGCCGCAGATCACAACCGGCAATCTGAACGCGCCGACGATCATGCTTGCGGAGAAGATCGCAGATCAGATTCGCGGACGGAAGACTCTGGCGCGGGTGGAGACGCCTTACTTCGTGGCGAATGGGATGGCTTCGCGGAAGCGTGACGTAGCGGCGGTTTAATCCGCGTCGACACTAACCGTCGAACCTGGCGCCAGTAAAAAGACCGCGAATATTTCGCGGCCTTTTTTTGGGGTTCGGTCAGAGGACAAGCGGTCATTCTCGAACGGGACAGGACACTCGGCAAGCGTCACTCCCGCGCAGGACTCAACACTCCCTGCGCGTCCGACTCAACTGCTCCAGACACCAAAGTCTCCAGCGCCAGCCCACGCGTCTCGATCCCCATAGTCCATACAGCTGCAGCAGCGATCACAAAACACATCGCGCCAAGCGAAAACACGCCACCCTGCCCGAACATCGGCAGCACCACGCCGACCACATAAGGGCCGATCAACGACCCCACGCGGCCAATCGCCGATGCAAACCCTGACCCCGTAGCCCGCGCTCCCGTGCCATAAAGCTCAGGCGTATAGGTGTAAAGCACCGCCCACATCGCAAACAAAAAAAACTGCATCGCAAGTCCGGCGCAGATCAGCAGCGTCGGCGTTTGCGCGTGCAGCGCGGTTTGTCCGTAGACATAGGCCATCACTGCGCTGCCGGTCAACGACGCGATACAGGTCGGCTTACGTCCCCAGCGTTCGACCAGCCACGCTGCGCAGATGAAACCCGGAATCCCGCCGAGCGAAATCAGCACCGTGTACAGCACCGACTTCGTCACCGCAAAGCCCGCTTGTTGCATCAGCGCGCCGAGCCACGACGTCAGCCCATAAAATCCCAACAACGCGAAGAACCACAACGTCCACACCATGATCGTGCGACGGCGGTAAGCCACGCTCCAGATCTCGCGGAACGCACTCGTGCCCTTCGCTGCCGGCGGTTCCTGCAGCATCACCGGTGCGCGCAACTGGCTCAGTCCGGTCGCTTTCATCACCTTCACTTCGACTTCGGCGAGGATTTTGTCCGCCTCGGCGAGGCGTCCCCGATGTTCCAGCCAGCGCGGCGATTCCGGCACGACACGGCGCACGATCAGCACGAACACGGCGGGAATCGCCAGCAGCGCGAACTCGGTGCGCCACCCGAACGTCGGCAACACGAAATACGACACCACGCCCGCCGTGATAAATCCGAGCGGCCAGAAGCCATCCATCAACGCGATCAGTCGTCCACGTGACCTGGCAGGTACGAATTCGGACAAGAGCGTCTGCGCGATGGGAAACTCCATGCCCATGCCGAAACCGAGCAGCACGCGATAGAAAATCAGCGCCTCGACGCTCTGTGCGGTCGAGCACAGATACGACGCGAGCCCCCACAGCACCATGCTCCACTGAAACACGGGGCGCCGTCCGAAGCGATCGGCCAGCAATCCGGCAACCGCTGCGCCGATCACCATGCCGAAGAAGCTCGCACTCGCGACCAACCCCGCCGTCGCGCTCGACAAATGAAATTCGCTCTTGATCGAACCGAGCACGAAGGTCATCGTGCCGAGATCGACCGAGTCGAAAAAGAACGCGATCGCGATGATGATGAAAATGGTCCGGTGATATCCGGAGAACGGCAGGCGTTCGAGTCTGGCGGCTGCGCTCGCGCGAGGCTGAAAAACGGTAGACATGTCATGCCCTCGTTGATGCGGCGGCTGCCGCGTGGACGTTCCGATCAGTGCGTATTCAGTAGACGCCGACATAAATCGGCCACATAGAAGGAATACGTCATCGGGATGGAACGAGGGCGTCGTTAGGGTCGCAACCGCGCCCGCGCAGCGCCGGCAATCCGCGCAAGCGCATCCGCACTCAAGCGAGCGGCAATCTTCTCAACGTATTCGTGATGCCGCGACTGCAGCGGTGCGCCCAACTGCTGCGCGAGGAGATAGCGGATCAGCGCGATACGCCGGTGCCGCAGTACGATGCTTTGATCGAGCAGAGCGAGCGCGGCATGGGCATCGCCCTGTCGGCACGCGCGTTCGGTTAGACGCGCGGTGGCTAGACGTGTCGACGTCATGTCAGTCGGTGGTCGGGAGAGCCGCGAGCGGTGCCTCACCAGCAAGACACCGCCCGCCGCACTTCACGACATCAGCGGCTCAGCCGCATCGAGCATGATCTTCACGAAGTAGTCCGCAAAGCTGCGGCGCACGACGATATCGAAGCTGTCCGTGCCGGTGGGCAACAGCGTCATCGATGCCTTGAAGTAGTGACTCTGTGCGCACTGCCCTTCGCCGAACAGTTTCGGATGCAGGTCGAGCGGGCAACCGCGCGCCAGCACTTCACGCGTACGCGTGCCGCTGATTTCGAGCACCGTATAGCCGCTGCCGATATCCAACGCAGACGCGAACACGCCCACAAATGCCGCGCCGAGTTTCGCCTGCAACGGCGCGGTACGCGTCGCGTCGTGCGCCATGGCCGAGCGGACCAGCCACTCGTCGGGGCCGAGCCACAGCATGTCGTAGCCATTGCCGCGCACAATGGTGTTCGCCTTCTCGGGCGGCCGGCAGCCGATCACGCTTTCCACCGCGCTCACGAACGCCGCGTCACGCGTGTCGCCACGCACGTTCACCAGTTCCAGAAACGGCCGCTCGCTCAAACGGAACGCCGCCGACGCCGTCGCTTGATGCTTCTTCAGCAGCGCATCCGCGCCCACCAACGGCGACTCCTGCCACACGCCCGTTTGCTGGCCGACAGCGCGATCCACTGCCGACACCGTCCCTCTTGTTTCATTCCACATGTTGACGTGCTCCTTCGCTGTCGTAGAACACCGAGCTGGTGACCTTGGCCGCAATCTGCCTGCCGCTCGCGAGCGGAATCGTGACCGTTTCGCCGATCTTGTCGAGGCCGCCCTTCACCACCGCCATTGCAATCGAGCGCTTCAGGATCGGGCTGTAATAGCTCGACGTGACGTGACCGAGCATCGGCGCGGTATCGCCCTGGAACGGACCCGCGACGATCTGCGAGCCTTCAGGGATCACGAACGACGGATCGTCCGCGAGCAGTCCGACCAGTTGCTTACGCCCCGCCTTCGCCGTATCCGAGCGCGTCAATGAACGCTTGCCGAGGAAGTCTTTCGACTTCGCGACCAGCCCGCCCATGCCGAGATCGTACGGTGTCATCGACCCATCCGTGTCCTGGCCGACGATGATGTAGCCCTTCTCCGCACGCAGCACGTGCATGGTTTCGGTGCCATACGGCGTGATGTCGAATTCCGCGCCTGCGGCCATCAGCGCCTCCCACACCGCGCGACCAACGTTCGCAGGAACGTTCACTTCATAAGCCAGTTCGCCCGAGAAGCTGATCCGCATCACGCGCGATGCCGCACCCGCCACGGTGCCTTCGCGATAGCTCATGAACGGGAACGCCGCGTTCGCAAAGTCGATGTCGTGGCAGACCTTCTGCAAGACCTTGCGGCTGTTCGGGCCGACCACGGCAAACGTCGCCCAATGATCCGTCACGGAAGCGAGCCGCACGCGCATGTCCGGCCACTCGGTTTGCAGCCAGCGTTCGAGCCACGTCAGCACGCGTGCCGCGCCGCCTGTGGTGGTCGTCATCATGTAGTGCTGGTCGGCGAGACGCACGGTCACGCCGTCGTCGAAGATCATGCCGTTTTCGTCGAGCATCAGGCCATAGCGGCATTTGCCGACTTCCAGTTTGCTCCACGGATTCGTGTAGACCCAGTTCAGCAGCTTCGCCGCATCGGGGCCCTGGATGTCGATCTTGCCGAGCGTCGAAGCGTCGAGAATGCCGACGCTCGTGCGCACCGCGAGCGACTCGCGCGCCACTGCGGCATGCATGTCCTCGCCGGCCTTCGCGAAGTACCAGGGACGCTTCCAGTTGCCGACGTCCTCGAACGCCGCGCCGTTTTCCACGTGCCATTCGTGCACCGCGGTCTTACGCACCGGATCGAGAAACTCACCCAGCTCGCGGCCTGCAAACGTGCCGAACGTAACCGGCGTGTAGTTCGGGCGGAACGTCGTCGTGCCGGTTTCGGGAATCGTCTTGCCGAGTGCCTGCGCGAGAATCGCCATGCCGTTGATGTTGCCGAGCTTGCCCTGATCGGTGCCGAAGCCCATCGCCGTATAGCGCTTCACGTGTTCGACCGATTCGAAACCTTCGCGCGCCGCGAGGAAAATATCGGCTGCCGACACGTCGTTCTGGAAGTCGACGAACTGCTTAGGCCCGCGCGTTGCGAGTTCGCGGCCACCGACGAGCCACAGCGGTTGCATCTTCGTTTCGGTAACCTCGGCCACGTGCACCGGGTTCGGCCGCGCAACGATGTGACCCGCCGCACCCGCCGCCTCGACACCGGCATCGACCGCGAAGCGAATCCCCTGTCCCAGCGTGAAATCACCGGCACACGCACCAACGCTGGTCTCCGCCTGCATCGCTTTGCCCGGCACGAAGCACGCCTTGTCGTCATGCCAGTGCGCCTTGCCGCCCGATTGCGCGAACAGATGCAGCACCGGACTCCAGCCACCGGACATCGCGAGCAGCTCGCAGGGCAGCTCGCCCTGCTTCGCCCCGACCTGTCCGTTCGAATACGACGCGACTTCGACCGAGGCAACCCGCAGCTTGCCGTGCGCCGCTGTCACAGCCACACCGTTCATTACCTTGACACCATAGCGCCGTGCGAGCGCGGGCAGCGTGCCCTTCGATTCGGCCGCGCGCGGATCGACGACCGTCACCTGGGCACCGGCCGCTTTCAGATCGAGCGCGCATTGATAGCCGTCGTCGTTGTTCGTGAACACCACGGCATTGCGGCCCGGCAGCACCGCATAGCGATGCAGATAGGTCGACACAGCCGAGGCCAGCATCACGCCCGGCAGATCGTTGTTGCCGAACACGATCGGCCGCTCATGCGCGCCTGTTGCGAGAATCACGCGTTTCGCACGGATCTTCCACATCAGTTCGCGCGTACCCTTTCTCTGCGACACCGGCAGATGCTCGGTGAGCCGCTGCGTGACGGTGATGAGGTTATGGTCCTGGTAACCGAATGCGGTGCTGCGGCACAGGATCTTCACATCGGGCATCTGCCGCAACTCGTCCTCGATCTTGTGGACCCATTGCAGCGCCGGTTTGCCGTCGATCTCCGCACGGCACGACAGCAGCGAGCCGCCGAGTTCCGGCTGATCGTCGATCAGCGTCACGCGTGCGCCGGACAATGCCGCCGCATGCGCAGCCGCCAGCCCCGTCGGACCACCGCCGACCACCAACACGTCGCAATGCGCAAAGCACTTGTCGTAGCGGTCCGCATCGGTTTGCTCAGGCGCCTTGCCGAGACCGGCTGCATCGCGAATCACTTCCTCATATTTCGGCCAGAATTTGCGCGGCCACATGAAGGTCTTGTAGTAGAAGCCCGCCGGAATGAAGCGTGCGAACTTCTGGTTGATCGCCATGCGGTCTTTCTCGATGCTCGGCTGCGCGTTCACGCTGGTCGCGACGAGTCCCTGATACAACTCCACTTCAGTCGCGCGCGCGTTCGGCACCGTGTATGCCCCGGTTTCGAGCTGCACGACCGCATTCGGCTCTTCCACACCCGCCGTCACGATGCCGCGCGGCCGGTGGTACTTCCAGCTACGCGCCACGAAGTGTTCGCCGTTCGCGAGCAGCGCGGACGCGAGCGTGTCGCCCTGATAGCCCTGATACTTGCGCCCGTTGAACGTGAAGTTCAGTACGATCGCGCGGTTGATGCGCCCGCCGCTGGGGAGTCGGTCTTTCTGGCTCATGGTGCCTTGCCCTCGTGTGCCTTGTCTTGTGCGTTAGCCTCGTTGCTGTCCATCGCGAGCAGCGGACGTTCGAACGTCTCGTAGCCCTGAATCTCGTAGCTCACGGTGTCGCGCTGGGCCTTGAACCAGCGGCGGCATCCTTGCGTGTGCATCCATTGCTCGCGATGCACGCCGCGCGAATTCTTGCGCATGAACAGGTAGTCGCCCCATTCCTTGTCGGTGAGCTTGTCGGTGTCGAGCGGACGCGCAATATCGGCTTCGCCGCCGCAGGAAAATTCGGTTTCGGCGCGTGGTCCGCACCAAGGGCATTCGATCAGCAGCATCTGGTTCTCCTGTGTCGACCGGAGTTGGCGCTTTAGCGCTTACTCCGGTCCCAAGCAATTCATTGCAAAGTCAGTGGGCAACAGCGGCAGCGCCGTGCTCGTCGATCAGATGACCGGTGTAAAAACGATCCAGCGAAAACGGCGCGTTCAGCGGATGCGGCTCGTCCTTCGCGATCGTGTGTGCATAGGCCCAACCCGAACCAGGCGTCGCCTTGAAGCCGCCCGTGCCCCAGCCGCAATTGAAATAAAGCCCCTTCACGTCGGTCTTGCTGATGATCGGGCACGCATCCGGCGACACGTCCACGATGCCGCCCCACTGGCGGTTCATCCGCACACGCGAAAACACCGGGAACATTTCAACGATCGCTTCGAGCGTGCCTTCGATGATCTGAAAGCTGCCGCGCTGACCGAAGCCAGTGTACTGATCGACGCCCGCACCGATCACCAGATCGCCCTTGTCTGACTGGCTGATGTACGCGTGCACCGCGTTCGACATCACCACCGTATTGACGACCGGTTTGATCGGCTCCGAGACCAAAGCCTGCAAAGGATGGCTCTCCAGAGGCAAGCGGATACCCGCCATATCGGCGAGCGACGACGTATTACCCGCCGCAACCACCGCAACCTTCTTCGCCTTGATGAAACCCTTGGTGGTATCCACGCCGACCACCTGGCTGCCGTCGCGGCGAATCCCCGTGACCTGGCAGTTCTGCACGATATCGACACCATGCTGATCCGCCCCGCGTGCGAAGCCCCACGCCACCGCATCGTGGCGCGCTACACCGCCACGGCGTTGAATCGACGCGCCGAGCACCGGATAGCGGCTGTTCAGATTGATGGTCGGCTCGATTTCCTTGATCTGCTCCGGCGTGAGGAATTCGGCATCCACGCCGTTCAGCCGGTTTGCATTCACGCGGCGCTCGGTGTCGCGCACGTCCTGCAATGTGTGCGCGAGGTTCATCACGCCGCGCTGGCTGAACATCACGTTGTAGTTCAGGTCTTGCGACAGACCTTCCCACAGCTTCATCGCCTTCTCGTAGAGCGCGGCCGATTCGTCCCACAGGTAATTCGAGCGCACGATGGTCGTATTGCGCGCGGTATTGCCGCCACCGATCCAGCCTTTCTCCAGCACGGCGATATTGCGCACGCCATGCTCCTTCGCGAGGTAATAGGCAGTGGCGAGGCCATGCCCGCCGCCGCCGACGATCACGACGTCGTATTCACGCTTGGGCTCCGGGCTCTTCCACTGACGCTCCCAGTTCTCGTGATACGACATCCCGTTGCGCAACAGGCTGAATATCGAATAGCGGCTCATTGTTGGTCCTTTGGGTCCTGTTGTTACTCTTTGATTCTTAACTTGTTCAACACTCGATGACGTTCACGGCGAGTCCACCGCGCGACGTCTCCTTGTATTTGGTCTTCATGTCCGCGCCGGTTTCACGCATCGTCTTGATCACGTTATCGAGCGACACGTAGTGCTGGCCGTCGCCCTTCATCGCCATGCGCGCCGCGTTGAGCGCCTTGATCGCGCCCATCGCGTTACGTTCGATACAGGGAATCTGCACGAGCCCGCCAACCGGGTCGCAGGTCATGCCGAGGTTGTGTTCCATGCCGATCTCGGCGGCGTTTTCCACTTGCGTCGGCGTGCCGCCCATCACGGCGGCCAGCGCCGCGGCGGCCATCGAGCACGCAACGCCGACCTCGCCCTGGCAGCCCACCTCGGCGCCCGAGATCGAAGCGGTTTCCTTGTAGATGATGCCGATTGCCGCAGCGGTCAGCAGGAAGGTGACGATGCCTTCGTCGTTCGACGCATGCATGAACTTCACGTAGTAATGCAGCACTGCGGGAATCACGCCGGCCGCGCCGTTGGTCGGCGCCGTGACGACGCGCCCGCCCGCGGCGTTTTCTTCGTTCACGGCCATGGCGTAGAGATTGACCCAGTCGAGCATCGACAGCGGATCGCGCAGCGATTCTTCCGAACGGAAACGCAATTGCGCGCACAGGTCGGCCGCGCGGCGCTTCACGTGCATCGGGCCGGGCAACTCGCCACGCACCTTGCAGCCACGTTCGACACAGGCGGACATGACGCGCCAGATCGTCAGCAGCCCTTCGCGCACTTCCTGTTCGGTGCGCGAAGCGCATTCGTTGCGCAGCGTGACCTCGGCGATCGACAAACCGGTTTCGCGGCACACACGCATCAGATCGTCGCCGGTCCGGAACGGGAACGGCACTTCGGCGCCAGCGCGCAGGCCATTGACGCGGTCGCCTTCGCGATTGATCACAAAGCCGCCGCCGATCGAGTAATACTCTTTCTCCACCAGCAACTGGCCGTTTTCGTCGAAGGCCTGAAAACGCATGCCGTTCGGATGCACGATGCTCGAGCCCGGCGCGCCCGGCATCAGCTTGCGGAAGAAGCCGAGCTGCTCGCGCTCGTCGAATTTGACCGGATGCTTGCCGAGCAGCACCAGTTGCTTCGTTTCGCGAATCGCCTGCAGGCGCGGTTCGATCACGTCCGGGTCGATCAGATCGGGCAGATTGCCTTCGAGGCCGAGCAGCACCGCCTTGTCCGTGCCATGCCCTTTCCCGGTCGCACCGAGCGAGCCGAACAGCTCGACCTTGACGCGACGCACGAAGCTCAGCAGATTGGCGTCTTCGATATGCGAGGCGAAGCGGCACGCAGCGATCATCGGCCCGACCGTGTGCGAGCTTGAGGGACCGATGCCGATCTTGAACAGATCGAAGACGCTGACGTTCATGGCGTGCCTTATACGTTGCGATACTTAGGGTGCCGGGTTTGGCTTGAACTAGCCCCTATTGCACCGCACGTCAAATTGGACCGATAGAATAAAAACGGCATGACAGTGGGATAGTGGCGTCAAGCGGGCCGCCGGCCAAGCGCTGCGGCGGATTTGCGATGACTTCTGACGCATTTGCGACAGGGGCAGCTTAAGCGCCCCTGTCCCCGGTGCTATGCTTGTTTCAACCCTTTTCCCTTGCCGGCTGCACGCATGAATTCCGCTGAACCGCTTCCCCTTCAATCGATCGACGGCACCTCGAAGCAACGCATCCGCTTCGGCATCATCCTGCTGCCGAACTTCACGCTGACGGCGTTCTCGGGTTTCGTCGACCTGTTGCGCCTGTCTGCGGACGAAGGCGACTTCAGCAAGCCCGTGCGCTGCTCGTGGAGCGTGATAGGGGAAACCCTCGCTCCGGTGCGTGCGAGTTGCGGGATCCAGATCACGCCGTGGGAGACGTTCGACAACGCCGAGCCCTTCGATTACGTCGTCGTGGTGGGCGGCCTGCTGCATTCGGGGCCGGCCGCGAACGATGCGACGCTGGCCTTCATCCGCCGCGCCGCCGCCACCGATGCGACGCTCGTCGGCATGTGCACCGGCGTGTTCTCACTGATGCGCGCAGGCGTGCTGGAAGGCCACCGCATCTGCGTGAGCTGGTTTCACTACTGGGATTTCATCGAACGCTTTCCGGCGGTCAACGAGGAGGCGTTGGTGGCGGATCGGCTATTTGTGATCGACCGCCGGCGCATTACGTGCTCCGGTGGGCGGGCGTCGATCGACGTGGCGGCCGCGATTCTGCTGCGCCACTTTGAAACGGCCACGGTGCAGAAGGCGTTGCGGATTCTCCTGGTGGACGACATGCAGAAGGGTAATGCGCCGCAGCCGCATCCGCCGGGGTTGGCGCCCGCCGCGCATCCGAAGGTAAAGCGCGCGATTCTGCTGATGGAGCAGCATGTGGGGCGATCGTTATCGCTCGACGAACTGGCGCGCAAACTCGATCTGTCGCCGCGTCAGCTCGAACGGCTCTTCAAGGCGCAAACCGGTAAGGCGCCGCAGGCCTATGCGAAGCAGGTGCGTTTGCGCACTGCAGCCTGGCTGCTGACGAGTTCGGATAAAACAGTGGCGGATATCGCGTCGAGTTGCGGCTTTTCCGACGCCTCGCATCTGGGCCGCGAATTCCGCAAGCAGTTCGGTTTGCCGCCGATGATGTACCGCGAGCAACGCGGTACGGCGGCTGAAGTCGATGACGGCTCAGGCTATGACGAAACTTTCCCGGGGCGGGCTCAGGCAATTTGAGGGTGGTATTTATTGTCTGGCATGGTTGCACCCGGTTCAACTACGCGGCGTGCGGCAAGCGTGACGCGCGCACCGACGTCGTGTTCGTGTCGCTTACACCTCGGCGGAAGAAACCTCTGAAATGGATTCGAGCAGCGCGAGCCGCAGACTTTCGCCCGCATAACGGGTGCGAAACTTCAGGTAACCGCCGCTTTCCCACGGCCCATTGCGCGAAAGAGCGCGGCCAGGCCAGTTGTCGAATGGTTTGAAGCCTGCGAAAGAGTCGTGACAGTATTCGCTGAAGAAGTCGAGTTCGACCGGGCTGAGCTTGCGGGTCCTGACCAGTTCGTAAATGTGCCGTCTATCACGCGGGATGCTGGCGTGCGCTTCATGCGCCTGGGTCAGATGATTTTCAGCAGCCGATTGCCGGAAGATTTGTCCGCTCAGGGAGAGTTTCGACGTGGCGACGCCTTCGCGTGCGTAATAGACCCGGTGCTCGGCATCGTCGATCTCGCGGATGTCCTTCAGGAACACATTGTGCGCGCCGAGCAGGTCGCTTTGCTCGGTTTGCGTTGCTTGCTGAACGAACGGCAATGTTCCGTAGCTGTCGCGGAAGCGGAAGCGCCACGCGAGGATGTCGATAAGGCAGTCGGCGATTTGGCGGGTGGTGGTGCCGTTGGCCCTCATGAAGGAGAGATAGGCCGACCTGAGCGTGTCACTGATCAGAAACGGATCCCACCGGTCGCTTCGCGAAAACGCTATGTCCATTTCCAGCGGCACACCCGCGGCACGGCCCGCGTCATACATCATATTCAACGGTACCTGCGAAAGCTTGCTGTCATCCGCACGCTTGTTCTTGCCCTGCTCGTCCGGAAGATAGCCACCACCCAAGTCCGAGTGCATGCCCGGGAAACGGAATTGTCGGCAGTTCGGAGGCATCGCATCACCAGGCGCCTGCACATCCTCAAGTGGGAACGATTCACGCTGCTCGTGCATGGCGGCGTAATGCTCACAGTGACGAACCCGCGGCGAAATCCGCAGATTTTTGGGCTCTCCCCAAGCATTGTGGCCGTTGGCCCATCTGCCGGCGGCAGGCCCCAGTCCAACGGCGGCCACCGTGTCGAAAATGCCGAGAAAGCGGATATGGGAGGTCACGCCCGCCAGTGTGTCACCCTCGAAGCATTCGTCCAGCCAATTACAGAACACGCGTGCTTGCGCTGCACCGCGGCTGAAGCCGAACACGTCGATGAAGACCTCAACCAGTTTCGGGTGCTGAGTGTCACTGATTTTCTGTGCGAGTTGGACGAACTGTGCCTTGAGAAACTTCGTGCGATACGTGAAGCCATTCATCGTCAGCAGACCACCCTGATCTTTCATGCCGACCTGGTCAAGCGCGAACTGGTCGGACGGAGATAACGGGTTGGCGTTCTCTCCATTGCCCGTCTGCTGCGGTAGCCAGTTGTTTCTGGACAGCGCCTTGACGCTTTCTGCGGAAATCATTGGCCGATTGCCGCTGTCGATTGAACCGTGCAGCGTGTTTAATACCGACAGCAGTGCAAACACAATGCGCGCATCGCCTCCAGCGCCGAAACCCATGCCCCACGTGCTGGATGAATCTTCACCAATTTTGTCGAATGGTGTGCCGACGCCGGGTATGTAGTGTCGGTAGTATCCCTCCAAAGCGGTGTCCGGATAAGCACGAAACAGGCGTGCCACGTTGCTGTCCTTGTGGCGTTCCAGTTGGCTGCCTCCCGTCCCCGGTTCAACCCAATCCTGATTGTTACCGGTACCGTCGAAAAACAAACCGATATGCAGTGAGAATTCGCACTTCTCCGCATGGCACCGCATGGTCGGCGCGGTCGCTTGCACGCCAGTTGTAGTCATGGGATGCGCTGCGGCGCGCAGCAGACTTACACTATCTGTCATCAATACGGTTCCTTACTAACCTCTACTTACCTTCAGGGCTGGCGGGAGTTTGCGGTTTTGGTTGCATATCCATATTTTTAAGGCGTTCGGATACTGATCGACGGTCCACCCAAGATTGCGGAAAGTCATTCCACGGTTGTTTCTGCGGAATCGGATCGTGCGGACCAGGGTACTTCGGACTCCAGGGGTAATAGTTCGACACTACGACGCGGACGTTGCCATTGGCCAGAAAATGCACGTAGACGTTCCCAGGTTCGGCGTATGGGTCGACTGGCACGTCAGCTTCATAATTACTGCCACCACCGTGCCTCCAGTCGCTGATTGTCCATTTCACGTGGACAGTCAGCCCCGGCTGCCACTTGCGGGGCATCGACGGGCCGGGGACGCTAACGTTCCCGTCAGCCGCCTGGAAACCCGCCGCGCCGTTAACTGAAAAATTCGACACGCTCAGGTAATCTGGCAGATGGTCGATGCCACCCATCGACGCAGAAACCGAGGAGGCCATAAGCACGATGGCGACAATGAATCCGAACCTCACGACGCGCCGCCACCGTCTGATTTTTTTCATCCTTAGCTCCAAGCCCAGTCTTTCTGAACAGCACGCCACGTAATCCGTTCGTGCGGTTCTAACGACAGTGGCGGACAATTCCGTACAGCCACATGCTCGGTACGGTCTCACCGCACCATCGGTATTCATCGAATGTTCTGCGGCGCATGGCAGGCCTTTGTTGTCAGTCATGGTCAGAGTCCTGCTAACGCAGGTTGTACTTTTCGACTTCGTCTTCCGAGAATGTCGGTCCCTTACGAGTAGGCGGCGGGTACTGCTTCCACGGATATTTCTGCGGAATCGGGTCGTGCGGCCCGGGATAGTCAGGCGCATACGGCCCGAAATCTGACACCACGATCCGCACCGAACCATCGGCGAGGAAATGGACCCACATATGACCCAGCCTTGAGTACTGGTCGACCGGCACGTCAGCCTCATGGAAATCACCGCCACCGTGCTTCCAGTCGCTTACGCTCCACTTCACATGGGCCTTTAAGCCGGGATGCCACTTCTCCGGAATGACAGCGCAACAAGTCGTACTTCCTCCCTTGCCTGCCTGAGCGCCCCATGCGCCATTTACCGAAAAATCAGACACGCTAAGGTAATCGGCCAGATGATCAATTCCGGTCAGGTCTGCCCCGAAAGTCGGCTCCTTGCCCGGCGACTGGCAGGCAGCAAGCGCACTCATCAAGGCCAGCCCGAATGCGACCGCAGAGCCGCGAAAAAAACGTTTCATCATCTTCAATTCTTGGCTCAGTTCTTAAATACCGCGGCTCACTCTGCACCCTCACTGGCCGGCTCAACCAGGCTGGGACGCTTCTTGACCCAAGATTGCGGATAGTCATCCCACGGATGTTTCTGCGGAATCAGATCGTGCGGCCCGGGATAATCAGTTGCATACGGGCCGATATCGGACACCACGACCCGCACCGAACCATCGGCGAGGAAATGCACCCACATATGGCCCAGCTTCGAGTACTGGTCGACCGGCACGTCGGCCTCATGGGCGTCGCCACCACCGTGCTTCCAGTCGCTTACGCTCCACTTCACATGCGCCTTTAAGCCCGGATGCCATTTCTCTGGAATGACAGCGCAACAAGTCGTACGTCCCCCCTTACCTGCCTGAGCGCCCCATGCGCCATTCACCGAAAAATCAGACACGCTAAGGTAATCAGCCAGATGATCGATGCCGGTCAGGTCTGCCCCAAAAGTCGGCTCCTTGCCCGGCGACTGGCAGGCAGCAAGCGCACTCATCAAGGCCAGCCCGAATGCGCCTACCACGCTTCGGCAAAAACGTTTTCTCATCCTCAACTCCAAGCCCAGGCTTTCTAAACACCGCGCCACTTCATCAATTCGTGCCAACGCCCTGAAGTACGCGCCGACCTGACCGCCTCCAGAAATCGCGCATCCGTCAGCAGTGCGCCACCGGTCTTCACAGCGACAGCAGCAACATGCCGCTGCACTTCGAACGGTTCGATACCCTGCTCCAGGACGAACAACGCGGCCACCTCAATCTGCTGGTATTGCGCGGCAACGAGATGTGGGGCAAGATCGCCGCCGCTACTCGCGTGCACATCGTCAGCCAGCGCCTGAGCGAACTGCAGTTCGAGCAGACGCTCGCCCTGCGCCTCCGACAACACGATCATGTTTTGACGACGCGGTTCGCTCGTCACCGCTTCGCCGAACTCCCGCTCCGCGTCAAATCGGTCCAGGTACCACCAATGGGCAACCGGTCCTTTCAACTGCCGTGTCTGTCCGGATGTCAGCACCCGCTCCAACGTGGCAAGCGCGCGCGTGTCGGCAAATCTCAAGTAGTAGCGGTCACCGGCAGCCATCGCGATAGTGCGTTGCGATTCGAAGTGCGCGACGAGCTCACTCAGGTCTGCCCCAGTGGTCAATCGACTGATGCCGTATCGCCACGGCACCGCGAGCGATGTATTCGCTGGCACGATCGCATCAAAAGTGCTGCCCTCGAGCAGCCACGGACCGAACCGGTGCGAATCGTATGAAGACAAATCACCGTACAGGGAGACCGCAGCTCGACAGCGAATCAATGCGTCGAAGTGCGCCGATGCTTGCAGGATTGCGGCATCGAACAGGACAAATTCGCGGATAGAGTCGTTCATGGCGGGCGCTCGTATCACTGCGGCACGATCGCACTACCCGATCGCGCGGCGATCAGGAAGCAGCGCTCGCAGAATCGTTCGGGACGCCCCGGAAAGACGATGGGTTTTGTCATCGGCCCCACACAAGCGTGGCTGGCCGCATGCACCAGTGACCGGCCCTCGGTAGAGCCGACAATGCCGTTCCGCGTGATCTCCACTTCCGAACCGCCACCGTTGATGCGGATGCCCCGTTTCGCCTTCAACTCGATCCAGCCGTCCGTACTCATGATCTCGACCGCCCGTTGGGCAATGATTTCGACGCGGTCGTTCTGCGCCTCGACACGCACCTTCCCTGACGCGGCGACGAGCCTGATACCGAGCTTGTGCACAAACAGCGAGAAAGCATTCGCAACGCTCGCAAAAAACGATGTACCAGCTACCACGGCGACATGGCCTCCGGTCGTCAGCGCGAGGTTCTCATCGCTCGCGAGGTGCGTGCTGCCTGCCGTGGTGGTCTGGATGCCCGCGGGGCTCGAGAGCGTCAGATGCGGTTCCGCAAACTCGGGGAATGGGCTGTCACTCGTCGGTGCGGCACCGCGGAGCCCATCGTTCTGTGTCTTGATCGCCTTGGTGAGCGCGCTCTGGTCAGCGCCCTGCTGCTGTGCGCCATGCTCCTGCACGAGTCCAGTCAAGCCTTCGTGGAGTCTATGGGCCTGCTCGAGCCGCGCCATCGTTTCGCTCATGTCCTTGACGTAGGATCGTGCGTTGGGTCGTGCCTCCGTCGTTATGAGCATCCCTTTCGCGGCGCGCAGCACGCCCCAAAAATCCGTACGCAGTTCATAGCCTTCGCCACGCGCGTCCTGCCGCCCCTTGTTGCCGAGAACGCGCCGCAGGAAGCCGAGGCTCAGTTGCGAGGCGCCGTGATCGCTGGACAGTTGTGTCTGGATTTCGCCCGAGGTATCGTCCTGCACAAAGTGATTCGCTCGGCCACCACCAAGCTCGCGGCTGCGAAACCCGGACAGCGCCTGGTTGTCCGGCAGTTTCCATGCCGGTAGCTGGAACGCGTTGGCGACGCGGCCTGTCACGATCGGCAGGTCAGGATCACCGTTAAGGTGATCGACGAGCACTTCCTCACCGATACGAGGCAGATGCGTCGCGCCGAACTGGTTGCCCTGCCACGGTGACGACACGCGCACCCAGCAACTCGAACGCTGGTCGTGCAAGCCCCGCCGGTCCCAGTTAAATTGCACCTTCACCCGGCCATAGGCATCAGTCCAGATTTCCTGGTTCTCAGGACCGACCACCATGGCGCTTTGTGGACCAGACGTGCGCGGTTTCTCAATAGTCCTGGCGAGCCGGAATGTCTCGCTAGCCGGCTCAATCTCGAAGTCCGTCGTGCAACGGTAGCGCTGCCCCGTACCGCTTGCCTCGCCGGTCTCCTCGATATCGAGCGTCGCGGAAACCACAAGGTATTCACGGTTTGCGGCCGTCTGCGGATAATGCGTCAGCGCGAAGGTCCGGCCGACCACGAGGCTGCGCAAGTTGCCCTGGCCCTTCGCCCGCAATCCGCCGCAGCGAAACGCCTGCAATCGCACTCTCGATAGATGTTCAGCTTCGCGCTGTGGCTGGTTATGCTCGCCCGTAAGCCCCGTTGCACCCGCCTGCGGCTGCGCAAAATCGCCCCACGCGTAAATTGCCTGCCGTGCCTGCGCGGTGTCGCGCGGGTCTTCGTATCTAGCCGTCAAGTCCGCGTGGGGCCGCGTGTAATCGTAGTCGACGCTCGAGACGGATCCAGCCGTCAGACTGTTTTGCACCGCAAGTGCGTGGACGTGCTCCTTATCGAGCCGCTGACCCGTAGGCCCTTGATAACGGATCGTGCGATACCCCTCGTCTTGCGGATGGTTCGCGGCCATCGCGTCGGCAAGCACCAGGCGGTGTTTGCCGTCGCCATGTTCGAACCAGTAATAGATGCCCCACTCCTCCCAGAGCCGTTGAAGAAACGTCCAGTCGCTTTCCCAGTGCTGGCACTGGATATCACGCCTGGGGTACGGCGTGCGTGGACCGGGTCCGAACAGACGTTTCTCGACGGGGAACGTATAGGCTGACAGCACCGCATCCGTGATTTCCACGACGTCGAGGTCCTGGAACAACCGGCAATTCTGGTTCTTCGTGGCAAGCCAGAGCCACGGGCGCAGCACCAATTCGCAAACGATCGAGCGGCCTTCCTCGCGCACAATGCGCGCGGACGTAACGACGCCGGTGATTTCTCGAGTCTGCGCACCGGCATTCCCCGAGTCAGTTTGCCCCGATATGTCTTGAACGAACCGGCCGTTGCCTTCGAGCTCGATCGCCACAGTAACCTCGGTGCCGATCAGCCTGTCGAGTTCGATGTTCGCTGCAACACTCGGAGCAAAGGCTAGCGCGTCTGCCGTCTTCAATACGAGCGTGTACTCGAACAGTTCGCCGAGCGTTTCGGTGCCGCGTAGGCGCACCGGACAGAGGACCGGCAAACCATCGAGGCCACGGGTGGGCAACGCGGAACCCGAAACCGCCAAAGTGCGGGACTGGATAGGAATGGACATGATCTTGAGTCATACGTCGTCGCACCAAGGCCGGCTCGGGCGGACGGTTCATGCGTTACAAGCAGGAAAAGGATCGTCTGCTCGCCCCATGGCTAACCCGAGCTGGGTCAGGGGCGTGACGAAAAAAGGGAAATGGCGTGGCAGCCGGGCCTCAGCCCTATCACGATAAGTCGTTCGGTCTCTGACATCACGAGTAGTCCTTTTTGTTGTCTCGTGATGAAATTAACGGAAGACGAAGAAAACTGCTATGAGAGCAGTCTGCTTTTGTCCTATTTTTACAAAACTTCACAGCCTTTATGGTTTTCACCGAAATCGGGACGTAACCTTGCGTCACGGTCCGTTCGGCGTCATCCGGCGTGTTGACACGTCGTGTCGGCGCGTGCGTCCGGTCGAGCCAAACCGTGTGGTTTGGCGGCCGGAGCACACGCCAGTGTCAAACGCAATTGTTGCCGGTGCCGAGCTTGAGTTTCGGGCGGTGGGTCCGGCGTTCAGTCAACCCCTTCACTTCCCCGCAACGTAGGCCTTCACCGCCGGCAACCCATCCTTCCCGTCAAAGGTCTTCACGCCGGCAAGCCACTTGTCGAGCACAGCCGGATTCGCCTTCAGCCAGTCCTTCGCCGCTTTGTTCGGATCCGTCTTGTTCGTGATCGGCAGCATCACGTGGTTCTCGATATCCGTCGTGAACTGCAGGTTCGACACGAGCTTCGCGACGTTCGGACAACGCGCCGAGTAATCGTTCGGTGTGACCGTCAGCACTCTGGCTTCGCCGTAGTTCGGGCCGAACACGTCGTCACCGCCGGACAGGTAATCGATCTTCATCTGCACGTTCATCGGATGCGGTTCCCAGCCGAGGAACACGATCGGCTTCTTGTCGCGAACCGCGCGATTCACTTCGACCAGCATGCCCGCCTCGCTCGACTCCACCAGCTTGAACTTGCCAAGACCGTACTGGTTGCTGTCGATCATCTTCTTGATCAGCGCATTGCCGTCGTTACCCGGTTCTATGCCATAAATCTTGCCGTCGAGCTTGTCGTAGTTCTTCGCGATGTCGGCGAAGGTTTTGATGCCCGCCTGATACGCGTAGTCCGGCACGGCCAGCGTGTATTTCGCTCCAGTCAGGTTCGGCGTAGGCAGCACGGTGAGCTGGCCGGCCTTCTTGAACGGATCGATCATCGGGTCCATGGTCGGCGACCAGTAGCCGAGGAACACATCGATCTGCTTGCTCTTCACCCCCGCAAAGGTGATCGGCACCGAAGCGATGGTTTTGGTCGGCTTGTAGCCGAGCCCTTCCAGCACGGTCGAAGCGAGACCGGTCGTCGCCGCGATATCGGTCCAGCCGACGTCGGCGAACCGGACGTCCCGGCAGGTGGCAGGTTCCGCGGCAAGGACAGATGACACCGACAGCGCGCACAACGACGCAGCCCACAAACGTTTCATGGCGTTCCCTTTGGGTGATTGATGCTTCACTGGTTTTAATAATCGGATTTTCAAAGTGCGACTTCTTGCGTCGACTTCATTGACGTCAACTCACTCATGCAGACTCATCTACGCAGACAACCGTCTCTCTACACTCGGCGCGTGACCAAACTGCGCGCGATAGGCCTTACTGAAATGGCACGGCGAATGAAAACCGCACACAGCCGTTACCCGCGCGATCGACGCATCCGTATTGCGCAACAGTTCACGCGCACGACGCAAACGCAGCGTCAGGTAATAGTGCGTCGGCGATACGCTCAGAAACATCTTGAACATCCGCTGCAAATGGCGTTGCGACAGATGCACGAGCCGCGCGAGTTCGTCGAGCGACAACGGCTCTTCGATATTCGCTTCCATCAAGCGCACGACTTCGATCAATTCCGCTCGCGAGAAGCCGACCCGCGCGTCGACGGGAATATGCTGATAATCCGTCGACCCGCGAATCCGCTCGACGATGAACTGCTCTGACACTTGCGCGGCGACGGCATGGCCAAGGCGCATGCCGACCAGGTTCAGCATCAGATCGAGTGGCGCGGTGCCGCCGGTGCAGGTCATCCGGTCACGGTCGATCACGAACAGTTCATCGGCAAAACGCACGTGCGGGTAACTCTTGTGCAACGGGGACATGTCTTCCCAATGCACGGTACAGCGATAACCGTCGAGCAGATTCGCAGCCAGCAGCGCGTACGGTCCCGTGCAAATACCGCCAAGCGGAATGCCCTTCGACGCAACATCTTGCAGCAAGGCGATGATCGTCTCGTCCACGTAGTCGCGCACATGCCAGCCGGCACAGACGATCAGCACATCGGGCATGCCCGCTTCGACCAGCGTCGTGGTCGGCTTCACGGTGATGCCGTTACTCGCCCGCGCCGGTTCGCCGTCCGGCGTAATCACCGACCATGTGTAGTGCTGCGCGCGACCCACGTAGTTGGCCATGCGCAGCACCTCGACCGCGCTCGTGAACGCGATCATCGAAAAGTTCGGCAGCGTCAGAAAGCCGAAGTGCGCGAGCCCGGACAGCGGCGAGTCTGATGGAGCCTCAACAACAGGAGAGATCGCGTCGCGCTTCATAGGCGGCTCAGCCGTGCTGTGCCGCCGGCGCCCGGCGCACCTTCATGACGCTGCGCAAGCCCGACAACAGAGGCGCCCGCGCCGTGCCAGGCGAGCGGCCGAAGCTTTCCGTGATGCGGTCGAGAATGATCGCCAGCATCACCACCGAGAGACCGCTTTCGAAACCAAGGCCGATATCGAGCCGCTGAATACTCGCCAGCACGTCGTTGCCGAGACCGCCCGCGCCGACCATCGAGGCGATGATCACCATCGAGAGCGCCATCATGATGGTCTGGTTCACGCCGGTCATGATCGACGGCAGTGCGTTCGGAAACTGCACCTTGTAGAGCAATTGCAGGGGCGTGCAGCCGAACGCCTGCCCTGCTTCGACGATTTCGCGATTCACATGCTTGATGCCGAGCGACGTGAGACGCACAGCAGGCGGCATGGCGAAGATCACCGTGGAAAGAATCCCCGGCACGCGGCCGAGACCGAACAGCATGGCCGCCGGAATCAGGTAGACGAACGCGGGCATGGTCTGCATCAGATCGAGCACGGGGCGCACCATCATTTCGACGGTGCGGCTCTTCGCGGTCCAGATGCCGAGCGGCACGCCGAGCAACAGGCTGATCAAGGTCGACGAGAGCGTGAGACCGAGCGTGATCACCATCTGATCCCAGAAGCCGGTGCCGTAGATCAGCAGCATCGCCAGCAACGTGAACAGCGCGAAACGCCAGCCCACCCGCCACAAGCCGACACCGACGAAAAACGCCATCAGCGCCCACATCGGCACCGCTTGCAGGCCGTGCTCGATCAGCGCGGCAAAACTCTCGATGACCTTGCCGATGGAATCGAAGGTTTTTGCGTCGTGGTCGAGCAGGTAGTGAACGCCGTGATCGACCCAGGCGCCAAGTGGAATGACTTCAGACATGGGAACCTCGATGGCGCGTGAGAACGTTCAGCACGTTCGTCTTGTTGACCGAACCGCAGTAGGAGCCGTCCGCTTCGACGACCGGCAGCGGCGCACGGCTTGCCACCACGCGTTCGACGACGTCGTCTAACGGCGTGGTGCGGCGGATGCACTCGATGTGATTGAGCTGCGGCGACGCGCTGCCCATCGCATCGCGGCACACGAAGCCGCGGAACTTGCGCTCGCTGTCGAGCACGAAGGCGTATTCGGCGCTGCCGTTGAGCGTCGCGGCCACGCTCGAGGCGTCGATCTGCGGCGAATGCTGCATGAGCGGCACGGCGTCGGTCTGCATCAGGTCGCCGGCCGTCAGATAGCGGCTGGTGTCGATGCCTTCGAAGAACGCCCGCACATAGTCGTCGGCGGGATTGGTGATGATTTGCTGGGGCGTGCCGACCTGTACGACCTTGCCGCCTTCCATGATCGCGATCCGGGTGCCGATGCGCATCGCCTCTTCCAGATCGTGCGAGACGAACAGGATGGTGCGCTGCTGCTCGCGTTGCAGATCGAGCAGCACGTTCTGCATTTCCTTGCGTTTGAGCGGATCGAGCGCGGAGAACGCCTCGTCCATGATCATCAGCGACGGGTTGACTGCCAACGCCCGCGCCAGACCCACGCGTTGCTGCATGCCGCCGGACAACTGGGCCGGCAACTTTTCCGCGAACGGTGCGAGGCCGACCTGTTCGAGCACCGTCATGGCGCGTTTTTCGCGCTCCTTCTTGCCGACGCCTGCCACTTCCAGCCCGAACGCCGCGTTGGACAGCACCGTGCGTTGCGGCATCAGCGCGAAGGACTGGAACACCATGCTCATGTCCTTGCGGCGCAGCGCCGTCAGTTCCGAGCGCGGCACGCTGGCCACGTCGCGGCCGTCGATCAGCACCTTGCCGGCCGTCGGCTCGACGAGACGGTTGATCAGGCGAATCAGCGTCGACTTGCCGGAGCCGGACAGGCCCATCAGCACGAAGATCTCGCCTTCCTTGACTTCGAACGATACGTTATGGACGCCGACTATCTGACCGGTGCGCGCGAAGACTTCTTCTTTGGTTGCGCCGCCTGCCAGCATGCCGATCGCCTGTTTCGGGTTGGTGCCGAACACCTTGCACAGCCCTTCGACCACGACCTTGGGGGAATTCATTGAATGCTCTCCTCGCTTGGCGGACGTCCGTCCGCGCTGTGCATACATAGTTGCCAGAAAAAAGTACGCCTAGCCGACTATTTGCGACAACCACATGTGGAAATGCGACACCGCCGTCGCGCGGGCGCCGGCTGGCGGCGGGCAAAGCCCCGTTGGGTAAGGGTCTGCGAGGTGTTGGAGGGGATAGCCGGCCGTGTCGCGCCAGAGCAAGTGAGGGTGGTCTGGAGGAAAAAACGGCTGTGCGGACGACGTGGCAGGCGCATTTTGCCGCGACGCAGCAAGCCCGCCGTTGCTCAGCGGGCGTCGTTGCGCGCCCGCGAGGTGGGCGCCATGATCAATGATCGAGGCTCAATGACGGGCGCGAACCACTTGTAGCAGACGGTCCGCCCGCGAAAAATACCAGATCGCAAGGCCGCCCAGCACCGGGTACATGCAATACAGGCGCGCGAGCGCCCAAACCTCAGCAGAAAAGCCCATTGCGATTCCCCGCCCATCGTGGATGCCATTCGGCAAAATTTGAAACGGCGCGACCTGGCTATTGATTGCCGGTTCGAGCCGAAAACAGCGCCGCTGGTTGCACGCAGGGAAGGAAAGCCGGAGGTCTGGCCGGTTCATCGTGCACGGAAATCATTAGGGCAACCTTAAGGCTGCGTGCCGTTACTCCGTGTTACGAATCTCGCATCCCTCTTGCACCTGCAAACCGCGGCCCTGCCTACACTGCGCACCATCTCCACTGTCATCGCCAGCAACCATCAGGCGAAAAGAAAAACATGCGCAAGAACCTATTATCAGTGTTTCTCGGCGGCGCGATATTAGTGGCTTCCACAGTCGCTTCCGCGCACGTCGACGTGGGCATCGGCATCGGCATTCCCGGGCCGGTTTTCGTGCCTGCGGAACCGGCCTACATTGCGCCTCCGCCGGTCGTTTATGCGCCCCCGCCGGTGGTGGAATATGGCTACGGCTACGGCGACGACTGGCGCGCCCGCGAGTGGCATGAGCGTCAGGAGTGGCGCGAACGACGGTGGCGCCACCACGAGCATGAGGAGCACGAGCGCGAATGGCGCGAGCGCCATGGTTGGGGGGATGGGGATTGAGGCCAACGAAGTGGCGGCGCATGGCCGGTAAAGGGCTTGTTGTGCGGCCGGCCGCCTCAGGAAACTCGCTGAGGCGTGCCTTGCCTGCTACTTACTGCGCGACGAAGAGCATGCCGTGCGGATCCTGCAGCGCGGATGCACTACCGATACCCGCCACCACCGGCGTGAGGTGACCGGACTTCACGTCGAGTTGCATCACCTGCCCCTGACCCGCGCTGTACGCATCACCCTGCTTGAACGGCGCATCGACACGGTACGTCGTGTTGTTTGCGTCGGTGAACAGCATGAATGTCTTACCCGTCGAACCCGGCGCCGGGACAAAGCGCGTATCGTCCACCGGGTAGATCGGACCATCCTTATCGCTGTACAGCGTGAGCGTCAGGACACTGACGCTCTGACTTGGCCCGGGATTGCTGATGAACACGAGTTTGCCGTCCGCCTGGCTATCCAGCACGAGTTTCCCCGACGGGTCGATGGCCAGCGAATCCGGATCGGTCAGGGTCAGCGTCACCGGATGATTGAACGTAGGGTTCGCCGCGCCCCCCACAGATGGCGTCACGTCGATAGCCTGGGCGTTGCCGGCCAGCACCGGCGTCACGTCGAAGGTGGAACCATTGGCGTTCAGCGTGAGCGCAACGACGGTCGGACCCACGCCCGGCGTCGTGGGCGCCGAAGCACTCACATACACGACACCGTTGATGAGTTGCATATCGTCATAGCCGCCGCCGTGCACGGTGGGATTGACCGTCGCCTGATAGGTTTTCTGTGCGCCCGTGGCGAGGTCGATGATCGTCAACTCGGGATTGCCGTCTTCATTCGCCATTGCCCATAGCGTGTTCGTGTCGCTGCGCGCCATCAGGCCGTCTACGTGGCCCGGCACCGTGAACGTTTTCTGGGCGTTGCCGCTCAGGTCGTATTGCACGACCTGGTTGGTGATACCGGGCACCGAGCCGTCCTTCACTTCGCCGGCGTTCTGATAGCCGATGAATATGCTGGAACCCATCTGCACGATCGAATCGGGCTTCTGGGTTGCCGAGGGTGCTTTTGCGAATACCGCGAGCGAGTAGCCGGTGGCGGTTGCCGTGTTCGGAACTGGCGCCGCCGCTGCCGTTGTTGCCGCCGGGCTCGGATTGTCAACGCCTCCGCCACACGCCGAAAGCGCCATCACAGCCGAAATCATCAAAACAATGGAAGTCTTTTTCATTTTAAAGGTGTCCTGATTAAATGCATTTTTTCTTCGTCAAGGAAACGACATCCCTCTACCACACCAGTACAGTAAAAAACCGTATAAGCCGGCGGTTTCACTTTAACGGCAGATAATGTCAATCGAATGACGTAGCGAAATACAGGTGCACCTTGAAAAAACTTTCTTATTGACCGAATCGCAGGATTTTTTCTTCTCGATAGCGCAAAGAAAACTACCTGCTCACCGCTTAAGAGACGCTTAAGTGAGTGCGTTTTCGAGGTGCAAAAAAAGCCGCTATTGAAAGCGGCGTGTACTCATAGGATCGCTTAATAATTAAATGACGTAGTCGATGTAAGAATCACATCGACGAAAGCGGCTGAGAGTAGCCTTCGGCAAGCAAGTTGAAAACAAACCGTAATGCCTCGCTGCCAGAGAGGTAAATGAATTGAAAGAATAGGCGAGAATCAGCGCAACACGATCGCGTTCATCAGGAAATCGATACCCCCAACAGCTTCCCAACGCCGAACGTGAAGCCTGCGGCCACGAGACCGATGACGACCTGCCGCATGGCGGAGAACCCTGCGCTGCGCCCGTTGAATAGCGAGGTAAAGACCCCAATGGATGCGAGTGCAAGCATGCTGAGTACGATGCATTGCACGATCGCACTAAGCCCGTGCGTCCACAGGAACGGCATCACCGGAAAAATTGCGCCGACCGAGAACAGGCAAAACGAGACACCTGCAGCGGACCAGGGATTGCCGCCCAACTCCGAGGGATCGAGTCCGAGTTCCTCGCGCGTCAGGGTATCGAGCGCCTTGTCCTTGTCACGCATCATCTGTGACGCCACCCGTTTGGCCTCGACCGCGTCCAGACCCTTGGCGCGATAGATCAGCGCCAGCTCGTGCTCCTCGGCTTCCGGAGACACCTCCAGTTCCTCCGCTTCTTTAGCAATCTGGGTACTGGCCAGCTCGCGCGCATTGGTCACCGACAGCCATTCACCCAACGCCATTGAACACGCGCCGGCGATCAGGCCGGCAAGCCCCGTGAGTAGGATCGCTTTGTTGCCGGTTCCCGCGCCGGCCACGCCCATGATCAGGCAGAAATTCGAAACGAGGCCGTCGTTCGCACCGAGCACGGCTGCACGCAGATCGTTACCCGACGAAACGCCCTTATGCCACGACTCCGCAGCGGCGATGCGCGCCCCTTGCGACAGGGCCGGGTCGCCCCCGCCGTGAGCCAGGGTCTGGACTACCGCCGCGTGGTGATGCTCGTCGGCCGACATACTGCCCGCGTCCGGTTGCCCGTGGTATTTGTTACGGTCAGCGTATTCAGCCGCGGCAAGCGTGGGTAGCACGAAACCCGCGCCGAACATGCGTACCAGTGCTTTCATCAGGCGCGTTTTCACGGCCTGGCCGGTGCCCTTCGGCTGGATGCCGTTAGCTCTCAGCTTATCGGCCCATACCTGCGCATGATCGTGCTCCGATTTTGCGAGGTCGCTGTAGACCTGCTTGCGCGTGTCGTCCTTCTCGACTTTCGCGAGCGTTTCATAGAGCGCGGCGCTGTGGAGCTCGTCGGAGAGATTGGCTCTGTACCGCTTGACTTCATGTTTGGATGCCATGGGAATGTGCCTGCATATCGGTTCGATAACAACGAAGCGTAATCGATTCAGGCACGGAAATCATAAAGCCCCTAAAGCGCATGTTGAGCGAGAACACCAACAGTTCTCATCCCCATTTGGTTCCGCACGATTTTTTCTTAAGACATGCTTATGCGTGTCCTCATCAAGCACAGGTTCTCGCCACTATCGTCCAGTATTTCCGCGCTTCGAAATACGGAAGAAAGTAATTTGGCCTCGCCTAAGGAGAAATTAAGGAACGCTGCTTATTCTGTGAGTACGCATCGACCGGAATGGTCGGCGCGGCACCATCACACTATTGGAGAACTATCATGAAAGCACTCAAACACATCATGCTCGTTGCGTCGATCGTCGCCATCCCGACTCTGTCGTTTGCCCAGCAGATGAACACACCGATGAACGACACAACGACGGCACCCACCGTCTCGATGCACGACACGCAGAACAATCAGCCGGGTACGCAATATCAGCAGCCCTCACACAAGATGTCGGGATCTGGTGACAGCTCAGGTTACGGTGCACCCGCGACAAGCTTTTCGCAATCTTCGACGATGCATTTCGAGGGTAAGAATTCGGGATTGTTCAAGCATTGAATACGCGCGATGATGCCTTGCACTTCCTCGCTGTCTCCGCGCTAGCCACTATTTGCGGCAAGTCAGCGGGCAACAATCAGCGCGGGAGTGAGGCACATCTTCAATCAGAAAGCCGATCAAAAACCAGCGAGATCATTGCGGCGCAGGAGCCGCCCGATATCCTCGCCGGCCGATAGCCAACGTGAGCACGGCGGAAACCGCAAGACTCGCCGCAACCACATAGAGCCCGGCAGCATATCCACCCGTCACGCTCTTCAGCCAGCCGATTGCAAACGGACCGACGAAACCGCCGAGATTGCCGATCGAGTTGATCATGGCGATACCGGCCGCGGCGCCAGCGCCAGAGAGAAAGGTACTCGGCATGGCCCACAGCGGCGCCTTGGCCGCGCTGATGCCCACGTTCACGAGAATCAGCGCGAACACCGCTGCAACAACTGTATCCGCAAAGCCTGCCCATGCGAGCCCGATGCCGGCTGCGACGCACGGAATCACCACATGCCACGTGCGCTCGCCAGTGCGATCCGAATGGCGCGCCCACAGCACCATGCCGATCACGGCCAGCACGCTGGGAATCGCGTTCAACGCGCCGGTACCCAGCGCGCTAAAACCGAATTGGCGAATGATCAGCGGCGCCCACAGTCCGAGCGTATAAAGCCCCGCCGAGGTGCCGAAGTAAATCATCGACATGATCCACACGCGCGGGTCGCGCAGCGCGGCGAGCGCACCTGCCGCGTGTCCCGCCTGCGATTCACGTCCCGCGCGTTCTTCGCGTAGGGTCGCGACGAGCCACGCTTTCTCATCCGCGGCAAGCCACGCCGCCTTTTCTGGCGAATCGGTGAGCGCTTTCAAAACCACGAACCCGAGAACAACCGCAGGAATCGCTTCGATGAGGAAAAGCCATTGCCAGTCTTTCAAGCCGAACAGGGCCGGCATCTGCATGATGGCGCCTGAAATGGGCGATCCGATTGCCGTCGACAAAGGTGCGGCCGCCATGAACGCGGCCGCCGCGACTGCTCGTTGCCGCGCGGGAAACCACTGGCTGAGATAAAGAATGATGCCGGGGAAGAAACCGGCTTCGGCCACGCCGAGCAAGAAGCGCAGCGTATAGAACGAATTCGGCCCGACGACAAACGCGGAAGCCGCCGACACCAGCCCCCACGTCACCATCACACGCGCGATCCAGATGCGCGCACCGACCTTGTTCAGAATGAGGTTCGAGGGCACTTCGAACAGAAAGTACCCAAGAAAGAAGATGCCGCCGCCGAGTCCGAACATGGTCGGCGAGAGGCCGAGGTCCTTGTTCATCGTGAGCGCCGCGAAGCCGACGTTCACACGATCGAGAAAGCTCACAAAATAAAGCAGCATGACGAAGGGCAAAATACGCCACGTCAGCTTGCGAACCACACGGGCTTGCAATTCATTGGCCATGCCAGTCTCCAGTCTTTAAATCGCCCGTGACGTATTCGTCCGGGCGTTTTGTTTTTGTCTAATGCGCGTTGCGTATTGCATGCGGCCAGTTCAGGCTACCTTGAACGCCGCCGATTCCGCTGCGAGGATCGCGCAGACCGCGTCGGTCACCTGCGCTGTTGTGGCCGTACCGCCGAGGTCACCCGTGTGCAACGCCGGGGCAGCCGTGATGCGTTCGATCGCGCTCATCAACTGCTGGGCAGCGGCCATTTCGCCGAGATGCTCGAGCATCATCACAACCGACCAGAACGTGCCGACCGGATTGGCGAGACCCTTGCCCATGATGTCGAATGCGGAACCGTGAATCGGCTCGAACATCGAGGGATAGCGGCGCTCGGGGTCGAGATTCGCGGTCGGCGCGATGCCGAGGCTGCCGGCCAGTGCCGCGGCCAGATCGCTGAGAATGTCCGCGTGAAGGTTCGTCGCGACGATCGTGTCGAGCGTGGCGGGACGGTTGACCATGCGTGCGGTGGCGGCGTCGACGAGTTCCTTGTCCCACTTGACGCCAGGAAATTCCTTCGAGACTTCGAGCGCAATCTCGTCCCACATGACCATGGCGTGACGTTGCGCATTGCTCTTGGTGATCACCGTCAGCAGCTTGCGCGGTCGCGACTGGGCGAGGCGGAACGCGAATCGAAGAATGCGTTCGACGCCCGCGCGGGTCATCATCGAAACGTCCGTTGCCACTTCGATCGGATGGCCCTGGTGTGCGCGTCCACCTACGCCGGAATACTCGCCCTCCGAGTTCTCGCGAACGATGACCCAGTCGAGATCCTTCGGCCCACAGCGCTTCAACGGTGCGTCGATGCCAGGAAGGATGCGAGTGGGACGCACGTTCGCGTACTGATCGAAGCCCTGACAGATCTTCAGGCGCAATCCCCAAAGCGTCACGTGATCGGGAATATGCGGATCACCCGCCGAGCCGAACAGAATCGCATCCTTGTTGCGGATGGCATCCAGCCCATCGGCCGGCATCATCACCCCGTGCTGGCGGTAGAAATCGCCGCCCCAATCGAAATTCTCGAACTCGAACCGGAAGGCGTCGCTACGCGCAGCGATGGCTTCGAGAACCCGTTGGCCCGCGGGCACGACTTCCTTGCCGATGCCGTCGCCGGGAATGGTTGCGATGCGATAGGTCTTCACTGGCGTCTCCTTGGTGTTGAACGTATGGCTGCATCCTAGTATGGCGACCGCACGCGAAAACGCTGCTAGACTCAAAGCATCCTTAACCTGCAGTTAATAATAGGCTGTTCATCGGCCTGCTCATCGACCCACTCAACATGACTTCGTCGATACAACCGGAAGACCTCGCCTTCTTCTCCAAGCTCGCCGCAAGCGGCAGTCTGACCGCGACTGCGCGCGAACTCGGCTTGAGCACGGCAGCCGTGAGCAAGCATCTGGCGCAAATGGAATCGCGCGCGGGCGTGTCGCTCGTGAATCGCACGACCCGGCGTATGAGCCTTACGCCGGAGGGCGAACTCTACCTGACTCGCGCCAGACGCATCCTGAGCGAAATGGACGACCTGGCCCAGTTGCTCGGCGGCTCGCAAGCGGCCCCGAAAGGCCTGTTGCGCGTGAACGCGACGCTCGGTTTCGGCCGCAGTCACGTGGCGCCGCTCATTTCCCGATTTGTGCGGCGCTTTCCCGAGGTGGACGTGCAATTGCAACTCTCCGTCGACCCGCCACCGATTAGCGACGACGCCTTCGACGTGTGCGTGCGTTTCGGCGAACCGCCGGATGCGCGCGTGATTGCGCGCCGGGTCGCGCCGAACCGGCGATTGCTTTGCGCATCGCCAACGTATTTCGCCAAACGGCGCGCGCCGCGCAGTCCGGCGGAGTTATCGCAACACAATTGCATCGGCATTCGTCAGGGCGACGATGGCTATGGGCTCTGGCGCTTGACCAGCGGACGCGGTTCGACCGAAAAGACCGAGACCGTACGCGTGCGCGGCAACCTCACCACCAACGACGGCGAGATCGCGGTGAAGTGGGCGCTCGACGGTCACGGCATTCTGATGCGGGCGGAATGGGATATCGCGGAGTATCTCGCCGATGGCCGCCTGATCCACGTATTGCCGGAATACCGCACGCCGGGTGCCGATATTTATGCGGTGTACCCGCAACAGTTGCAGATGACGGCGCGGGTCAAGGCTTTCGTCGACATGCTGATAGAGACGTTCGGCACACGCTGAGTCCGTTCTTTGATAGTTCTGCAATGCAGAACCACCGCATCAGCCGTCTTTCTCGCAATTCAAACCGGATAATTCCGGCAATCTCCTTGTATTACATAGCCTTACGGCACACTTCAAGCGCGCCTTCAGTGCCAGGTGTTTTCCCTATTTTGGCCTGCATTGCAGGCCAAACGAGCGGTTTCCCCCGTTGACACAGAACGAACGGTCGTGCCAAATTGCGCCTGCATCCTGTGCGCAAGCACGCGATCGATGAACTCATAGCAGCGCCGGGCCGCCCCTGCACCCAGGAGACAAGCCAGCCGGCAACCGGACTCGAAACGCATACCAGCACACCCACTATTTCGCATCCCTTATCAGATCGCGAGGGCCCGCTATTGTCGCTATTGCCTGTTGAGATCGTATCGCGCAACAGATCGCCAGAATCTTGCAGCACAAGCAATACTTCGCCAGTTCAATTGATTCCAATAAACAAGGAGACACGAAGCATGCCGGCAAGTCATCGCAATCGAGTTGGAGCCATTCTTGGATTAGTTGGAGCATGCGCCCTGGGCACGGCCCAGAGCGCCCATGCACAAAGCAGTGTCACGCTGTACGGCATCGTCGACGGCTCGATCCTCTACACCAGCAAAACGCTTAACGCGGCCACAGGTCAGAGCGCCGGCCATCAATACTCGTTCACCGACAGCGGCCTCTCCGGCTCGCGCTTCGGCATGCGTGGCGCCGAAGATCTCGGCGGCAGCATGCGTGCGATCTTCGAACTCGAAAGCGGCATCAGCATTGCCAACGGCGCGTTCAGCAATTCGAACGGCAACGAGTTCGGGCGGCAGGCGTGGGTCGGCGTGGACAGCCGCTACGGCACGGTCAAGGCCGGCTTGCAGTTCTCGCCCTTCTTCCTCGCGGTGTACGACTTCGATCCGCGCGAGATGTCGTACTTCGGCAGCGGTCTCATCACCTATCTCAACAACGTCTATGTGACTGGCCTGTTCAATCCGAACGGCATTTCGTACACGTCGCCGGAAATCGCCGGCTTGCAAGCCAGCGCGATGATGGCGCTGGGCGGCACGGCCGGGAACTTTCAGGCGGGCCGCCAGTACTCGGCGAGCCTGCGCTACCACCTCGGCACGCTGACCGTCGATGCCGCGCTCTACAGCGGCAACGCCGGCGGCAGCGCTGCATCGATCGCGATTCCGAGCGTGGTCGAATTCGACGGCCGTGCGCTCGGCGCCAGCTATGTGTTCAACAACCTGACAGTGAAGGCCTCCTACGTGCAGTACAAGGTGGCAGGCTCGTTCAACGATCGTGTCTATTCAGGCGGCGCCAGCTATCGCATCACACCGGCGCTGAACGTCGACGCGGGTGTGTGGGTCACGCGCGACGGAAACAACTCGTCGAACAATTCGATACTGGCGTCCACCGGCGTCGACTATTCCCTGTCGAAGGCCACCGTGGTGTATGGACAAGCTGGCTTCGTGACCAACCACGGTGCCATGCACACTGGACTGTCCGTCAACAACGCACTGAACGAAGCGACCGGCACGACGGCCGGCGTGAATATCGGCATGCGGCACATGTTCTAGCCGGCGCAGAACGCGAGATACCGGCGTGCCGCGCAGGCGGTGCGCCGGATCATGCGAACGGGCGACTTGATGCGCGTCATCTAAGTGACTTCCCTAATAATCTGCAATGCAGAACAATCAAATGGAAAAACCTGTTGACGGAAAGTGAACGCCCGTGCCAAATTTCTCTAGCACCGCCACACATCGCCATTTCCAGTTCGCGCCGATGCGTGCGTGTTTCAAGCGTCGACAACCGTCGATAACGGTCGCCGGATTCGAGAGAGCGGCTGTTGTCCCGTCCGTAGTCAGGTGTGCGGCGATGCGTCCCCTGCAGCAAGGGTAACGATTGCACAGCGTGCTTCCGTTGGAGGGTGTCAAAGCGTGGACATGTTTTTGCAGCAGCTTCTCAACGGCTTGACGCTGGGCGGCATCTACAGCCTCGTCGCACTCGGACTCACGCTGGTCTACGGCATTCTCGCAGTGCCGAATTTCGCGCACGGCGCGTTCTACATGGTCGGCGCGTTCGTCTCGTTCTACCTGATGAGCCGGCTCGGCTGGAACTACTGGCTCGCGATGATCGGCTCCGGCCTCGCGGTCGCAGTACTCGCGATGCTCGCCGAGCGGCTGGTGTTCCATCCGCTGCGCAAATCTTCCGAATTGCATCCCATGATCGCCGCGATCGGCCTCCTGCTGTTTCTCGAAGCCGGTGCGCAGGCGATCTGGGGCGCGGACTTTCATCGTATGGCCACGCCCTACGCCGGGATCGTCGATCTGGGCGGCGTGACCGCGCCCGTGCAACGCCTGCTGATCATCGGCGCAGCGTTCGCGTTGGTTGTGCTGCTGCAACTCTTCCTCAAATACACGGTGATCGGCTCGAGCATCATCGCGATGGCGCAGGACCGCGAAGGCGCCTCGCTGATGGGCATCGACGCCAACAAGGTGACGATGCTGACTTTCGGCATCTCGGGCCTTCTCGCCGCCGTGGCCGCCACGCTGTACGCGCCGATCAACCTCGTCTATCCGGCGATGGGCCAACTGGTGATCCTGAAGGCCTTCGTGATCATCATTCTCGGCGGCATGGGCAGCGTGCCGGGCGCGATCGTCGGCGGATTGATCATCGGCATGGCGGAGAGCTTCGGCGCTTTCTACATTTCGACCGACTACAAGGACATCATCGCCTTCGTGCTGCTGGTGGTGATTCTGTCGGTTCGTCCTCAAGGTCTGTTCACCAAGGAACTGCGCGCATCGTGAAACCGGTCATGAAATTATTCGAGGGCAAGCTGGGGTGGACACTGCTGTTCGTGCTCGGTCTCGTGTTTCCGTTTCTGGCCACCAACGACTACATGCTCACCGTGATGTCCACCGCGTACGTCTTCGCGCTGGCCACCGTCGGGCTGAATCTGATCACCGGCTATACGGGGCAGTTCAATCTCGCGCACGGCAGCTTCATGGCGGTGGGCGCGTACACGGTGGGCATTCTCACGGTCGATCATCAGGTGCCGTTCTGGATCGCGTTCATTGCGTCAGGCGTTGTCGTCGCGATACTGGGGGCGCTGGTCGGCCTTGTTTCGCTGCGTCTGCGCGGCCACTACTTTTCTATTTTTACGCTGTGCGTCGGCTACATCATGTTTCTCGTCATCGAGAAATGGGACAGCCTCACGCATGGTGTCTCAGACATTGTCGGCATCCCTGCGCCTTCGGGCTTCGGCATCGTCTCTTTTGAAAATCCGCGGCCGCTCTATTACCTGGTGTTCGCCTTTCTGGTGCTCGGCGTGTGGCTGATGCATCGCATCGTCGACTCGCTGCTTGGCCGGACCTTCATGGCGATCCGCAATAGCGACGGTCTCGCACAGTCGCTCGGTATCAACCTGATGCGCAACAAGGTGCTGGCCTTCGTGCTGTCGGTCGTCTATGCCGGGCTCGCGGGCGGCCTCTATGCGGGCTCCGTGCGTTTTCTCGGACCAGATCTGGCCGGCGTCGAGCATACTTTCGACATGACCATGTATATGCTGGTGGGTGGCATCGGCACCCTCGCCGGCCCGCTGCTCGGCGCGCTCGCCATACCGTGGCTCACGCAGTATCTGCAGTTCTTGCAGGCGTACCGTTTCGTCGTGTTCGGCCCGATCCTGATTCTGCTGGTGATCTTTCTGCCGAACGGTATCGTCGGTTTGTATCGGGCAAGAACGAGCCGGCGCGCGAAACTGGCAACGGCGAAAAGCGGCGGCGTCGCGCTCCAATCGCAGCCCACGCGCGGAGACCGCCATGCTTGAAATCGACTCGCTCAGCAAACGCTTCGGCGGTCTCGTCGCGGTCGACGACGTCAGCACGCATATCGAAGCCGGCAAGATCAATGCAATCATCGGGCCGAACGGCGCGGGCAAGACCACCTTCTTCAATCTGATCAGCGGCGCCCATCTACCGAGCTCGGGACGCATCCGCTTCAAAGGCCAGGACGTGACAAAGCTGGCTGCCGATCAGATGGCGCGTCTCGGCATCGCCCGCACGTTTCAATCCACCGCGCTGTTCGACCGGGCGAGCGTGCTCGACAACCTGATCGTCGGCCACCGGCTGCGCACGCGCTCGGGGCTGTGGGACGTGTTGACACATTCTGCGCGGCTCAAACAGGAAGAACGCATCTGCCGCGAGAAGGCGCGCGAGGCCCTGGATTTCGTCGGGCTGTCGGCAATTGCGGAACGGATGGCCGGCGACATCTCGCAGGAAGAGCGCAAGCGTGCAGCCGTGGCGCTCGCACTCGCCACCGAACCGAGCCTGATGCTGCTCGACGAACCCGCCGGCGGCGTCAATCCCGAAGAGACCGAAGGCCTCGCCGAACTGATCCGCAAGCTGGTGAAACACGGCGTGACGGTGTGCCTGGTGGAACACAAGATGAACATGATCATGAAGCTCGCCGATCGCATCATGGTGCTGAACTACGGCAAGAAAATCGCCGAGGGCACGCCTGCCGAGATTCGCGCCAACCCGGCCGTGATCGATGCCTATCTTGGGAGCGAACATGCTGAAGTTTGAGAACGTCGCGCTCGATTACGGCAGTTTCCGCGCGCTGGACGGCATTACGCTGCACGCGGACGACGGCGAACTGGTCGTGCTGCTCGGCGCTAACGGTGCGGGCAAGAGTTCGATCTTTCTCGCAACGAGCGGCCTGCGCCGCGCTGCGAGCGGCAGCCTGCGCCTCGGAACGCGCGAGCTGCTCGGCATGACGCCCGCGCAGATCGTGCGCAACGGCGTGATTCATTGCCCCGAGGGCCGCAAGCTGTTCCCGGGCATGTCGGTGTTGAAGAACCTCACGCTCGGTGCCTATGTGCATCGCGGTGACAAGGCCGGCAATCAGCGCAATCTCGATCAGGTGTTCGCACTCTTTCCGCTTCTCGCCGAACGCAAGGATCATGCGGCCGGCTCGTTGTCCGGCGGGCAGCAGCAGATGGTGGCGATCGGCCGCGCGATGATGGCCCGGCCCAAGGTGTTGCTGCTCGACGAACCGTCGCTCGGTCTCGCGCCGCTCGTGGTCAAGCAGGTGTTCGAGGTGATCCAGCAGATCAATCGCGCGGGCACGACGGTGCTGCTAGCCGAACAGAACGCGTTTGCGGCGTTGAAGATCGCGCACCGCGCCTACGTGATCGAGAACGGCCGCATCGTGCTCGAAGGCGATCACACGAGTCTGATGAACAACGAAGCGATCCGGCGCGCTTACGTCGGCGGCTGAACGCATTTGATGCACAGCCTGACGCCTGACGCTTAAGCGCCGGGCCATTCGAACAATCCCAAAGGAGACACGTATGACGATCAAACGCTTGTGCGGACGCGCTGGAGTAGTTGCGGCTGTCGCCACAACGGCGCTGCTGGGCACGGGCGCCGCGATGGCGCAGCAGGTGGTGCATATCGGCTACTCCGGTCCGTTGAGCGGTGGCGCGGCGAAGTACGGCCAGGAAGTGCTCGAAGGCATGCAGATGGCGGCCGCCGACGTCAATCAGGCCGGCATCGAAGTGGCCGGCAAGAAGATCAAGCTCGAAATCGTGCCGCTCGACGATAAGTACAACCCCGCCGAAACCGCGATCAACGCGCGTCGTCTTGCGCAGGAACAGCAGGCGGCTGTGGTGCTCGTGCCGCATTCGGGCGGTGGCTTCGCCGTGCAGACCAGCAACGAACAACAGAAACTGCTGCTGCTCTCGTACACCAGCGTGCCGCAGATCAGCGAGCGCGGCAACAAGCTCACGGTGCGCATTCCTCCCGCGTTCACCTCGTATCTGAACTCGTTCATCAAGTACGAAATGGCGACGTACGGCAAGAAGGTTGCACTCGTCGCCACCGATACCGACTACGGCAAGGTCTGGGTCGCCGCATTCAAGCCCGCGTGGGAAGCAGCCGGCGGCACGATCGTCGCGGACAATTCGATGTCGTATAACCGCGCCACCGATTTCTACAGCGGCGTGAGCCGTGTGCTGGCAGCCAAACCGGACGTGATGTTTATCGGCGGCCCGTCCGAGCCGACCGGCCTGATTGCGCAGCAGGCGCGCGAACTGGGCTTCAAGGGCGGCTTTATCGTGATGGACCAGGCCAAGCTCGACGAAGTGGCCAAGGTGACCGGCGGCTATGCACCGCTGAACGGCGCGATCGGAGTATTGCCGCTGGCCAACGATGAAACGCCGAACGCCAAAATGTTTGTGGAGCGCTTCCGCAAGAGTCACGGTGGCCGTGATCCGAGCCAGGAAGTATCGCTGAACTACACCGCGGTCTACGCAACGGCACTCGCGATGAAGCTGGCCGGCAGCGTCAACGACGCGACCGCGATCCGCAATCAGTTCGATAAAGCCGTGAAGGCGCTGCCGCCACAGGCTAATCCGCAAAGCGTGACGGGCGTCGACGATCACGGCGGCTTCGTGATCGGCAAACCGCTTGCGGCGGTGGTTCAGGGCGGACAGTTGAAATCGGCGGACTTGAGTTCGCTGGCAGCGGCGAAGTGATGACGTGATGCGGGAGGCTTCCGGCGCTAGTTCGAGGACAAACTCCAGCACGCGCATGAGGCGCTCGAGCACTACCGCGCCGCCCGCAGGGAGCCGCGCGAACAGCAAGCGCACCGGTCATTCCGGTGCGCTGCTTCCTGTCCATAACGCTTGTCGCCCAAAGCCCACTTACACGGGACCGAATGTCATCGACCTGCTAATACTCATACCGCAGCCCCAACCCACCGTTCACGCCTTTCCCGATCCCGCCCAGTTGCGCCCCGACCTTCAACCACGTGCGCCAGCGCGCATTGAACTGGCCGTTCAGACCGATGTTGACCTCGGCGAGGTTCCTCGCCCCGTCCGCCGACACCATGCGCCCGTTCATCGCCAGCTCCGATTGCCCGTATTCGTAGCGCCAGACCGTTTCGATGAACGGCTGCAGTCTCGTCGTCGCCGACGTCTCGATCGTGCCATTGACACGCACACCGAGCCGCGTCGTCATCCCGTTCGGGCGGACGAAATCAACTGTCGTTCCGGTCGCGGATTCGAACACCGTATGGTCGAAGTAGCCGTTCCAGATGACCTGCGCGAGCGGCGTCACCACGATGCCGTAACGACCGACGGGTCCGAACGCATAGCCGCCTTCAAGTGATGCGCTGGCGATCTGCGAGTGATAGGACTGTGCAGGCAGTCCTTCGCCGCTCACGCTACTGTTCTGCCAGCCATACATCAACCAGCTATCGACGTACGTCCTCAGGCGCTGAACGTCGTCCTGAAACCAGGTGCCGTAGATCCCCGCCGCGTAACTGTCCACGCTGCCGGACGCACGGTTCGGATTGTCGGCGGCCGTCGCGCTGGTATCGACGTGCCCATACGCGGCCATCACGCCTACATGTAATCGGTCGCCACTCCCTGTCAGCGGCCATGCCCCGACGTCGGTGCCCATGTGCAGCAGCCATCGCGTGTTGTGCATGGCGCCCCGGCCGTCCGCGAAGCTCGCGTGCCCGCCCGCACCCTCGACTCTCGCCCACGCGCTCGAACCGAAGGCGGACTGGGGCTGGGTCGACTGATAGTCGCCGCTCGTAGCGCCGAGACGATCGCGCAGCTCGTGATTGAACAAGGTCGCCGAAGCATAGACATTCGCCAGATAGGCGCCGATCTCCGGCCGGTAGCGAGGCACGGGCGTCGGAGTCGGAGTCGGAGTCGGAGTCGGAGTCGGAGTCGGAGTCGGTGTCGGTGTCGGTGTCGGTGTCGGTGTCGGCGTCGGTGTCGGTGTCGGCGTCGGTTGCACCGAGGAGCCTAAATACCACTGCCCGCTGGCGGGATCCTGGCTGATTTCATACTCATAGAGACCAGCAACCACACGACCTGCGAGCGTAAAAGCGGTCGAGGCCGACGCTGCGCCGTTCGTCAGCGCCACCACGCGGATGCCGGTCTGCGTGAGCGCGCCCAAGCCTCCGGCATTCGTAATGCCGATGGCCGTGCTGCCAGTGACGGCAGCTCCGCCGTTCGCGCCGTCGATAACGAGCTGGTCCGTCGGTGACCCGTCTCCCCCGAGCTGCGTGTTCAGACGCAACGCGCCCTGCCCACCGTAGTTACCGAGGACGTGAAGCTGATTCCCCGGCACGGCGCCGCGCAGATCGATGGTGCCATCGTTCTGGATCTGGCCGATGAGCGTGAGCGTACCGAGGCCTTGCCCCTGCAACTGCGGTGCGGCATCCGCTGCCGTGAGCATCCCGCGATTGAGCACGTTTGCATTCACGATCCCATATCCTCCCAGCGTTCCGTCGACCGTCACGCCTCCAACGCTCGAGAGTGTCGCGGCACGGTGCGCGGCGTCGCCGACGAGAAGCGTGGCGCCCTGGTCCACCTCGGTGCCGCCCGGGTCCGTGAGGATGCCTGTCAATCGAAGTACGCCCTGCCGGACCGACAGCGCGCTAGCCGTCGCTCCGGTGAGGTTGACTTGCCCCGACAGCGTCCAGTCGACGCCCTGCATCGTGAGCGAGTCGAATCCTTTGATGGCGACGCCCGTGCTGCCGCTATCCGTCAACACAACGGCGTTGTTCGCACCGTTGCTGACGACGTCGCCTCCGAGCACCGACCCTGGGCCGTCCACCACGAGCGAGATCGCTGGGAACTCAGCATGCGTGCCGAGAATCATTGTGTTGTTGTCGCCGTCGAACCGCACGGCTGTGGCCGCCCCCGTTATCGTGCCGAGGTTGTACACGCGGTTGCCGTCGCCGGTCAGGTCGATGGCGGGACCGCGGCTCGCTCCGGCCTGAAGGGTGCCGGCGTTGATCAACACGTTGTCGTCGGCCTTTGACCGCATGACCGCACCGCTCATGTTGCGGATCGTGCCGTAGTTGAGCAACTGGCTTTGCGCTGCGCCTTCGAAGTCCACGGCCGGTGCGTTGCTGTCGCCGCCCTGGATCACACCCGACGCCTCATTGATGACCGAGTAGAGTCCGCTGCCGAAGAACCACAGTGCATAGTTGCTGGCCGAAATGAGTCCGGCATTCGTCACGGTCACGTTATACGCGCCGTTCGAGACGACACCATACTTACCGCTGATCGTGCCCGTCGACGAGTTGTCGACCAGCGCGCCTCGCCCCGTATAGACTCCTGAACTCACGGTGCCGACGATCTGTCCGTCGTTGTAGACCGCCATGGACGCACGGTCGGTATGCACGCCGTCGGGACCTGAAATGGTGCCCCCGGCGTAGTTATAGACGGTTCCGCCATTGGTGAACTGTACGCCTGAAGGTCCGTTCTGCTGGGTCGCGAGCGACTTGATCAGGCCATAGTTGTCCACCCGGTCGGCCCTGGCGCTGGCGCTGCCGAGCTTGAGCGCCGCTGCGGCAGTCGTGGCCGATCCGCCCTGCAAGGTGCCGAGGTTGGTGAACTGCCAGTTCTGCGCGCTGCCGCCGGTTACTGCGGCGCCCGTGTTGACGATCGACCCGCCTTGGGGCAGCACGAAGACGGACTCACCGGGATAGTTGGTATCGAGCGCGATGGTCTGACCGTTCGAACTGGGTAGCGTCACATCCGCATGCGCCGGCACGCAAACAGGCAACGTCAGGAGGCAAATGCGATACCACGCAGGCACTGCGACGCCGGGGGGCGAACGGCGTCCGGTCGACCTGAACTGACGATCTCGAAAGCACGCATAGGGCACCGTATTATCGTTTTGTGATCGACCTCGAACCCGCGTTCGGCCATTTTCTCTTCGAGGTTGCGCAGGCTCAGCGAATACGCCACGTACGATCGCACACACGGCAGCATCATGTCCACTGGGTAGTGCACCCGTTTCAGCACCTTCGCGATCCAACTCGGATTACCCCTTCAACGCTTCGATAATCTGAACACGCACATCAGGCCGCTCGGCAAACGGATCAGTCGGATTACGCGGCGTCACGATATCCTCAGCGCGCGTTTTCACTGCGGCAAGCGCGTGCGGATGCGAGAAGATATAGAACTGCTCTTTGCGGATCGCATCGAACACCATACCCGCGACCTCTTGCGCACTCACCTTCCCCGAACTCACCGCCTTTTCGCTCATCACTCGCGACACGCGTTGCGATAAGGTCAGTGGCGTGTCGTTGTCCAGTTCGGACGGACGATTGCGATGCGCCTTCGCAATCCCCGTCAGTACGAAGTACGGGCACAGCACCGAGCACGCCGCCGAAGGCGTCGAGCGTGGCGCGGGCCAGTGAGTCGATTTCCTCGCCCTTCGCGACATCGACGCGGCGCGCGATGGCCTGCGCGCCGGCCGCGCTCACCTCGGCGAAGGTTTCATCGAGTGCGTCCTGTTGTACGTCGGCGAGTACCAGCAGCATGCCCAGCTTGGTGCCAAGCCGTGCGAACTCACGGCCGAATCCGGAGCCCGCGCCGGTGATTACCGCAACCTTGCCTTCAAAATTGTCCATGCCTTGTCCCATTGCCAGTTGGTGTATTTAGCCAGGTGTATTCAGGCGTCTCGATCCGCGGTGCTAACGCGCGGCGGGATAGTACTGCTCGCGCAATTCCCGTTTCAGCACCTTGCCGATCGGACTGCGCGGCAACGCATCGACAAAGGTCAGCGCGGAGAGCCGCTGCATCTTGCCGAGCCGTGCGTTGACCCAGCTCAGCAGCGTGTCGGCGTCGATCGGTGCAGCCGGGCGACGCACCACGAACGCAACCGGCGTCTCGCCCCACTGCTCCGACTGCGCGCCCACTACGGCCACATCCGCGACATCCGGGTGCGAGCACAGTTCAGCCTCGAGATCACTCGGATAAACGTTGAAGCCGCCCGAAATGATCATGTCCTTCTTGCGATCGAGGAGAGTCAAAAACCCGTCTGCATCGAAACGGCCCATGTCGCCCGTGCGGATGAAACGCTTTCCGCTCAGGTCGTACCACTCCGCCTCGGCAGTCTTGTCCGGTTGACGGTAGTAGCCGGTCATCATCGCGGGCGAATGGCCGACGATTTCGCCGACCTCGCCCGCTGCGACCTCGTTGCCGAGTTCGTCGATCAGACGGATGTCGTGACCTTCAACCGGTTTGCCGACCGTATGCAGCTTGGTGGGATATTCGTCGGCCTCCAACTGACACGAGCCGCCGCCTTCGGTCATGCCGTAGTACTCGGTGAGCTTGCCCGGCCAGCGGCGCACCACATCCGCCTTCACGCTCGCCGCGAACGGCGCGCTGGTGCAGAACTTGGCCTGGAAGCTGGAGAGGTCGTAAAGATCGAAGTCCGGATGCGCCATCAAGCGTTGATACTGGACCGGCACCAGCATGGTGTGCGTGACGCGGTACTGTTGCGCCAGCTCGAGATAGCGTGTGGCGTCGAATTTCGGCATCAACACGACTGTGCCGCCGAATGTCAGCGTCGGCATGAAACTCACGAGCGTCGTGTTCGAATACAACGGTGTGGAGATCAGCGTCGTGGCGTCTGGGCCATAGCCGCGTTGGATGCTGCGCACCGCATAAGCCCAGCGCATGCCGTGCGATTGCACGATGCCTTTCGGCGTACCCGTGGTGCCTGACGAATAGATGATGTTGAACGGCCACGCCGGATCGATCGTCACGGCTTCAGGCGTTGCGCCCTTGGGCGCGAGCCACGCTTCAAGCGCCATGCTGCCTGCGTGCGCATCCAGCGCGACGGGGATTGCGCTGATCTCTGCGGCCACCGGTTCGAGGAGACGCTTGACGTCGGCATCGAGGAACAGCAATCGCGCACCCGAGTTGCCGATCATGCTGACAAGACTCCCCGCGCTCGACGACGGCGCGAGCGGCGCAACCGCCGCCCCTGCCCGCAGCCCGCCGAGAAACACCACGGTGTATTCCACCGAGGCGGCCGCGCATAACGCAATCGCGTCGCTAGGCTTGATACCGTCGCGCTGCAATGCGGCGGCAAAGCGATCGACTCGTGCGTCAAGCGCGGCATAAGTCACGATCTCGCCGTCGCAGATCAATGCCGCGTGCTCACCACGTTCTTTGGCGAAGCGGCGGAGCATGTCGGTGATGCAGACGAACGGTTCGTCCAGTAAGGCTTCGAGCCATGTCATGACGAGGCGCCTCCTGTGCTGCCAGTGCTGCCGTTGCTACCGTTGTTCTCACTGGCCGCGGCCGTGCGTGCCGCATCCTCTTCCTGCAACTTGCGCCACAGAATCTTGCCGCTGCCAGACTTAGGCAGCGACGTCACGAACTCGACAATGCGCGGCGCCTTGTAAGACGCCATCTGTTCATGCGCCCAGTCGATGATCTCCTGCTCGGTGATCGTGCCGGCATGCGCCGCTGCGGGCACCACCAGCGCCTTGACGGTTTCGCCGCGCTTCACGTCCTTCACGCCGATCACGCACACCTCGTGGATCGCGGGATGCCGGTACATGAGCGCCTCGACTTCCGCGGGCCACACCTTGTAACCCGAAGCATTGATCATGCGCTTGAGGCGATCGGTCATGAAGAAATACCCGTCCTCGTCGATATGACCGAGGTCGCCGGTACGCAGAAAACGCTTGCCGTCGAGTTCGATAAACGCTTCTTCAGTCGCTTTGGGATTGCGCCAGTAGCCTTGCATCACCTGCGGCGCGTTCACGATAATCTCGCCGGTTTCGCCTTGCGGTAGTTCCTGCAACGTGACCGGATCGATCACGCGCGAGTCCACATCGAATACGGGAATGCCCAGGCACTGCGGCTTCGGCCGATGCGGGGGATTGATGTGCGTGCCGGCGATCGTCTCCGACATGCCGTAGCCTTCGACGTAATCGAGCCCCGTCAACGACTTCAGCTTTCTGGCAATCGCGTCCGGCATCGCTGCGCCGCCGCCGCGTGCGCCCGTCAGGCTCGACAGATCGTATTCGCCGAGCTTCGGGTTCGACAGAAAATCGACCATCATCGCCGTGATCGACTGCCACGCGGTCACGCGATATTTCTGCATGCATAGCGCCGCCGCTTCCCGATCCCAGCGCGGCAACACGATAATCGTGGCGCCGGAGAAGACCGCGCTGTTCATGCCGCCTTGCATGCCGGTCACGTGAAAGAACGGCAATATCGATAGATACACACCGTCCGGCGGTGCCGAGAACCAGACGCAGCCGCCGAGCAGCGTGCTCATCACGCTGCGGTGGGTATGCATGCAGCCCTTGGGCTTGCCGGTGGTGCCGGACGTGTACGGCATCACGCACAGATCGTCTGGACCGGTGGTGAGCGGACCCGGCGCGATATGCCGTTCGAGCACCTCGCGCCAGGGCGTGACGCCGGGGATATTGAAGGTCTTGCGCGGCGCCGCCACGAATTCCGGCACGGGAATCGGCGATGGCCGCTTCAGATAATCGCTGTACGTCGCGACGACTACGTGCTCGATGCCCTTCCCCGGCCCCCTGCCGATCAGCGGCTCGACGTTCGCGAACAGGCATTGCGGCGCGATGATCGTGGTCGCCTCGCTGTCCTCGACGTAATGCGCCAGTTCGCCGCTCATGTTCATCGGATTGACCGGCACCACAACGGAGTTCGCACGCAGGATCCCGTAGTAAGCGATGATCCATTGCGGGCTGTTCTGCATGTAAAGCAGCACGCGGTCGCCCGCTTTGACATGACATTCCTGCAGGAGAAATCCCGCGATACGCTCGGTTTCGTCCTTGAACTCGCCGAAGGTAACCGGCGTGTCGTAGAAGACGATGAACGGCTTGTTGGGAAAACGCGCCGCCGACACCTCGGCGTTATAGAAAATGTTGGTCTCGGGCAGCGTCAGATGCTTTGGCACTTGCGGCGGCCAATTCGGGTGATGGCGTTCGTTCATCGGCGTCTCCTGCCTTACTGTCTGTGCGCGTTTCACACGGATGGTGCGCGCTTCGTTCACATCCGCCGCGTGACGGTCGCGGCTGGCTAATGAATCAGGGAAATCAGTTGAATCAGCGGCTTCAAGAACGACCGAGGTGGCGCCCAAGCTCCATCTTCGCAATGGCGTTACGGTGCACTTCGTCAGGGCCGTCCGCAAAACGCAGCGTATGCGAGACCTCTCAATCAAACAATGATCGAGCCGCCATCCACCGCGAAATACTGGCCCGTGATATGACGCGACGCTTCACTCGCGAGGAACACGATCGGACCTTTGAGGTCCTCGTCGCCGCCGAGACGCTGCAACGGCGTGCGCGAGACGATGTTGTCTTCGAGTTTGTCGAGCAAGCCCGCCGACATCTTCGACGGGAAAAATCCCGGGCAAATCGCGTTGACGTTGATGTTGTACTTGCCCCATTCCGCGGCGAGCGCACGCGTGAAGTTAATCGCCGCGGCCTTGGAGGTGTTGTACGCAATCGTGTTCATGCCGGGTGGCGAACCCTTCAGCCCCGCCACCGACGCGATGTTGATGATCTTGCCCGCACGACGCGGGATCATGCTGCGCTTGCCGACTTCACGAGCGACAAAAAACGGCGCATGGACATTCAGATTCATCACCTTGTGCCACGCTTCGTCGGGATAGTCCTCGGCAGGTGCGCCCCATGTCGCGCCCGCGTTGTTCACGAGAATGTCGATGCTGCCATGCAGGCCGAGCACTTCGTCCACGAGACCGGGGATACCCTCGAAGCGCTGCAGATCGTTGACGATGGTCTGTACTTCGATACCCCGGCTTTGCAGATGCATTTTTGCTTCGGCGAGTTCATCGGCCTTACGCGCGGTGATCGCCACGCGACAGCCCATTTCTCCGAGTGCTTCAGCCATTTGCAGGCCTAGCCCGCGCGAGCCTCCGGTGATCAGTGCAACCTTGCCGTCCAGTTGAAACAGGTCTTTCACAGACATTACGACGCTCCTCCAGGTTGTTCTGCAATGCAGACTTTCATTCCAGATTTTCCAACCATCATACGTGCCGAAATTCAGCCTGTAAATAAAAGCACGATCATTCACTTTTGATTTAAACTGACATGCATCGACGATGGGCGGGTCACCGGGACTTACCCGAATACCGCACTTTTTAATCGAGCCGCGTCTATGCGATTTCGTGGGTTTCCGCGCTTGTCGCGTAGTTGTTCTGCATAGCGGCTTACCTTTGGACGGGTCTTCTCCCATGCAAGATGCGCTGATCATCAACTCGCGTGATCTGGAATTCCAGTTGTTCGAGGTGCTCGAGGCCGAGACGCTCACTCAGCGCGCGCGCCACGCCGACCACACTCGTGAGACTTTCAACGCGGCGCTCGAAACCGCTCATGCGGTCGCCGCCGAAAAGTTCGCACCGCACAACCGTCTTTCGGACGAGCACGAACCGCAATTCGACGGTCAACGCGTCACGATGCCCGCCGAGGTCAAAGACGCACTCGACGCGTTCCGCTCCGCCGGTTTCCTTGCGGCAGGCAAAGACTACGAATGGGGCGGCATGCAGTTGCCCTCGGTGATTGCCTTTGCGTGCCTGTCGCTCTTCAAGAGCGCCAACATCGCCACCTCGTCTTACGCGATGCTGACCACGGCGAATGCGAACGTGATCGAGCGTTTCGGCAGCGCCGCGCAGAAACGCAAGTATCTGCAGGCCTTATTCGAAGGCCGCGCGTTCGGGACAATGGCGCTGACCGAGCCGCAAGCGGGCTCGAGCCTCTCGGACCTCGTCGCCAGTGCAACGCCTAACGAAGACGGCACCTATTCGATCCGCGGCAACAAGATTTTCATTTCGGGCGGCGATCACGAGTTGAGCGAGAACATCGTTCACCTGGTGCTGGCGCGCATTCCCGGCGGGCCGCCGGGCGTCAAAGGCATCTCGCTCTTCACGGTGCCGAAATTCCATGTGAATGACGACGGCAGCCGCGGTGCGCGCAACGACGTCGCGCTCGCGGGTTTGATTCACAAGATGGGCTGGCGCGGCACCACGTCGACGATGCTGTCGTTCGGCGAGCGCGGCGAATGCATCGGCGAGCTGGTGGGCGAACCGCATCACGGTCTCGCGTATATGTTCCACATGATGAACGAGGCACGCATCGGCGTCGGCCTCGGTGCAGTCATGCTCGGCTATCGCGGCTATCTGGCATCGCTCGATTACGCGCGCGAACGGCCGCAAGGACGTCGCCCGGATAACAAGAATCCGCTCGATCCGCAATTGCCGTTGATCGAACACGCTGACGTGCGCCGCATGCTGCTCGCACAAAAAGCTTATGTGGAAGGCGCGTACGCGCTGTGCCTGTACGCGGCGCGCCTCGTCGATGAACAGAACACCGGCGAGAGCGACACCGCACGCGCCGAAGCGGGCCTGCTGCTCGATCTGCTGACGCCGGTGGTGAAGTCGTGGCCCTCGCAGTGGTGCCTCGAAGCGAATAGTCTGGCGATCCAGATTCACGGCGACTATGGCTATACGCGTGAATATCCGGTCGAGCAGTTCTACCGCGACAATCGCCTGAACTTGATTCACGAAGGCACGCACGGTATCCAGGCGATCGATCTGCTCGGCCGCAAAGTCGTGATGAAACAGGGCGCGGCGCTGAAGCTGTTGGGGCGTGAAATACAGCGCAGCGTCGACTCGGCTCGCGTTCATCCGGCACTGCAAGCGTATGCCGATTCACTCAGCCAGGCATGGAGCGAATTGGCCAGCACGGTCGAAGCGTTATTGCCCACGCTCGCCAGCGAAAGCGAACGCGCGCTCGCCAACGCGAATGCTTTTCTCGAAGCGTTCGGTCATATCGTGATTGCGTGGACGTGGTTGCGCCAGGCGATCGTTGCAAGCGCCGCGCTACCTGAGGCGAAGAGCCAGGCCGACGGTGACTTCTATCGCGGCAAGCTGCATGCTTGCCAATGGTTCTTCCATTGGGAATTGCCGCGCGTCTCGCTGATGCTCGCCACGTTGCGCAGTCTCGACGATACGACGTTCAGCATGGCGCCTCAGTGGTTCTAAGCGCTACCGCTCAATGCGGCTTTCGATGCCGCTTGATACCGCCAGACACTGCTCAATGCGACAGCGCGACTTCCAACTGCGTCACCACGTCGATCAGACGTGGCCGCACTTCTTCGAGCAGGAATTCCTTCGAGAGCCTGAACGAAGGTCCGCCAACATTGATCGCCATGATCGGCAACTCACCACCCGGCTGGAACGCACGCGCGATGCCGTTCACCTCTTTCTGCCAGTCCCCGAAAGAAGTCGTCACGCCGAGCGTGCGGTAATCTTCGAGCGCATTCTCGATGCCGCGGCGGGTTTTCGGCCACTGGACGTGATCGAGCTCACGCACCTGCTCCATGAAGCTGAGACGATCGTGTTCAGGGATCGCCGCGAGCCACGCCCGGCCAATCGCGGACGTGGCGACCGGAATACGCGAACCGACTTCCAGCGTCAGCGTGAGCGCAACTGAGGCCCGGCAATTTTCCACATAGATCATCGAGAGCCGGTCGCGCGTACCCAACGACACGGTTGCGCCGATGACATCAGCCAATTCCTGCATCACCGGCCGGGCGATCTTGCGGACATCGAGCCGGGCCAGCATCGCGCTGCCCAGCGCGAGCGAAGCCGTGCCAAGCCGGTATTTGCCGCTCTCTTTCAAATGAATCAGATAGCCGAGCAGCGTCAGCGTGTGGGTCAGACGCGATACCGTCGATTTCGGCAGCTTGCAGCGCAATGCGAGTTCCTGATTGCTCAGCGATTTGTCGCCTGAGCGAAAACACGCCAGCACCTCGAGCCCGCGCGCGAGTGCCGTGACGAAATGCCGGTCGTCCTTGTGCGCCTCGTGCGCCGTCCGGCTCGCGAGAACCGAATTTGCGCTAACGGATGCAGCGGGTGTCTGCTCACCGTCTCCCGCGCTCGGGTCCTCAACCGGGTTATCGATCGGGCTTTGATTGGTTTTGCTCAAAATGAAACGCGCTCCCGCGAAACGGTACCATCCGAAGGACAAACCATAGCCCGGATAGAGAGTGTTCCGGGCTGCGGAATTATAGACAAACGCAAAAAACCGCTCAGACTTCTTCGGTCGGCGCGGATACCACTGGACTGAAAAAGTAAACGACCGCGCCGATCGCAAGCGGCACGACCGTCACGGCAAACAACGCCGAATAGATCCCCGCGTTCGATAGATGCGCCCGTTTGGCGACACCCGCGATCCAGCCGAAACAACTGCTGGTCAGCGCCACGCCGAGAAAAACGAGGCTGTTGAGCAGGCCCAGACCGAGGCCGAGCCGGCGCGGTGCAATGATGGCACGCGCTTGCGACATCACGAGCGGATGGATCGAGCCGACCGAGAACAACACGCAGATCAACGCGACACTGACGCCCCAGTTTCCGTCCGGACTGACCGCGAGCACCAGTGCCGCCAGCACGCCGGCAATCAGCCACAGCAACGAAATAAGCTTGGGTGCACAGAACCGCACGACCACCGGAATACAGAAGGATGCGGCGATCCCGATCACGCTGGTGATGGTCATTGCATTGCCGCGCGCGATAACGTCGAAGCCGTAGACGTCGGCGAGATACGGCCCACCCCATGACGTACGGAACGTGCTGCCGACCGAGAGCGCGAGGCAGGCCGGCATCAAGGTCCAGAAGCCGGTGCGCCGTTTCACCGCGCTTGCCGCATGTTGCGATGCAGCGAGGCTCTGTTCATGCACGGCTGCATCGCGCCGGCGCACGAAGCATACGACGCCAAGCGTCGCGCATAGCATGGCTAACGAAGCGGTAACCATGACCGGACGCCAGCCGAAGCTGGCCGTCGCACGGCTCAGAGGAAATGCGGCCAGCAATGCGCCCGCCATGCCGATCGCGCTCGCGGTCGTGACAGCGCGTACATTGCGCGTGCCGTGGCCGGTATGGAGCACGTAGTTGAGCAGCCCCATAAAGATCGGCGCGCAACCCAGTCCGATGCCGGCTTGCGCCATAAGCGCCACTGTTGCGCTCGTCGTCATCGAAAGGATGCCGGCACACACGGCGCCGATGCCCATCAAAAGCGCGGTCGGTCCGCGCACGCCGTAGCGGTCGAACATGACGCCGACCGGCAGTTGCGCGATGGCGAACACGAGGAAGAACGAGCCCGCGAACCAGCCGAACATTTGCGGAGAGAAATGAAAATCACCGATCAACTGGGTGGAAATCACAGCGATATAACTACGGAAAAACTGACTCAGTACGTAGCTGAAGGTCAGTGCCCACAAGCCATAATCGATCGACGATGCAGCGGCATCCGTGCGCGGTTCGAGTAGTTGTTGCTGTACGCCATCAGACATCTGCGGTTCGCCCCGGATGATCGAAGCCGTCATGATAGGCGAATCGGGCGACGGGCGGCCAGGTCAGTTTTTTCAACGCTCGCGCGTTTGCTGGAGTATTGTTTAAGCGCGCCGGGAGCTTCACGACGTCACTCTTCTACAAGACCGGAGGCTCCATGCGGGCTGCAAAGTGCTTGCAGGCGCGTGTTTTTTGCATGCAACGATGCGAAATCAACTTTTCGAGGAATGGAGAAAACGTGAAAACAGTCAATCTTTTGAAGGCGCTCGGCATCGCATTGTGTGTGGCGACTGCGTCCAGCGCCTATGCCCAGTCGAGCGACGCGATGGCGTCGGGCAGCATGATGGCACCGGCTCCGAATTCGAAAGCGATGAAGAGCACGGACCGCAAGTTGGGTCTGGCCGTGCGCAAAGCTTTGGGCAAAGCGCAGGGTTTTGATGTGTCGAACGTGTTTGTCAAGGCGCGCAGCGGTGCGGTGACGTTGACTGGAACGGTGCCCGATGGCGCGCAAATCCCACAAGCTGAGGAAGTGGCCAAGGGCGTTGCAGGCGTGACGTCGGTGAACAACAAGCTGACGCTCGGCACGCAGGGCGGCGGCGGTGGGGGTTGATCGCGTCTGACGATTGACGAACGACGACCAGTTACGACAGGTAGCGCCGCAAGAGCCAATTTGCGGCGCTGCCTGTCGTTCTGGCGGTTTTCAGCTTATGCGCGCACGAGCCCTGTGATCGGGCGCATGGCCCCGGTCTGGCCGAACAATGTGGCGGCCGTACGCTGCGGATCGAGTCCGAGGCTTTCGCTTGCGGCGCCGGCGAGCAACGCATCCAGCGACATTGTCGGCTTGAGGTCGCGCGCTTCGTATAGGTCGCCCGGTTTCAGGCCAGGCCAGTCGGCGAGCACACGTCCGCCCGCCACCGCGCCGCCCAGCATCATCGCCACCGAGCCGGTGCCATGATCGGTGCCCCCCGTGCCGTTGGCGGCGGCGGTTCTGCCGAACTCGGTTGCCACCACCACGGTGGTCTTGCTCCACAACGGCCCCATGCCGTCGCGCAACGCCGCCAGCATCGTGTCGAGCGCTTTCAACTGATTGGCGAGGCGTGCGTTCTGCGCAGTGTGCGTGTCCCAGCCACCGGTTTCGATCATCGCAATGCGCGGGCCATCGTCGCGTGACAGAAAACCAGCGGCGAGCTTACCGAGGCTCACCGGGTCCTGACGCGCTCCGGCGTCGCCCGCGAGTCCGCGTGCGGTCATGGCCGACTCCCATAGCGGGCGCAATTGCGCATCCTGGTCGTACAACTGCGAGACCCGCATGAGCAGATCGTCAGGCGCCTGCGGCAACCCCGAGGGCGCGTACGAGGTCACCGGCGCGTTGCCGCGCAGCGCCATCGGCACGGTCGGCGCGAAGGCGATCGCATTCTCGCGCGTAGCGGGCATCGATGCGACGAGCCGGTTCAGCCAGCCGTCCTTCATCTGATACGGCGAGGTGCCGCCGGTCTCCAGCACGTTCTGCCCGTCGAAGTGCGAGCGGTCGCGATACGGCGACGCTACCGCGTGCACGAACAGCGCTTGACGATCCGCATACATCGCGGCGGTCTGCACCAGCGAGGGATGCAGCGCGAAGGTGCCGTCGAGCCGGGTCGCCTTGGATGCATCGATCGCAAGCGCACCGCGCAGTGTCGCGTAGGCGGGTTCGGCGTACGGCACGACGATGTTCAGGCCATCGGCCGCACCGCGCTGGATCACGAACACGAAGCGGCGATCCGTGGCGACGCTGGCAAACGCGATCCGTGGCGATACGAGAATCGCGCCCGCGCCGGCAGCGGCCACGCTGAGAAATTTGCGGCGTGAAAACATGGCGTTCATCTCCGTTGAAAATCCGGCGAGACCAGCAACAGGGCGATCGCCGTCGATGCGCTTTCGGCACGCGACACGGCCGCGGCAGTCGGCGCACTGAGCGAGCCGGCCAGCAAAGTCTGGCCGAGCGAGCGCGCATCGAGCCGGTCGCCGACCCGCGACGCGAAACGCTGTGCCACTTCGACCCGGCGCACCAGCGCATCGGGCGCCGCCCAGCTCGCGGCAATGTCGTCGTAGCCCGCAGGCGAACCCGGCCGCCATACCGGCTGACCGAGTTGCGTCAGGATGGGCGCGGCCTGCATGTTGCCGATGTCCTGCCAGCCGAGCCCGCGCATCGAAGAAATGGTCCATTCCCACGGCGTCTTGAACTTCACCGCGGCCGGCGACCACGCCTGCGGCATGTCGAGCAGCGTCCGATACACGGTCGGCAGATCGCCGCCGCTGCGCGCGAACGCATTCGCCAATCGCTCGCTTACGTCCGGCGGCGGATTGTCCGCGACGAAGTGACGGGCAAGCTTGCCGCCGATGTGCTGCGCCGTCGCGGGCGCGCTCGCGAGGTCGTGCAGGATCGCCAGCGCCTGCTTTTCTCCCGGCTGGTCGTAGCGGCGGCCCATGATGGTTCGCGAACCCGGTTCGTGCAGCGCGACGCGAAACACAAACGTGCCTGGAGCGGCGTTCGTCTGCAGACCCTGCCCGCGCGGGTTGCCGGCATTGCCAGGATTGCCCGGATTGCCGGCAAGGCTCCAGCCGGTCAGCGCGCGGGCGAATTCGGTGACGTCGTCCTGGCTATAGCCGCTGCGCACGCCGAGCGTGTGCAACTCCATAATTTCGCGCGCCAGGTTCTCATTCAGACCGCGTTTGACGTTCGGATTGCGCTCCGCGGCGCGCATGGCCGCCATGCTGTCCGGCCCAACCGAACGCGTCTGATCGAGAAACAACTGCATGGCCGGATGACGTTCGACGGCGACCAGCATGTCTTCGAAACGGCCAAGCACGTGCGGGCGGATCGCTTCCGCTTCGAATGAACCGGCCAGTGCCGCGACGGCGGGCTTTTCCGTCGACACCGCGAAGTGATTCGCCCAAAAATGAACCAGCCGCTCGATGAAAGGCGTCTCTGTGGTCAGCGCGCTAGCAACCCGCGCGTTCACCGAGGAACGGTACATGTCGAGAATTTCCCCGCGCAGCGCTTTTCGTTCGGCTTGCTTAGCAGTTTGTGCGGCGGTTTCTGATGCGCTTTGCCCGGTGGTTTGCGGGTTGGTTTGCGGGTTGGTTTGCGCATTCGTCTGGCTGGCGGCTGCGCCTTCGTTGGCGTTCTGTTGGGTCTGCCGGTTCAGTTGATTCAACTGCATGCGCTGCTGTGCCAGTTCGCCGGACAGTGCCACCGAATCAGGCTGGCTCGCCCACGCGGCAGGCCGCGGCTGATATTGCTCGAACTGCGCGAGCAGCCATCCCTTCGGGTCGGCGGGCGGCGTATCGTCGGCACGCGCGCCGAGGCCGAAGCGGTTCAGCGCAATCGCCGCGGCATTCATGTTCGGTGATGTGGCCATACCATCCTCTTGGGCGTTGGATATTTCTTTAAACGACCGCCACGCTCAAATCCGTCGCGGCCGTTCAGAATTTTTTATTCGCCCGACGATTCACTCGAAGATTCACTTGCGGCCGGCTTCGGTGGTTTGTTCGCGTTGGCGGCCTGCTGCGGTTCACGCCACTGTCCGCGCAGCTTCAGGCTGTCGGCGAATTGGATGCGCTCCTCAGGCGACAGCGTCGCCGCAAAATCCGCCACACTGCCCTCCACTTGCGCGCGCAAGCTGCTGTCGGCCTCACGCGTGCGGGCCAACGCTGCGTCCAGTGCCGCGCGATCGAACTGCGGCGCGGCGAGCAAACGCAACACTTCGTGACGTCCCTCACGGCCCTCGCGGGCAAACTGCTTGCCCTCGCGGCGCGCATTCTTCAGGCCGTCGATAAAAGCCTTCTGACGCTCGGCCGGCAGCGTTTCGGCAGCAAAGCGCAACGCCGTGCGCTGCTGCGCCAGCACCGTGGTAGTCGCGCCATGCGCCGCAAACCATTGATAAGCACCCCCGACAATCGCGCCCAGCAGAAACACGTTGAGCACCAGCGAAGCCACCAGCACGATTTTCCATGACCGGCCGTTCATTCGCCGCTCCAATCGGCGGACGAACCACCGAAACTCGAAGTTAAATAAGAGGACTCATGCATTTGCGGAACCGTCCCCGTCAACACAAAGAACGAGACCGCGAAGGCGCCGGCCACTCCGCCCAGCACGCCGACGCCTGCCACCGCCGCACCCGACCA
>NZ_VOSW01000289.1 GCF_009690905.1 Paraburkholderia madseniana
ACGGCTGTTACTCGCGGGTGACCGATTTCATCCGGGCCTGGCGGCAAGGCGAAGGCAAGGCGGTTTCGAAGTCGGCGTTTGTGCCGTTGCGATTCGAGCTGGGCGAGGCATTCCAGTTTGACTGGTCTGAAGAAGGACTGGTTGTCGGCGGCATTTACCGCAAGCTCCAGGTGTCGCACATGAAGCTATGTGCGTCGCGGGCGTTCTGGCTGGTTGCCTATCCGAGTCAGGGGCACGAGATGCTGTTCGATACCCATACGCGCTCGTTCGCGGCTTTCGGCGGGGTGGCCCGCCGGGGCATCTATGACAATATGAAAACGGCCGTAGACAAGGTGCACAAAGGCAAGGGTCGCACAGTCAATCCGCGTTTCGCAGTGATGTGTTCGCACTACCTGTTCGATCCGGACTTCTGCAACGTCGCCAGTGGCTGGGAGAAAGGGTCGTCGAGAAGAACGTGCAGGACAGCCGCCTGCGTATCTGGATTGAGGCGCGTGGGCAACGCTTCGGCAGTTTCGCTGATCTGAATGCATGGCTGGCGATCCGGTGCCGGTCGTTGTGGGATCAGGTGAAGCATCCGGACTATCGTGAGCTGAGCGTCGCCGACGTGTTCGAGCAGGAACGCGCTCATCTGATGCCGATGCCAACACCGTTTGACGGTTATGTTGAGCGTGCGGCACGAGTCTCGTCGACCTGCCTGGTGGTGATTGGCCGCAATCGCTACTCCGTGCCATGCGAATTCGCAGGCCAGATGCTCAGCACGCGGCTCTATCCTGGCCGTGTTGTGGTGGTCGGCGACGATGCCGTGGTGGCCGAACACGATCGACTGGCCGACGAAGGACAGGTGCGATACGAGTGGCAGCATTACATCCCGCTGATCCAGCGCAAGCCAGGAGCCCTGCGCAACGGTGCGCCGTTCCAG
>NZ_VOSW01000290.1 GCF_009690905.1 Paraburkholderia madseniana
AGAGACGGTTTCAAAAAGACTTGAAGGGGCTGTTAACTTCATGGACATGCTGTTAACCTTGGTCGTCGTGACGACGGAGTCAAGGGGATGGGCAAGCCAATAATTGACGACGAATTGTGGAAGCGAATCGAACCCTTACTGCCACAGCCGAAAGCTCGGCGCGAGAAGTATCCAGGTCGAAAGCCGATACCCGATCGCGCCGCTTTGAACGGCATTTTGTATGTGTTGCGCACAGGGTTGCGTTGGCGCGATCTACCTGCCGAAATGGGTTGCGGCTCTGGCGTGAGCTGTTGGCGCCGCTTACGCGACTGGCAGAAAGCAGGCGTGTGGGATCGATTGCACGAACTACTGCTCGCCGAGCTACGCGCAGCTGGCCAAATCGACCTCTCACGCGTGATTCTCGATTCGTCTTCCGTTCGGGCTATCGGGGCGGGCCAAAAACCGGGCCGAACCCTGTAGATCGTGCGCGACCGGGTTCCAAACACCATGTTGCGACCGATGCAAATGGGTTGCCACTCTCGATCATCTTGACGGGTGCCAATCGACACGACGTCACACAATTGTTTCCCCTCATTGAAGCGATTCCACCCATCCGTGGTATCCGCGGTCGACCGTTGCGAAAGCCTCGAGTCGTCTATGCTGATCGCGGATACGACTCCGAAGCACACAGGCAGAAATTGCGTGATAGGGGTATCAAACCTGTTCTCGCGAAGCGCCGCACCGAGCATGGCAGCGGGCTTGGAAAATATAGATGGGTAGTCGAACGTACTCATGCCTGGTTCCATAATTTCCATCGTCTTCGAGTCCGCTACGAGCGCCTTGCCAGGATCCATGAAGCTTTCTTGAAGTTCGCCGCTTGCCTCATCTGTTGGAATACCCTCCAGCGATCTATGCAGGAGCCTTTTTGAAACCGTCTCT
>NZ_VOSW01000291.1 GCF_009690905.1 Paraburkholderia madseniana
GTTGAACGAAACCGCTGACGCGGTAGCAGGTGGTTGGCCGGAGGCGGCGTCTTCGATACCGGTCATGGAATGTCTCCCCTTGAGTGGGACGATGGCAGTGCAGTTTGCTACCTCGTCCCTTCTGAGCGGAGTCCACCATGACACCCCTACGTCGACGCATGATCGAGGATATGCGCGTACGCAACCTCGCCGCCAACACGCAGCGCGCCTATCTTCAGCAGGTGCATGCCTTTGCCGAGCACTTCGGTCGTTCCCCGGACCTGCTGGGCCTGGAGGAGGTGCACGCCTGGCAGGTCCACCTGATTGAAGTCCAGCGACGCTCAACCAGCACGCTGGTCGTTGCCACTGCGGCGCTACGCTTCCTGTACAACGTCACGCTCAAACGCAACTGGTCCGTCGAAGAGCTCCCCAGATCGAGGAGACCACGCAAGCTGCCGGTGATCCTCAGTCAGGAGGAGGTCACCCAGTTCCTTGAAGCGATCCGCAGCGTCAAGCATCGTACCGTGCTGATGGCAGCCTACGCCGCAGGCCTGCGCATCTCTGAGGCCACCCGGCTGAAGGTCAGCGATATCGATAGCCAGCGAATGGTGCTGCGTGTCGAACAGGGCAAGGGGCACGCCGACCGTTACGTGATGCTCTCGCCACGGCTGCTGGAGATCCTGCGCAGTTACTGGTGCATTGGCCGCCCCCAGTACTGGCTGTTTCCTGGCCGGTTCCCGGATCAGCCCGTGGGCGCGAGCGTGGTACGACAGGCATGCCAGGACGCCCGTCGCCGTGCCGGTATCAGCAAGCCCATCACACCGCATTCGCTGCGCCATGCATTTGCGACGCACCTGCTCGAATCCGGCACCGATGTACGCGTGATCCAGTTGCTGATGGGCCATCGCAGCCTGGCCACCACGGCGCAATATTACCG
>NZ_VOSW01000292.1 GCF_009690905.1 Paraburkholderia madseniana
CGGCTGTGTTCCGGCACCCCCGTTTGCTTAGTGCCCGGCACACATCAAGCGGTCGACTCAACGTGACGCCGCGACGCCGCTCACCCGTCGAGCGAAGCGTCCGGGAACGCGTCGCAGAGAAACTACACAAGTCAGCAAGGCGATGCTTCACAAGTCAGCAAGGCGATGCGTTTGACTTGAGCGTTGGCGGCGGAACTACTTACACACTGTTACGCGGCGCAGTGAAAATATTCGGCAACGCTTCCTTATACTCCATGCCGAACTTCAACTTTGCCCGCTGACATGCGGCGTCAAGATGTCGAGAGCATCATGTACAACACTCAATTTGCCAAACCAATCTTTTACATCGCGCTCTGCGCAGCTTTACCCCTGAGTGGATGCGTGGTTCCTGGCGCAAACATGCCGTACGGTGCGAGTCCGGCGCAGCCTGCCTATGCGCAACCCGCATATGCCCAGCCGGCGTATGTGCAGCCAACCTATCCACAGCCAGTCGATAGCGCAAGCGCCTATGGCAACGCGCCTCCTGCAAGCTCCGGTTACGGACTTCAGTATGGGGTTGTTTCGGGAATTCAGCCTCTCGCCACATCCAATGCGGTGAGCCCGGGCAGTGTAATGGGCACGGTGGTCGGCGCGGTCGTCGGTGGTGTGGTCGGCAACCAGTTTGGCGGAGGGCATGGCCGCGACGTGGCGACCGTAGTGGGTGCGCTCGGCGGCGCGGTGGCCGGAAATCAGATTGGCCGGCAGTACAGCAATGCGGCCCCGAGCGCGTATCGAATCGTTGTTCAACTCAATGACGGATCGTCACGCTCCTTCGACGTGCCCTCACCCGGCGATCTCCGTCCGGGCGACCGCGTGCGGATTGACGGAAACCGGCTGGACCGTT
>NZ_VOSW01000293.1 GCF_009690905.1 Paraburkholderia madseniana
CTATTAGCGTTGCCCCTGTGCGGGGCGGCACCTACTTCTCTTTGCCGGCTGCAAAGAGAAGTAGGCAAGAGAAAGCAGCTCAAACCGCTAATGCTAAGTGGGCACCGTGGTCTGCTGCGAGTAGTGGTGCATCTGGAATCCGTGTTCTCGCACATTCCGCGTGAGTGACAAGGGACTCATCAGCTCCCACTCCGCACTACGTGCGTCGCGGACGGGTATGCATGGGAAACCACGGGCTTCGGTTGAGGTTTGTGGGGGCCATCGGCTTCGCCTCGGCGACGCGCCTCTGCCGTCATGCGGCTCCTCACTTCCAATGAAATGTCGATGTGCTGCAATGCCCATTGCCATTGCCATTGCCATTGCCATTGCCATTGCCATTGCCATTGCCATTGCCATTGCCGTAGCCGTAGCGTCTGTGCGTGTGCCTTTGGATATGTAATGGCAACAGCGGTGCCGAGCGAAACGGGGGAGTTGAAGCGTAGAGGGAGGTTTTGTGAAGTACTCTTCGGCGCGCGGAGCGTCGCCGGAAGTATGATGCCCTTGTCACTGGCGTATGCAGGTGCACGAACACAGATTCCAGATGCACCACTACCCGCAGCAGACCACGGGCCCCGCTTAGCATTAGCGGGTTGAGCCGCTTTCTTTTGCCTACTTTTCTTTGCAGCCGGCAAAGAAAAGTAGGTGCCGCCCCGCACAGGGGCAACGCTAATAGACCACTAACAAATCAAGGAAAGGCCAAAGCCCTAAGAACCAGCCCTTTCAAGGTCTTGATCAAGATGTCCCGCCTTTGGCGCGTTTAAGCAGGCGGGCGGTACTGTGATGGGCTCGGGCTACCGCGCCTTCGACATAGGGTGCGGGTTTGCGGGTCTTGGGGCC
>NZ_VOSW01000294.1 GCF_009690905.1 Paraburkholderia madseniana
GCCGCGCTGTCGTTGCTGGCAATCCAGATCTATCAGGGCGATCTGTCGCGCGCGGATAGCGCGTTCTTCCTTAAGTATTTCCTGTCGAGCCAGTCCGCGATTCTGTGGATGAGCGCGCTCTTCGTCTTCGCCACCGTCTTCTACTGGATCGGCCTGCTGTCGCGTTCACCGACCGGTGCCGCGATCGGTTCGAAAATGACGTGGGCCGCGGTGGTGATGGGCTTTGTCGGTCTGATGGTGCGCTGGTACGAGTCGTACCTGATCGGCGCGGACGTCGGCCATATTCCAATCTCGAACCTGTACGAAGTGTTCGTGCTGTTCAGCCTGATCACCGCGCTGTTCTATCTGTACTACGAGCAGCACTACAACACGCGTGCGCTCGGCGCATTCGTGCTGCTGGTGATCAGCGCGGCGGTCGGTTTCCTGATGTGGTACTCGGTCGCGCGTGACGCCCAGCAGATCCAGCCGCTCGTGCCGGCGCTGCAGAGCTGGTGGATGAAGATCCACGTGCCGGCCAACTTCATCGGCTATGGCAGTTTCGCGCTGTCGGCGATGGTCGCGGTCGCGTATCTGGCGAAAGAGCGCGGCGTGCTGGCAGACCGCCTGCCGCCGCTCGATGTGCTCGACGACCTGATGTACAAGTCGATCGCCGTCGGCTTCGCGTTCTTCACGATCGCGACGATCCTCGGCGCGCTGTGGGCCGCGGAAGCGTGGGGCGGCTACTGGAGCTGGGACCCGAAGGAAACGTGGGCGCTGATCGTGTGGCTGAACTACGCGGCCTGGCTGCATATGCGCCTGATGAAGGGCCTGCGCGGCGCGGTGGCGGCATGGTGGGCACTGACTGGCCTGCTGGTGACGACCTTCGCCTTCCTCGG
>NZ_VOSW01000295.1 GCF_009690905.1 Paraburkholderia madseniana
TTAGAGCGTGTTAGGCACTTCGTGTCAGACCTGGTATCCTAGCGGCATGAGAAAAGCAGACCGCAAAGGGTATCCGAGTGATGTGTCGGACGAAGAATGGAGCTTCGCGGCACCGTATCTGACACTGATGGACGTCAGCGCGCCGCAGCGCAAATATGAGCTACGCGACATGTTCGATGCGTTACGCTGGATGGCTCGGGCCGGCGCGCCCTGGCGGATGCTACCCAATGACTTCCCGCCGTGGGAGTTGGTGTACCAGCAGACCCAACGCTGGTTACAGGCAGGCTGTTTTGAGCACATGGTCTGCGACCTGCGCTCGATAATACGCGTGGCGCAGGGACGGCAGGGACAACCCAGCGCCGTCATCCTGGATGGCCGCACATTGCAGTCAACCTGCGAGAGTGGTCCACGCGCGGGCTATGACGGTTATAAGCGCAAACGCGGCAGCAAAGTCCATATTGCGGTAGACACCCTGGGACAGTTGCTGGCAGTGCATGTGACACCGGCCAATGAACAGGAGCGCGCACAGGTAACAGAACTTGCGCGTCAGGTTCAGCAGGTAACAGGACAAACAGTCAAAGTGGCTTTTGCGGATCAGGGATACACCGGCGAAGACGCAGCACAGGCTGCACGTGATGAAGGCATTGAACTGCAGGTGATCAAACTGCAGGAAGCCAAAAAGGGCTTTGTCCTGCTGCCCCGGCGGTGGGTGGTCGAGCGCAGCTTTGGCTGGCTTAACCGATTCCGCCGCCTCGCGCGTGATTATGAAAGGCTACCCGAAACACTTGCCGGGTTGCATTTCGTGGTCTTCGCGATGCTCATGCTCGTTCACGCAGTGCCGGTACTTCAAAGTGCCTAACACGCTCTAGTCGCA
>NZ_VOSW01000296.1 GCF_009690905.1 Paraburkholderia madseniana
ACAGCAGCACGCACTGGTCGGCCAGCCAGTCGTTGAGCGCCGCCAGCGAGCCGAACGTCGGCACCTTCTGCCAGAGCCGGTGGCGGCTGTCCTGGACGTTCTTCTCGATCTGCCCCTTCTCCCAGCCTGAGGCGACGTTACAGAACTCGGCGTCAAACAGGTAGTGGCTCACCATCGCGCTGAACCGCGCGTTGACCTCACGCACCTTGCCGGGACGCACCCTGTCGACGGCGGTCTTCATGTTGTCGTAGATGCCACGGCGTGGAATGCCGCCCCACGCCACGAACGCATGGTGATGCGCGTCGAACAGCATCTCGTGGGTTTGCAGCAGATAGGCCCTCAGGAAGAAGGCACGGCTGTGACTGAGCTTGAGCTGCGCGACCTGCAGCTTGGTGCGCTCGCCGTTGATGACGGCCCAGTCCTCACTCCAGTCGAACTGGAACGCTTCGCAAGCGGCAAACCGGAGCGGAACGAAGGTGCCCCGTCCGGTCGTCTTTGCCTGCTCGTGCTGCTCCTGTCGCCAGCGCCGGGCAAACGCAGCGACACGATCATAGGAGCCGGTGAAGCCCAGCGCGCAAAGATCCGCATGGATCTGTTTGAGGGTTCTGCGCTGTTTGCGGGGCCGATTCGCCTCGGTCTTCAGCCAACCAGCGAGCTTTGCAGCAAATCCGTCGAGCTTGCTGGGGCTGTGGCGCTCGGGATATGCCGGCAGCACAGTGTCGGCACGTATGTAACGCCTGACCGTGTTTCTGGACACGCCCAGTCGTTTGGCAATCTCGCGCAACGAGACATGATCGCGAAAGTGCCAGCGTCGGATGATGCTCAATATAGCCACGTCGATCACTCCGTTCCCCTGCCCGT
>NZ_VOSW01000297.1 GCF_009690905.1 Paraburkholderia madseniana
CCCATAAAGTGCTTTCGAGACCCTAAGGTGCTGTCCTTCAAAGCGTAGCTGACCATTCGCTTTGACCCGCAGTACCACGTCATCCGGGCCGTACTCCGGCTCCGGCAGGATCGATGGATACGCCCGCGGGCTCGGCCGGTAACGGCTGATCGGTGTGTCCATGCCGATCGCCTCATGCGGGCGCTCGCAGTTATATACGGTGCGCCAGCGGTCCAGTTCCTGTTGCACGTGCTGCTGGGTGGCGAAGCTTCGTCCGTTCAGTACTTCAGCCTTCAGCGTACGGTGAAACCGTTCGTCCTTGCCGTTGGTCTGCGGGTGATAAGGCCGGCTGTAACTGATGCGGATACCCAGCCGGATCAGCCAGACGGCCAGCTCGGTGAGCTGACCCGGACTGCCGGGCGCCCCCCACGGCGAGCCGTTATCGGTGTTGATGCGCAATGGCAGGCCGTAGTGCCCAAACGCCTCCCGCAATCCCGTCTGCACGGTAGCGGTGTCGGTGGGTCCACAGGCGCGCAGCAGGATGCTGAAGCGCGAGTGGTCGTCGAGTACCGTCAGGGGGCTGCAGCGCTCCTTCTCGAGGGTCTCAAAGTGTCCCTTGAAGTCCATCTGCCAGAGTACGTTGGGCTGCTCGTGCTCAAAGCGCTTCCAGGGTTGGCTCATCGCTGAATCGGCCGGCAGGATCAGGTTGTGCCGGTGCAGGATGTCGGTCACGGTGCTGGCCTGTGGCACCGCCTCAAAGCCCAGATCCTGCAGGCGCCGGCGGATCTTGCGCCCGCCCCAGCGCGGATGGGCCTGGCGCAGCCGCACCACTTCCTGCTCCAT
>NZ_VOSW01000298.1 GCF_009690905.1 Paraburkholderia madseniana
ATCTCACCACTGCTGGCGAATATTTACATGCGCCGGTTTGTGCTGGCATGGAAAAGGCTCGGACTTCAGCGCAGTCTTGGTAGTCGAATCGTGACCTACGCGGACGATCTGGTGATCCTGTGCAAGCAAGGTAAGGCAGAAGAAGCCTTGTCACGAATGCGCGCGATCATGGACAAGCTGAAGCTGACGGTCAACGAGGAGAAGACACGAATCTGCAAGGTGCCGGAAGGCGAATTCGACTTCCTGGGTTTTACGTTTGGGCGGATGTACTCCGCTACGACTGGTCAGGCCCGTATGGGTATGAAGCCGTCGAAGAAGAGTATCCGGCGCATGGTCGAAAAGATTCATGCAATGACCGCCCTCAAGACGGCATGGCAAGAGACCACGGAACTGGTGAGCAGGTTGAACCGCACGCTGCGCGGCTGGGCGAACTACTTCAAGGTAGGGAGCGTAAGCCGCGCCTATCGCGCGCTGGACAGCTACACCGCAACGCGGTTGCGCCGGTGGCTACGCAACAAGTACAAGCTCAGACGCCGCAGGGGCGGGACTTATCCATCCCCGCATCTCTACGGGTACTTCGGTCTCGTACGTCTGAGCGCACGTGGGGGCGTAGCGTGGCGTGTGTGAAGGCGTGATGTCTTATCCGAGAGCCCAGTGCGGGAGATCTGCACGCTGGGTTCGATGAGCGGGATGTGGAAACGGGGTTACGGCGAGGTTATTGGGGCACCGCCAGACGAAAGAGGCGGCAACAGACAAACCGAGCCTACCGCTACCGCGCCACATCTCGACTCTACCG
>NZ_VOSW01000029.1 GCF_009690905.1 Paraburkholderia madseniana
AGGTCCCAGCATCTTCGCCGCCACTACAACGCGGGCAGCAAACCGCGCGACGTGCAGGAAACGGGTTGTGCAGACCTTCCTTAGCGGTTTAAGCTGCTTTCTCTTGCCTACTTCTCTTTGCAGCCGGCAAAGAGAAGTAGGTGCCGCCCCGCACAGGGGCAACGCTAATAGACCACTAACAATGCAAGGAAAGGCACCAAAGCCAGATCAAGGAAAGGCCAAAGCCCTAAGAACACTGACAATGAGCGCCACGCAGGCAAAAGAGGAATTCAGAACTTGTGCCGCAGGACCACCCGTGTTGCCAAAGAACAAAGTATTCGGATTGGCGACATCGAGACAACCCACACCCAGCGCCAACGGCCCATTCCCTTAATCTGATCGACTGTTTCGTTGAAGCCGTCGCGGCGGTGCCGCAGTTTCAGTTCGATACCGATAGCGCGGGCGTAATTTAAGCAGGCCACGCGCCGCGGCTGGTTTCAATCGTTCCCGTCGCACCTCAATGCGATGCCGAGCGTTTGATGCGGTGGAAATTGCGATCGAAATAGATCAAACCATCACCGTCCGTGCGCACGCTGATGCAGGTGGTTTTGACGAACATGACCGAGTGCGAACCCACTTCCTTCAGATCGACGATCTCGCCCTGCAGACTCGCGAGTGCGTCGCGCAAAACCGGTACACCGTGCGTGCCGTCGTCCCAGATCGGCCAGCCAAAGCGTTCTTCCATCGGCACCTGCGTCATGCCGGCGAAGTGACGCGCGAGCAGTTCATGCTCGCCGGGCAGTACGTTGATGCAAACATGCCGGTTGCGTTCGAAGGTGGCGTGCATCGCGCTCGAGCGATTCAGGCAGACGAGCAGCGTGGGCGGCGCATCGGTGACGGAGCACACGGCGCTCGCGGTGACGCCGCAGCGTCCATGCGGACCGGCGGTCGTGATGACGTTCACAGCCGCGGATAGATGTGCCATGGCCTGACGGAATTGCTGCCTGGCTGCCAGCTCGGTGTCGGCGACGGGAGTCGCTTGCGTTGCTTGTGGATTCGGCGTCATGTTCTGGGTTCCTGGGGGCGCGGTAGGGATCTGGATTCAAGCGTAATCAATCCACGCGCGGAAAAAAATCAGCGCGAGCGGTGCGCGTAGAGGCCTCTTTCCCAGTCCGTCTAAAGGTTTCCCCAATGCCTGTCTGCACGGTGAGCGCATGAGCGACTTTTATCTCTTCTACAGGGTAATTATCGCTTTGCAGCGCTTTTTCCACTGGTTATCATGAGCCCGCAAGACGCTTCGAATCGCGCCTATCCCGAACCGTTCCACAGACTCCATGTCCCAGCAGCCTCAGTCCGCTTTGTCCCTCGCACCGATCGTCTATATCGTCGACGACGACAACGGTATGTGCACCTCGCTCGCATGGCTGCTCGAGTCGGTCGGCGTGAAGTCGGCGGGTTTCGCCAAGGCTAGTGAATTTCTTAGCGCGTTTGATCCGGACGTGCCCGCGTGTCTTGTGCTCGATGTGCGCATGCCGGAGCAAAGCGGCTTCGACGTGCAAGCGGAGTTGAACCGTCAAGGTGCGACGCTGCCGATCATTTTCGTCAGCGGTCACGGCGACATTCCGATGTCGGTGCGTGCCTTGCAGAACGGCGCGATCGATTTCGTCGAGAAACCGTATAACTCGCAGCAGATGCTCGATCGCGTGCAGCGTGCATTGAAACTTGCGTCGCAACGTCACGCCGCTGATCAGAAACAGCGCGAGTTACGCAAGCGCCTGGCGTCGTTGACGGCACGCGAGAAAGAAGTGCTGCGCGGTGTAATCGACGGCAAGGGCAGCAAGCGTATCGCCTCTGATCTGTCCATCAGCGTGAAGACCGTCGACGTGCATCGCGCGAGCATCAAAGACAAACTTGGCGCGGCGTCCATCGCGATGCTGGTGCGCGACGTGATGGCGGTGTGGGATCAGGAGGCGGCCGCGTCGGGCACTAACGCATGAATAAGCCGCCGTTCACGTCCCAGCATGCGCCGTTTGCAAAGTAAGCGTTCTCTGCAGCCAGCATGACCGCGACATCGGCGACATAGTCCGCTGAGCCCAGACGTCCCGCCGGAATGTTGGCGATCACCGCCTTCAGTTTGTCGGGCGCGACGCTCTCGTGCACGATCGGCAGGTCCATCGGCCCAGGTGAAATCGCGTTGACGGTTACGCCCGCTGTGCCGAGGTCGCGCGCGAACACCTTGGTCAACGTGATAACGCCGCCTTTGGCTGCCGCATAGTGCGCACCGGTGGCCGATCCGCCATTCTGTCCCGCTAGGGAGGCGATATTGACGATGCGCCCCGCGCCAGCGTCGGCGAAATGCTGGCCGAACACCTGACAGCCGAACAGCACGCTGCGCAGATTCACGTTGATCACCTGATCGAACTGCTCGGCGGTGATCTCCATCACGGGTACGACTTTGGATGCGCCTGCGTTGTTGATCAGTGCGTCGATACGGCCCCAGCGTTGCAGGATCGCATCGCGTGCGGATTCGAATGCGGTCTTCGCGGTGACGTCCAGATTCAGTGCGAAGGCGCTCGAGCCATCGGCGCTCAGATCGCGGGCGAGAGCCTGTGCGGCATCGAACGCAATGTCGCCGATGGCGACCGCGTAACCCGCTGCGTGAAAGCGCGTGGCAATCGCGGCGCCAAGACCGCGCGCGGCGCCGGTGACGAGTACGACTCTTTTCTGCATTGCTTTTACTCCGTGAGAAGAGCGGCTTCGAAACGCGCCGCAATCGCGCACACCTGCTCATCCGCCCCCTTGCGTCCGACGATCTGCAAGCCCGCCTTGAGCGGCGAGCCATCGATAGGCAACGGCAAGCTCAATGCCGGATGGCCGCTCAGATTGAACGGCCGGATCAACGACGACATGGCGATGACCGGCGTGCCGCCGCGTGCCTCGTCGAGCGTGATCGGTAGCGCGGGAAGTGAGGGCAGAATCAATACATCCACGCTTTCAAGCGCGTGATCGACAGCGGCTGTGAATTGCCGACGTACCGACTCCGCCGCCTCGCATTGCGCCGCGGTTGTATTCGCAGCGGCGCGCAGCCGTGCATCGAGATCGGCACCGAGTTTGCCGGTTGCCACGAGATGACCGAACGCATGAAAAGTTTCTACGTTGATGATCGCGAGGCCCGCTTCGAAGGCGGCGGCAAGCCCTGCAAGTTCCAACGTGCGAGCGGTGCAATCAGCCTGGTCCGCCGCGCGCGTAACGGCTTTAAGGATTTCCGGCATTGCGTCGACTTGCACGATACCGACGTTCCACGCGCCGCTTCGCGCCGCGTGGGCTGCATGTGTGTCGAAGTCGGCGGTAATCGCCTGCATCGCGGCGATGATCATCTGCATCTCGCGCGCGAACGGCCCGACGCAATCGAGCGTCGATTCGCGCGGTGCAACGCCGCGCCGCGAGACGCGCCCAAAAGTCGGCTTCAAGCCGATTACGCCGCAACACGCAGCGGGGCCACGAATCGAACCACCGGTGTCCGTGCCAAGCGCGGCATCCGCAAGCTTCAAACCAACGGCCGCCGCCGAACCGCTCGACGAGCCGCCGGGAATGCGCGAGGTGTCCTGGGGATTTTGCGGCGTGCCGGTGTAGTCGTTGATGCCGGTCATGCCGAATGCCAGCTCGTGCATATTTGCCTTGCCGACGATGTGCCAACCGGCATCGAGCAACCGCTCCACGACTTCCGCATGCTGCTGCGCATGTGGCGTGTCAGCTAGCGCCCGGCTTGCGGCCGTGGTCGCGTAACCGACAATATCGATCGTGTCCTTGATCGCGATGCTGGGGCCCGTGCCGCCTATCGACAATGTCTGGATAAATTCGTTCATGGGTTCGGTTTCCTTGCATTGACTTGCCAGGGCGCATCGAAAAGACGCTCGGTGCGAAAGTGCGTGATGAGCCAGTCGCGACCATTGTCGGCGGGTGCGAAATCCACATTGAGGCGCGCCGAGATCAACTCGGCTTGCGCGTCGACGTAGCCGGACGCTTGCAGCATGATCCAACGGCCTTTCGCGGTTGCGCCCTGCATCTCGATGGTTTCCGACGTGAGGAAATGCACGTTGACCGAGAAATGCGGCGACGGCGGCAAGTAGCGCGTGAGCATCGCGAGAATTTCCGCGTGACCGGTGAGGCGGCCGAACTTGCTCGCGTACTGCGGGCCGATGCCTTCCCAGATCGCGTCGGCAGCGAAGAGGGCCGCAAGCGTCTCGCCTTCCAGCACACCCGAAGGCACGTCGCAGAGCGCCATATAGCGCGCCATCGTGCAGCGCACGGCGGATTCGGCTTCGAGCGCGACAAGCCGTTCGGTCAACCGGGCAAGCGTATCCGTGTTCTCGTTCATCGCATCATGCTCCGGCACGCTCAAGCCGCGTTGGCGTGTTGCGGCGGCACTTGCAGCGCGCGGCCAACGCGCGCTTCGATCTTGCCGTAGCGCCACAGGTTATATTCGCCGACCGGTGTAGTGCGATACAGATTGCACACCGCCACTGCGGTATCGAAGTCGCGCACGTCGGCCATGATGTAGAACGTCCACGGCGAGTTGTCAGCATTGCCGACGGTGAGGCGGTCGTCGTCCATGATGCCGAGCACGCTGACGCCGTCCATCGATTCGACCGCCGCCAGCATCTTGCCGTAAGCCTGCCAGACTTCGCCGATCTTCTCGCGCGGCAAGTCGAAGAAATTCTGCGTCACGCCGCAGCAGAACAGAACGCGCAAGGGCAGCTTCGGGTTATCGGACATCGTGTGGTTCTCCATGAAATCGTTTGAACGGCAAAATCAGAAAATGACTTACAGGTAGCCCGGAATCGGCGGCACGCCGACGAACACCGCACCGGCGCCATCGAAGTTGCCTTCGCCGAGGAACGCGTGCTGGGTGACCACCATTGCGTCGCGCACCAGGCGCTGCAGCGGATGCGAGCGGTAGATCGCCATCGTGCCACCGAGCCGGTAAGCGCGCTGCACGACGTCGGCGCCTTCGCGGGCGATCTGCGTCGCGGCGAGCCGCAGCAGGCTGGTCTGGTCCGGTGTAACGGGGTTGCCGGCGAGGATCGATTGCCAGACGTCGTCGGTGGTGTCGTAGAAGAACGCGCGGGCTGAACGCAATTGCGCTTCGGCTTTCGCCAATTCGATCCGGTAGTACGCGCGGTCGGCGAGTTGCGGCGCGCCGGTTGTCGTTTTGCGGCCGCCGGCCATCTGGTTGGAGACATCGAGCGCCGCGCGTGCAAGGCCAAGGTTGACCACGGCCAGCACTTGCGCCGCGTAGGCGATGGTTGGATAGCGATACAGCGGTTCGTCGACGCAAGGTTCGCCGCCCCGCACGAAGGTCCAGTCGTCGGTGACGAACTGATCGGTGACGCGCAGATCGTGGCTGCCGGTACCTTGCATGCCGACCACATCCCAGTTCTCAACGATCTCAACCTGATGCGGGCGGAACACGGCGGTGCGTGGTTTGCCGGGCGCACCAGCGGCGCCCGAGCCTGAGCTGGCCGCACCGATTCCGACGCCGAGCCAATCCGCGCCCTTGCAGCCGCTCGCGAATTTCCACGTACCGTTTACACGCCAACCACCGTCGGCAGGCTGAGCGGCTTGCACCGGGAACAGACCGCCTGCGAACACCTGATCGGGACCATCGGCGTAGATCTGCGCCTGAGTGGCCAGAGGCAAGGCCGCAAGATACACGTTCGCCGAGCCGAAACTCGCGACCCAGGCCGCCGAGCCGTCCGCTATCGCGATACGTTCGATCATGTCGAGAAACGCGGTAGGTGCGAGCGCATCGCCGCCAAAACGCTTGGGCGTTGCGGCGCGATACACGCCCGCACGCTTGAGTTTGACGATGACGTCGCGCGGCACATGCGACAGGCGATCGAACTCTTCGCGCCGTGCGGCGATTTCGACGATGACGTCGGCGAGCGGCAAACGCGTTGCATCGCGGCTGGCTTCTGCGACGGCGGCAACAGTGTCGATGGCGGTGTCTGACATGGCGGGGCATCTCCTTGATTCGTTATCGGCTGGAACACGAGGCACGCTTTGGTCGCGGGCAAAGACGCCGGCGACAGCGCGTGCAGGGTGAGGCCAGTCTAGAAATGCAAAAAGAACGCTTCAATTGGGACGCGAGAGGTGTTTTTAGGTACCGCGCCGGGGGTATCTAAAGAAATCTTCAGACGCGAATCATGCCGACTGGTGTTATGTTCCTCCACGTACGCGATCGAACTTTTGTGCAGCCTCGCCCGATGAATTTCCCCGCCGAAGAAGATTTCCACCGCCTGCTCGACGCGCTGACGCTGTGCGTGCTGCTGCACGACGCCGAAACGAAGGCGATCGTGTGGGCCAATCGCGCGGCTTGCGAGGCGCTGGGTTTTACGCTTGAAGAAATGCTGCCGCTCAAGGCGAAAGACATGACCCGCCCGGTGCCGAAGTACCGGCGCGAGATCGGCGTCGGGGCCATGGACCGTGCGATCACCGAGGGCCCGCAGGTCTACGAGTGGTGTTACCGCTCGCGCACGGGCGCCGATATGCTGTCCGAAGCCATTGCAACCTACGTGCCGCTGGAGGAGCGCGCGGTGGTGATGGTGCAGTTCCGCGACATCAGCGTCGAGGACACGCTCAAGCAAACGCTGCGGCGTTACGAGTCGCGGCTCCGTGAGTTCATGCAGGATCTGGGGGAGGGCGTGGCCGTGCTGACGCCCGCGGGCGAAGTGGAATTCGTCAGCGAATCCGGACGGCGTGTGCTGGGTCTGGAAGAGGGCGCGCCAATGGGCGACGTGCTCGACTATTGCAGCGAATCGGATCGCGACCGTCTGCTCGAACAGCTCGCCGCAGCACCGCGCATCCAGCCTTCGGCACCGCAGCGTTATCGCATCACGCGCCGCGACGGCACGCCGGGCTGGTTGCGCATCACGTGCAGACGCATCGAGATCGAAGACGACCTCAACGGGCGCCTGCTGCACTTTCGCGACATCACGGACGAAGTCGCTGTCGAAGAAGCGCGCCGTAACGAGGCGCGGCTGCTGGAATACGCGGGGCGCTACAACGCGATGGGCGAAATGGCGACCGCAATCGCACACGAGTTGAGTCAACCGCTCGCCGCGGTGCGCAATTTCATCGAGGGCGCGATTCTGCGGCTCGGGCAACCGGGACCCGTCGACGATGCGTTGTGGGGCCTGCGCAGCGCCGATCGTCAGGCCGAGCATGCGGCGGTGATCATCAAAAGCGTGCGCGATTACATCGTCAAGCGGGAACCGAGCGAGACCCATGCGGACCTGCGTGACGTTATCGCGGACGTCGCGTACTTCATCGAATTGCGCGCGCGAGACGCGGGGGTTGCGGTCACGATCGAGCAGGCACCGGAAGCCTTGCCGGTGTATTGCGAGCGCGTGCTGATTGGTCAGGTTGTGCTGAATCTGGCGTTCAACGCGATCGAGGCGCTGACGGAATGCACGCATGTCGCTGCAAAGCGGGGTGAATTGCGCCTCGTCACCAGTCTGCGTGGAAAATACGCGCTCGTGCAGGTCATCGACAACGGCCCCGGCGTGCCCGCCGAAGCGCACGGCCGCCTGTTCGACGGGTTCTCTTCGTCGAAGGCGGGTGGCAACGGCATTGGTTTGTCGCTGTGCAAAAACATCGTCACGCGGCATGGTGGCGAAATCTGGGCCAAACCGGCGCGGCAGGGCGGGCTTCAATGCAGCTTTACGCTGCCGATTATGGCCGTTCCCGCCGGCTGATCGCGTTTCAATCATGCGTCGTGTTGATGTTCTTCGGAATGGTCACGAGCGTGATCGCGGTGATGAGACCGAAGCCGATCAGCATCAATGCGACCGGCCACGGCGCATGCACCTTCGAATACAGCGCGATCGCGACCAGAGGCGCGAGTCCGCCGGAAAACACCGAGGCAATTTCATGGCCTAGCGCCATGCCCGAATAGCGGACCTCGGTAGGAAAGAGTTCACCCATTAGCGCAGGCTGTGTGCCGATCATCGCGGCGTGGCAGAACGGCAAACCCAATGCGAGCGAGAGGAACACGAGCAACGGTTCATGCGTATCGATCAGCCAGAACGCGGGAAATGCGATCACGACAAGGCCGAGCGCGCCGATCATATACACCGGCCGGCGTCCGATCACATCCGATAGCCGCCCCCACAGAACGATCGTGGCGAGTTCGAGCAGCATCGCGAGCATCACGCCGCCGAGCATCACCGAGACAGGCACACCGATCGTCTTGCCGTACACCAGCACGAACGAGAGGAAGATATACGTGCCGCCGTTTTCAGCGATACGCAGCCCCATGGCCTGCAATACCTGCTTCGGGTGATTGCGCAGCACGGTCAGCACCGGCATGTGCTTTGGTTTGGCAGCGGTAAAGTCGCGGCTCTCAGGCAGGCTCCGGCGAATATAGACGCCGACGCCGAAGATCAGCACGCTCGCGAGAAACGGCAGGCGCCAGCCCCAGGACATAAAGCTTTCCACCGGCAACCGCTGCACCAGATAGAACGCGGCCGCCGACAGCACGAAGCCGCCCGCCACGCCCAACTGACTGAACGATGCGTAATAGCCACGGCGATTGGCGGGCGCGCTCTCGCTGATGAGCAGCACGCCACCGCCCCATTCGCCGCCGGACGCGATGCCTTGCACGACCCGCAAACAGATGAGCGCGATCGGTGCGAGGAAACCGATCTGCGAGAACGTCGGCAACAGGCCGATGCCGAAGGTCGCCACGCCCATCATCATCAGCGTCACGACGAGCGCGCGTTTGCGGCCATGCCGGTCGCCGATATGACCGACCACGATGCCGCCCAGCGGCCGCGCGAGGAAGCCAATCGCAAAGCCTGCAAACGCGGCAAGGGTGCCCATCAGCGGATCGCCGTGCAGCGGGAAGAACAACGGCCCGAAGATCAGGGCCGCGGCCGTGCCATACAGAAAAAAGTCGTACCACTCCAGCGCATTGCCGATCACGGAGGCGACGATAATCCGCCGCAGTGTCCGCGAGGTCGCAGGCGCCGCTGGCGTGGCGGCTGATACGGCCGTGGGAGAAAGCGTGTCGTTTGGCATCGTCGTGCTCGCAGGTAGCGTCGTCAATTACAACAGGAATCCGATCGCGCTGAGCGCCTCGGTCGAATCGATCAGGCGGATCACCTTCTGCACGATGCGCGGCTCACCGCTTGCGAAACTGACGCGATGCGTGAGATCCGCCGCGAACAGGGTCGACTTGCCGCGTTTGTACGCGACGATGACCTGCGCCGAGCTCACCTCGACCTCGTCGCTCGTATCGCTCGTCAGCGTGAAACGCGAAACCGTGCGCACGGTGCGGGCGGCGTCGCTCGCCGAGGCCGAATGGCCGGACGTCATGCGCTGCACGCGTTTTTCGCGCATGTCCTGATCGTCGTACGCGTAGTTGAGCGTGGCGGCGAAGTCGGTGGTGTCGTGATCGATCGGCACCACGTAGAAGCCTGCCGGGTCCCACAACGAAAGCCACGCGTGATAGTCCTTGCGGTCCAGCAATTCGGCTTCCCGCCAGATGAGTTCGATCGCGCCGGCAAAGATCTGCTGCGAGAACAGCGTGTTCCTGTCATCCATCATGCTTGCTCCATCATCGTGCGCCATTGCGCGTACGCTTCGCGCATCCCGGTTTCGTCGGTAGCGTGTGCGGTCTTTTCGCCGTTCGGCGCGGTGCTCTCGCGATTCAGGCCGCGGTTCACGAGGATCGGCAGATCGGGACCGGCATGCGAGCCGCGCTGCACGCGTTCCCATGCTTCGGCGTCGTCCGGGCTGCCGAAACCGAATGGGCCCTGGAAGTGTTCGTGAATGCGCAGACGCACGCGGTTCGCTTCGTCGGGGCCACCGTCCATTGCCAGGGCGACGTGACGGATTTCCGTCTCGTTCGCGGAAATGGGCCGCAGCACGCGGAAAAATGCCATCGAGAGTGCGAGGTTCGGAAACAGATTCAGGTTGAAGCCGACACCCATCAGTGAACGCACAATGCGGCGCACTTCGTCGGGCGTGTGCTTTTCGCCAAGCGTGGCGGCGAGTTCCTGGAAGCGCTCAGGAATGGGGGCACCGTCGTCCTTGTCAAGATCGACGAGTTCCGGCACCAGCACAGCGAGGCTATGGCCGTTGCCGAGCGAGCGGCAGAAGGCTTCGTCGCTGGTCATGAAGCTCGTGATCGCCGCGGCCGTTTCGTCGTCGATCGATTTCATCCACGACTTGTGGACGACCGGGAAGTGATACAGGTCGGTGGTGTTTTCGAGCTGGATTTTCCAGTTACCGTTAAAGCGGAAGCGATGTTCGCCGTTGGCTTTGATCGGATAGCCCGCGCCTTGCTTCATGAAGAGGTCGATCCACGGCTTGGCGCCGCCGAGGAAATCTTCGAGCGGCTCGATCTCCTGATTGAAGCTCGCGAAGATCAGACCTTGATAGATACCCACGCGCAAACTGGCGAGCGGCAACTCGGTCTTGTCGATCACGCCTTCATAGCCGTCGCCATAGGGCAGTGCGCGCAATGCGCCGTCGAGGCCATAGGTCCAGCTGTGATACGGGCACGTGAAGCCTTTCGCATTGCCCTTGTGCTGCTCGCAGACCGTTGCGCCGCGATGGCGGCAGCGGTTCTGCAGCACATTGACGGCGCCGCTCTTGTCGCGCACCACGATCACCGGCTGGCGGCCGATCGTGGTGGTGCGGAAGTCGCCCGGATTCGGCAGTTCGCTTTCGTGCGCGACCCAGATCCACGTTTTGTAGAAAATGCGCTCGAGTTCGGTTTCGAAAACCGCCGGGTCGTAGTACAGCGACGGGGCGACGCGGTCGGACTGCGCGCGCTGGTACAAGGCGCTCGTGTCGACGGTCTGATATGAGGAATCGCTCATCGTGGTGTAGGTGGGGTGGTCGATGAAGCAAAGTCTCGCTGAGCGACTGATATGCGTCAAATTGATCTAAAATAAAATATAAAATCAATCTCATGGATATCTCGATGAATTCGCTGGACCACGTCGACCTCAATCTGCTGCGCGTTTTCCAGGCGATCGTCGAGGAGCGCAGCCTCACGCGGGCCGGTCAGCGGCTTGCCTTGTCGCAGCCGGCGATCAGCTATTCGCTGGGGCGTTTGCGGACCCTGTTCGACGATCCGCTGTTCATTCGCACGCGAGCCGGCATGCAGCCCACGCCGATCGCGCTCGAACTGTCGGGCATCGTCGCGCGGGCGCTGGATACGGTGCGCGAAGCGCTGCGTTATGCGGAGCACTTCGATCCCGCCGTCAGTACGCGCACGTTCCGGTTATCGCTGTCCGATGCGGGGGAGTTGGCGTACTTGCCGCCGATTTGCGAGGCCTTGCACCAGCAGGCGCCGCGCGTGAAATTGCGCATCGAACCGCTGCCGGTGGAAGAAATCGAAGATGCGCTGCGTGGCAGCCGGCTCGATTTTGCAATCGGCAATCTGCCGACGTTGACCGCGCGCACGCGTCATCAAGCGTTATTCGAAGAGACTTACGTTTGCATGACGCGCAAACGGCGCGGCTTGCCGCGCACGAAAGAACTGGCCATGAAAGCATTTCTGGACGCGTCGCACGTGCAGATCACGTCGGTCGAGCACAGCCACTATGCACTCGACGATGCGTTTCGTGCGCAAGGTGTGGGCCGGCATATTGCGCTGGAATTACCGCACTTCGTGGCCTTGCCGAGTGTGCTGGCCGTGACCGACCTGTTCGCGACGCTGCCGCGGCGTCTTGCTCAGATTTTCAATCGTGATGGCGGGTTTCAGCTCTACGAGTTGCCCGTTACCTTGCCGATGGCGGCAGTCACGATGCATTGGCACGAGCATTTCGATCAGGACGAGGGCAACGTGTGGTTGCGCAATCTGATGGGCGATATCGTGCGGCGATTCGACGAGCGTTGAGACGGGAGTGCGGCTGGACCGTGCGCAAGCGGGTCGAGCGGGAGCGGCCAATAATCGTCGAGGATGGCGCCTGGCCGTCCTCGCGGGCGATACACTAAGCTGTCACAGACCCTCAAGCGCGTGACTGACGCCGACGCTCCATGCCGCGTACGCGAATCGCCTTGCTTACCACCCTCGCAATGTTCGCCTTTGCAGGGAATTCATTGCTTTGCCGTCTGGCGCTGAAAGGCGCGGGGGTCGATGCAGCAACATTCACGTTGGTGCGGGTGGTGTCCGCCGCTCTCACGCTCTGGTTGATGCTGCGAGCACGTGGTAGTCCGCGGGGTATCGCTGGCAACTGGTATTCGGCACTTGCACTTTTTGCCTATGCATCCGGGTTTTCATTTGCATACGTCGGCCTTCCGGCCGGGACAGGCGCGTTGCTTCTTTTCGGCTCTGTGCAGGCTACGATGATCGGACACGGCCTTTGGACGGGGGAGCACCTGCGCGTACGGCAGTGGGCGGGACTGTTGTTGGCACTTAGCGGTCTGATCGGTCTCGTTCTGCGCGGAATCTCGGCGCCACCTCTGCAACCTTCTCTTTTGATGCTGGGGGCGGGCGTCGCGTGGGGCATTTATTCGTTGCGAGGCAGGCGTTCTTGCGATCCGACAACGACTACCGCAGGGAACTTCCTGCGAGCCGTGCCGTTTGCGGCAGCGGTTAGTCTGCTCACACTTGCGCACCTCTCATTAGAACGATCCGGAATCGTGTATGCCATGCTCTCCGGAGCATTGACCTCTGGCGTTGGCTATGTCATCTGGTACGCGGCCCTAAGGGGACTGAAAGCGGCTACCGCTGCCACCGTGCAATTGAGTGTGCCGGTCATCGCGGCAATGGGCGGGATAGTGTTGCTCGGCGAACCATTGACGCTGCGCTTGCTGGGCAGTTCGGCCGCAATCCTTGGCGGCATTGCATTGGTAGTCGCCAAAAAGCAAACGGTCAAATAGCGACACTTCGACCAGGCGAACAGAACACATTGGCAAGAATTTACTGCTCGAACGCTCGACGATGGGTTCTCACAAAGTCGCCGACGGTTTGGGGGGCTCGCCCGGTGATCTCGCCGATAACGCCATCTACGCCGGAGAAAATTCCGTTCTGGTAGTCGACGGCGATCGCGAGGAAGTGCTGGATTAAAAATTCCGGCAGATCGTATTTCTCCAGATGCTCGCGATATTGCTCGATGGTTGACGGGCGATAGGCTATCTTGCGACCCAGAACCTTGCCGACTTCATCGGCAATCTCTTGCTGGCCCAGTTCGACGGGTCCGAACAGCGGATAGGTCTTTCCGATATGGCTGGACGGTTGTGCGAGGACGGAGGCGATCAGGCGAGCCTGATCCTCGGCTGCGATCGGCGCGTGGCGCCCTGTACCATAGGGCAGCGTGATCTTGCCTTCTTGCACGATAGGATCGCGCACCCATGGAAAAATCAGCCATTCGGCGAAGAACGTCGGGCGAATGTGGACGGTCGGTACATTCGACCAGTCGAGCACACGTTCTGCGATCCAATGGTCGCGCGCGGCGTGGCTCTTCGAATCTTCCCGGGCGGAAATTTGCGACATTTCCACGACAACTTCGACGCCCGCGCGCTGCGCAGCGTCCGCGGAATACGCGGTGGCCTGGATATAGCTTGGATGGACGGGATAGCACAGGTAAGCGCCCGTTACGCCGTCCATCGCGCGTATCACGTCGTCATGCTCGAGAAGATTGCCAACGACGACGTCTGCGCCCTCGCTCCGGAGCAATGCACTACGTTCGTCTTCCTGACGCACGAGGGCGCGAACCAGGTGTCCGTCATTGAGAAGATGGCGAATCGTGTGGACGCCAGTTTTGCCGGTGGCGCCGGTGATCAGGTACTTGCGTTGCGGCATGTTGGATTCTCAAAACAAAAAGGGCATGGATACTCGTCGCGAGTGCGGGGGATTGTCGGCAGGCAGACAATCACTGAGTTAGCTCGCAGACGACGTGGCGGCCTTGCTGTTCAGATAGGCAAGCAGAGGCTCCAGATGCGGTAGGTCTTCGGCATTGAGGTTCTGGCCGCTTCGGTTTTTGACACTGGGACGGTCGTTGATCCTGGCTCGCCATTCCAGCAACGCGGTGTGATCGGCCGGGACTGTCAGTCCTGCGTAGTCCCCATGCATCAACGCTGCCCACACCGTTATGTCAGCGACGGAGAACTGGTCGCCCGCGACGTAGGGTTGAGTCTGCAGAACACCGTCGAAGTATTTCATTCCTGCTATCGCCCGTTCCCCGTGTTTGTCGCCCCATTGTTTGCGGAAGGCCCAGTCGGCACTTTTGAAGGCCTCATTGGCTTTGCCAAGGCCCGGCGTCGAGTGGTGGAAAAACACGCCTATGCCGTCGATCAGTTGATGGTCAGCGCGCCGTTGCATCATGTGGATCACCGCTTTCTCGCGGGGTGTGCGTCCGGTGAGGATCGGGTTTCCGTCGAGGTTGTCGAGATACTCCGCGATCGCAACACATTCACCAATGAACGTGCCGTCGTCGAGTTCAAGAACGGGAACCGTCGATGTCGGATTCTTTTCCCGGAATGGACCTTTTTGATGCTCTGCATCGTAGAGATTCACGCGAACAAACTCCACCAGCGATTCCATTCGCTTCTCCGCCAGCACGATGCGAATGCGAGCCGGGTTAGGGAAACCTTCAATGTCATGGATCTTCATTTGAACCACCTTCAATTGTGTGTGTCGGGGAATCGTCACTGCGATGCAAAATGTATCAGCGGGACCGGCGGCCGGGAATCCGGCAAGATTTCACCTTGCTTGTGAGAATTTGCACCGATGTTCGACTGGAATGACATGAGGCATTTCATAGCCCTGGCGGAGGCCGGGACGTTGTCCGGCGCGGCACGGACGATGAAGGTGGACCACGCTACCGTCGCGCGGCACATCGCGGCGCTCGAGCATGCGTTGGGCGAAAGACTGGTAGACCGGCTTGCGCGACGGTGGCAGTTGACGGAGGCGGGCGGCGAAGTGGCTAGCGCGGCTGAAGGCATGCTGGCACAGGCCCATGCGCTGGAAAGGGGAGTGAGGGCGCGAAAAACGACAGCACGCGCGAAGGTAACGGTGAGTGCGCCGCCTTCCCTCGCGAGCACCTTCCTCGCGTTGCGCATTACAGAGCTGGGCTTGCGGCATCCCGAACTCGATCTGGTTCTGCTAGGCAACCAGTCCTTCATTTCGCTTGGTCGCCAGGAGGCGGACATCGCAGTCCGCCTGTCCAGACCGACCGAAATGACCAATGTCGCGCGTAGAGTCGGCAGGATGGCGTATCGGCTGTATGCGGCACCGGGCTATACCGAACTGCCTAGCGAAGAGTGGCAATTCATTGCTTACGACTCGTCGCTCGATCATGTGCCCGAACAGGAGTGGCTTTACCGCTTTGCCGACGGCCGAAGGATCCGGTTCAGGAGCAATGATCTGACGAGCCAGCTCGCCGCGGTGCGCATGGGTTTGGGCATCGCAGTATTGCCGCGTTTTTTCGCCGGGGCCGACAAGGGCGTGCTGGCTCTGGACACGGAAGAAAGGCTGTCGCGTGACATCTATCTCGTGGCTCACACCGATATGCGACGGAATGCGGCTATACGCGTGGTGATGGATTTAATCGCCGAAAAGCTCGCCGATGAATTCGTCGGGCACGAGTAGTCAAATGGGTGGCCGGCTACCCGGGCGCGGAGCCGGCCGGCGGATTAGGAGGCGCTTAGAGCCCGCTTCAAGCCACCTTCCGCGCCTTCAACCCCGCTTGAACAACTCCCGGGCCAGCGAACACAGCAACGTGGTTGTCGGCGATTCATCCTGCAAGCGTCGGCTCATGATGATCGGCGACGAGATATTGGCCGCCGGAACCGGCCGGTACACCACGCCATGTGCGCGCAAACCCTCGACGCTTTCCGGCACGAGACACACGCCGACCTGCGCCGCAACCAGCCCCAGTGCGGTTTGCAACTCCCTCACTTCATGGACCGCTTTCGGCTCCAACGCATGGTCGTGCATCGCCGATAGCTGTTGGTCCGCATAGCTCGGCCGCGGCGTGCTCGGATAAACAATCAGCGTTTCCTCGGCGAGCGCGGCCAGCGTCAGCGGCTTCTTCTGGCGTGCGAGCGGATGGTTTTGCGGCAACGCGGCAATCATCCGTTCTTCGACGAGCACTTCGCGCGCCAGTTGTGCATCGTCGAAACGCAAGCGGCCAAAACCCACGTCGATACGGCCGCCTTTGAGGGCGCCGAGTTGCTCGATCGTGAACATTTCGATCAACGACAACTCGATGTGCGGCGCCGCCTCACGAAATGCGCGGATCACCGCCGGCAGCGCGCCATAGAGCGTGGACGGCACGAAGCCGATCACGATGCGCTCGGCCAGTTGCGCGAGGCGCCGCGTAAGCGGGGCGAGTTCGTCGGCATCGTCGACCAGACGCTTGGCCTGCGCATAGAAAATGCGGCCGGCTTCGGTCAGCCGCAGCGGCCGCGAGCCACGCTCGAACAGCGCGAGGCCAACGCTTTCCTCGATCTGCTGGATCTGGCGGCTAAGCGGCGGCTGCGTCATATGCAGGCGATTGGCGGCCCGCGTGATGTTCATTTCTTCGGCGACCGCAATGAAATAGCGGAGTTGGCGAAGTTCCATGCATACCCCTAAGGTATGGAAGTAGTCGGAATCGGTGTTGGACTGCTTCGCGGGTTGTTTCTACTATGGGGCTCTCATGAAAGCAGTTCAGGAGAGCAACGAATGATAGCAACACCCGTGAAGATCGAGAGCGTGGAGACGATTCTCGTCGACGTACCGACGATTCGTCCGCACCGGCTTTCGGTTGCAACGATGAATTGCCAGACGCTCGTGCTGGTGCGCATCCGTTGCGCCGACGGTATGGTTGGCGTGGGCGAGGGCACCACCATCGGCGGCCTCGCATACGGCGAGGAAAGCCCGGAAAGTATCAAGGTCAACATCGATACGTACTTCGCGCCGCTGCTCACAGGCATGGACGCAACCCGTCCAGGCGCGGCGATGGCGAAGTTGCGCGCGCTGTTTCAGGGCAACCGCTTTGCGAAATCCGCAGTTGAAACCGCTTTGTTCGATGCCCAGGCGCAGCGTCTCGGCGTGCCTCTGTCGGAGTTGTTCGGCGGCCGAGTACGCGATTCGGTGGACGTGGCGTGGACCCTCGCAAGTGGCGACACGACCCGCGATATCGACGAAGCCGAGCGTGTTTTCGAAACGAAGCGGCATCGTGTGTTCAAGCTGAAGATCGGTTCGCGTGCGCTTGCCGACGACGTCGCGCACGTCGTGGCGATTCAGAAAGCGCTGGAAGGCCGCGGCGAAGTGCGTGTCGACGTGAACCAGGCATGGACCGAATCCGAAGCGATCTGGGCCGGCAAGCGCTTCGCCGATGCAGGTGTTGCGCTGATCGAGCAGCCGATTGCCGCGGAGAATCGCGCTGGCCTTAAACGTCTGACGGATCTTGCTCAGGTGCCGATCATGGCGGACGAAGCGTTGCACGGCCCGGCGGACGCATTCGCCATCGCCAGCGCGCGTGCGGCCGACGTCTTCGCCATCAAGATCGCGCAATCGGGCGGCCTGACTGGCGCCGCGCAGGTGGCGGCGATTGCGCTCGCCGCGAACATCGACCTGTATGGCGGCACGATGCTCGAAGGCGCGGTGGGCACGATTGCCTCGGCGCAACTCTTCAGCACCTTCGGCGAACTGAAGTGGGGCACTGAACTCTTTGGGCCGTTGCTGCTGACCGAAGAGATTCTCACCGAGCCGCTGCGCTACGAAAACTTTGCGTTGCACCTTCCACAAGGGCCCGGCCTCGGCATCACGCTCGACTGGGACAAGATCGACCGCTTGCGGCGCGATACGCGCAAAGGCGCAAGCGTTACCACGAACTGACGGTTCATCCGCTAACCGCCGAGAACATTAAACGAAGGAGATACCCCATGAACAAGCAAGCTATCGACGCACTGCTGCAGAAAATCAACGACAGTGCCACCAGCGAAGGCAATCCGCGCACGAAGCAGATCGTCAACCGCATCGTCCAGGATCTGTTCTATACGATCGAAGACCTCGACGTGCAGCCGGCCGAGTTCTGGACCGCGCTGAATTATCTCGGCGACGCGGGCAAGAGCGGTGAGCTCGGCCTGTTGGCCGCGGGCCTCGGCTTCGAGCATTTTCTCGATCTGCGTATGGACGAAGCGGAAGCCAAGGCGGGTATCGAAGGCGGCACGCCGCGCACCATCGAAGGACCGCTGTATGTGGCGGGCGCACCGGTGTCCGACGGGCATGCTCGGCTCGATGACGGCACCGATCCCGGTCAGACGCTGGTGATGCGTGGCCGCGTGTTTGCCGAAGACGGCAAACCGCTCGCCAATGCGCTGGTTGAAGTGTGGCACGCGAATCATCTCGGCAACTACTCGTACTTCGACAAGTCGCAGCCGGCTTTCAATCTGCGCCGCTCGATTCGCACGGATGCCGAAGGCAAGTACAGCTTCCGCAGTGTGGTGCCGGTCGGTTACTCGGTGCCGCCGCAAGGGCAGACGCAACTGTTGCTCGATCAGTTGGGCCGTCATGGGCATCGTCCGGCGCATATCCACTTCTTCGTGTCGGCGCCGGGCTGCCGCAAGCTGACCACGCAGATCAACATCGACGGCGATCCGTATCTGTGGGACGACTTTGCGTTCGCCACGCGCGACGGCCTCGTTCCGGCGGTCAAGCAGGCCGAGGGCGCGGAAGGCAAGCCTTATGGCGTGGAAGGCCAGTTTGCGCTGATCGACTTCGACTTCACGCTGTTCAAGGAGCGCGACAACCTGCCGGGCGCCGAAGTGGAACGGCTGCGTGCTGAAGCCTGAGGCTGTGGCTGTGGCGCTCTAACGCGCCGACGCCTGAAAACGCATACGCATACCGCATGAATCTATCGACCCTGGCTGCGCGACGGAGTATTCCGCGTAGTCGGGGTTTTTCATTACCGATCAGAAAAGGAGAGCCAACATGCTGTTTCACGTTGAGATGACCGTCAACCTGCCGCTCGATATGGACGCCGAGCGCGCCGCGCGCTTGAAATCAGATGAGAAAGCCATGTCGCAGAAGCTACAGGAAGAGGGTGTATGGCGGCACTTGTGGCGCATCGCTGGGCGCTACGCAAACATCAGCGTGTTCGATGTGGAAAGCCCCGCGCAACTGCATGACGTGCTGAGCCAGTTACCGCTGTTTCCGTATATGGATGTCGAAGTGCGCGCACTGTGCCGGCACGCATCGTCGATTCGCGACGACGACCGGTAAAGACGGAAGGAAGAAGGTGCTGCGAATGCAGCACCTGGCCGGCACTAAAAAACCTTAAAGATCGAGCACCAGCAGCGGTGACGTGGCGCGCGAGACGCAGCAGCAGATCACTTTGCCGCTTGCCCTTTCAGCTTTGCTCAGGCAATGGTCGCGATGCTCGGGCGTGCCGCTCACCACATCGACCATACAGGTCCCGCATACGCCTTCGCCGCATGAGGTATCGACTTCGATACCGATCGACGCCAACGCTGCGACGATCGTCGTATTTTTATCGACATGAACCGTAGCGCCGCTGCTGGCGATCTGTACATCGAATGCATCGAGCGCGTTTGATTCGCTGCTAGCCGCCGAAGCGGGCTCGGCGGCGAAGCGTTCAAGGTGAATCGCCTCGGCAGCCACGCGCTGTTCGCCGATCGTCACCACGCGCTCCATGAAGGGCCCCGGGCCGCAGGTATAAATGTGCGAACCCTCGCGCGCACTTGCCACGCAGTCGGCCAGCACTGCATCGAGCTGTTCTTTTTCGACGCCGAAATGAGGCCGCACGAAATCACTGAACGGTGCGCGCGACAGCAACGGTAAGAACGCCGCATGCTCCGCGCTGCGTGCGAAATAATGCAACAAGAAGCGCTCGTTCTGCTTGAGCAGGCGATAGGCCATGCTCAACAGCGGCGTGACGCCAATGCCGGCCGCAATCAGAATGTGCTCGCTCGCGCCGGACGCAAGCTGGAACAGATTGCGCGGCGCACCGATCGTCAATTCGCAACCGACAGTCACGTCGTCATGCAGCGAGCGCGAGCCGCCGCGCGACGCGTCTTCACGCTTGACGGCAAACAGGTGCGCTTCACGATGATCCGGGTCACCGCACAAGGAATACTGCCGCGTGATGCCCGAGGGCACGGTGACGTCGATATGGGCGCCGGGCTCGTAGCGGTCGAACGGTTGTCCGTCCAGACGCGATACGCTGAACGAGCGCACGCCGTGCGCTTCGTCACGCACGCTGTCGACGCGTACGCTGAAGGTGGTTCTTTCCATGATCTTGCTGGCCAAAGGACAGAGAGGGGCAGAGCGGACGCCGCATGCAATGCGCGGCGGCCGGTTGTGCGTCAAGGATAAGAAGCCGCCAACAATCAGGCAAATCGATTAAAAATTGGTTATTAAATAAGTCACATTGATAATAGGGTGTCAGCCCCGCGCCTTCGTCATCCTTCGACACCTGCCAGATGCCGGCGCCGAGATCGCCTTGCATCCGGTCGATTCAGTTACTGGCGCGCGTATTCGTTTGATCAGGAAGTGGCGAACGTGAAGCAGGAGGGCTGGATTGTGTGGTCGACTATTCTGGATACGCTGGGCGCGTTAGCTGTGCTGGCAAGTGTGGTCGCGCAGATCGCGTTTATCCGCAAATGCGGAAATCGGTGAACCGCCTGGTTCATCTTCGGTCAGCGCGGCGCAAGCCGCTCAGGTAGCGCGTAACGTTGCATCGTGCGCTCCATTCCGTCGAGAAACGCCTGCTCTGCGGCGTTCATCTTGCGTGCGCGCAGCCACAGCAGATCGATGTCGACGTCGACCAGACCCTCTTCGGGTGGCAGACGCCACAGCCGCTGCTGCGCGAGATCGTCGCGCACGATGTGCTCGGGCAGACAACCGATGCCATAGCCCGCGAAGATCAGCCGCCGCACTTCGTCGAGGCTTGGCGAGGCAGCCACGATGCGTCCGGTAAAGCCGCGCTGATCGCGAAACACGGTGAGCGGCGAGAGGCTGTCGCCGATCTGGTCGCTGGTGAACGACACGAAGTTTTCCGCCAGCAATTGATCGATCGACAATGCATGCCGCCCGAACAGCCGATGATGCCGCCCGCAGAAAAGCGCATACCGTTGCCGCAGAAAGCAGCGCTGTTCGAGTTTGTCGACGGGGGTGCGGCACAAGCCGAGCCCGGCTGTGGCCGTTTTTTGCAGCAGTGACGAGATGATGTCCGACGAGCGCATCACTTCGATCTGCAAATCCACGCGCGGATAGGTCTTGTGGAATTCCGCGAGGAATTCGTCGTAGACGCCGGAGTCGATCCGGCTCACCGACAGGAGCCGGATCGACCCGGTGATGTCGTCGCTGCGGTCGTCGAGTTCGGTTTCCAGCCGCGACATGTGGCCGTAAATATCGCTGGCGATGCGGTACACCTCCTCGCCGGCGCGGGTCGGTTCGAAGTGCGGGCCGCGGCGCTGGATCAGATTGCGCCCGAGCGTGTCTTCAAGCCGTTTGAGCGCCTGGCTGACCGCGGGTTGCGTCAGATGCAAACGGGCCGCGGCACGGCTGACGCTGCGCTCCTGCATGATCACGAGGAAAGTGCGCAGCAGGTTCCAGTCGAGCCGGTCATTCAAAAAACGCGTGACGTCCGCGCGCAACTGAGTCATGGAATCACCTTCGACATTAGCCAGATTTATAGCCGGGATAATAAACCGAAATTTGACTAATATTTTATGGCTGGCGATAAAACACCTCACAAGATGGCCTGATATCAGGCATCGCGACAGAGGAGCCGCCATGAACGCTTCACCCCAAGCCACCCGTCAGCCCGTGCGAGCGGCCAGCGCCGCTTTCATCGGCACGATGATCGAGTGGTATGACTTCTACATCTACGCCACGGCCGCCGCGCTGGTGTTCGGCGAGTTGTACTTCCCCTCACATGACCCGTTTGTCAGCACGATGGCGTCGTTTGCGACCTTCGCGGCTGGCTTCTTCGCGCGGCCGCTGGGCGGCGTGATCTTCGGCCACCTGGGCGATCGTATCGGCCGCAAGAAGGCGTTGATGACCACGCTGATGATGATGGGCGTCGCTACCGTGTGCGTCGGCTTGCTGCCGGCTTATACGAAGGTGGGCGTGCTCGCGCCGGTGCTGCTGGTGTTGCTGCGGGTGGTGCAAGGCGTGGCGGTGGGTGGCGAGTGGGGCGGCGCCGTGCTGATGGCCGGCGAACATGCGCCGAAAGGGCGGCGCACGTTCTTCGCTTCGTTCGCTCAACTGGGTAGCCCGGCCGGGCTGATTCTCTCGCTGATCGCATTTCGCGCGGTCACGTCGATGCCGCACGACGATTTCATCGCGTATGGCTGGCGTCTGCCGTTTCTGGCGAGCGCGGTGCTGCTCGCGGTCGGCATCTTCATCCGCATCGGTGTGAACGAGTCCCCGGAATTCCAGCGCGAGAAAGCAGCGAAGCGTACCGTCGAGTTGCCGATTGCCGAAGTGTTCCGTTCCTCCGGCGCGCTCGTTGCGCTGTGCATCGGCGCGAATACGATCGGCATTGCGGGCGTGTACTTCACCAACACTTTCATGATTTCGTACACCACGCAAAACATCGGCGTGTCGAAATCGCTGATTCTCGATTGCCTGTTCGCGGTCGCAATCATCCAGTTTCTGTCGCAACCGCTCGCCGCATGGCTTGCTGAAAAGATCGGCGGTGCGCGCTTCCTCAAGTTGGCCGCATTCGCCGCGATGCTCTCGCCCTATCCGATGTTCACGCTCGTGGAAAGCGGCAGCCGGCTATCGATGATTGTCGGCATCGCGCTTGCCGTGGTGTGCATGGCGAGTTTCTATTCGGTGATCGCGGGCTTTGTCAGCGGCGTGTTTCCGGTGCGGGTGCGTTATTCGGCGATCTCGCTGTCGTATCAGGTGTGCGGCGCGATTGCGGGTGGTTTGACGCCGCTGGCGGGGACATGGCTCGCGCACAAATTTACCGGGCAATGGTGGCCGCTTGCCGTGTTTTACACGTGCCTCGCCGGCATCTCGTTGTCGTGCATCGTCGCACTGGATGCGCTGAAACACCGTCGTGTGGATGCCCCCGAAGCACTGCCTGCAAGCTGAATCAAATGAAATCAAGGACGTTCCCGGCGCGTGCGATGATGGCCGTACCGGCCTACGCCTGAAGCAAAGGAACTGGAATATGCAGACGTTTTTTCATCCGGCGCAGTTGAAGCATCATCCGCGCAGCTATCTGTCGCGTGGGCAGATGCGCACGCCGCAGGAAGTGCCTGAACGTGCGTTGCGCCTCGTGGAAGCCGTGAAGAAGCTCGGCTTCGACGTGCAGGAACCGGCGGATTTCGGTGCTGCGCCGCTCGCCGCGGTGCATGGGATGAACTATCTGCGCTTCCTCGAAGAAGCGCACCGCGAATGGAAAAAGATCCCCGCGGAGTGGGGCGACGAAGTGATGTCGAACGTGTATATCCGCGAGAACAATCCATTGCGCGGCGTGCTTGCGCAAGCGGCACGCTATCTCGCCGATGGTAGTTGTCCGGTCGGCGCGGATACCTACGAATCCGCTTACTGGTCGGCGCAGAGCGCGCTGGCCGGCGCGCAGGCGATTCTCGACGGTGCGGGTGAAGCGTACGCGTTATGCCGCCCGCCGGGCCATCACGCGCGTGCCGAAGCGGCCGGCGGTTTCTGCTATCTGAACAATGCGGCGGTTGCAGCGCAGGCGCTGCGGCAGAAGTACGGGCGCGTCGCGATTCTCGATACCGACATGCATCACGGCCAGGGCATTCAGGAGATTTTCTACAGTCGTGACGACGTGTTGTACGTGTCGATCCACGGCGATCCGACGAATTTCTATCCCGTGGTAGCCGGTTTTGAAGACGAGCGCGGCGCGGAGAAAGGCGAGGGCTATAACGTCAATCTGCCGATGCCGCATGGTTCAACGGAAGCCGTGTTCTTCGAGCAAGTCGACGCGGCGCTGCGCGTTCTCGCCCGTTTTCAACCGGATGTGCTGGTCGTTGCACTGGGCTTCGACATCTACAAGGACGATCCGCAATCGATGGTGGCGGTGACCACCGAGGGCTTCGGCCAACTCGGCGGCCAACTCGGTGCGCTGAAACTGCCGACGTTGATCGTGCAGGAAGGCGGGTATCACATCGAAACGCTCGATGCGAACGCGCAGTCGTTTTTCGGCGGGTTTGTGTCCAAGCGATGAAGTCAGGCGGGTGTCGCGTCGATGTCCGCGTCGGTGCCCGCCGCGCCTTTGTTTGACCTTCCCTCGTGCGTTCCGCCCCCAACGTCTTTCCGATTGTTCGGCTCATCCGACGTATCTATTCGTTTCCAGCCGCTTTATCCATGCGGCCAGTGTGCCTACATTGTGTCCAGTGACAGCGCCACTGCATGTCCCGCTTCATCGGCGTCCATCCCGCGAATCTTCGCGACAGCGACGCCGGCGCGAACTCCATCCAAAGGAAACGATCATGAGCAAACTCACAGGTAAGGTTGCGGTTGTAACGGGCGCATCGAAAGGTATCGGTGCAGCGATTGCGAAAGCATTGGCGGCGCAAGGCGCATCGGTGGTGGTGAACTATGCGTCCAGCAAGGCCGGCGCAGACGACGTGGTCGCCGCAATCACCGCAGCGGGCGGCAAAGCAGTGGCCGTTGGCGGCGATGTTTCCAAGGCAGCGGACGCGAAAGGCATCATCGATGCGGCAGTCGAAACCTATGGCCGCCTCGACATTCTCGTCAACAATTCCGGCGTGTATGAGATGGCGCCGATCGAAGACATCACCGAAGCGCACTTCCACAAGCACTTCGACGTGAACGTGCTGGGCCTGCTCCTGGTCACGCAAGCGGCGGTGAAGCATCTGGGCGAAGGCGGCAGCATCGTGAACGTCAGCTCGGTCGTCAGCCGCATCACGCCGCCGGGCAGCTCGGTCTATACCGCCACCAAGGGCGCGGTGGACGCCATCACCGGCGTGCTCGCACGCGAACTCGGCCCGCGCAAGATTCGCGTCAACTCTGTGAATCCCGGCATGGTTGAAACGGAAGGCACGCATACCGCCGGCTTCATCGGCTCGGACTTCGAGGCCTGGGCGGTCAGCACAACACCGCTTGGCCGTATCGGTCAGCCTGACGATATCGCCGACGTCACCGTGTTCCTTGCCTCCGAGGACTCGCGCTGGATGACCGGCGAAAGCCTGATCGCCAGCGGCGGTTCGCGGTAAAAGGATTGGCGAGCAGCGTGTAGTGGTGGGTTCGTATGGCGATGCCATGCACCGCCTCGACACGCGCCCCCTGCGCCAGGACTGCATGAAAACGCCGCCGGGCAATCGTTGCCCGGCGGCTTATTGTTTTATTGCGCCGCCACAGTAGCGGTGCTTGTCAGCTCCACCGCAAACAACGCGTCCAACAGATTCGACCCCGGCCTTTCAGCAAGCCGCGTGAGCGATTCGATCATCTGCACCTGACAATCCTGAAGCGGAATCATCCTGATCCGCCGCGATTCATTGAATTCGGCGCGCGCGATCACGCCCACCCCCATGCCTTGCGCGACCGCTTCCTCCAGCGCTTCACGCCCGTCCACGTACATCACCGGTTCGACCTGCAACGACTCGCGCACCAGTTCGATTTCCAGCAATTGCTGAGTGACCGATTGCCGCTCGCGAAAAATCATCGGCTGTTGCACGAGTTCCGCGTAGCTCAGCTTGCGTTTCTTCGCCACGGGATAGCTCACCGGCACCATGGCCACCAGCGGATCGCGCCGCAGCACGCGTGACTCGAGCCGGCTGTGCACCTGCGGGGCGGCGGTAATGGCGGCGTCGACCGCGCTCGACAACACGCGCTGCATGCAATCCGCGGCATTGGCGATCGAGAGCGTTACGACGATCCCCGGATGCAGCTTGCGAAAGGCGCCAATCAGCGCGACGGCCAGATCGGGCGCGTCCGCCACCAGCGAGAGCGAGCCGGACTCGAGCCCACCCGCGGATTCGAGCAGTTGCCGCGCGTCGCGCTCGCAGCTAAGCATCTGCCGCGTCACGGTGAAGAGACGCAGGCCGAGTTCGGTGGTTTCGACGCCGCGCGGGCCGCGCTCGAACAATTTGACGCCGTAATCCTGCTCGAGCCGCTTCACGTGATCCGACACCGCCGGCTGCGTGAGCGACAGCGCCTGCGCCGCTTTGGAAAACCCGCCGTGTTCCGCGACCGCATGAAAGGCCCGCAATTGCGCGTATTGCACGTCTGCCTCACCGAGAGATAAGTTTTTACGATACCTGCATCGATTATATCGATTTTACCGATGGACAGCCTTTCTGTACCGTGTCATGACTGCAACAGCGATATCGGAGATTCCGACCATGGAAAGCGCGATCGACAGCTCCCCGACAGTGTCCGCACTGCCTTCAACCGTGATGTGTGCCGCACCGGCCCAGGGCGAGCCGTATCTGTTGACGCCGGGACCGCTGACCACGGCGCTCTCGACCAAGGAAGCGATGCTGCGCGACTGGGGCTCGTGGGACGGCGACTTCCGCGCAATGACCGCTCAACTGCGCCGCAGCTTGCTGGACATTGCCGGAGACAGCGACGGCGAGTACGACTGCGTGCCGCTTCAGGGCAGCGGCAGCTATTGCGTCGAAGCCATGCTCGGCAGCCTGATTCCGCGCGACGGCCATGCATTGGTACTGGCCAACGGCGCCTACGGCAAGCGCATCGCAACCACCCTCGGCTATCTCGGCCGTGCCCGCACGGTGCTCGACAAGGGCGACTATCTGCCGCCGCGCGGCGCCGAAGTCGAAAGCATGCTGGACGCCGATCCGCGCATCACGCACGTGGTCGCGGTGCATTGTGAAACGAGCTCAGGGATTCTCAACCCGATCGAAGAAATCGCCGCTGCAACCGCAAAAAAAGGCCGCAAGCTGCTGATCGACTCGATGAGCGCATTCGGCGCGGTGCCGCTCGATGTGCGTCAGATTCCGTGCGAGGCCTTCGTGTCGTCGGCGAACAAGTGCATCGAGGGCGTGCCCGGTTTCGGGTTCGTGATCGGTCGCAAGAGTGCATTGCAGGAGGCCAAGGGCCGCAGCCATTCGCTCTCGCTCGATGTGTACGACCAGTGGGACGTGATGAACCGCACCGGCCAATGGCGCTTCACGCCGCCGACGCATACCGTCGCCGCGTTTATCGAAGCATTGCGTCTGCACAAGCTCGAAGGCGGCCAGGCCGGGCGTCTCGCGCGTTACGCGAACAATCGCGACGTGCTGGTCGCGGGCATGCAGGAACTCGGCTTCGAGCCGCTGCTGAACGCGCGTTGGCGCTCGCCGATCATCGTGACGTTTTTTGCGCCGGCGCATCCGTCGTTCAAATTCGAGCACTTCTATGAATTGATGAAGAAGCAGGGTTTCATCATCTATCCGGGCAAGCTGACGGTGGTGGACAGCTTCCGCATCGGTTGCATCGGTCAGGTGGATGAGCGCGTGATGCACCGCGTGGTGCGGGCCTGCGCGCAGTCGCTGCAAGCGATGGGCGTCGCGCATGCCGCGCCGCCTGCGGCGGCGCTCGAAGAGCGCAAGACCTTGGCCGAAGCGGCTTGATCAGCGCGGCTTGGGTGCGGAATACAAACGCGCGGCACGTCGCGCGAGCCTTACAACCTCCAGAGAACCGAAGTAAATGAAACACGTAAAAGCAGTGATTTTCGACTGGGCCGGCACGGTGGTCGATTATGGTTCGTTGGCCCCGATGGGCGCGTTTGTCGAGACGTTCGAGCAGTTCGGCGTGTCGATCACGATCGACGAAGCACGCGGCCCGATGGGCATGGCCAAGCGTCCGCATATCGCGGCGCTGATGGCCTTGCCGCGCGTGTCGCAAGCATGGGCCGACAAGTACGGCCACAAGCCGGGCGAAGCGGACATCGACGCGGTGTACGACGTCTTCGTGCCGAAGAATATCGCGGTGGCCGCGAGCTACAGTTCGGTGATTCCGGGCGTGGCGGAAGTGACGAGCGCGCTGCGTAGCGACGACATCCGGATCGGCACGACCACCGGCTATACGCGCGAAATCATGGCCGAGATCGTGCCGGGCGCGGCGGCCCAGGGTTTTTCGCCGGATAGCATCGTGTGTACGGGTGACACGCCGGAAGGGCGTCCGTCGCCGTACATGATCTACAAGACGCTGCCGGAATTGGGTGTGTGGCGTGCGAAGGATGCGATCAAGGTCGACGACACCGAGGTCGGTATCGAGGAAGGGATCAACGGCGGCACGTGGGCGGTGGGTGTTGCCGTCAGCGGCAATGCCTTCGGTATGGCTGAGGACGACGTCAAGGCGCTGGCGCCGGATGAATTTGCATGGCGGCGCAAGGTGGCGATCCAGAAGTTGCAGGCCGCCGGGGCGCACTATGTGATCGATAGCGTGGCGGATCTGATGCCGGTGGTGCGTGACATCGATGCGCGGTTGGCGCGAGGCGAGCGGCCTTAAGCGAATGCGAGGCACAAAGGCGTTCGGCTGCACCGCAGAACATCCGGATTACACGATTGCAGGTTGCAATTGTCTGCTGAATGAATCAGCTTCCTACCGCTCAAGTTTCGAATGCAGATGCCGTTGACACGAGCTAGTCACTTCCGGGAACCCAGCCGTGCAACTCGCTTACAGTAACGATCGTCTGTCCAGCAGGATGTTGGTTGATCCGTCCGCCGCCGGCGAACCCGAGGTGGAATCGTCGGTCATCGAGTGGTTGTTGCATGACGATCAGGTGATGCGCGAATGCTTCACGCACGCGGCGGAAATCCTGAAGAGCGTAACCGGCGCGGCGATCACCGCGATCACGTTGCTCGACGAGGAGCATCAGCACTACCGGGCCGAAGTCGGCATGGCGATGCCGCTCGTGACCCGCGCTCGTTCGCTGGCCGACTACGCGGTGCGCGACGCGGAGCTGTTCGTCATCGAGGATGCCCACGATGACACCCGTTTCGGTGAATGCATGCTGGTGCAGCGCCATCCCTTCGTGCGCTTTTACGCGGCGATTGCACTGCGCGCGCCGAACGGCGAGATCGTCGGCGCGCTGTGCGCGATGGACCCCGCACCCGGCGGTCTCGATGCGTCGCAACGCGGCGTGTTTTACCACCTGCGCGCGATGATCGAAAACGATCTGAAAATGCGCACGGCCACCGCGATCGATCCGCTCACCCAGTTGTACAACCGCCGCTTCCTGCTGGAAAGCATCGCGCGCAAATGGAAAGACGCACGTGAGGGCGAAGTGATGGGCTCAGTGGTGGTCGACGTCGACTGGTTCAAACAGTACAACGACACCTACGGCCACCAGGCGGGCGACCATTGTTTGCGCAAGGTGGCTTCGGTGATGCAGTCGGCGTCCGACGGCGAGCGCATCATCGCCGGGCGCATGGGGGGCGAGGAGTTCGGCCTGCTGGTGCTGCGAGCGGAGCCGGTGACGCTTGAAGACACGCTCGAAGCGCTGCGGCAGGGCGTCGAAGACCTGGCGATCGAACATCGCGCCTCGCCGCTCGGCATGGTGACGGTGAGCGTCGGCGCCTCGTTGACGCGCATGACCGAGGGGGCGCGGCTGGCACATCGCGAGGGCTTCGCGAGCGCGGACCGGGCGCTGTATCGCTCGAAACACGACGGCAGGAATCTGGTGACGATGGCCTAGGGCAGGCCGCCTCGCGCGGGGACGGGTCTATACGGAAGCTCGCTGACGACGGTGCGGTTCCCGTCGGATCATAGCGGCGCGATAATGCACTGCAGTCCACACAGACGACCCGGCCGGTTTAGCCGGACGGCGTCGCTAACCGGTGCAAGCGGAGGCGGCCTATGAACGCGTTTGGCAGATCGACATTGCTGGTTCTCATCCTGGTGTCGGCGATTTCAATGGCCGATGACCAGACGCCCATGACCAAAGAAGCACTGGCGAAGGCGGTGCCAGGCTCGACGATGGAGCGCACGAACGACAGCGGACGAGTCAGGAACTGGACCAATAACGAAGACGGCAGCGCCACGATCACACGCATGCCCCGGCCGGGCGGCAAGCAGGGCGTGCAGAAGACATCCGGACACTGGTCGATTTCCAATGACGGCCGCTACTGCCTGACCGAAGACTGGTCCACCAAAGAAGGCGGTCCTGTGGACTGGTGCCGTCACGTCGTGGCCGGACCCGGTGGGGCACTGCAGTTCGTCAACTGACCTTCGCGCAGTGCCCGCACCCTGGCGCTCGCTCATGGCGTTGCAGTTATCAGCTTCAGCCCCGCAGGCAGCGATTCTCCGAACACCCGGCCTTCGTCGGCGTCATCGAGTTCCACGGTCTCGCCGACCATCGTGATCCACGCGCGCGGCGCATTGGCCGCTTCGAGTTTGCGCACCACGGTATGGCGCAAGTCTTCGGGCAGGTCGCGCGAGCGGTCGCCGGTCATGCGGGCGATCTGCACGGCGGCGAACGCTGCGGGGTCGACCTTCTTCCAGTCGAGCGCGAGGATCGTGTTCAGCCAAAGCGCCGCGATGTCCGGCGGCACGACGCTATGCGCGCTGCCATAGAACGGCCGCCGCGCACCGATGCGCCCGACCGCCCACCAGCTCTGATGATTTTCCGCGGGTTTCTTCAAGCGCGTGAGCACGGATTCGCCGAGCTCGATCTTGCGTTCGACCGGAATGCGTTCGAGCGACGCGCTTAGCCTGACCATGTCGGTGAAGCCGGTTTTCGACACGTCGAAGGGCAGTTTGTGACGCGATTGCGCGGCCGTTTGCAGATAGGCCATCGCGTCGAGCACGCGTAGTTGCGCGCTTTCGTCGAGCCCGCCCGCCGCGCGGCGCCATAGCGTCCACCATTCCGACCACACCTGGCTTTCGTTGACGTACTGGATGCCGTCGTCGAAGAGCGACCAGAGTTGCTCCACACGCCATTCGTCGAGCGGATAGCCGAAGCCGGGCCGCACGCAATAGCCTGCGAGATTCAGCCACAAGCGTTCGTGGTCCGCCGAGCGCCGCCGGCGCCGCGCACGCTCCCACAGCGCGCCGAACAGTTCACGCAGCAGCGCGCTGTTCCAACCTTCGCGCGGGCCGAGCAGTTGTTCGAGTTGCGAGCGCAGGCGTTTGATTTCTTTCGGGTCGACGTTTTGCGCGCGTGTGCCGAAGCAGCGGTCGATATGGTCGATCGCCTGGTCGAGCGCGGGGTGCCGGGCTTGTGACGCATCCGCCGCCAGGTTCACCTGAGCATCTTCGCGGCGCAACTGGAATTCGAACAGCCAGCGCTGCGCCGGATTGTCGAGCTCGATGCAGTGGACTTCGAGCGTGCCCACTTCCGTGAGAGAGGTTGCGATCTGTACCGCGGTTTCGCCGCGCGTCGTGCTCGCGCCGCGCTGTTGCACGATCGTCGCAATAGGTGGCAGCCGAACGAAATCGCCTTGTGCAAGGTCGGCCATCTCGCCTGGTTGATAGATCGTATCCGCGCTTGAAGAGGCCAGGTGAAAACGCACAGGGTGCCCGAGGCGCAGCGCGAATGTTCGGTCTTCGATCCGGATTTCGTGGCCTTCTTCGGTGCCGCGCGGCAGCAGGCAGATGCCGCGTTGCGCCGGTTCGGCGTCTCGTTCGTCATTGCCGGTTTCGTCGAGAACGAGGAAGTAACTGCGTGCCGAGCCGCCACCGATTTTCGGCGCCTGGCCAGCGCGCGCGAGGGCATAAGCGACCGCGCCGCGCGCCACGGCGACGTCGGGATTGTCGTTGTGCAGAACGTTGAGCGGTTCGCCGCGCCACGTGCCCAAAGTGCTGGACAGGCGTTGCGCGAGTGCTTCAGCGCGGAACACGCCGCCGTTCAGTAACAGCGTGTCGGGCACCGGCAACGGCTCGTCCTGAGCTTCGCCCGCACCGGAGGGAAGCGCGGAGGAATCAGTAGCCGAACCCAGCGCCTTACGCGACTGCGCCGCGAAGCGATTCAGAAACGCCGCGATATGACGCGTGACCGCCGCATCGGTGGCATAGGGCAGGCCGAACTCGACAATCGCGCCGCGCGGCCTGCCCGGCCGTTCGTTCGATGCCACCGCCGGAAAGAATCCGTCGACGATGATCTGCTCGACTTCCTCGCGCGTGACCTGCGCCGTGCGCGCGCCGCCGATCAGCTTCGAGCCTGCGCCGAGCAGCGTGATCGAAGCCGACTCCGGCGCGTCTGGGCCGAGCAGTTGTTCCTTCGCGCCGCGGCAACGCTCGACCAGTTGCGAGAGGCTCGCCGCCGATAGACGCGTGCGCTCGTTGCCCGCTTGAGGCAAACGCGCCTCGACGCGATGCGCGAGCGCGAGATCCATGTTGTCGCCGCCGAGCATCAGATGGTTGCCCACACCGATACGCGTGAGCTCCGGCTCGCCGTCACGCATGCGGACTTCAATCAGCGTGAGGTCGGTGGTGCCGCCGCCCACGTCGCAGATCAGTACGAGTCGCGTGTCCGCCAGTTCGGTCGCAAGGCTTTCGCGATGATGAAACAGCCAGTCGTAGAACGCGGCCTGCGGTTCTTCGAGCAGCCTTAATGTGGGCAGGCCCGCCATCCGCGCTGCTTCCACCGTCAGCGCTCGTGCGCCTTCGTCGAAAGAAGCGGGCACCGTCAGCACGATGTCTTGCGCTTCGAGTGGCGCGTCGGGAAAGCGTTGATTCCAGGCCGCCCGCACGTGCGCCAGATAGCTCGCGCTGGCTTCGACCGGCGAGACCTTGCGGACATCGTCCGCGGCGCCCCACGGCAGGATCGGCGCGACCCGGTCCACCGACGCGTGCGACAGCCAGCTTTTCGCACTCGCCACCAGCCGTCCCGGCACCTGGCCGCCGAGCGCACGCGCGAGCCTCCCGATTACTACTGGCGGATCCTGCTGATTTTCGACAGCTTTATCGATCGAACCGTCAGGCGCGCTCCACGGCAACTGCAAATCGCCCGCACTCAGCTCGCCCGGCGCCGCGTGATACCGCACCGAAGGCAGCAGCGGCCGTGAGGAGACTTCGCCGAGACTCACCAACTGATCGATCTCGAAGACGCGAATCTCCTGCGAGCCTGCCGCAGCATAGGCCAGCACCGTGTTACTGGTGCCGAGATCAATGCCGACGCTGTAGCGCTTCAGCTTCACTTCAGTCATGCATTGGCGTTGCCGCGCACGTCGAACTCGACCTTCCAGCGTTCGTCGGTGCCGCGCGGCACGGCTTCGAGTTCGAGCGTGCCGGCTTCCGTCACGCGCGCACGCAGCTTCACCGGCACGACTTCACCAGCGGTGCGGCCGGCGGACGGCAGCGTCGCCTGGATTTCCTCCAGTTCCTGCAACTCCTCGGGCCCCCAGAAGTCGAGCAGCGTGCCGACCTGATCCTGACGACGCACCGACGATCCGAAGAAACGGAAGTGCACCGGCTCGCCGACGACCAGGCCGAACTCCTGCGCCGGCAGTTCGGCGTCCGTACCTTCCTCCATGCCGAACGGCGCGACGCACAGCGCCTGCACCGGCGGCTCGAGACCGGGGACGGCGGGCATCGCCGATTCGATGGCGATGTAGTACGCGCGTGCGGTGCCGCCACGAATACGCACGCCCTGGCCGCGCCGTACATAGCCGTAATAAGCCGCGCCGCGCGCGACGGCGAGATCGAGATCCGCGCCTTCGAGCAGGCGTGCCTGCGGCGCACCTTCGGCACCGAGCCAGCCATTGAGCGTGCCCATGATCCGCTCGACCAGCAGCGGCGACTTGAACACGCCGCCGTTGAAGAGCACTGCAGTGGGGTGCAGGAAAGTCGCGCCTTCCGTCGTGACGATATCGCGCAAGCCTTCGAGTTCGGCCAACGCACCCACCTGACGGCCAAGGAAGGCCGCCAGATGCCGCGTGATGCCCGCGTCCTGCGCATACGGCAGGCCGAGTTGCGTCAGACCGGCACGCGCACGACTGACCGGACGCGCTGCACTATCCACCTGCGGGAAGAAACCTTCGAGGATCGTTTGGGTCAACTCCGCGCGCGTGAGTTCGGTGCGAATCGAGCCGCCGATCAGCTTCGAGCCGCGGCTCGGCACGACGAGCGGCACGGTATCGGTCGACGGATCGCTGAGCAGCGTTTCCTTCGCCGAGCGGCAGGCATAGGTGAGGGCGCGCAGTTGCCACGCGTCGGCCTGGGTACCCTGCGCGGCAAGTTTGCGCGCGACCACGTGGGCAAGCGCGAGGTCCATGTTGTCGCCGCCGAGCAGAATGTGTTCGCCGACCGCGACGCGATGCAGTTCGAGATTGCCTTCGCGCTCGATCACGGCGATCAGCGAGAGGTCGGTCGTGCCGCCGCCCACGTCGACCACGAGAATGATGTCGCCGACCTTGACCTGCTTGCGCCATTGGCCGCCGCTCTTCTGAATCCAGCTATAGAGCGCGGCTTGCGGTTCTTCGAGCAACGTCATACGTCCGTAACCGGCGGCTTCCGCTGCTTCGGCGGTCAACTCGCGTGCGGCCGGATCGAACGATGCAGGGATCGTTACCGTGATGTCTTGCTGGCTGAACGGTGCGTCCGGATGCGCGTGATCCCACGCTTCGCGCAGGTGCGTCAGATAGCGCACCGAGCTTTCGAGCGGCGACACGCGAGCGACTTCAGGCGGCGCGTCGTTCGGCAGAATCGCCGCGCGACGATCGACGCCGGGATGGCACAGCCAGCTCTTGGCGCTCGACACGAGCCGAATCGGCGTGGCCGCGCCGCGGCTGCGGGCGAACTCGCCGACTGCGAATTCGCGCTGGCCGGTCCACGGGAGGTACAGGTCGCCGGAGGCGAGTTCGTCCGGATGCGGCAGGTAGAGGAACGAGGGCAGCAGATCGAGGTTGTCGATCGCGCCGGGACCGGTAAGTTGAGCGACCGGCAGCACGCCTTGGGCGGTCTTTTCACCATCGCTGGCCGTGGTGTCCACGTAGGACAGCGCGCAGTGCGTGGTGCCTAGATCGATACCGATTGAAAAGCGTGCGTCGCTCATAGCTCCACCTCGGCCGGTGCGATTACCTTGGCGTTATGGCTGTCGGTCAGCTTCGGCAGACGCACTTCGTCGACACGCCAGCCGCGGTGGCTGATGCTGCCGTTAAACGGCGCCTTGCCGACCACATTGCCGGTCAGGCGAATCGAGGTGGCGTCGAAACCTTCGGCCAGCGTCACGCGGCTGCCTTCGGCTTCGTCGCGCACCGGACGGATCGTGAAATGCTCGCGCAGCGTCGTGCGGCAGCCGTCGTGCACGAGGCGGGCGGCGGCGCCGATGTCGGCGTCGCTATAGGCCTTGATATCTTCTTCGACGAAATCGATGAAGCGCGCGTCGCGTTGCAGCAGGCCAAGCAGTTGGAGTGCGGCGTCCGGGCTCGCTTCTTTCAGCGTGGGCGCCGGTTGCGGGGCTGGAGCCGGTGCCGCGGCAGGAGCGGGCGTGGGTGCGGGTGCAGCGCTCGCGGCAGCGACGCCACCTGCGTCGCCGTTACGCAGACGCAGCACCCCGGCGGCGAATTCGCCATCGCCGAGGATGCTGAAAAACGTACTGACGGCAAGTGAAATCCTGCCGAGGAAAGACGGGTTCGAATCGGTCATGAATGCTCCTGAGGGGCTCTGTTAAAGGACGAGCTGTCCTGGCTGCGCCGCAAGCGACGAGCCCGGCGTGCCTGATTGGCGTGCTGGGCCGTCGTCATGCGTCATTGCGAGGGTCGGCGGCAAGCCTGCCGCCGAGGTCTGATTCATCCGGATTCGCGGCGCGTTTTGCGCGCGCAAAACCGGTATTTTGCCTTGTCGCGCGCTCGACGCGGGCAAAGGCGGGAATTCTAGCGGCTAATGGGTGGAGATTGGCGGGTGGCGCAGGCCGTCTTCCGGATGTACCCGGCTGCCCATTTCACGCGGCGTGCGGCCCGAATTCGGCCACCACCTGATCGATAAACGCGCGCAATTTCGGGGTGGCGCGGCTGGCCGGAAACACCAGATGCATGGGTCGCGCGGGTGCTTCGTAGCCGTTCAGCAGGCGTACCAGCCGGCCCGCGGCGAGTTCGTCCTTCACCGCCACTTCGGGCGCGAGGATCACGCCGCCGCCATTGAGGGCCGCGGCCAGCAGCGCTTTCACGTCGTTGGCCTGAAAGCGGCCTGAGATCGGCACCACGTGTTCGCCCTGGGCATCGGCGAAATGCCATTCGGTTTGAACCGGCAGGCTCGTATAGACGAAGCTCAGGCACTCGTGCTCCGCCAGCGCTTGCGGCGTCTGCGGCTCGCCGCGCTCGGCCAGGTAGTCAGGCGACGCGCAGGCAATCAGCCGGTACGGCATCAACTGTCGGGCGATCAACGACGAATCCGACAGCGAGCCGAGACGGATCGCGGCTTCATAGCCTTCGTCGATCAGATCGACGAAGCGGTCGGTCAGCGCCAACTCGACCCGTACCTCGGGATTGGCCTTCAGGTAGCGCGTGATCATCGGCGCGAGACAGCAGGTGCTGAAGGTCACTGGCGCGGTGATGCGCAGACGCCCGCGCGGCGAGGCAGACAGCTCCTGCGCGACCGATTCGGCCGCGTCGGCATCCGCCAGCAGTGCCTTGCAGCGTTCGTAGAAAATCTGGCCGATCTCCGTGAGGCTCTGGCGGCGCGTGGTCCGGTTAAGCAAACGCGCGCCGACGCGCTCCTCCAGCGTACTGACATGCTTGCCGGCCATCTGCGCGGAGATGCCGAAGGCGAGCGCAGCCGCGGCGAACGAGCCGCTGTCGGCGGTTTTCACGAACACGGCCATGCTGGTCAAGCGGTCCATGATTCACCACTGCTGGTTTCGACAGTCATCAAACTACGCCTGTTTATCCGATTGAAGTTTTGAATCATAGTGCTTCTCACCGATGGGCGGGCGCTCAACCGAGTGCTCCGCGGATAAACATGGAGTGTGAAACATGAAGATAGGCATTCTCGGCGCCGGCTTTCTCGGCCGCGCGATGGCGACCGTCGCGAAGATCCATGGTCACGAAGTCATGATCAGTAATTCCCGTGATCCGCGAACTTTGATCAGTACGGCCGCGGCGCTTGGCTGCGCGCTCGGCACGGCTGAAGAGGCGGCGAAGTTCGGCGACGTGGTGGTGGTGACCGTGCCGTTCAGCAACATTGGCGCGCTGCCGGTTGCGGCACTCGACGGCAAGATCGTGATCGACACGTGCAACTACTATCCCGACCGCGACGGCCACATCGAGGCGCTCGACAGTCGCTCGACGACCACCAGTCAGATGCTGGCCGCCGCGTTGCCTGGCGCGAAGGTGGTCAAGGCCTTCAACGCGATTCTGGCGAGGGACCTCGAAACGGACGGCAAGCCTGCCGATGCGCCGAACCGCCGGGCATTGCCGTTCGCGAGCGATGACGAGCAGGCCAAGCACGTCGTGCGCGGGCTTCTCGATCAGTTCGGCTTCGATCCAGTCGATGCCGGTGCGCTCACCGACAGTTGGCGCTTCGAGCGTGCGAAGCCGGTCTATTGCATTGCGCTGGATCGCGCGGGCATCGTTGAAGGATTGGCGGCGGCGCAGCGGGACGTCGAGTTGCCGCATGGATCGTGGCGGCATTGAGGGGAGCGTGGCGATGTGTTCCCAAAATTAAATCGATGTGCGACTATGCCCTCCATGGAATCCCGTAACGTACTGTTCATCTTTTACCACCATCACGGTCGCATGCAGTTGCGCCGTGGTTCGTTACGTCCATAGCAGGGAATCGGGACTTTACTGATCCCGTTTCGTGCACCAACGACCAAGGCGCCCCCAGGGCGCCTTTTTTTATTTCTACGCACAAGAGGACCAGACATGACCATGATCCGTGGAACCCGTTTTATCGTCGGAACCGAAGCCGCGCAGATTCGTGCACTCGAAAATCGCTTCCGGAGCTACCTTCATTGAAGCCGGGGCAGAGGAGGCGATCGTTCCTGCGCTGTGGGGACAAGACACCTTCATCCAGAAAGCCGGTGGCAGTGAGGTCATCGGGCAGATGTGGGCTTTCCCGGACAAGAAAGGCAGACCCTGCTGTCTGATCCCGGAAGCGACAGCGCTGTTCCAGGAGCGCTGCAAGGAATTGCTGGGACGGCAAACGGAGCGCATGGTGTTCTACGTCGCGCGGTGCTATCGGTATGAGCGGCCTCAGGCAGGCCGTTACCGCGAATTCTCGCAACTCGGCTTCGAATATCTTTGCCCGGATCCGCAACGGGCCAACGTGCGCAGTCAGGAGATCGTGGCGGGTTTTCTGGATTCCTTCGGACTGCGCTACGAAATCGACAGTTCGGCTCGACGCGGTCTTAGCTATTACCTGAACGGCATGGGCTTCGAGATGCGCTGCACCGAACTCGGCGCGCAACAGCAGATCGTCGGCGGTGGGGCGTATCGGGAAGGTGCGGGTTTTGGCATCGGCGCAGAACGGTTGCTGCTGGCGATGGTGGCTCAAGGAATCGTATAGAGGGCTAACTCATCGCATCGAGCAACCCATACCACGCAACCCCGGCGCTGATATAAAAGCGCTGAAGCGCATGCAGCGGGATCCGTCGGATTGATGTCGGCGGCAACGGCAGTCCACGCGTCGCGCCTGCCAGATGCGCGGCGAGGTGTTTGCCGAGCGTCGTTGCCATCGCGATGCCGCGGCCGTTGTAGCCCAGCGCGATCGTCAGCCCCGGTGCGGGCAGGTGAACATGCGGCAGGAAATCCCGCGTGATGGCGATGCGCCCGGCCCAGCGATACTCGTACTCGACGTCCGCCAGTTGCGGGTACAACAATCTGGCCGCACGTTCGAGGTGTGCCCAGTCCGCCGCGCCGCGTGGTTCGCGAAAAGGTCCGCGGCCGCCGATCAACAGGCGGCCTTCGCTGTCGCGCCGGAAGTACAGCAGCAAGCGCCGCGAATCCGACGCCACTTCGCGCCCGGGCAGGATGCTTGCGCTGATCCTCGCGGCCAGCGGCTTCGTCGCCACGATGAAGCTGTTCGCCGCGATCACCGACTGCGCGATCCCCGGCCACAGCGAATCGCTGTATCCGTTGGTTGCAAGCAGGACCTGACTCGCGTCGATGGTCGGTCCTTGAGCCGTGTGAATGCGCCATCCATCGGCGCGCTGTTCGAGGCGGTTCGCGACCGTCGCGCCGTGAATCGCCACGCCACGCGCGAGGGCAGCGCGCGCAAGTCCCCGCGCGTAGCTGAGCGGTTGCACGCTGCCCGCGCGGCGGTCCACCCATCCCCCGACAAACGCATCCGTTCCAAGCCGCTGCGCAATCTGCGCGCGATCGAGCAACTCGACGCGCGCGCCACGCGATTCCCACTGGCGCGCACGCGCATGCAGCGTATCGAGCAGCCTGGTCGAATGCGTGGGCTGAATCCAGCCGGCGCGTGTCGCATCGCATGCAATATCGTGGCGCTCGATCAGATCGAACACCGTCTCGGCTGCGCCGCCCGCCATCCTGACGAGCGCGTCGCCGTCGTCCGGGCCGAAACGGCGCATGAGCTCGTCGGGGTCGTACTTGAGACCCGGAATCACCTGTCCACCATTGCGTCCCGATGCGCCCCAGCCCGGCTCGTTCGCATCGATCACGCAGACGTCCATGCCGAGTTCGCTCAAATGCAGCGCCGTGGATAAACCCGTGTAACCCGCGCCCACAATAGCCACCTGGACACGCTTCGATGCATCGAGAGGCGGCGTGCGCACCGCGGCCTCAGCGGTGGCAGCCCAGAGCGACGGCGGCAACGGCTGGCCGGCTTCTACTGACTTCATTGAGCGATTCCATTCGACGTGGGCGTGATCATGCGGCGCAGAAAATCGCGCGTGCGCGGATGAGAGGGCCGCTCGAGCAGATCGGCTGCCGCGCCTTCCTCGCAAATGGTGCCGTCGTACAGAAAGCACACGCGATCGGCCACCTCGCGCGCGAAGCCCATCTCGTGCGTGACAACAATCATCGTCATGCCGTCGTTCGCGAGTTGCCGCATCACGCCGAGCACTTCGCCGACGAGTTCCGGGTCGAGCGCGGAAGTCGGTTCGTCGAACAGAATCGCTTTCGGCTCCATCGCCAGTGCACGCGCAATGGCGACGCGCTGTTGCTGGCCGCCCGAGAGCTCGGCTGGATACGCGCCCATCCGGTGCGCGAGGCCAACCTTGTCGAGCAGATGCCGCGCTTTCTCGCGCGCCGCATCGCCGGCTTCCTTTTTCACATAGAGCGGCCCTTCGCAGACGTTCTCCAGCACCGTGCGATGCGGAAACAGATTGAAGCGCTGAAACACCATGCCGACCTGCGTGCGCAATTCATGGATGTGCTTCGACCTGGCGTCGACGCGCACGCCTTCGACGGCGATCGTGCCTGCGTCGTAGGTTTCGAGACCGTTGATGCAACGCAGGAGCGTCGACTTGCCCGAGCCCGAGGGCCCAATCAGACAGACGACCTGGCCGGCTTCGACGTTGAGGCTGACGCCCTTGAGCACTTCCTGATCGTGGAAGCGCTTGTGAATGGATTGAACTTCGATCATCGCTTTCCCTTCTGACCGAGACGGCGCTCGAGGCGCCGCAAGCCGTAGACGAGCGGCAGGCTGAGCGCGAGATAGAGCAGCGCGACGAGCGTGAATACCGTCATGTTCTGGAACGTCGACGACGCAATCAACTGGCCGGCGCGCGTCATTTCCGCGACGGTGATGGTCGAGGCCAGCGACGAGTCCTTCAGCATCATCACGAGCGTGTTGCCATACGGCGGCAGCGCGATTCGAAACGCTTGCGGCAGGATCACGCGGCGCATGATCAGCCCGCCACGCATGCCGATGGATTGCGCGGCTTCGATCTGGCCGTGGTCGATTGCCTGGATGCCGGCACGAAAGTTCTCCGCCTGATACGCCGAATAGGCAACGCCCAGCCCGATGAAACCCGCCTGGAACGCGCTCAACTGCACGCCGAGATCGGGCAGCACGAAGTAGATGTAGAACAGCTGCACGATGATCGGCAGGCCGCGAATCACGTTGATGAACGTGGCCGCCGCGTTCGAGAGCACCTTGTTCGACGACACGCGCATCAGCGCCAGCACGAGCCCGAGGAGCGTACTGAGAACGAACGCGCAGAAGGTGATCTCGACGGTGACGACCGCGCCTTTCAGCAGGATCGGCAGGAAGTCGAGCGCATTCTGGATGAACATGACGTGATCTCCTCAGGAAGCGAGCCGCGTCATTCCACCTGCCACTTCTTGATGATCTGCGTGAGCGTGCCGTCTGCCTTGATCTTGCGGATACCGGCGTTCAGCTTCTCCAGCGTTGCGTTATCGCCCTTGCGCACCACGAAGCACAGTTGACCCTTCACGCTCGGCTGATAACCGTCGACGAGGCGCAACTGCGGGTTCGGGTTCTTCTGCAACTGGTACGCGATGATCGGATGATCGCCGAAGCCAGCCTTGATACGGCCGAGCGCGACGTCGCGCATGATGTCGGCGACCGAGTCGTACGTGCGCACCTCCTTGAAGATGCCTTTCTTGTTCAGCGCGTCGACGAAGGCCGTGCCCACTTGCGCGCCGACCACTTCGCCCTTGAGGTCGTCCATCGACGTGTACTTGCCCTTGTCGTCGGCGCGCACGATCAGACCTTCGCCATACGAATAGACCGTGTCGGAGAAGTCGACGACCTGCTCGCGGGCCGGCGTCTTCAGCATGGCGGCGGAGATCACGTCGATCTTCTTCGTGGTGAGCGACGGGATCAGCGCGGAGAAGGTGGTCTGTTCCACCTTCACGTCGAAACCGGCGGCCTTGCCGGTTGCGGTGATCGCATCGACCAGCAGACCCTGGATCGAATTGCTCTTCACGTCGAGGAAGGTGAACGGCACGCCGGTGGCCGTCGCGCCGACCGTGTACTCCGGCTCGGCGGCCGCCATGGCCGGCGTTGCTGCGAGGACCAACAGCGCGACGGCTGCGCCGGCGATGCGCTTGACTAACTGGATCATGAGATTCTCCACGACGGTGACGGACTACGATTGAGGAATCGGTGACTGGTGTGACTTCATCATATTCGAGTCAAAAATATCGAATAACATTATTTGCGTATCGATATGCGATATGATAACGTCAATGCATCACGATCACCATTGGGTATTTCCATGAGCGGCAAAGGGGTGGAGCAGGCAAGCGAGAGCGAAGCGCCGGACGCGCTCTTCAATCAATCGCTGGAAAAGGGCATCGCGGTGCTGCGCGCATTCAGCGCGCAACGCCGGACCATGAGCCTGCCGGAAGTGGCCGAGGCGACTTCGATCACGAAGAGTTCGGCGCAACGGATGATCTACACGCTGGAGAAGCTCGGCTACGTGCGCAAACATCCGCGCACGAAGCGCTATCAACTCACCCCGCGAGTCGTGCAGATTGGCTTCAGCTACCTCGCGGCGGATACGCTCATCGACGTGGCCAATCCGTTCCTGTCCGAACTCACGAACGTGACCGGTGAGACGACCAGCCTGACCGAACCGGACGGCGCCGAGATGCTGTACGTCGCGCGTTTTGTCTGCATGAAATTCGTGCCGATTCACATGCCGATAGGCAGCCGTATTCCGATGTACTGCACCGCCTCGGGCCGCGCCTATCTGAGCGCGCTGCCGGACGACGAAGTGCGCGCGCTGCTCGAGGCGAACGACCGTGTCGCGCATACGCAGTACACGGTGACGGATATCGGCGACATCGAGGCGCTGCTCGCGGAGGCGCGCCGCAGGGGTTATACGTCGAACCGTGAGGAACTGTTCATCGGCGACATGACGATTGCGGCGCCCGTGCTGGATGGCGAAAGAAGACCCGTGGCATCGGTGCACGTGGTCGCGCCGACCAGTCGCTGGACGCTAGCCGATGCCGAGCAGCGCCTCGCCCCCGCGGTGATCGATTGCGCGCGTGGCATTAGCAATTCGATCAGGACGCTGGGTTGACCTATCCGTGCAATTCGCCGACAAGGCGGGAGAGGCGGGCAATACGGTGGCGATACATCGGCGCCTGCGGAGAATTTTTCAGATGTTCGACGCGATCGCGCCAGTAGGTCGGCGGAAAAGGTTTTTGCGGCGCGCATGCGACTACGCGTTCAAGATGAACGAGTTCGCTTTCGAAAAGATGGTGGTGCATTGTCCGATTTCCCCGTGGATGGCCAGTCTGGTCCGTTCGCGACGCCGCTAACTATCTGACACCGCTCAGGGCTTCTAAAGCAGATTCTCGTCCGTGCAGTGGATCTGCGCGGTAATGCAATGCAAAAAAGACCGCTTACCTGGCTATCCAGAAAAATCCGTGGGGGTGGCCGGGTGCGCGAGTGCCGCAGAGTGCTTCACGCAGGATCGGTCGATGTGCCGCGATTGACGCAGGCAAGTAAAAAGGGCGGGCCGCCGCTGCTTGTCCACGCAAAGGGAGGCAACGACGGCCGAACCTCGCAGTGGTCTGCCTGATGCATAGCCAGGCGGATTCCACCATGTCGGCGTTACGCATTGCAACGATCTTCTCTATGGAAGTATTCGGTTGCCACGTGCCGACACACAACAGTTGCAGCTACAACAACAGCACAGCCCTCTCTCAATCCCCCGCCAGCGAGTTGGTATCGTTGGCGTCGATCGCGCGTCGAGCATGGTTCGGATCACTAACCGCAGGATCGTGATGACTTACGGCGATCCCTCGATCAGCGATGCCGGCGATCCAGAAACAAGCGGGACGTCGCCGGACGTCGGTGCGTCGAACACATTGCAGCGCGCGATCTTTTTTTGGTCCCCCCGGTTCCCCAGCTTGTCGGGCAGGTTTATTGCACGTTCTGGGCACTGCTACCGCCTCGGTGGGTTGTTTTTATCAGGCGGTGGCAGATATCAAATCTATATACGCAATGACCGTGCCATGCTGCAAAGCCGCATGGCGGCGGGAACAGTGGAACATTTCAGTCGCGACATTGGACAATCCCGTCCATACGTTTTCCTGAAATTGGACGATTTCGTCCATTTGGCTATTCCGGGCACGTTGAAGGACTATTTACTGCTGCCAAAGAACGCGGCGCCCAGTAGCAGCGGTTCCAGGTCTTCCCCGCGTAACTCATATGCCATTTGTTATTCCTTTCGTGTAGACGTCGATAGAAACTTCGCGCTGAAGTTCGGCGAGCAAACTCATGGCGCTGGTGACACGCGTGGTCGAATCAGTCGTCAGCGAGCGCAAACCGCGCTCGAGGATGTCGATTGCTTCGGCGATGCGGCCGGTGGCGCGCAGCAGATCGGCGAGATAACGCGCGGCGTCCACGCGCGCCGGCACCGAGCCGAACGCGAGCGCAGTGGACAACGCGGTACGCAAGCCCAGTTCCGCAGCGTTCACCTCGCCGAGTGCCCACTGGGCGCGCGCCCGGGTGACCAGGAGTTCGCCCAGGTAGACCCGTTCCTGACGGGCGAGGGTTTCATCGATCGCGGCGGCGAGCATCGCCTCGCACGTTTTCGCACGGCCGGCGCGCAGCAGCAGCTCGCCGTGCTGCCATGCCATGAAGGAATAGAACAGCGCACCGCCGTTGCAAACGACGTGGTTATCGTAGCCGTCGAGCATGACAGTTTCCGCTTCGTCGGAATGGCCGAGCGCACTGAGGTGGCATGCGCGAAGGACCTGCCCGACGCCCCGGTAGAACGCGAAGCCGTTCGCGATCGAGACTGACTCGAGTTCGCTCGCGAGGTGTCCTAGCCGGTCCATGTCTTCGAACAGGCAGGCGAGCCAGGCGGCGCCCTGCAGGTTGACGGCATGAGCGAACGCGTGCGCGCCGGGCTCCGATGAGCGCAGGATCAACATCTCCATGGCGCGCCGCGCCTGCACGAATGCGCCGATCTGGTAGGCCGCGAGTCCTTCGAAAGTCAACGCGAGACTGGCGAGATCGATCCCTTGCGAACCCGTACGGGTGTCGTCGCGCGTCACGCCAAGCAGGTTGCCGCGCGCGAGACAGGCGAGGGCTTCCTCGCTGTCACCGAGCCAGAAGAGGGTGTTGGTCATCGCGACGTGAGCTTCGTCGAGCGACACCCGGTCACCGCCGTTCTGCGCGCGCTCCAGCATGTTTTGCGCGGTTGCACGCGCCTGTTTGAGTTGGAGCGTCGTCAACTGCGTGGTCCAGACGCCGAACTGGATCGCGGCGATTTCGGCGGGCGTGCAGACGCCTTCGCCGATGGCCAGCGCGGCGGCGTAGCAGGCGGTGGCCTCCGCGTAAAGCCAGCCGTGCACGCTACGCAGGCTCATGCCGAGCAAGCGGTAGGCATCGAACTGAAGACGACGCGCGGCCTCCTGTTCATGGGGCGTCTGTAGCAGGTCGAGGCAGCGGCGCAACGGCGGAATGGCTTCGGCGAACTTCGATTCCTCGATCAGCGCGCTCGCATGTTCGAGACACTTGCGCGCTTCCCGGTGATGTTCCTCGCGCGACTTCAGACGCCGCTCGATTGTCTTGCGGCCCACACCCAGCAGGGTGGCCGCCGCACTCTTGTTGTGCCCGGTCCGTTCGAGCGCGCGGTCGATCAAAAGGTCTTCGGCGGCGGCGAGTTTGTCGCGCCCTTCGAGTTGCAGCAGCATGTCGGCGAGGCTGGCGCGCGACACCGGTCCGCCGGTTTCGTTGGCGAGAAACGGCTCGAGCGAGTCGACGTCGATGTTCGTGTTTTCGGCGAGCACGCTCAACTGGCTGATCAGGTTGCGCAATTGCCGGATGTGGCCCGGCCATGCGTGCTGGGCAAGCCGGCGGACGGCGGCCGGCGAAAACTCCAGACGGCGCGTGTGCTGCGACGCGAAGTGGGTGACAAGCGCGGGGATGTCCTCGACGCGCTGTTCGAGTCCGGGCACGGCAAGCACGAAAACCGCGAGCCGGTAGAAGAGGTCTTCGCGGAAGAGCCCTTCGCGTGCGAGTTCGCGCAGGTCGCGGTGGGTCGAGGCAACCACGCGTCCTGCGAAGTGCAGACTGGTGGACGAACCAATCGGACGGAAAGTTCGCGTTTCGAGTACGCGCAGCAGTTTGGGTTGCAGCGCGAGCGGCAGTTCGCCGATTTCATCGAGCAGCAGCGTGCCCTTGCCGACCTGCTGCAAAAGTCCCGGGCGGTTTTCGCCCGCGCCGGTGAAGGCGCCTTTAACGTGCCCGAACAATTCGGCTTCGACGAGGTTCTCTGGAATCGCGCCGCAGTTGACGTCGACGAAGGGTTGATCCTGGCGCAGGCTGTGTGCGTGCACACGGCGAGCGACCAGTTCCTTGCCTGAACCAGTCGGCCCAAAAATGAGCAAGGGATGATCGGTGGGGGCAACCCGATCGATCATGCGGACCAGTTGGCGAAACGCTGGCGCGCCGCCCACGAAGGCGCCGGAATCAGCCTTGTCGTGAGCGAACGGAACGTCAGGGGTGTAACTCATTACAAAATACGCTCCACGTGATCCGCGCGTGGAACAACGCGGAAATTGGCGTCGAAAAAGACGGGGCGGACGGCGATGCATCGGTCTGGTGCCTGGCCAGGTTTTCCGATTGCGTTGTCGGAACGTCCGTCTCAATTAAGAGACAGAGTATGACGGCTTGTCGCCGATGTTGTCTTTTCGAAAATAACCCTCGCAACAGCGCGATTGCGGATTGCATCGCCATGTGCTGGGAGCCTGGCAAGCAGATGGGTTCTCTGCGGCGGAGGGGAGCGTAGAAATGAAAGTATCAGCGGGGAATGTGAATGTCAGCGGGAAATGAAACGTGTCCCGGGTGCCTTACCGGGCTCATCAAATCCCGCTACCGCTTTATGGCGCGACAGGCCACGCTGCGATTACAGCCAGCGCCAGACGCCCGCGGCCCAACCGGTGAGTGGCATATGAGCCCAGGTCGCTACGAGCCACACAACGAGACCGCCCAACAACGCGTGCAAGCCGAACCCGCCCAGCCGCGCACGGCCAGCGGCGATCGCCGCGAACGGCAGGTAGCTCGTCTTCGACTCCCATTCAGGCCAGAGATCGGGCTGCAACTGCTCTTTCTTCCGGTCCTGCAAGGCGGCGCCGACGAGCGCGAGAACGCCGATAGCCGCTGCGACGATGATGTTTTTGGCCACCGGGAACACCGCGACGTGACACAGCCCCCACAGTACGAACGACCACAACATCGGATGGCGCGTCACCGCGTACACGCCGAGCGCCGCTTCCGGGCATGAAGCGGGCCGGCCGCCGGTGGGCAGCGCCGGGTTACGGATCAGAGAGCCCATCAGGAGGATCGACGCGATTAGCATGACCACGGTTGCAAGCGCCCAGAGCCCGTCGCCTACCGGCCATAGTGGTGCCGTCAAAGGCGCCTTCAGGTAGGCGGCGATCAACCAGCCGAGCGTCACGAAGGCAACCAGCGAATAGACGCCCAGGAACCCCGTTTCGCCAATTGCGCCGACCAGACGCCTGCGCAGCGGATGGGACAAGACAAAGTGACTACCCACGAAAGCGACTGCCGCCGCCGCAACTGCGCTGGTGCTTCCCATTGGCCCGGCTCCTCAGGTTGTATCGCTGGCTGACCGTATTGCGCGTGTTCCATTTCCAGTACCGAAGATTACTCCTTTGCGTTTTCCCGTCTTTGCCGCCTTCGGCGATCCTGGCCAAAAGTGCTGCCCGCAACTGGAAAGAGCTCGCAGGGCTCATCGCGGCTTTGCTCTGCGGAGAAAGGCTGTCACGGAAATTGCATTTTGCAGCCTGACCCCAACGGTCGCGTTGGCTTCTTAATCATTGGCTTGTTAATAGCATGCACGCGAAGCCAACATGCCGACTCATCAAGCGCCCCGTCACCCGGCGCCCGCATGCAAGAACCTGGACGCGCCATCGAACCGTCGTTGCTTTCCAGTCCTCCGTTTCCTAATCTGATCGGAGAGGCTCGGGCCAGTGAAAGTCGGCGAGCCGTCATGCACTCTATTGGAGGTCCGAAGTGTCGTTTGATCGAACTGAGACAGCCGTGGTTTTCATCGATCCGCAAGTCGATGTCTTAAGCAAGAATGGCAAGAACTGGGGCGCGGTGGGAGCAAGCGTGACAGAGAACAAGACGGTAGAAAACATGTTGCGAATCTTCAAGGCGGCGAAGTCCGCAAAGTTTCCGGTCTTTATTTCGCCACATTACTTTTTCCCGACCGATCGCGTATGGAAATTCAATGGACCGTTGGAGGCCGATGAATTCGCAACAGGCACGTTTGCGCGTAGTGGTCAGCTGAATCTGGAAGGTTTCGAAGGCTCCGGTGCTGACTGGCTCGACGAATTCAAGCCTTACATCAACGACGGCGAGACCGTTGTTGTGAGTCCGCACAAGGTCTTCGGACCGCAAACCAACGATCTCGTCCTTCAACTGCGCAAGCGAGGAGTGAGGCAGGTGGTCCTGGGAGGCATGCTTGCCAACATGTGCGTGGAGTCACATCTGCGTGATCTGCTCGAACAGGGATTCGAAGTTTATGTAGTTAGCGATGCCACTGCGGGACCGCGTCATCCCGTTTGGGGCGACGGATACAAGGCGGCAATGATCAACTACGCGTTTCTCGCGCACGGCGTGGTGACTACCGACGAAGTTGTGGCTTCGATGGAATGACGCACAAGTAAGATCGGCTGGCAGGCGAATAGACTGTCGGCGCTAAAAAACGCATTTGCCTGGTTGGGACGCCCCAGCATGTTTCCCGGACGGACTGCCGACCACCTACCCACCCCGGCGCAATTTCTTATGACGCACGCGTTCACGCCGGTGGTTCATTTTTCTTTGACAGGTCGCCTTAGCAAGGAGAATGACGATGAACACGGTCACGACCAAAGACGGCATTCAGATATTCTATAAGGACTGGGGAACAGGGCAGCCCATCGTTTTCTCACACGGATGGCCACTGAGCGCCGACGATTGGGACGCCCAGATGATGTTCTTCCTGAACCTCGGCTTCCGTGTCATCGCGCATGACCGTCGGGGTCACGGGCGCTCAACGCAGACGGCCGACGGTCATGATATGGATCACTATGCCGATGATCTTGCGGCCGTTACCGAGCATCTTGACCTTAAAAATGCAGTCCACGTGGGCCACTCGACCGGGGGCGGTGAGGTCGTTCGCTATCTCGCGCGTCACGGCGAGAGTCGCGTAACCAAGGCGGTGCTGATCAGCGCTGTGCCACCGCTCATGGTGAAGACCGCTAACAACCCGGAAGGTCTTCCCAAGGATGTTTTTGACGGATTTCAGTCGCAGGTTGCCAACAACCGCTCACAGTTTTACCGGGATGTCGCTGCCGGGCCGTTCTACGGTTATAACCGGCCTGGGGCCAAACCGTCCGAAGGCGTGATCATGAACTGGTGGCGTCAGGGAATGGAGGGCGGAGCCAAAGCGCACTACGACGGGATCGTGGCCTTTTCCCAGACGGATTTCACCGAAGACCTGAAGAAGATCACAGTCCCGACGTTAGTGATGCACGGCGACGATGATCAAATCGTACCTTATGCCGACTCTGGGCCGTTGAGCGCGAAATTGCTGCAGAACGGCACCTTGAAAACCTATAAAGGCTTCCCGCACGGCATGCCCACCACGCAAGCCGATACGATCAATGCGGATCTCCTGGCGTTCATCAAATCCTGAATCGTCAGGCATCCTGGTGCGCTGGGGCGAGCAAGCGACGGATCTACCTCGTAAGCGGCCATTGCCTTCAATTCAGATCGGCCGTCCGTTGGCAGGCCAGCGTGTGTGAAAACACATTGATCGCCTGAAGTCCAGGACCAGATGGATATGCCCTGACTTTTTCAGGGATCAGGCCACTTCGGTCTCGAATGCGAAGAAGGCGATCCCGGACTTCAGGAAGGCTGCCACTTGATTCAATACGCATATATGCCAGCTCATTCCTCCCGGGTTAGAAGGCCATCCAGGCGGATAACAGTTGGCAAAGCGATTGAAGGCAATTATTTGCCGTGACATCGGCGTCACCTTAGGTCAAGATTTGTGCCGGGGCCGTGGCAAATAACTTCGACAGGCTGGTAAATTGGGCAGCGCAAATGCGCGCCCCACATAATCCAGATGATGCCGCGCGAAGCATCAACAATTTCAACGCCGGAACCTTGCCTGAGAAACCCGGTGAATCCTTTATTCTGGAAATAATGGACGCAACGAGAATACCTCCGCGGGGCGCCCGCACGGTGGTGCCGATCCGCTTATTCCTTGCCCAACTGTTCGCTCCTGCGTTGCGAAACCTGCAATACGTGAGCCGCCGGATGCGCCCCTTCTCGATCGTTGCGATCGTCGGCTTCCCGCTCTATTACTATGTCTGGAACGATCTCTTTCCCCAGCCTTACGAGAACCTGCCGCTGCGGCTAGTGGGCTCCGCGCTGTTCATTCCCATCCTGTTTTCCGACCGCTGGCCGTCGTGGGCGAAAAAGCTCTTGCCGTACTACTGGTACGCGACAATCTTTTACTCGCTGCCGTTCTTTTTCGCGTTCATGTTGCTGAAAAACAATGGCTCGAACGTCTGGATCGAAAGCGCGCTGATTGCCGCTTTCGTCATGGTGTTGCTGCTCGACTGGCTCATGCTGCTGCTCAATTTTCTGATCGGCATTGCTCTCGCGTATCTCGCCTATTGGGCAACCACCGACGTTGTCAGCATGAATTCGACGTATCTTGTCCATCTGGCGATTTTTTCGTTTGCTATAGCGATCGGCGTCGTCGCCAACTATGACACGGAGCGTATTCGAGTCGAGCAGGAGCGGGCAATGCTGGCAACTGCCGGTAGCATTGCCCACGAACTACGTACGCCGCTGCTCGCCATCCGTGCCGGCGCGGCGGGCCTCGGAAGCTACCTGCCTTTGCTGCTCGAAACGTACGGCATCGCTCAAGGCGGCGGGCTAAGTGTTCCCAAGATCCGCGTCGCCCACCTTCATTCCATGGACGGAGTACTCTCCCGCATTGAACAGGAGGCCGTTCATTCCAATACCATTATCGACATGCTGCTCGCGAACGCGCGGTTCACCGGCGGGCATTCCCAAAAGATTGCACAGTGCTCGATCAGGCAATGTGTGGAGACCGCGCTCGACCGCTATCCATTTCGCGGAGGGGAGCAACAACGGGTGCTCACGGATCTCATCAATGACTTCACGTTCGAAGGCTCAGACATGCTGGTGGTCCATGTGCTCTTCAATCTGCTAAAAAATGCGTTCCGCGGCATGGCAGATGTCGACAGCGCGCTGATCTCGATCCGGCTTGCGTCTGGACCACGCGCGAACCAACTCCTCTTTCGCGATACCGGCGTCGGCATCGCGTCCCATGTACTTCCCCACATCTTCACGCGGTTCTATACGTCATCGACTGAAGCCGATGACGCCTCCGTCGGCACCGGCATCGGACTCGCATTCTGTCGTGACGTCATGCGTGTGATGGGCGGCTCCATTGACTGTACGTCTATCGAGTACATGTATACCGAATTTGTGTTGACCTTTCCCAAGCCATGACGATGGATACGATCAAACCATTCTATTTTCCGACAACGGTTACGTTCGTCGACGACAGCGCGGCATTCCTGTCGAATCTGTGCCTGCAACTCGAACCGTGCCTTGCCTTCCGGCTCTTCAGTTCGTCAAGGGAAGCCCTGCGGTTCGTGAATGAACGCCATCGTTCCGGTGCACCTGAGGAACAGATCTTCGCTCCGTACCGGGACCGAACCGATGAGGACGAGGCACAGCAGGTCATCGCGATGAGCGTCGACACCGTCCGCAATCGGGTGTTCGACAACGACCGATTTCAGGCAACATCGGTTGTCGTCGTGGATTACGACATGCCGGGGCTGAACGGTCTTGAATTCTGCCGGCGCATTGCTGACCCTGCCGTACGCAAGATCATGCTGACCGGAAAGGCGAACGAGCACATCGCGGTGGAGAGTTTCAACGAAGGCATCATTCATCGCTTCATTCGCAAGCAGGACGCATCGGCCATCAGCGCCTTGAATCGCGCGGTGCGCGATATGCAGAACGCATACTTCGATAACAGGTGTCAATCCATCCTCGACACGCTGGTGACATCGGAATATACGTTTTTGCGTGACGAAGCGCTGGTCGCGCGGGTAAGGGAAATCTTTGATTCGCTCGGTATTGTTGAACATTACCTTTCATACTCGCCAAACGGGCTACTCATGCTCGACAGTACCGGCAAGTCCTATCTGCTGATTGTCCACACGAACGAAACGCTGCGGGGTGTGCGTGAAATAGCCAGCGTACAAGGCGCACCAGCGGGCTTTTTCGACGCCCTGGACAGCGGCGCGAGTTTGCCGTACTTCTGGCAAACCAGCGGGTACTGCCCTGCGGACGGCATCGCGTGGGAGAGCTATATGCACCCGGCAATCCGGTTTACAGGGCAACAGCTTTACGCTTATGCCGTGATCCCCAATCCGCCCGGGTTCGATCTGAGTCACGTGCTGAGTTACGACCGCTACCTCGAGTGGCTGGACCGCGACATACAGAAGACATGGAGTTCACTCATGTGAACTCCATGTCATGCCGCTATCAGACCGCTAACGCACTGTCTGCCGTACTTTGCTCGTGGCTGTGTTTGCGGGACCACGGCCGGTCCCCGAGGCGCCGGGTGGAGGGCCATCTGTCAAGCTCAACTTCGCCGCGAATGTCACGACAGACGCTCACAATCTTTTCGATCTGGGCGTCGGTCAAGGCAGCGTGGATCGACAACCGGATCAGCGCACGATTGCGCGCCGTCGCCGGTGCACAAAACACGGAGCCGAAAATGCCCCGTGATTCCAATGCGTCGCGTAACACGATCGTGCGCTGTTCCGTACCCGCTTCGAGCGCGATGATCTGGCTTTCACCGGCATTCAGGTTATACCCAAGCTCCCTCAACCGTTCCCCCAGCCAGGCGGCATTCGACGCAAGTCTCGTGCGCCGTCGGCCGGCACCTTCGATCACAGACAGCGCCGCGTCCAGCCCACTGATCTCATGAGGCAACAAGGTGGAACTGAAGATCGCAGGATTCGACTCGAACTTGAAGTACTCCTGGAAAGCGGCTGGACAGGTGATGAAGCCGGCTCGGCCGACAAAAGCCTTAGCAAGACTTGCTGTGCGGAATGCGACACGAGACTCAAGTCCAAGTTCGACAACAAGTCCCGCTCCACGCGGGCCATGCGTGCCGAGCGAATGCGACTCGTCGACCACGAACACGCACCCATGCGTTTCGCATACATCGGCGAATGCGACAAGCGGGCAGACGCTGCCGTTCGTGCTGTAAATCGAGTCGACCAGCACGACCCCTTGCCCATACCGCACGATCTGCTGCTCGAGGTGCGCCGTGTCGTTGTGCCTGAACGGTATCGGGATCGCGCCCGCACTGCGAATACCCTCCCACAGCGACATGTGCGCCATCATGTCCACGTAGACGGGCGTTCGTGCCGAAGCGATCGACTGAATCAGCCCGATATTCGCCGTATAGCCGGACTGACATAACACCCCGGCCTCTGCGCGCATGAACGTCGACAGCCGGTTTTCGAACTTCAACTGCGGGCAATCACCGTGCAGGAAAATGCCCGACATCAACAGTCCGTTGCCGTCCGAACGCAATGTTCGACCCATACTGCGAATGATGTCGGGGTGACGCGCGATCGCGAGATAGTCGTTGCTCGACAGATGCAGTGCATCCGCCCCCGGGATGCGACCGCGCATGATGTGGCCGCCTCCCCACGTATCCGTTACGCGCTCCCGGTAATATTGCTCGACGCGCGACGCCACAAAGGCCGGAAGCGATGGTGAGGGTTGGTTTTTTTTCAGGCTGTCAAAAGCAGTTTTCATTTCGGCTCCTTAAGGTTGGCTGTTGCCCGTAACGGACAACAGGCCCATAGTGAGCCAGTCGTTTTTTCCCTGTGTGGCCTGTCATCGAATCTGCCTGCGGTTCAGCCGCTGCGCCGGTGGGGCGGATCAGCGGATTCACACGGCTGCGCAGCGTTGGCCAAACACGCCACGGCGACAGGCGCGAGGCCGATCGCCAAGCGTCGGATCCGTGATGCCATCATGAGACGAGCGCGATGACGGGCGCGGGCGCCGTATCTACGACGTCCGCGCCTGGCCGGATCAGAACGGGTAAGCAGGAATCCGCGACCGGGTCGTGATCCACTGCCACTCGCTGAACTGATCGGCGTTGGTCAGCGTGCTGTGATTGAAACCGTTGCCCGATGCGCCGACCCCGCCGATCGGGCCATACACCTCGTGAAGCACCGTCTGATCGTTGATGTGGATGACACCGGCGTGAAGCCGGTCCGCAATGCTTTGCGCGCGGGCGAGATTGGCCGATGCGACGGCGGCTACGAGACCGTACTCCGTGGCATTGGCGAGTTCGACCGCCTCGTCGTCGGAGCGGAACGTGGTGATCGGTGCGACGGGGCCAAAGATCTCCTCATCGAACGCGGCCATGCCGCGTGTTACCCCTGTGATCACGGTCGGTTCGAAAAAGAGCCCGTTACGCGAGCCGCCGGTCAATGCCTTCGCGCCTTTGGCGAGTGTCTCGGCAATAATGCGCTCCACGTTGGTGGCCTGACGCTCATTGATGATGGGGCCGAGTTGTACCTTCTCGTCAAAGGGATCGCCGACGATCAGCGCCCTGGCTTTTCTCACCAGCGCTTCTGCATACGCCTCGGCGACGTTCTCATGAACGAGGTGGCGCCCGGCAGTGAGGCAAATCTGTCCCTGGTGGAAAAACGCACCCCACGCTCCGGCGCTCGCCGCTGCCTCGATATCCGCGTCGTCCAGCACGATATAGGGATTGTTGCCGCCAAGTTCGAGTGAGACGCGCTTGAGCTGTCCGCCGGCAATCGAGCCGATCTGCCGGCCCACGCGGGTCGACCCCGTGAAGCTGATCATATCGACGAGCGGTTCCTTGACGAGTGCCGCCCCCGTGTCGGCGCCACCCGGCAGAACATGGAAGAGTCCGGCAGGCAGGCCGGCTTCTTCGAACAGGCGCACGAAACTCACACCGCCCGCCACCGGTGTTTGCGAATCGGGCTTCAGTATCACCGAGTTGCCCATCGCCAGCGCCGGGCCGATTGCTCGCGAGCCCAGAATGAACGGCGAGTTCCAGGGCGTGATGATGCCGACGACGCCGACGGGGATGCGCCTTGCAATGCTCTGGCGGCCGGCCTCAGCGGTGGACGTGAGCACACCCACGGGTTGACTGCCGAGCGCCGCGGCTTCAAGGACTTCGCGGGCGGACATGTGGACTTCCCACAATGCTTTCGCTCTGATCGAGCCTGTTTCCCTGACGATCTGATCGGCGAGTTCATCGGCATGCACGAGTACCAGTCGGGCAAACTCCCTAAGCACATCGCCGCGCAGCGGGCCTGGTGTTTTTGCCCAGTCCTTTTGCGCCTCGCGGGCGAGGGCGGCCGCTACCGACACATCCTCCGGCGAAGCGATACCGATTTCACCGAGCTTCGCGCCCGTTGCTTTCTCGATCACGCTCTCTGCGCCGAGACCGGGGTTCTTCCATCCATTGCTGTAGATTTTCGCGCGCCAGATTTCTGTCGGCGTGAGCAATGCGTGGGTCGTCATGTTGTGTTCTCCGGGATCCTGCAACTGTTGGAATGCGCGCTGATTTACGCGGACAATTTCGCGGCGATGCGCTCGGCCACCATGATGGTCGTGACGTTCGTCGGAGCTGACGGGATGTCGGGAATAATCGATGCATCGACGACCCGCAGCGCTTCGACACCGCGTACCTTGCCCCACGCGTCGACTACGGCAGTGGGATCGGAATCGGCACCCATCGGCACGGTCGACGTAGGGTGCAGATACGCGGCGACATTCGACACAATGTTTGCCCTGAGTGCTTTGCCATCGTCCACGGTATTGCCTGGCGCCATTTCGTGATCGATCACGTCGAGGAACGGTGCGGTTCTGCCGATCTGGCGGGATAGCTGCACGGCTTCGACCATGCGGTCGAGGTCATTCTGGTCATCGAAGAAGTTGTACCGAATGTCCGGTGCGGCGCGTGGATCGCGACTCGAGAGCCGCAATTGACCGATCGACTTCGGCAGTGTCACCGCGCAGGCGAGGACAATCGCGCCACCGGTGGGGCTGAGCTTTGGGTCGATCAGATGCGTGCCCGAGATGTGCAGGTCGAGATCGCCGGAGCCCGCGCTCTGCGAGCGCGTCCACACGAGCGCACCGGAGGCGGGCTTCATCGCGTTTGCTTCGCGCTTGAGTGCGTAGACGTTGTAGAAAAACGGATGGTCCTGCAGCCGATTTCCCACCGGCAGGTCGGCGACGGTCGCAATGCCGAATTCGGCGAGATGCGCAGCAGGCCCAATGCCCGAGCGCATGAGAATCGCAGGGCTGCCGAAAGCCCCCGACGCGAGAATGACTTCACCCGCGGACAGAACGTGGCCGTCGACCAGCTTGACGCCCACGGCACGCTTGCCTTCGAACACCACGCGATCCACTTCGGCGCCGCCCTGGATCGTCAGATTCGGGCGTGCACGCACGGCAGCCGTGAGATAGGCCATGCCCGTATTGATGCGCACGCCATCGACGACATTGAGCGTGTAGGGGCCGGCACCGTGCTGGTCCGCACCATTGAAGTCCGATACGTGTTTCAGCCCCAGCGTTTGCGCGCCGTCGACAAAGGCTCGCATCGACGGTGTGTTCTCCGCAGCAGTACGCTGCCGGATCGGAAACGGCCCGCTACGTCCGTGCCAGGCGTCGTCGCCGGAGGGCGTGTTTTCCATCGACTTGTAGGCGGCCAGCACGTCCTCCCACGACCATCCTTCGATGCCGCGTTTAGCCCAGCGCGCAAAATCGGCCTGTCGAGCGCGTATGGCGACAGCGGCATTGACCGCCGAGCTGCCACCGATCACGCGCCCTCGGGGCACCGGTATGTTGTGGCCCAGACTGGCGGCGTCGTCGGTGTGGTAGTGCCAGTCATAGGCCGGCGAGCCCGCGACGATATTGGCGTCTTTCAGTACCTGAGGGTAGTCGTTCGGCGCGAAGTTCGGTCCCGCTTCCAGCAGCAGAACACGGCGCCGCGGGTCTGCGCTGAGGCGCGCCGCGAGAACGGCGCCGGCCGATCCTCCACCAACGATCAGGATGTCGAAATACTTCGCGGACTTTGAGGGCCGACCGGATTCGGTGCTCCCAGATTGCTTTTCCACTGCTACGGCTGACGCGGTGCCGGTAACCGTACCGACTGCGGCAATTGTCGCCGCCGCGCCCGCAATAAGGACTTCACGTCTGGACATCTTCATTGTTGTACTCCTGAACACGTTTGCAGCGCCTCAAGCGCTCGATAAACCGATCGATCGATGCCGACCGGCTGTGTGCTCAGAATGGGCCCGCTTCAGGGAGACAACAAGATGGCTCGCCTGGACCTCAGGTCCAATGAGATGGACGATCCGATATTACGCGACGACCAGTGGGATGCGCTCGATCAGAAAGTCGAGAAAAGCGCGAACGGAAGGCAGTATGCCGTGACGAAACGGGATGACCGCCGTGATACTGGCTTCGCCTGCCAGCCAGGCGGGCAAGACCCGCTGGAGTGTGCCGGATCGCAGATCTTCGTTGCAGACGTAGGCGGGCAGGGCAACGATGCCGAGGCCGTCCTGCGCAGCCTGCTTGAGGGTGACGATGTCATTGCCGGCCAGCCGGGGGTTGAGCGGCACGACCGCTTCTCCGTTCACGGGGTGCTTGAGCTTCCAGGCCATTGGACTGTTGTGTCTCAACATGACCAGCGTCTCGTGCCCGGCGAGGTTCTCCGGCGCGACTGGCATGCCGTGGCGCTCCAGGTAGCTAGGCGCGGCGAACAGAAACCAGGGCGCCGGTGCCAGCGTGCGCTGCACCAGGGTCGAGTCGGACAGTGGACCGCTGTGCGAGCGCAGCGCGAGGTCATAACTGCCGCCCGCAATATCGACCTGCTCGTCGCTGATGTGCTGGATGACGTTGATCTTCGGATAACGGTGAATGAAATCCGGAAGTATCTGGCGCATGGCGAACAGCGAGGTCGCCGCCGCGGTGGTGAAGCGGATCGTGCCACTCGGCTCGGCCAGGCGCTCGCGCACAGCGCTTTCGGCGAAGTCCGCTCGTTCCAGCATGGCGACCGCATGCCGGTAGAACACCTCGCCTGCACCGGTCATGCCGAGCCTGCGTGAGGTCCGGTTGACGAGCCGCACGCCGAGCGCTGTTTCGAGCTGCTGGAGGCGATGGCTGACCGTCGATTTCGGTACGTTGAGATTGCGGCTGGCGGCGGTGAGTCCTCCGCACTCGACGATACGAACGAAATAGCGGAAGTCATTGAGATCTAACATGGGCGCACCTTGCGAGTCCGGTGTGATAGACGGCGCCACTGTATACCGTTTGACGATCCGCCGGACTGACGTCGTTTTTCTGCATCGAGTTCCTTTGTCAAAAATTTGACGCCAACGTCAAAAAAGCTATACTAACGTCAACGAATACGGAGACATTGATATGAGCAATATGCAGGCCGGTACCGTTCTCGAACGTCCTCATGCATTGACGATTGACTGGTTTCCCGATGCATTGCCGCATGCCACACAGCAGACCAGTGCGACGCTGCGCACCGAAGACGGCGCCGCCACCTGCGGGGTTTTGTATCAGGGCGCATCGACGAAGACCGTCGTTTGTCTGATGCACCCGCGCGAGAACTTCACGTTCCACTATCTGATTCCCGGATTGCTGCGAGCGGGGGCGTCGGTTTGGGCCCAGGCGGCCCGTTCGGTCGGCAACGACCTTCGGCTCGAGCATGAAGTTGCCCTGCACGATGTCGCGGCCGGCTTGCGCTACCTGCGCGAGGCGGGCTTCGAGCGCATCGTGTTGCTCGGTAATTCGGGCGGTGCCGGGCTCTATAGCTTCTACATCCAGCAATCGGCGCTATCGGCGCAAGACCGGATCGCAAAGACGCCTGGCGGCCGTCCGACCCATCTGGCGAGTGCGACCTTGCCGACGGTGGACGGCATGATCTATCTGGCGCCGCATCCGGGGCAGGGGCGTTTATTGATGGGGTGCATCGATCCTTCCGTCACCGACGAGGGCGATGCGTTATCGATCGACGATACGTTGAACCCGTTTAACCCCGAGAACGGCTATTCCCGCGAACCAGGGGCAACGCGCTATAGCGCTGAGTTCGTCTCCCGCTATCGCGATGCGCAACGGGTGCGCGTGGCGCGCCTTGACCGGATGGCTCGCCAACTGATCGCCGTGCGCCAGGACGCACGGCAAGCCGTGAAGGACAAGGTAGCGACGCATCGTCAGAAGCTCGTGGCCAACCACACGCCGGTCATGACCGTATGGCGCACGGACGCCGATTTGCGCTGTCTTGACCCATCGCTCGATCCCTCCGATCGCAAGCCCGGTTCGCTGTGGTCGCCGAATCCGGTGATCTCGAACTATGGTTCGGTGGGCTTTGGACGCTTGTGTTCTCCGGAGTCCTGGCTCTCGACATGGTCCGGTCTCTCGTCGAATGCAGCGTTGGAAGCAACCGCTCCTTCGGTCACCGTGCCTTCGTTGCTGGTCGAATACACCGGCGATCAGACTACTTTCCCATTAGCCATTGCCGAGATTTTTACCGGTATCGGTTCAACCGATAAGACCCACGTTCGCGTGCGTGGCGATCATCACGGCAGACCGCTGGAGGCCGCGGACGAACCGGGCCGGGCAATCGCCGCGCGCGCGGTCGGCGAATGGCTGCATCAACGCTCTTTCTTATAACTCGGGAGTTGACGAATGAATCAATCCGTACCGCTCAGGCTGTCGGGGGTCGATCACACGGCGCGCCCGACGTGGAAACTGCGCGAAACCATCGAGTTCTATCGCGACACGCTGGGTTTGCCGCTTGTCCACACGATCTCCGCGCGAGGCTGGGGCCCGGAGAGCCACCCGGACTTTCTTCATTTTTTCTTCGATAGCGGCAACGGCAGCACGATCGCCTTTTTTTATTACTTGGGCGAACCGCCGCCGCAACAACGCCCCTTGATGCCGCCCACGCCCGACGATCATGTATTCGATGCGACTCACACTGCGTGGCTGGCCGATAGCGCGGAACAGTTGCTCGCATGGAAAGAGATGCTCGAGGCGAAAGGTGTGGAAGTCTCATCGACCACTCAGCACGAAGTGATCGAATCGATCTACTTTCGCGATCCCAACGGCTACTTCATCGAGATCACCGTCAAGCTGCGCGCATTGCAATCGCTAGACGCCAGGGATGCGGCGCTAACACTTGAGGCGGCGATCACGGCCGAGCAGGTCGCCAGTGACCATGCGGGACAAGTCCGGGAGATTGATACTGTATGGCAGGAAAAGGGCAGACTGTTGAGTGGGCAATGCGGCATAAAGAGCGACGGTCCCGGCATTTTCGTGCCGGCGCTGGCGGAGTTCGCGAGCGTGGTGGATGCAGCGCGGCGCAATCCCGAGTATCGCGTGTCGCAACCGTCGCCGGGCTACTTTCTGATTGAATCGAAAGACGCACTCGAATTCAACCGCAAGGAGCTGGGTCTGAAACCGGCGATCTGGTATGGCCTCTTCACAGGTGGTTTGTGCGGGCGTATCGATACGTTTGACAAAGACCGCGTTCGCATCGTCGAACAATAAGAACGCGTCGACTGGAGAAGACAGACATGGCAGGCATCCATTATCCGCTCGAAGGTGTCGCGTATTGCGAGCCATCGGTCGCTCAGCATTATTTTCAGGTCGGTGCTTGGGTCGACAGAACGTTCGGCGAGGCGCTCGCAGCGACGGCACGACGCCTTCCCGACACGCTGGCCTTGATCAGCGACGAGCGCAGCATCACGTTTCGCGCGTTGGATGAGCAAAGCGACCGTCTGGCCGCGGCATTGCTCAAACTCGGACTCGAACCCGGAGCACGCGCAGTGTTCCAGATGGGGACGACCGTCGACACCGCCCTGGCGCTATGTGCATGCTACAAGAGCGGCATTGTTCCGGTCTGCGCGCTGCCGCAGTACCGCGAGGTTGAAATCGGCAAGCTGGCGAGCCTGTCGTTGCCGCAAGCGTATTTCGTGCAGGCCGACGTGGGGCAGTTCGATCAGGTCGGCTTTGCGCAGAAGATGTGCGCCGAGCACCCATCGTTCAGACACATTGTCGTCGCACGCGGCGACGCGCCAACGGGGACGCATTCGTTGTCCGCCTTGCTGGAGTCGATCACGCTGGATGAGGCAAAGGCCGTCCTGAACGGTGTGCACATCGGCTCGGAAGACGTCCTGAGCTTCCAACTGTCTGGCGGTACGACAGGGGTGCCCAAGATCATCCCGCGTTTTCACGCGGAATACCTCGCGCATGCTGAAGCGTGGTCCAGGCACGTGGAGGCGGGTGAACACGCCACACTGATCTGGTCACTGCCTTTGCTTCACAACGCGGCGCATCTGTATGCGCTGGTGCCCACGATATCCCTTGGGCAAACCACCGTACTCATGCCGAAAGTCGATATCGTACGGATGGCGGAATTGATCCAGCAGCATCGCGTGACGCATGCTGTTTCAATCGGACCGGTTGCTCCGCAGATCATGGCGTGTGCCGAAGTGCTCGATTACGATCTGTCGTCGCTCAGGCTGTTCTTTTGTCTGACCCGGGCCGACGCGCTAGAAGCGTTTCTCGGCGTGACCAGTTCGAATATGTATGGCACGACCGAAGGATTGCTGATCGGCTCGGGCCCGGCAGTCAACGCATTCGTTCGTCATCACACGCATGGACGCTCGGGTTGCGAACATGATGAGCTCGTTCTGCTCAATGCCGACAACGAATCGCCCGTCGCGTCCGGCGAAATAGGTGAGTTGTGTTTTCGCGGTCCGTCCAGCCTGAGGGGCTACTACAACGCACCGGAGGCCAACGCCACAGCCTTTACGTCGAGCGGTTTCTTCCGGACCGGGGACATGATGCGCGCGCATGTCATCGACGGCGTGACCTACTTCTCGTTCGAAGGGCGCCTGCGCGACAACATCAATCGCGGTGGCGAGAAGATCGGCGCGGAAGAAGTCGAGGCGTTTCTGAGCCGTCATCCCGCTGTTCTGGACGCGAAACTGGTGGCCATGCCCGATCCGTTTTACGGAGAAAAGGGCTGTGCGTTTCTGATTCTTCGTGAAGGACATGCCGCGCCCGATATCCCGCAGATGATCGAATTCCTCTCCTCGCAGGGGCTCGCGAAGTTCAAGTGTCCGGAGCGGATTGAAATCGTGGACGCGTTCCCGGTGACACGGGTTGGCAAAGTCGACAAACCGGCGATGCGCCGGATCATCGCCGAAGCTATCGAGGCCGAAACCGCGGCGAACGTTTCAACTTCCAGAACCGGAGACTGAGGATGGACATCAATATCGTAGGAGGAGGGCCGGGCGGGCTGTTTTTCTCGTATCTGGTCAAACGACGTTTTCCGGAATGGACGGTCCGGGTCCATGAACAGAATGACGCCGGCGCAACTTACGGCTGGGGTGTGGTGTTCTCGGATGTCGCGCTGTCGTTTCTCGAGAAATCGGATCCCGAGTTCTTCCGCCGGTTTACCGCCGGCCACGTGCGTTCGGAGCACATGGAAATTGTCCATCGCGGCGTGCATGTGCTGATCCATGGCAACTGCTTTTCGCGGGTCGCCCGTATTGCCTTACTGCAGTTTCTACATGCCGAATGCAGATCGGCGGGCGTCGATCTACTGTTCAACGCTCGCGTGGACGACCTGGGCGCATTGCGTCAGGCAGATCTCGTAGTGGTGGCGGATGGCGTGAACAGCCGGACCCGCGCGCAATATGCGGATGCCTTCAAACCGTCGTTCGTGCAGCGTCGCAACAAGTTTGCCTGGTACGGAACCAGCAAGCCGTTCCATGCCGTCTCGCTGATCTTTCGCGAAACCGAATTCGGTGTGTTCATCGCTCATAGCTACGCGTATAGCGACCGGATGAGTACGTTTCTCATCGAAACGGATCCGCAGACGTGGGCACGCGCCGGATTGGGCGAAATGAGCGATGCGGACAGCCGCGCCTTCTGCGAACAGGTTTTCGCCGAAGACCTGGACGGACACGGTCTGTTGTCGAACAAGTCCACATGGTTTGAAGCCGTGACAGTCAAAAACGAGAACTGGCACCACGAGAACATGATTCTGATTGGGGATGCGCTGCGCTCGGTGCACTTCTCGCTGGGCTCCGGTACGCGTATGGCGATGGAAGATTCGATCGCGCTGTTCGAAGGTCTGTGTGCCCACGCGACTGACATCAAGGCTGCATTCGCGCATTTCGAGGCGTCGCGCCGCTCCGCTTCGGATCGCTTCCAACTGGCTGCGGCAAAGAGCCTTGATTGGTATGAAAACGTCGGCAACAAGCTGCATCTCGATCCGATCGGCTTCACCTACGACTATATGCGCCGTACCGGACGTGTCACGCATGAAGATCTACGCGAGCGCGACCCCGAATTCATTCGCCAATACGAGCGGCTTTACGGTGAAGCGGTGAACTGAAGTTTCGACCGATACGGTTCATTTTTTTGCCCAGCATTTGTCAAACTCGTCAAATAAAAGATGTGAAAGTCAATTGAATGACAGAAGGGTGGTGCGGTGGCGGGTGCGTCCATTTACGGGCATCCGCACCGACGATAGAAATCAGGTTAGGAGACAACCATGGCATCAACTGGGGAAGAAACCACTTTTTCATTGTTTGATGGCAGACCCGTTACCGCCACGCAGTGGCGCGTGCTCGGCTTATGCGCGTTATGCATGGTGATCGACGGCTTCGATGTCCAGGCGATGGCCTACGCCGCTCCGGCCTTGATAAAAGCCTGGGGCGCCAGCCGCTCCGTGTTGGGTCCGGTGTTCGCGGCCGGATTGCTGGGCATGTTCGCCGGATCGCTGGTGCTCGCGGGATGGGCTGACACAATCGGCCGCCGTCCGATGCTGATTGCGGCGACTGCCTGGATCGCGCTTTGCATGGTGCTGACACCTTTCGCACACTCGATCGGTGCACTGATCGGCATTCGGTTTGCCGCCGGTATCGGAATGGGCGCGATCGTTCCGAATGCCATGGCTCTCGCAGGCGAATACAGCCCGGCACGCATCCGCGTGAGCTTGATGATGGCGGTGTCGTCGGGTTACATCGTCGGCGGGGTGGTTGGCGGCGGGATTGCCGCTCTGGTGATTGCGCCGTTCGGCTGGGGCGGTGTTTTTTACGCCGGCGCATTGCTCACTGCGCTGCTTTCCCTCTCAATGTTCGCGGCGCTTCCCGAGTCGCTGCAATTTTGCCTGCTACGGCACCCGCAAACACCACGTACCTTGCTACTGCTACACCAGGTGGCGCCAGGTGCCGCCATGCCCACGGTGCCGCCCGCGAACAAAGCACTCGGCGGCAACACGCTGACGATGTTGCTGGGCGAAGGCCGGCGAATCGTCACGCCTCTGCTCTGGGTCGCGAACTTCGCCAACATGCTGTGCGCGTACTTCCTCGCCGCATGGATCCCGGTGTTGATGAGCGGCACAGGCTATTCGTCCAGTAAAGCGGTGCTGGCGGGCACGGCACTTTGGCTCGGCGGACTGGTGGGCAATGTCGCGCTCGGCATGCTGATAGATCGCCGTGGCTTTGCTGCGGTGCTGTTTGCCAATTTCGCCCTCGGTGGCGTTGCCATTGTCGGCATCAGCTACTTACATACGGTGCCGCTCGCGGCTATCTCCTGCATCGCATTCGCCGGATTCTGCATTCTCGGCGGTCAATCCGGCCTGAATGCACTGGCGGTTACGATCTATCCGACAAGGACGCGTGCTACCGGTGCGGGCTGGGCGCTCGGTTTTGGCAGACTCGGCGCTGTGCTCGGGCCGCTGGCCGGCGGGCAGTTGATGGCGCTCGCATGGAGCGTCGATCAGACCTTGCTCGTGTCAGCCGTGCCGACCGTGTTGGCGGCGGTGGCTGTCGGCAGTCTTGGCCGACTGCATGAGCGCCGCGTGAAGCGCATCCCGGCTTCCGGGTGAAAAGTGCCGGTCCGGCACAACACGTCCAATCCGCAGGACAAAGAGGCATAGCCGACGACAGTACGGAACGCCAAATCCGGGCGTTACAATCACGCAAACACAACACTACGGTAGGGCGGCATTCTGGCCGTCGACCGCTATCAGGAGTGGTTTCGTGGCAAAGGTGAATGCTGACGGACAAAAAGAACAGATACTGAACGCCGCGGCCGCGCTCTTCATCGAGAAGGGTTTCGGCGGTGCGTCGATGCAGGAAATCGCCGAGGCGCTCGGCGTGACACGTACTGCCGTCTATTACTACTTCAAGAACAAGGACGAGATACTCACCGCGCTGGTCGAGGAGGTCACGTTACGAGCAAGACGGCTGTCGAGCCAGGCAGTTGCTGAGACGGACGCGGATCCGAAAGAGCGCCTGCGTCTGCTGGTTCATCAGCATACGATGCTGATTCTGAGCCACTACAACGAGTTTCGCGTGATCCAACGCACCGAGCAGCAGCTGCCCGAGCGCGCCTATCGTGCGAACGAAGATGCGAAGCGCGCGGTGCTGAACAACTTTACTGCGGCCATCGAAGCAGGAGTGAGCGCCGGGGTGTTCCGGGTTGTCGACGCCAAGGTCACGGCGTTCACGCTCATCGGCATGTGCAGTTGGCCCGCGTTCTGGTACAAGCCGGAGGGCGCGAGCAGCGCGATCGAGATCGCCGACACGATCGCGGAGCTCGCAGTGCAATCGGTCGTACGGCCGGCCAAACGGCAATTGAAGGGCAGCAGCGCTGTCAGCGAAGCGTTGGCGCTGCTGCGCGAGGATCTGGATCATCTGTCGTTGATGATCGACAAAACGCCGAAGGCCGGTTAGTTATTCACCTGCCTACGATTTGACGCTCTCGCTGCCCGCAACCGGTGTCCAGTTGGCGAGCGGTGTGAGGAAATGAAGGTCGAAACGGCGTTCGACGAACGCCCAGCGGCCGTCGCGACGTTCAAAGCGGTCGTGGTAGAGGCCGCTGATTTGCACCGGGCCCAATTCGACGTGGGTGCACAGGCAATCGACGGCAGCCCGGCCGGTCGCCGTATCGCCGTCGATATCGATCAACGGGTTGGCCATCCAGTGATGCATGTGGGGCATTTTCTGCCAGTTCAGCCGGGCTGATTCGAGAATCGCTTCCACACCTTCAAAGTTGCCGAAAGCGTCGCCGAGCGACAGAAGCGCGCCCTCATGCCATATGCCACGCAGCAGCGCCTCGTCATGGTTATCAAAGGCCTGAGCGTATCCTGCGATCAGCCGTTCAAGAGCAAAGCGGCTTTCTAACGCATCGAGCCGTGAGTCCAGCGTTTGTACGTTCATGAGATCTTTCCTGTGATGGGCGATTTAGAAGTCGGTGGAGCGGGACAGTTCGCGCCAGCGCTCCACCTCGACGGCAACGTCTCTGAGCTTGTCGTCTACAACTTTGAGCGCATCGGCGCCGGCGACGAAGCGCAGCGGCGGGTCCGTTTCGTTAGCGATCTGGACTAACGCACGGCCAAGTTTGTCGGGGTCGCCGACCTGGTTGTGATTGCGGGCTTCGAACACCGCATTGGCCTTGGCCCGGAAATCGGCGTAATCGCTCAAGGCGTGCGTGCCGCGTTTTAACGAACGGTCGTCGAGAAAGTCGGTGCGGAAGGCGCCTGGCTCAACGATGGTGAGCTTGAGACCGAAGTCCGCGATTTCCTGCGCGAGAGCCTCGGAGAATCCTTCGATGGCGAACTTGGTGGCCGAATACATCGAGGCGCCACGGACGCCTTTGAATCCGCCATTCGAAGACATGTTGATGACGAGGCCTGCACGTTGCCGGCGCATCACCGGCAATACCGCCCGGGTGACGTTGAAGGTGCCGAATACGTTGGTGGCGAACTGCCGTTCGATCGCCTCGGGCTCGATTTCCTCGAATGGTCCGAATTGGCCATAGCCCGCGTTGTTGACCAGTACATCGATGCGGCCAAAACGGGCGAGGGCGGCTTCCACGGCAGCATCGGCCTGCGCCGCGTCGCGAATGTCCAGTTGTGCTGTCAGAACGTGTGCTGCGTTCGCTGCATAGACTTGCTGCAGTCGTTCAAGGTCGAGATCGGTTGCAACCACTACGTCGCCTGCAGTCAACGCTGCCCGCGCAATGCCGGCGCCGATGCCACCGGCGCTGCCGGTGATGAACCAGACTTTGCTCATAGCGGCATGTCCTCTTCAATCCAGGCCAGTGCCGACGTATGGCGCGGCGTCCAGCCGAGCTCCTTGCGGGCACGCTTTGCGCGGACACGGCTATTTGAGCCGAAGGTGTAGTGCGCATGGACTTTGCCCCAACGTTCGGTAGCTTGCTCCACGGTCCATGATTGAACCGGCGCAAGCTTTAGACGCCGCGCGATAGCATCGCCAATTTCACCGAACGACGCCTCGCCGCTCTCGATGAAATAAAACGCGCCGGCCGGCGCTTTCTCCAACGCGAGCAGATAGAGTTCGGCGACGTCTTCAATATGGACGTTCGACCAGCGATTCACGCCTTGTCCGACGATGTGCACCACGCCGCCTTTGCGCGCGTCGTCAACCAGGAACGGGATCTGCACGCTCCGCGGATTGAGCCCCGTGCCGCTGCCGTAGATGTTGCTCGGACAGATCACCACGGCGCGTACACCTTCCGCGGAGGCAGCGAGTACCCGCAGTTCAATGTCGCGACGTGGTTGCTTGACCGGCTCGACGACCATCGGCGTGTCTTCGTCATAGATCGCTTCCGAAACGCTATTGCCCAGTGCATCATCGCCGATAACACTCGAACCGCTGGTGTGCAGCAATGGCTTGCCGGAGCCCCGCAGTCCTTCGATAAGGGCTTCGATCGCCGGCCGATGGTCGCTGTCGGCAGCATGAATCACACCTTCCGATTGCTGCGCCTCACGCGTCAGCAGACTGCTGTCTTCGAGGCTGCCAATCACGGGTTCGATACCTAGTGCCTTCAACGATTCGGCTTTGCTTGCGTCGCGTATCAATCCGCGAACGCTGTGACCTGCGGCGAGCAAGCGACGGGCGACAGTGCCGCCGACGAAACCGCTGGCGCCAGTAATAAAAATTTTCACGATCTGTTCCTTTGGATAACGTAGTTAGCTGCTCAAGCCGGCAGCAAGGTAGTCTGGTGCGCGACAAGCCGCCATGTTTCCTGCTCGCGGCGCCACACCACCATGAAGAGCGAATGGAGACTCCGTTCCGTTCCACGCACGGTTGCCTCCATTTTCAGAGCGCCACTCGCGACGAACGATTTGTCGCCAAGGGGCACGACTGTCTCGATGCGGCTATTGGCGCTTCGGTAGATCACCACTCCCGCCCGGACGGCGTCGAGGTAAGCCGTCTTGTCGTCTTTCAGGCCACTCGAATGCACGAAATGCAGCTCGTCGGAGAGAAGATCGGTCAGCGCGTTAGCATCGGCATTCAGCAGTAACTGCCATCGTGTGTCTTCGAGCTTGCGTGCGAGATCGAAAAGGTCGGGTCGGGTTGTCATCATGCGTTCCTGTTCAGGCAGCGGTGTGCTACCACTGCATATTCAATTCGACGGAAATGGAGGTCGTGACCTCTATGAGGCAAGGCGTTCGCGTCCTGCCTGCCATGCAAAAGTAACGGCTTTTCAGGCGTGAATTAAGTAGGGTAGAGTTCCCGATAGAGCGGACAATGTGTCCGCGCAATGGATGCTGCGAGACTATGGATAGCATTGCGCTTAATGTGTTTGTTCAGGCCGCCGAGACACGCAGCTTTGTCGCTGCCGGCCGCATTCTGGGTATTTCCGCTTCTGGCATTGGCAAGAGCGTGACGCGTCTCGAGCAGAGCCTCGGCGTCAGGTTGTTTCATCGAAGCACACGCAGCGTCACGCTGACGGCCGAGGGCGAGATGTTTGTCGAACGCGCGCGGCGCATTCTGGCGGAATTCGACGCGGCGCAGGCCGAGTTGTCCGAGGCATCGGCGGTCCCCAAAGGGCGACTGCGCATCGGCTTGCCCATGATCAGTGAGCCATTTCTACCTGTGCTTGCCGATTTTCAGCGGCGTTATCCTGCGATCGAACTTGATCTCGATTTCGACAACCGGAAGGTCGATGTGATCGAAGAGGGTTACGACGCTGTCGTGCGCAGCGGCGACGTTGAGGATTCCCGTTTGACCTCACGGCGATTGGGCTCTTTCCGAATGCTGCTCGTTGGCGCGCCAAACTATTTCGAGCGCTGCGGGAAGCCGGTGCATCCGAGGGAACTGGCCGAACACGCCTGCATTCAATTCCGCATGCCGAACACGGGCAAACTGCAGGTCTGGCAACTCCGGCACGATGCCGACGAAGCCGAAGCGCAACTCGCCACGACGGTGACGTGCAACACCAATGAGGCGCGCCTGTGCTTCGCGCTGGAAGGTCTCGGCATTGCCTACATGTCGGACTTCACGGTGCGCGACGCTCTCAATGACGGCAGGCTGGTGACGGTTCTGGATGAATACACGACCGACCACAACACCTTTCAACTGTTGTGGCCGTCCGGCAGACATATCACGCCAAAGCTACGAGCGTTCATCGATTTCATCAGCGAGCACGTGCCGCTCGGGAGGACGCGTTAATCGCGGATGAACAGTGCATGTCGTAGCGAAGGCTTTCCCGGGATAGATCGCCCAGCGATCTACCAGACCGAATCTCCACGGATCACCGCATCGGCGCCGCCGTCGATGAAAATAGTCTGGCCGGTCATATGGCCGTTCTTTTCGCTGGCGAGCCAGGCAAGGAACTCGGCAGCCGCCACGGGCTCGTACGGACCGCCGAGTGGCATTGGGGTGCCGGCGCTAACAGCGCGCTTTTTATCGGGGTCTTCGAAAAGTCGCGCCAGCAATTCGGTCTTGACGAGTCCTGGTGCGAGCGCATTCAGTGGTATCCCCGAGGCGGCCCAGTCCGCACTGATCGCACTGCGCCGGATCCATCGTGATAGCGCTCGCTTGGTGGTCGCGTAGACGTAACTCGCGTCTCGTGCCCGCTCCAATGCCTGTTCTTCTGTGCCGTTCAGCAGCATGTTCAGGAGCTGCTCGTCGTGAGGGTGGACAGAGGTAATGGAGGAGACGGCCACGGCGCGCGGAGCCGACGACTTTAGCAACAGTGGCCGGAGCCCTTGCAGCGTCGCCACGGCGCCGTAATAGTTGATCGCCGCGGTGGCGGGGCCCGCAATATCGACACCTGCCACGGCGAGAACGGCGTCGATCGAACCACCGCTTTGTTTCGTCACCTGCTCGACGAGAGCAGTGCGTCCTTCAGGTGTGCCGAGGTCCGCAACGACTTCGGCATTGTGAATATCCGCGCCAATCACATGATGGCCCTGCGACTCGAGTAGCTGCCTCGTGGCCAGGCCAATACCGGATCCTGCACCTGTAATGACGTAAGTTCTGAGCATACTGGGCATATTGAGTTCTCCATTCAAGACGGGCTACGAGGGCGTACCAGCGCATGCACAAGCCCGTAGCCGGGGACGGTTTGCATGTCGCAAAGGTAGCGGCTCTGCCGCGAAAGATGAAGGAGGGTGAGGTTCCTGACAGTGCGGACAAATTGTCCGAACCGATGTCGCGTGCTTGTGAACCACGCGCGCTGCCGCGGATTACGCCGCAACACTCGCTTGCAACCACCGAAGAAGCGGCTTCAATTTCTCGCGATATTCATTGCGCGGCGGATGCACCAGATAATATCCAGCCCCGGTCTCCACCACGCGCCTGAACGGCGTCACCAGTGAGCCGCTTGTGAGATTCTCTCCGACCAGGTTCAGATCCCCCAGCGCCACACCCAACCCGCGTGCCGCGGCGCTGAATGCGAGGTCCAGCGTGTCGAACACCTGCTCCCGATACGTATGCGCGGCAAGGTTGCCTTCCTGCTGCAGCCACAGAATCCACCCCCGCCGGCCGAAGCTGGAATGCAGCAACGTGTGCTGTTTCAGATCTTCGGGCTCCACGAGCGGGGGTGTGCCGCTGGCGATCTGCGGCGAGCAGACCGGCGTCAATCTCTCGCGCATCAGACAGGTGGCTTCCAATCCTTCCCAATTGCCGGTTCCGAACAGGATCGCGGCGTCGAGCGTGCCTTCGCCGAAGTTGGTTGGCAGGAACCATGCGGTGTCGATATTCAACTGCGTACCTGGAACTTCAGCATAGAAGTCGGTCAGGCGCGGCAGCAGCCAGCGCGCCGCCAGCGTGGGCGTGACGCGCAGGGTAATGGTCTGGCCGCCGGAGTTCGTGATGTGCATCGAGCGGCGCGCGGTTGCCAGCAACTCTTCGACGATCGGCACCAGCCGTTGACACTCCGCAGTCTGCACGACCATGCGGGTGTGCCTCACGAACAGCGCGCAACCGAAATACTCCTCGATCTGTTGAATATGCCGGCTCACCGCGCTTTGGCTGAGAAACAGCTGCTGCGATGCAGCCGTGAAGTTGCCGCAGCGGGCGACCACCAGCAGGGTTTGCAGCACGTTGAAGGGAGGATAGCGTTCGATCTTCATTTATGCACAACTCGCATGGTAACCATGAGATTTTACCGTTTGTGGCCGGAAAATTGGCGTTCTTAAATCCCTTCAACGAATCCGGATATACACACCCGAAGTAGGCTCGCAGTGAGTGCCGCGGTGCCGCCGCCGAGCATCGGGTTTGCCTTACGTAGCGGGCAGAAACGCCGGATCGACACCATGTCGAACAATGCGTTCAAGGGAGTTTTCGTTTGGTCCGATCTACCGTTACGTTGCCCCTGCAACAGGGCATGCCCGCGTCGCAAAGCCATGCACACCGTGCAAGTGCGTCTGGGGAGCCGGGCAACGTTTCTCAAATGGAATATGTCGAGCGCCAGCCTATCCAGACCGCGCCGCGCTGGCCGGAAGGACACCGTTCCTGCGTCGCGCTCGCGTTCGATCTCGACGGCCCGACCGGCGATGCGATGCTCAACGGTTCGATCTGGACCAACCCTTCGTATTTCACCCTGGGCAGTTACGGCCCGTGGCGCGCGCTTGGCCGTCTGCTCGATATGCTCAACGAGCGGCGCGTGCCGGCGACTTTCTTCGTGCCGGCCTGGGTGGTCGAAAACTGGCCAGATCAGTGTGCGGCGATCATCGCGGGTGGCCACGAGATCGCTTACCACGGCTACCGGCACGAGGCTTTCTGGACTCTGGATCGCGACGGCCAACGCGCAGTGATGGAGCGCTCAGCAGAAGTCTTCGCTAAATATCTCGGCATGCAGCCGGTTGGTTTTCGCACGCCATCGGGCGACTGGGGGCCGGACACGATTCGCGTGCTGATGGAAGCCGGCGTGCGCTATTCGAGTTCGATGCGTGGCGACGATCGTCCTTATCTGCTGCACGCCGAGGGCATCGCCGAGCCTCTGGTCGAAATTCCGGGCCGCTGGGAGCTCGACGACTATGCGTCGCTGGCCTATCACCGCAACCCGGATTTTCCGGCGAGTCTCGATCGCATTGCGAGCTATGACGCGACGCTCGACAACTGGCGTCGTGAATTCGACGGCTCGCATCGCGACGGGCTTTGCCTGACCACGCTGTTTCATCCGAAGGTGTCCGGCAAACCTGGCCGTATTGCGCTGCTAGAAAGACTGATCGATCACATGCACGCACAAGGCGACGTATGGTTCGCCACGTGCCGCGACGTCGCGCAATGGTGGCTCGATAACAATACGTCGGAACACGCGCAGGAGTTCAGCGCATGAATGCACTTCACTGGCCACACAACGCGCGCTGCGCAGTGGTCGTCACGGTCGACTTCAACGACGAACACGGCATCCTGACTCAGGAGCCGCGTATCGCCGGCCGCGAGAAATCGCTTTCGGTGTGGCGCTATGGTGCTAAACGAGGCGTGGATCGCGTGCTCGACGCGTTTGATGAGTTCGATATCCGTTCGAGCTGGTTCTTGCCCGGACGCGTTGCCCAAACTCACACAGATTTACTACGCCGTATCGATGCGCAGCAACACGAAATCGGCACGAGCGGATATCGCTGCGAGAACTTCGACACACTCACGTTCGATGAGCAACGACAAGCCTTCCTTGCCGGTCAGCAGGCACTCGTCGACACGCTCGGTCGGCGCGTGCAGGGTTTTCGTTCCTTTTACGGCAATTGGGCGCCGGGCTTCGCGGACTTTCTTCGCAGCAAAGGGGTCACGTGGTCGTCTTCATGGCGCGGCGACGATCTGCCGTATTTTCATCTGCCGGACGCGAATGCAAACGCAGGGAAGGTGATGGCTGCCGACACGCCGCCGCTGATCGAACTGCCGCTTCACTATGAACTCGAAGACGAGCCGTACTTCGTCTACAACCTGTCGCCTGCAGTACCGGTCGGGCAGCCACGGATTCCCTCGTATCGGGAAGTGCTGGCGAACTGGAAGCAGGATTTCGCGGCGTTCCGCCGCTTCGGTCTGTGCTTTGTGCTGAGGCTGCATCCGGAGCTCATCGGTACAGCGGGACGTATCGACGTGTTGCGCGAATTGCTAGCGGAGATGCGTTCGCACGACGACGTGTGGTTCGCGACGGGCGCGGAAGTGGCGGCCTGGTGGCGGCAGAACGTCGACGGTAACGAGCCGGGTCATCCGGTCGAGGTTTTTGCAAGGCATCGGGAGGCCGCACGATGAGCGCGCGTGATCTGTCGCTGTCGGAGCAACTGGCGGCGTTCGTCGCCGGCGTACCCAACGACGCGCTGCCTGTTGCCGTCGTCCATAAGGCCAAGCGGCATATCCTCGACACGCTCGGCGCGTCGCTGGCCGGCGCCGCGGCCATGGAGTCGCGCAGCGCGCGGGCGGTCATGTCCGGCGACGGGCCAGGCGTGGCGCATGTGTGGGGCACACGGCAGTCGCTCGGCCCGCGCAGCGCGGCCTTCGTCAACGGTGTCGCGGCACATGCGCTGGAACTCGACGACTCCGGCGGCTGCGATCATTCCGGCGCCGTCGTGCTGCCCGCGGCATTCGCGGCGCTTGCCTGCTCGCCGCGACCGGTATCGGGGCGGGCGTTTCTTGCGGCTGTGGTGCTCGGCTATGACGTCGGCAGGCGCGTGCTCGAAGCATGCGGCGGATATTCGCCGCACAACGCACGCGGCTGGCATTCTACGATGACCTGCGGCGTGTTCGGCGCGGCGGCGGCAAGTGCGCGCCTCCTCGGGCTCGATGCCGTGCAAACCGGCGCAGCGTTCGGCCATGCGGGCAGCTTCAGCGGCGGCCTATGGGGTTTCATTCACGACGCGTCGCAAACGAAGCGCATGCACACCGGCCGCGCGGCTGAAGGTGGACTGCTGGCGGCATTGCTGGCGAGGGAAAACGTCACCGGCCCGACGCAGGTGTTCGCGGACGTATGGGGCGGCTTCTTCAATGCGTTCGCTCCCGACACGCAGAAGCCCGAAGCCTTGCTGCACGAACTGGGCGACACGTGGAAGATCATGCGTTGCTCGATCAAGCCGCACGCGTCGTGCCGCAGCACGCATGCAGCGGTGGATGCCACGCTCGATCTGCTGCGTGACATCAAATGTGACCCGGACAGGCTATCCAGCGTGCACGTCAGATTGAGCGCATTCGTCGAAGGCATGTGCGGCGGCCGCGAATTGCGCAACCTGGCCTCGTCGCAAATGAGTTTGCCGTATGCGGTTGCTTCGGTGCTGGTCTATGGCCACGCGGGGATTGCCGCCTATCTCGAGGCTGCCCGAACGGATCCGCGCATGGCCGCGATGATGGAGCGCATCACGCTCGAAGTCGATCCAGCGATGTCCGATCTGGACGAGCCCATCGTCACGCTCACGATCGCCGATGAGATGCCGCGCTCGCAGCAGGTGCTCACGCCGCTCGGCGATCCGCGCAATCCGTTGTCGGATGCGGACTTGCTGTCGAAGTACCACACCCTGGCCGCCATGGCGCTCGACGACACGTCGGCGAATGCGCTTGCCGATGCGGTACTCGATCTGGACAATCTCGCCGACGCGCGCACGCTTCTATCGTGGCTTGGCGGCGACGCCGATGCTAAACCCGCGCTGCGGTAGCGCGACAGGCCGTGACGGAAACTCAATGGTTTCGATGACAAGCGTTCAATTCTTTAAAGGTATGTCCTCCATGTCCAAGCTGAACCCGCTGCGCGCTGCGTCCCGTTTGATGGCAGTCTGTCTGTCGACCTTTCTCTTCGGCGCTGCTGCCCATGCGCAAGCGTTGCCCGATTCGATTGCCAAGACCAAGGTCATCAAGGTCGCGGTCAACTCGATCTACCCGCCGATGGAATACAAAGACCCGGAGAGCGGCGAACTGACCGGCTTCGATATCGACCTCGGCAATGCGATTGCAAAACAACTCGGCGTCAAGCTGGACTGGCAGGAGTCGGCGTTTGAACAATTGCTGCCCTCGCTCGCTACCGGGCGTGTGGACATGGTGCTGAGCGGATTGAGCGACGTGCCGGGGCGCCGCGATACGGCGGATTTTCTCGATTACCTGAATTCAGGCGCACAGTTCTACATTCTGACCGGCGCGCATGGCGGCGAGATCCGGCAGTCGGCGGATCTGTGCGGAAAGGCGGTCGGTACGAGTCGCAGCACGTCATTCCCGGCAGACACCGCAGCATGGAGTGCGAAGAACTGCGTCGGCAAGACGCCGGTCACGGTGGTGGGTACGGAAGACACGTCATCCGCGCGTATGCAGTTGAAGCAGGGGCGAATCGTGGCGGGTGTGCAGGGCAGCGAAACCCTGCCGTACGCAATGAAGCTCGAACCGAACACCTACAAGCCCATTGGCGAACCGTTCGCGGCTTCGCCTGAAGGCATCGCCTTTGCGAAGTCCAGCGCGAAGCTGCGCGATGCGGTGCGGGCCGCGCTCGACAAGCTGGTCGCGAACGGCACATACAGTGCGATCGTGGCGAAGTGGGGGCTGCAATCGAGCGCGGTTCAGCAGGTGACGATGAACGGTGCGAAGGACCATTGAAGCACCTGGGTCACTCCACGTTCTCGCTCAACCACATGGCGAATGCCGACACGAGCGGCGTATCGGACAGCTCCTGCCGGGACACCAGGTAATACGCGTGTCTCGACGGCACGGTGATGCTGAACGGCCGAATCAGCGTGCCGTCCATCAGGTCGTCCCGCACCGAGAAACTGTCGCCGAGCGCCACACCCTGACCGTGAATCGCCGCTTCGATACCGATATGCGCATTGCCGATTTCAAGAATCCTGATGCCTTCGAGCTTGTCGGCCGACGCATGCGCGAGCCATCGCATCCACGATCCCGAGTGCTCGCAAAACAGCGCTTTGCCCGCGAGATCTTCGGTCTTGCGGATCGCGTTGGACCCGTTCATCAAGGCGGGACTGACCACCGGAAACAGCGATGGATGCGTAATCAGCGTGACGTGACGATCGCGCCAGCGGCCTTCTCCGTAGCGTACGCATACGTCGACGTCGGGCGAATACACCTCGCGGTCGTCGTTGGAGGGGATCACTTTCAGATTGATCCCCGGGTACTGGTCGAGAAACTCGCCGATGTGCCGGGCCATCCAGCGCGAGGTGAACAGCAGCGGTGTGGACACGACGAGATCGCCGGCCATTTCGGGTGAGTCCAGTTTGACGACGGCGTTGGCGATCATGTCGAACGCGCTTTTGACGGGCTGCAGCAAGGCCTCGCCTTCGCGCGTCAGTTTCACGCGCGCCTTTGATCTGACGAACAGCGTAACGCCGAGTGACTCTTCGAGAATGCGGATCTGATGGCTGACCGCGCTGGCGGTCACGTGCAACTCCTGCGCGGCGCCGGCCACGCTCGAGCGCCGCGCGGCGGCTTCGAACGCACGGAGAGGATTGAGCGGTGGCAGACGGTTTCGCATGAGGTGGGAAGAGATGCTGAGAAAAATTTCATTTGAACGGAATTTAATTCTCGCTACAAGAAGAAAAACTGGATACGTACAGTGGAGTCAACTTAACGGAGGGGACTAGCAGCGATGAATATTTCTGAACCGATCGAGCGTTTGTGGGGCGGGCGTTTCAAGTCGGGGCCGTCGGCGGCGCTCAAGGCGCTATCGCGTTCGGATCCGAGCTTCTTCCGGCTCGCGCCGTACGATCTGGCCGGTTCCCGCGCGCATGCGCAGGAACTGCGCCGCGCTCAGATCCTGACCGAAGAAGAATTGCAGCGACTGCTGGGCGAAATGGACAAACTGCAAGCGCAGTACCTTGCAGGCGAGATCGGACCGTCGCAGGATGACGAGGACGTGCACACGTTCCTCGAACGCGAATTGACGCAACGTTTGGGCGCTACCGGCGGCAAGCTGCGCGCGGGCCGCTCGCGCAACGACCAGGCGGCCAACGACCTGCGCCTGTTCCTGCGCGACAAGGCACGCACGCTGGCGCACGCGGTGATCGATTTGCAGAACGCACTGATCGAACAGGCCGATGCGCACACCCGCAGCGTGACGGCGGGCTTTACCCATCTGCAGCCGGCGCAGCCGGTCGTGTTCGCGCATCATTTGCTGGCGCACGCGCAGTCGATTTACCGCGACGTCGATCGCCTGGTGGACTGGGACCGGCGCAGCGCGCGCTCGCCGCTGGGCGCGGCAGCGCTGGCGGGCTCGGCGATCTGCCTCAGCCCGGAGTTGTCAGCCACCGAGCTCGGCTACGACGCACCCTGCGAAAACTCGATCGACGCCGTCGCTTCACGCGATCACGTGGCGGAGTTCGTGTTCATTGCGAGCATGCTGTCGGTGAATCTGTCGCGACTGTCGGAGGAAGTGATCCTGTGGACGACGCGCCAGTTCGGCTGGGTCGTGCTGGACGATGGCTACGCAACGGGCAGCTCGATCATGCCGCAGAAGAAGAACTCGGATATCGCGGAGCTTACGCGCGGCAAGGCGGGGCGGCTGATCGGAAATCTTGGCGGCCTGCTGGCGACGTTGAAGTCGCTGCCGCTCGCGTACAACCGCGATCTGGCGGAAGACAAGATCGCCGCATTCGACAGCATCGACACGCTGGAGTTGGTATTGCCCGCGATGGCTGGCATGATCCGCACGATGCAGGTGAACGTGGGCGAGATGCGCCGCCAGGCGCCGCTGGGTTTCACGCTCGCCACGGAGGTGGCCGACTGGCTCGCGCTGCGCGGTATTCCGTTCAGCGAGGCGCACGAGATCACGGGCGCGCTGGTGAGGGTGTGTGAAGAGCAGGGCATCGAGCTGGGTGAGGTGTCGGTGGCGACGTTGGCGCAGGTGGATGCGCGGCTGGAGGCGTCGGTGCTGGAACACGTAACGCTCGAAGCGGCGGTGGCCGCGCGCAGCGGCTACGGCGGTACGGCGCCGGCACGCGTGGAAGAGCAGATCACCCGGCTGCGTGCGGCGATCGACAAGCAGACCGCGTGGGCGGCTGACTACAGGGGGCCATCATGGTAAGCGTTTCAAACGATCGGGCGGCACTGCGCGCGGAGGCTCAGAAGCAGATGACAGAGATGAGTGAGGACGTCACCGACATTTCGCATCTGGAACATGTACGGCGCCGCTACTGGGGTCGTTATGTGGCCTCGGCGGCAATCATCGCGTTGATTGGGTACGTGGTGCTGGCGTTCGCGCATGGGCAGATCGAATGGCGTTACGTCGCGCGCTTCCTGACGGCGCGTTCGATCCTGAACGGCCTCGTCAACACGATCGTGATGACGGTGCTGGCGATGGTGCTGGGCGTGGTGCTCGGCGTGATCACCGCGATCATGCGGCTGTCGCCCAATCCGGTGTTGCAGACGGTCGCGCAAGGCTATGTGTGGCTGTTTCGCGGCACACCGGTGATCCTGCAACTGCTGCTGTGGTTCAACCTGGCGCTGGTGTTTCCGTCGATGGGCATCCCGGGCCTGTTCGAATTTCGCACGGTGGATGTCATGACGCCGTTCCTCGCGGCGTTGCTGGGTCTGGGGATCAACCAGGGGGCGTACACCTCGGAAGTGGTGCGCGCGGGGCTGTTGTCGGTGGACACGGGTCAGTATGAAGCGGCCAAGTCGATCGGCATGCCGCGGCTGCAGGCACTGCGCCGGGTGATTCTGCCGCAGGCGATGCGGGTGATCGTGCCGCCGATCGGCAACGAGCTGGTGGGGATGGTGAAGCTGACGTCGCTCGCGAGCGTGATCCAGTACGCGGAGATGCTGCACAACGCCGAGAACATCTACTACGCGAATGCACGGGTGATCGAGCTGCTGATGGTGGCCGGGGTCTGGTATCTGGTGGTGGTGACGGTGCTGTCGTTCGCGCAGTCGCGGGTGGAACGGCACTACGCCCGCGGGGCAGGACGTGCATCGGGCCGGCAATGAAGGCGCCGGTGACGACAGGACAAGGAGCCGAAATGAATTCAATCGTTCGCGCGGTCGACGTGCGCAAGTCATATGGCGAGTTCAAGGCGTTGCAGGGCATCACGCTGGATGTGGCCAAAGGCGAAGTGCTGTGCGTGATCGGGCCGTCGGGCTCGGGCAAGAGCACGTTCCTGCGATGTATCAACCAGTTGGAGAAGATCAACGACGGGGCGCTGTGGGTGAACGGCGAACTGGCGGGCTACCGGCGGGTGGGCAACCGGCTGCACGAACTCTCGGAGCGGCAGGTGGCGCGCCAGCGTCTGGCGACCGGCATGGTATTCCAGAAATTCAACCTGTTCCCGCATAAGACGGTGCTGGAGAACGTGATCGAAGGTCCGGTGCAGGTGCTCAAGCGGCGGCGCGCGGAGGCGGAAGAAGAGGCGCGTTCGTTGCTCAAGCGGGTAGGACTCGCTCACAAGTGCGATGCATTTCCGGTGGAACTGTCCGGTGGACAGCAGCAACGGGTGGCGATTGCACGTGCACTGGCGATGCATCCGCAACTGATGCTGTTCGATGAGCCAACCTCGGCGTTGGATCCTGAACTCGTGGGCGAGGTGCTGGCGGTGATGCGTGACCTGGCGAAGAGCGGCATGACGATGATCGTGGTGACGCATGAACTGGGCTTTGCACGCGAGGTGGCCAACCGGGTGGTCTTCATGGATCAGGGGCAGGTGGTGGAAACCGGCACGCCTGATCAGGTGCTCGGGCAGCCAAAACATAAACGTACGCAGGATTTCATCTCGGCTGTGCTTTCCTGATCACAAGCGTGGTCCTGGTTGGGACCCGCTTTTCCAATTCTTCTAGCAAGCGAGTTTTTATGAACACGTCCCTTCGTTTTCGTGAGTGGTTCACACTGGCGGTTGGTATCGTTGCATTGCATGCCCCGCTGTCCCATGCGCAAACTACTGCTCCGTCAATTGGCAAGAGCACGCTCGTCGCGGCGATCGTGCCGAACTATCCGCCGTTCGAATACAAGGACCCGGCCACCGACAAGCTGATGGGCTTCGACGTCGATCTCGGCGAAGCGCTTGCCGCGAAGCTCGGCGTCAAGCTCGAGTGGCAGGAAACCAGCTTCGACCAGATGATGAGCGCGCTGACGACGAAGCGCGTCGACGTGATCCTGTCGGGCATGACCGATCTTCCCGAGCGCCGCGGGGCGGTGAACTTCCTTGACTACATCACGACCGGTCCGCAGTTCTACACGACGAAGGCGCGTGCGGGAGAGTTCGCGACGATGGATGCGTTGTGTGGCAAGACCGTCGGAACGAGCCGCCGCACATCGTTTGTGAACGATGCCGCGAAGTGGAGCGATGAGCATTGCGTGAAGGCAGGTAAGCCGCCCATCAAGGTAATCGGTACGGATGGCTCGTCGGACGCGCGCATGCAGTTGCGCCAGAACCGGATCGATGCGGCGGTGCAGGGCGGCGAAACTTTGCCGTACCAGAACTCGATTGAGCAGAACGCGTACGCGCCGATCGGCCAGCCATTCCTGTCGCAGTACACGGCACTCGGCATGTCGAAAGACAACGCGGCGCTCAACACGGCGTTGACCAATGCGTTCAATCAGCTTATCGCCGACGGCACCTACCAGAAGATCCTGGCGAAATGGGGTTTGCAGCAACACGCTGTGCCGAAGGCGCTCGTTAACGCCGGGACGTGATACGGGCGTAGGCCTCGCTCAAACCGTTATCACGCTCGACAGATGGTCTGCCCGCGCCGCTGGCTCCCCGAGCCAGCGGCCCACGGTAGCGGGCTTGTGTGCGTCGATGCCGCTGAGCGTTTTCTGCCAGTGCGTGGCGTCGACTTTCAGCTCCGGGCCATCGCCTTTCCGACATGTTCGGCAAACGCTTTGACCTTGGCCGAATGCCGGCGCTCCAGTGGGCTCACCAGATGGATCGGGATGGGGATCGTGTCCCAGTCCGGCAACATCCGCTGCACTTCGCCACTGGCTAGCTCGTCATCGAACAGCCACGTCGGCGAATAGCCGATACCCATACCCGCGAGCACCGAGGCCCGCATGACCTCGCTGCTGTTGGTTTGCAGATTACCTTCGACCCGCACGATGCGCGTGGTTCCCACCGGATCTGTCGCGCCGGGTCCTGCCGTAAAACGCCACGCGTTGCGCATCGCCAGTTCGGTGTAGACGATGCAGTTGTGCCCACTCAAGTCGTCGGGGGCGCGTGGCGCTTTCGTTCCTTTGGGCAGTGAGCGCACGTAGCTGCGATGCGCCATCAGCATCCGCTGGGCCGTTCCCACGCGACGCGCGATCAGGCTGCTGTCCGGCAGATCGCCGAGCCGCACTGCCACGTCGATCCCCTGTTCCACCAGGTCGACAAAACCATCGCTCAGGCGCAGGTCGATCTTCACGCCACGATGCTCTGCCAGAAACGACTGAACCAATGGCATGAGTTTGAGTCGCCCGAAGCCGACTGAAGCCGCGATCCGCAGCCAGCCCGTCAGTTGCTGTTCGCCGCGCCGCAGCGCGCCTTCGGCCTCCGCGATTTCCGCGACGAGGCGCCGCGCCTGTTCGAAATAGTGTTCACCTTCTTCGGTCAGAGCAAGCGAACGCGTGGTTCGCGTCAGCAGCCGCGCGCCCAGCTCGCGCTCGAGTGCCGCGACCTGTTTGCTCACTGCGCTTTGCGTCGTGTCGGCCTCGTGCGCGACCGCGGAAAAGCTGCCGGCCTCCACCACGCGCACGAATGTCTTCATTGCCTGCAGCTTGTCCATTTTGCTCGATATATTCCTGCATGGAATCAGTAATATGAGCATACACCATCTATATCCCCAATCTGGAATCAGTCAAAGTGCAGTCATCGCAAACGCGATTCGACACAACCCAACTCAAGGAGTACCGACATGAACTCACCCGTCGTTCTTATCACTGGCGCGCTGACCGGCATCGGCCGCGCCACCGCTCTTGCTTTTGCTCGCGAAGGAAACCGCGTGGTCGTCAGCGGCCGGCGCGAAGAGGCAGGCCAGGCGCTTGCCGCCGAATTGCGTGCGCTTGGCGCCGAAGCCGAATTCCTGCGCGCCGATGTGCGCTTCGAAGCGGAAGTACGCAGCGTCGTCGAGCAGACCGTCGAGCGTTTCGGGCGCCTCGACGTGGCGGTCAACAACGCCGGCACGGAAGGTCAACTGGCGCCCATCGTCGAGCAGACGGCAGCCAACTACGAAGACACGTTCTCAGTCAACGTGCTCGGCACGCTGCTGTCGCTCAAGCACGAAATGCGCGTGATGCTGGCGCAGGGCGCGGGCTCCATCATCAATCTCTCATCGATCGCGGGTCAGGTCGGTATTGCGGGTGCGTCCGTCTACGCAGCCAGCAAGCATGCGGTCGAAGGTCTCACGAAGAGCGCGGCGCTCGAAGGCGCTGCCGCAGGCGTGCGCGTCAACGCCGTGGCGCCGGGTCCTGTCGCGACCGAAATGCTCGACCGTTTTGCCGGCGGGAGCGAGGAGGGCAAGGCCAGTTTCCTCGCGACGATACCGGCGCGACGCGCCGCGACCCCGGATGAAATCGCCCAGACCATCGTCTTCCTTGCGAGCGACAAGGCGCGCTACCTCACCGGACAGAACATTGCAGTCGACGGCGCCTATACCGCGCAATAACGCACGGGTTTTTTTCACCTGGCTTTATTCATCTTTTCTACTCAGGAGCATCACCATGATCACCATCAACGTCCCGACGCGCGACGAAGTTTCCCCGGCTAACCAGGCCATCTTCGACAAGCTCAAGAGCAGTCTCGGCACAGTACCCAACCTGTACGCGACGCTCGCCCATTCGGAGCATGCGCTCGGCAACTACCTCGCGTTCCAGAACGCGAAGAGCAGTATCACCGGCAAGGCGCGCGAAATCGTGAACCTCGTCGTGAGCCAGGTCAACGGCTGTGAATACTGTCTGGCCGCACACACCATGATCGGCAAGATGAACGGCTTCACCGACGAACAGATTCTCGAAATCCGCGGTGGCAAGGCAAGTTTCGACGCGAAGTTCGATGCGCTCGCGCGCCTGGTGAAGAACATCGCGGTCAACCGCGGGCACGCAGATCAGGCGCTTTTGGATGCGTTCTTCACTGCGGGCTGGACCAAGGCCAATCTGGTCGACACGATCGTCGTGATCGGCGACAAAACCGTCACTAACTATCTGCACGCAACGACGCACGTACCGGTGGACTTCCCCGCTGCGCCGCAACTCGCTGCCTGATGGTTGCAGCCGGGCAAGGCACGGTGCTCATAAGATGTCCGCATTGCCCGGCTGACTGGAGTGTTACCGTATATCTATCCAGTCAGCGATCCCGGCACGCCAATCAGGCGCTTAGCTACAATAAAGCGCCTTGAAAGCACGCCCGATGAAACGCAAGCGATCAATTGAACACGGAGAAGACGATGATAGAACGACACATGGTGACGACAGCGTTTGACCTTCCGGGACACAGGATAGAGCGCTCATTCGGCGTCGCTCGCGGGATCATCGTTCGGTCCCGATCCGTCGTTGGTGCACTTGGCGCATCGCTGCAGACGATTTTTGGAGGCAACATCACGCTTTACACCTCGCTGTGTGAGCGAGCGCGGCAGGATGCATACGACCGAATGATTGCGCAGGCTGCGGACCTTGGCGCAAACGGCATCATCGGCATGCGGTACGACGCAACCGAGATAGCGAGAGGCATCACAGAGGTGTTGTGCTATGGGACGGCGGTCCACACGACGTTGCTGGTTTGAAGAGCGCGTGCCGATCAGGGCTGAGAACATGACCACATGATCTGAAGGCATTGACGGGTGGTCAGGGGCTTGGCTGGATCGACACAAAGATCATGAGAGCAGCCGATCTGAACATAGGGACGGTTCCGTATGAGACGGTGTTCGACATGGTTCAGGGCGGCCGGCTGGACTATTTTCCGCGTGGTGTCATTGAAGCTTTAATGTCGCGCGGGTTTAGAGGCGTGCTTTGCTTCAAGCACCATCGTGTCGTCGGCCATCTTAAGAAAACTATCAACGATCGGATTTGTGTACTGAAGCTGCGGACATACGGTGAATCCCCGAAACACGACGTCCGGTGAAAACGGCCGAAACTGGATCTTCGTGGGATTGGCATCGAAAGTCGCAAGCGGATTCACGATGCCGATTCCCAACCCGCGCGACACCATCGCGCAAATCGTCGCACCGTATGGCGTTTCGATAGTCGGCACCTGATTGACTTCCGCCTGACGCAACACGCGATCCAGCGACGAACGCGTGTCGTCCGCATACGAAGGCAGAATCAGCCTTTCGTTGCGCAGATCGCGTGCGTGGATACGTTTGCGCGCAGTCAGCGGATGCCCGGCCGGTAGCGCGCACACGCCGGGTAGCCGGTATAACTCGGTGCTCGTCACACCAAATGCATCGGGCGTAGTCGTAGCAAAGCCGATATCGCAATAGGCCGCCGAGGCCCAACGCTGGATCGTGCCTTCGCTGCGCATTTCCAGCGATATCGCAATGCGTGGATAGACGGCAAGAAAACGCTCGATCACAATCGGGATGAACGACAACGCCAGCACCGGCGCCGCGACGAGCCGCAGACGGCCACTGCCGAACTGGCGGATTTCACGCGCGGAATGCGCCAGTTTCTCGAGGCCCACAAAACTCCGGTCCACTTCGCGGTAAAACGCGCTCCCCGCATCCGTGGCCTGAATCCGTCCGCCATTGCGCGTGAACAGCGCCAATCCCGTCGATGCCTCCAGTTCCGCAATCAACCGGCTGATGCTCGGCTGCGACGTGCCAAGTTCCTCGGCGGCGGCGGTCATCGAGCCGCGCAACATGACCAGCCTGAACGCTTCGATTTGCCGCTGATTCATCCTTTTGCCTCGTCTGCCTTCGTTGATCCGGCTCCCAGCTTGCCATACCAAATTTGAATGGCAGACGTTTTTGGTCGTATTTGACCGGATGGTCGACGAAAACCTAGACTGGCTTGCATCTTCTTACCGGCCATAGACGATGCGCTCCGATGCCCTGCTGCTTCACGACGATTTTCGCGTGACCCCCGTACTGGTGGGACACCGCGCCGCCCGAGACGGTCCGTGACGCGTTGCCGTCCAACGTTGACGTGGTGATCGTCGGCAGCGGCTATTGCGGCTTGTCGGCGGCTGCGGTTGCAGCGCGCCTCGGCGCGAGCGTCGCCGTGCTCGACGCCGCAGAGATCGGGGCGGGCGGCAGCACGCGCAGCGGCGGCATGGTGTCGAGCGGACAGAAGCTCGCGCTAACCAATGCGATTCGTGGCGTATCGGCAGAGCGGCTGGGACGGCTGATGCACGAGTCGATGGCGAGCTTCGATTACCTGAAGCGCCTTGTCGCCGAGGAGTCGCTCGACGCCGATCTGCAGATCACGGGGCGTTTCTTCGGTGCATTCACGCCGCGCCACTTCGATCGCTTGCGGCGCCAGGGCGACCTCTTGCGCGAGAAGACCGGCGTGACGGTGCATGTCGTGCCGCGCGCGGAGCAGCATACGGTGATCGGCTCCGACTACTACTACGGCGGGATTCTCGTCGATGAATACGGTGGTCTGCATACGGCCAAATATCATCGCGCGCTGCGAGATCTAGCGCGGCGTTGCGGCGCGACTTTGCATTCACATGCGGGAGTGGAACGAATCGAACGCAATGGCGCGGGCTTTCGGGTTCACGCAACGCGAGGAAAAATCGACACGAAGCATGTGCTGGTCGCGACCAACGGCTACACCGGACGGCTGCTGCCGTTCTTCGCGCGGCGCGTGCTGCCGGTCGCGAGTTACCAGATCGCAACGGAGCCGCTGCCGCCGGGACTGATGGCCGTGCTGAATCCGGGGCGGCGCATGATCAGCGATTCGAAGCGCAATCTGTTCTACACAAGGCCGTCGCCCGATGGCACGCGAATGCTGTTCGGCTCGCGCCCCGCCATCCGCGAAGTGAGCGAACGTGAAGCGGCGAGGATGCTGCACGCGAAGATGATCGAGTTGTGGCCCGCACTGCGCGACGTGCGCATCACGCACGCGTGGAAGGGCTACGTCGCGATGACGGGCGACAAGCTCGCGCATATCGGTGAACAGGACGGCATTCACTACGCGCTCGGCTGCAACGGCAACGGTGTCGCGCTGATGAGCTATCTGGGCTCGCGAGTCGCGAGATCCATGCTCGGACTCGATGCGCAGGCGGGCGCATTCGGCGAGGGCGCCTTTCCGGTCAACCCGGCCGGCATGGCGAGCCGCCTGAGCGTGCCGGTCGGCACGGCGCTCTATGCGTTCGACGATTTCTGGAGCGGCCGCGCGCGCGCCGCGCTTTCTTGACAGACTTCCCATCGCAGGTCCTTTCGACGGAGCAAACATCATGCGTTTTCGCCATCTTCTCAGCCTCATTGCGGTTGTCGTGCCGCTATCGCTCGTGTTGCAAGGCAACGCCCGTGCCGACGACATCGGCACGCTGACGCCCGGCAAGCTGGTCGCCGGCGTGGATGCGAACAACAAGCCGTATTCGTATATCGACAACGGCAAGATGACGGGCTTCGACGTCGAACTGCTGCGCGCCGTCGCCGCGAAGCTCGGCCTGAGCGCCGAGTTCCGCGCGCAGGATTTCAGCGGACTGCTGCCGAGCGTTGCGAACCAGCAGATCGATCTGGCCGCCGGGTCGATTTCGATCACGAAAGAACGCCTGAAAATGGTCGATTTCTCAGAGGGCTATCTGACGGGCCTTCTAAGCGTAGCAACCTTGCCCGACAGCACGATCACGAGCGATCCGTCGTCGGTGAAGGGCAAACGGATCGGCGTCGTGCAGGGCACGATCGAGGACACGTATTCGGACAGCTACCTGCCGGGCGCGCAGATCGTGCGCTTTCCGAACCTGAACGCGGGATTCCTCGCGATGCGCTCGAAATACATCGATGGCTACTTCGTGGATAAAACGCTCGTGGAAGGCTTGCAGGGCAAGTATCCGCAAATGAACATCGCGGACAAGCTCGACATCTCCGCCGTCAATCTGCCTGCCGGTTTCCCTGTGCACAAGGGCAACGCCAAGCTCGAGGCGGCGCTGAACAAGTGCATTGGCGAACTGGTCGCGGACGGAACCTGGCTGAAGCTGTACCTGCAGTTCCATCCGGGTTATTCGAAGCCCGCGAGCCTGCCGCCGTACGCGATGAAGACCGATAACTGATTGAGTTCGGCCGACTGCGGACCGGTGGCTGAACCCGCCGCCGACGCTCAACAGGGAGCGCACCATGAATGCTTTCTTGCAGAACTTTCTCGACTGGCCGTTGCTGATCTCGTCGATACCGTCGTTGCTGTGCACGGGTCTCGTCAACACGCTGGTGCTATCGGTGTTTTCGACCGTGCTGGGGATCGTCGCGGGCATGATGCTCGCGTTGATGACGGTGTCGCATACGCGCTGGTTGATGCTGCCCGCACAGGTGTTCATCGACGTGTTTCGCGGCCTGCCGGCCGCGCTCGTGATCCTGCTGGTCGGCCAGGGACTCGCGCCAGTGGGGCTCGCGATCTTCGGACCCAATCCGTATCCGCTCGCGATCGTCGCACTTGGGCTGATCTCGTCCGCGTATATCGCGGAGATTTTCCGCTCCGGCATTCAAAGCGTGGGGCGCGGACAACTGTCCGCGTGTCAGGCGCTCGGCATGACATACTGGAGCAGCATGCGCCACGTGATCGTGCCGCAAGGCGTGCGGCGCATCTTGCCGGCGCTTGCGAACCAGTTCATTTCGATCGTCAAGGATTCGAGTCTGGTCTATTTTCTCGGCCTGCTGACTTCGCAACGCGATCTGTTTACGATCGGCCAGAACACGTCGGTGAATACCGCGAACCTGTCGCCGCTGGTGGCTGCGGGTGCGGTGTATCTGCTTGTGACCGTGCCGCTCACGCACGCGATCAATCACATCGACCGCTGGACCAACCGTCATGCGAATCCGGCGCGCGGCAGTTCCAGTACACGATTGTCACGCCGGCAGCGCAAGGCGCAGGCTTCGGCCAGTTCGACTGTGCCGGTCAGGGCCGGCATTGCCGATCAACATAACTAGTCTTCACAGGCAGGACACCAGCCACAATGGGACCCAAAGTAGAAACGGTCGCTGACGACACCACCTTGCCCGCGCAAGTCGATGTCGTCGTCATCGGCGGCGGCATTATCGGGGTGAGCACGGCCCTTTATCTGAGCGAGAAGGGATTGCAGGTCGCGCTATGTGAGAAAGGCCATATTGCGGGCGAGCAATCGAGTCGCAACTGGGGTTGGGTGCGCGTAACGCATCGCGACATGCGCGAGTTCGCGTTGAGCATTGAAAGCCTGAAATTGTGGCGGAAAATCGATGCGACGCTCGGCATTGACACGGGCTTCAATCAATGCGGCATCCTCTACATGACCGACGAAGACGCCGTGATGGACAGTCATCACGTATGGCTCGACAAGGCGCGCCACGTAGCAGGCGACACGTTCGACACACGGGTGGTCGACGGGCGTGCCGTTGCTGAACTCTTGCCCGGCGCGACGAAAGCGTTCAAAGGCGGACTCTACACATCTGGCGACGGCCGCGCCGAACCGCAAAAAGCCGCACCTGCGATCGCGAATGCGTTGCGCAAACGCGGTGTCAAGATTCTGACGCCATGCGCCGCCCGTGGCATCGAAACAAGCGCAGGGCGCGTCAGTGCGGTGGTCACCGAGCACGGCACGATTCGTTGCAACAGCGTCGTCGTCGCAGGTGGTGCGTGGTCGCGGTTGTTCTGCGGCAACCTGGATGTCGATGTACCGCAACTGCTGGTAAAGGCCTCGGTGCTTCGCACCGAGCCGCTCGACGGCGGCCCGACCTGTAGCGCGAGCAACAAGAAATTCGCGTTTCGCAAGCGCGCCGACGGCGGCTATACGATCGCTTTTGGCTTCCGCACCTATAGCGATCTCACGCCCGATTCCTTTCGCCTGTTCTTCAAATATGTCGAAGCGTTGAAGAGCCAGTTGGGCGCTTTGCGCATCGGCATCGGCGCTCGCTTTTTCGAGGAATTGCGCCGTCCGCGTCATTGGGCGCTCGACCGTCCCACCGCGTTCGAAGCGGTCCGCACGCTCGATCCCGAACCGATCACCCGGTACACCGACGCCGGTTTGCGCGAGTTCACCAAGGTCTTCCCGCATCTGGCGCACGCGCGAATCGCGCAGCGCTGGGCGGGCTACATGGATGTGACGCCGGACGCGATTCCAGTGATCTCCGGTGTCGATACGGTGCCGGGCCTCTTTATCGGCACGGGCTTTTCGGGGCATGGATTCGGCATCGGCCCGGCGGCCGGAAAGCTGATGGCCGATCTGGTGACGAACGACACGCCGCTTGTCGACCCGCATGCGTTCCACCTCAACCGGTTCAGCGACGGAACGAAGATCGTGATCGACGCGGGCTTCTAAGGCGATCTTTCATCAGAAGGAATAGCCGGTCATTACGAAGCCGACGTAACGCGTTTGCCATAACATGATGTCATGGGCACCACAACAATTGCGGCGTTGTCGCCATTAAATAGACTCACTATATTGGCCTCAATGCGCATTACATCCACGATCTCTTTCGCTTAACCCTTTCGAGGACAAAGTCGTGATCAAGAAGCCCATGTTGCGCCCGCTTGCGGCGGTTCTGATTCTTGGTGTCGCGGGTCTGGTGCCTGCGTGTCTCACGCCTGTTTTTGCTGCGGGGAAGATTACCTTTGTTTCTCAAGGCGGCACGTATCAGGAAGCGCAGACCAAGGCGATCCTCGATCCCGCTGCGAAGCTGCTGAACATTACCGTGAACCAGGACAGCATCCCGGACGCGTGGCCGCAGATCAAGGCGCAGGCTGCAACCGGCAAGCCGATCTGGGACGTGGTCGATACGCCGACGTCCAACTGCCTGCGCGGCGGCCACGAAGGCCTGTTGGAGAAGCTCGATTTCTCGAAGATCCCGAATGGGGCCGCGATGCCCGAGAAATACCGCACGCCGTATTCAGTCGCCTATGAGTTCTATTCGACGGTCATCGGCTACAACAAGAAGTCGTTGAAGAAAGTGCCGCAGAGCTGGGCCGATTTCTGGAATGTGAAGGGATTCCCCGGCACGCGTGCGTTGCGCAATGATCCGCAGACGGTACTCGAAGCCGCGCTTCTGGCAGACGGCGTGCCGCGCGACAAGCTTTATCCGCTCGATGTCGACCGTGCATTCAAGAAGCTCCAACAGATCAAGCCGGACGTGACCGTCTGGTGGACGTCGGGCGGGCAGTCGGCGCAATTGCTGCACGACGGCGAAGTCGATATGACGATGATCTGGAACGGCCGCGCGAGCGCCGTGCGTAAAGACAACCCCGATATCGACTTCACGTTCAACGATGGCATTCTGCAGAACACCCAGTTGTGCGTGCTGAAGAACGCGCCGAACCTGGCCGACGCGATCAAATTCGTCAACGCCGCTGTCTCGCCCGAATTGCAGGCGAACTTGCCGCTGTACATCGACTATGGCCCGGGCAATCCGGCGGCTTTCAAGACCGGCAAGATCGACGCGAAACGCGCGAGCGAGCTGCCGAGCTCGCCGGACAACGCGGCGAAGCAGGCGCTCATGTCGGAGGAGTGGTGGGCCTCGGACGCCGGCATTCAGGCAAAGGCACGCTGGCTCAAGTTCATGCAGTAAGGCGCAGGCCGGTCCCGACGCGCGGGCTCACGGGTTCGCGCGCACGTTTTGCTCACCCGTTCCGCACGTTTCACCGCCCGCGTAATCATCGAACGTGATCGACTATCTGATTCTCGGCGGCGGTTCGGCGGGCTGCGTGCTCGCCGCGCGCCTGTCCGAAGACGCCGGCAAGACCGTCTGTCTCGTCGAGGCCGGCCGCAATATCTCGCAGACGGACATGCCTGCTGCCGTGCGCAGCCGGTACCCTGGCCGCGCCTATCTCGACACGGCGAACATCTGGCAGCGCCTGAAGGCGCGCATGAGCGTATCGGCGACGACACGACGCTACGAACAGGCGCGCCTGCTCGGCGGCGGCTCGGCGATCAATGCGTTGATGGCGAATCGCGGCGCGCCCGCCGATTACGACGAATGGGACGCGCTAGGCGCACACGGCTGGAACTGGAGCGCCTGCCTGCGGTACTTCCGCAAACTCGAAACCGATTGCGACTTCGACGGCGAGCTGCACGGCAAGAGCGGCCCGGTCCGCATCCAGCGGACGAACTGGCCACGCATTTCACCCTTCGTGCGCGCGGTTCTCGGTACGCTTGCCGCGCGCGGCCACGTGCGGCGCGACGATCAGAACGGCGCATGGGAGGACGGTACGTTCATTGGCTCGATTGCGGTGAGCGAGGCTGGTGAGCGTATTCCGACCTCGGTCTGCTATCTCGACGACACCGTGCGGGCCCGTCCGAACCTCACGACCCGCACCGGAACGCTCGTCGAGCGCGTGCTGTTCGACGGCACGCGCGCAGTCGGTGCGCGCATCGTCGATAGCGAGGGCAGGGATGGCGCGGGCGAAGAATTGCGCGCCGCGTATGTAATCGTCTGCGCCGGCGCGATCCACAGTCCCGCGCTGCTGATGCGAAGCGGCATCGGACCGGCCGCTGAGCTCTCCGCGCTGGGTATCGAAGTGCGCGCGGACCGGGCCGGCGTCGGCGGCAATCTGATGGAGCATCCGTCGATCGCCGTCTCCGCGGTTTTGCCGCGGGCCGCCCGCACGCCGTTTCCCGACGAGCATCACGAGCAGGCCATCGTGCGCTTTTCGTCGGGCATGCACGACACAGTGCCCGGCGACATGCACGGTGCGATCCTGTCGCGTTCGGGCTGGCATTCAGTTGGCTACCGGCTCGGCACGATCTTCTTCTGGGTGAACAAGTCGTACTCGCGCGGCCGGGTGACGCTGACGTCGGCAAGTCCGCATAGCGAACCCGCAGTCGATTTCAACATGCTGTCCGATGCTCGCGATCTCGAACGTCTGAAGGGCGCGCTGCGCTTCGGCGCTGAAACGCTGGCTGATCCGATGATGGCGAAGCATCGCGCGACGCTTCTGCCTTCGAGCTATTCGCCGCGTGTCGCAAGTGTGGCCGTGCCGGGTGCGTGGAACGCGTTGCAACGCGGCACGCTGAGCGCGCTGCTGGACATCGCGGGTCCGTTTCGCGCGTGGCTCGTGCGACGCGTGGTCACTCAGGGCGTGACGCTGAACGACCTGCTCGCCGACGATCATGCCTTGACTAAGTTCGTCACGCGCTCGGTGGGCGGTACCTGGCATCCGTCGGGAACCTGCCGGATGGGCGCCGCCGACGATCCGCTCGCTGTCTGCGATGCGCGTGGCGCCGTGTATGGCGTGAACGGGCTTTACGTGTGCGATGCGTCGCTGATGCCTTCGATACCGTGCGCCAACACGAATATTCCGACCATCATGATCGCGGAGCGCATCGCGGATATGCTGCGTGGCCGCGCCTAGGCGACATGCCGGGTTGAGAAAGCGGAAGCGGCCCGTCGACCGCCGCAGCGCTCAGTTGCCCTCAGTCTCCATACCCCACGATGCCTTTTACTTCGAGAAACGCCTCGAGCCCCCACTCGGCGTATTCGCGCCCATTGCCCGACTGCTTGTAGCCACCGAAAGGCGAGCCGGCGTCCCACGACGGATAGTTCAGGTACACGCTGCCCGCACGCAACCTGAACGCTACGCGCCGCGCGCGCTCGTGATCGGCGGATTGCACATAGGCAGCGAGGCCGAAGGGGCTGTCGTTCGCAATCGCGATTGCATCGTCTTCGTCGCGATACGGCATGATGACGAGCACGGGTCCGAAGATCTCTTCGCGCGCGATCGTCATGGACGGACGCACGTTCGCGAACACAGTGGGTTGTACGTAGTAGCCGCGTTCGAGACCTTGCGGACGACCGAGGCCACCGGCCACGACCTGCGCGCCCTCGTCGATGCCGGCCGCGATCAGCCGTTCCACGCGCTCGAACTGCACGCCGCTGACAACCGGCCCCATCGTCGTGCGTTCGTGGTCTGCAGGGCCGACGCGATGTGCCTCTGCCGTTCGCCGGGCGATCGCCACTGCCTCGTCATGGCGCGCCTCGGGCACCAGCATGCGTGTCGGTGCATTGCACGACTGGCCGCTGTTGTTGAAGCACGAGTTGACGCCCGCCGTCACGGCGGCTTCAAAGTCGACGTCGTCCAGCAGGATGTTGGCCGATTTGCCACCCAGCTCCTGATGCACGCGCTTGACGGTCGGCGCCGCGAGCTTCGCGATCTCGATGCCCGCGCGCGTCGAGCCGGTGAACGACACCATGTCGACATCGGGATGCGCTGCAAGCGCCGCACCGACGGTCGGGCCATCGCCGTTCACGAGATTGAAGACCCCCGGCGGCACGCCCGCGGCGTCCAGAATCTCCGCGAACAGCAGCGCGTTGAGCGGCGTCACCTCGCTGGGCTTCAGCACCATCGTGCAGCCGGCCGCGATGGCGGGCGCTGCCTTGCAGACGATCTGATTGATCGGCCAGTTCCACGGCGTGATGAGCGCAACGACGCCCACCGGTTCGTGATTGACGAGCGTAGTGCCTTTTTTGCGTTGCCACGCGAACGTTTCGCACGTGCGGATCAATTCGTCGAGATGCCGCCGTCCGATTCCCGCCTGCCATGCGTGCGCCATCGCGCGCGGGGCGCCCAGTTCCCGCGAGATCGTGTCGCCCATCTCGTCGTGACGCTCGAGAAAGACCTCGAGAATGCGGCGGATCAGCGCGAGACGCTCGGCGGGCGTGGTCTGCGAGAACGACGTGAACGCGCGTTTTGCGGCAGCGACCGCGCGATCGATATCGGCGGGCGTGCCCATTGCCACTTCGGCGAACGCTTCTTCGGTGCAGGGATCGATGACGGGCAGGCGTGCGGTGCCCGACGGCTCGACCCACGCGCCGTCGATATAGAACTTCAGTGCATTGATCATGTGAGTGGTGTGTAGGAGGAGTTCAGGCGCGCGCCGCGCCGGAGCGCCGGCTTACCACGACGATCATCACGAGGCACAGCGTCAGCGCCGTGAGCATCGTGCTGATCGCGGCGATGGTCGGATCGATCTCGTCACGCAGCGTAACGAACATGCGGCGCGTTAGCGTCTGGTTCGAACCGCCTGACACGAAGAGCGCGACCACCGTTTCGTCGAGCGCCTGAATGAACACGAACACTGCGCCGGAGATCACGCTCGCCTTGATCTGCGGCAGCGTCACCGTCATGAAACTGCGAAAGCGATTCATGCCGAGGCTGCGGGCAACCATCTCCTGGGTGCGGTCGAAGGTGCGAAGATCGGCGCCGACCGAGATCCTGTCTCTTATACACATCTCCGAGAAAAAAAAAAAAAGAAGCCCCGAAACTCTGCCACTAATATACATATCCGTGCCCACGAGACCTCTCAACATATCGTACGCCTCATTATGCT
>NZ_VOSW01000002.1 GCF_009690905.1 Paraburkholderia madseniana
CTTTTTTCTGCGTGACAACCTACCGACCGCGCAGCAAAATTCCCACTGGCTCCGGCACCCCCCCCCCCCCCCGCCTCATCCACTTCAAGGCTCCGAGCGAAAGGGCCGAGGCTCGTCCACGCCGACCCGGCAGGCTGCGCCACTGGCCAGTCGTGCGGATGGCAAGCTGGACTGGTCCCTGGCCATGGCGCAGGCGCAAACCGGCGACCAGGATGCCTATCGTCGGTTGCTCGAAGACATCACTCCGTATCTTCGTGCGCTCGCTTCACGGCACATCCGGAATGTCGACGACATTGAGGACACGGTTCAGGACGTGTTGCTAACCGTGCACTCAGTGCGCAACACATACGACCCGTCCCGCCCATTCGGGCCGTGGCTGGTCGCCATCGCAAGCAGACGCATCGTCGACGGTCTGCGTCGGCGTGGACGCGTTTGCTCACATGAATCTTTAATGGAAAATGAGCTGGAAACCTTTGTTGCTGATGGAGCGAACCTACAGGAAGAGGCAGTGAACGCCCGCCTGATACGGGAAGCTATCGAACAATTGACGGTCGGCCAGCGCGACGCGATGCGCATGCTGAAGCTTGAAGAAATGTCACTTCAGGAGGCTGCTGCCGCAAGCGGAATGTCGGTTGCGGCGTTGAAAGTAGCTACACATCGAGCAATGAAACATTTACGGGAAATGTTCCGGCAGAAAGGTAGCGAATCATGACCCGAACCTCCGACCTGATTGATGTCCTGGTCGCTGACGTAACACCTGTCAGGCGTCTGCGTGCTCCTGCGGCGAGAGCCGCATGCTGGTTATTGTTTGCGGGAGCTGTGATGCTCTTCGTCGGTATCGCGCACGGGGTACGTGCAGACATCGCAGTCAAACTGCATCAACCTCCTTATGTCGTCGGCGTCGCTGCAGCCATGACAACGGGTGTTCTGGCCGCCGCGGGTGCTTTTCTTGGCGGCGTGCCTGGCATGTCGCGCCGCTGGCTTCTTTTACCCGCCCCGGGCTCGCTCGTTTGGGTCGCCACGATTGGCTACGGCTGCCTGACTAACTGGGTCACAACTGGCCCGGAAGGTATGTCTATCGGCGAGACGGCCAAATGCTTTGCCACGTTGGTATTAGTCGGGATGCCACTATCGCTCGTGATGCTCATTATGCTGCGCCACGTTGCCCGACTATCGCCAGGCCCGGTCATCATGGCAGGAAGTCTCGCGGTCGCTGCAATGACTTCCGTGGCCTTGTCGATTCTCCACCCGCTCGACGCCACCGCGATGATATTGCTGTGGAACCTCGGTGTCGCCGGGCTTTATCTGTCGTTGAGCGGCCGGTATGGCGAGCGACTTTTGAGCTGGGTAACGCAGCGTTAGCGCGCGGGTGATTCGAATAAGACGTGTACCGGTCCAAAGCCCCGGATACAGTCAGTGGTACCGCGCGCACCTTGACGTCTGGCATGACCGCGCCGTCTTCCACTTCCTGATGAACCCATCGCAACGGGACCCTTACATCCGCGTGCTGATGAGAACACTCAGGTCGAATGGTCACGTTGTGATAGCCACGTGAACATGGTCAGGCGCAGCAGGAGCCAGACTGCTGCATCGGCGGGCACCTGTTGGTACCGTACGAGCAATACACGCAGCAATCCCCGGGTTTCGGTCTGACCACTGCCTTGCAATGCTCGCATTCGTAAAACCACACACAGGCGTCGGTGGGCATTGTCTCGTCTTTCCTGTGCCCGCAGGCGGGACACGTGATGCTCGAATCCAGCACGACTGCAGCCATCACTGCACCTGCTTTACGTGAGACGGATAGCCGGCATCGGTCGTGGCGTTCGTCAACGCGTCGACCGAAACCTTCTTCGGGTCAAATACCACCTCCGCGCGCTTGCTTGCGAAGTCGACCTTTGCCGAGGTCACGCCGGGCACTTTCTCAAGTGCCTTGCGAACCGTAATCGGACACACAGCGCAATCCATGTTCGTGACGTCAAGGGTGACCTTGCGAAGCCCCTCGGCGAGGGCCGTGGATGCACTCAGCGCCGTCGCGACGAGCACAGCAATCAATTTCTTCATGGCAGGTACTCAATAGAAGAGCGGCGCATACAGGGGAAACGACATGAGCGCGAGCGCAGCCGGCATCACGACCCAGAAAATGAAGCGCTGCCGATGTCGCGCCGAAGGCACCGCGCAGGCTTTGCCCACCGCACATTCTTCGGACCTGGTGTAGAGCCTGCGAAAAGCGACCGCGAAAAACGCGATGGATATGGCGACAAATAGGGGTTGGAACGGCTGCAACGCGGTCAGGCGCGAGCCCCATGCGCCCCCGACTCCCAGCACAACAAGGAGCAAGGGGCCGGCGCAACAGGCGGATGCCCCGAATGCGGCAGCGGTTCCGGCTAACAAGGAGCCGGTAGTGGCCCAGCGAGGTCGCATGGCACTTCCTTTTCGGACTGGTTGAGTCTAGTCTAGGTGCGTACCTAAGTACGGAGTCAAGCGCGCCATGCAGGAAATGACCATCGGACAACTGGCTGAAGCGGCAGAGGTCAACATCGAAACAGTGAGGTACTACCATCGTCGCGGGTTACTGCCGGCGCCACCCCGCCCAGCAGGCGGCATCCGCCGATACCCGATAGCCGTACTGACGAGGCTTCGCTTTATCAGGCGGTCCCAGTCGCTTGGCTTTTCGCTCGATGAGGTGGAGGCGCTGTTGTCTCTGCACGATGGTCAGGCGTGCAACGCCGCGCGCGCTATCGCCGAACACAAGCTTGTCGATGTGCGCCAGCGCATCCAGGATTTGTCCATGCTGGAAGCCGCGTTGGCAACACTGGTACAGCGCTGCTCGACGTCGAAGGGCAAGGTTTCGTGCCCACTCATCGACACGCTGATGAACGGCGGTGGGCTGACCCAGTGAGCGCGTCAGCTTGACGCCGTCGAACGGACACGGATGTTTTGGCTAGACCTGCGCGACAGTGACGCTCACGGCATTGACGCCCGAGCCGCGTGTGTATGCGGGGTGTGACGAATCGCCCGACAGACGTGATATCGGAACGCACACGCGTACGCTGCAGGTCCAGGCAGAATACGCTCAACAGCGAAACGCTAGCGACCCGCGTTCTCGGGCCGATATGAAAGCAACGCTGGAACGTTCACGTCTTCATCTATTTCAGGCCAGATTATCTGCTCATGGTCCAGAGAGATGGCAAAGTGTTCGCGCTCGGCTGCCGTGGCGGCCTGCAACACGGGAAACCAGTCCAGTGGAAATTGAACGGCGGGGCCGTCGGACATGTCGATGAACATGTGCACGCGGTCAAAATGCACGTCCACCGCAGCGCGGTTCATGGTCATCTCCTGAAGTGAATCAGCTTAAAGATAGACCGCGGCAGAGCGGCATTCAAGAAAGAAGGCAGGAAAGAAGGCCCGCGCCAGCGCTGGTGTTTCGGGCAATTATCACCGGGGTGGGCTTGTACGCCTTGGGCGGCTCGTTACCCGGACAGGAAGCGAAGTGGGAACCGTCCCTGAAACCGAATGTAAAACTATGCGCGACTGCTACCCGGAACTGCTATCCTGAGAATCCTAGCAGCCGCGAAACCAAGCCGGACAAGGCTCACCGGCCATCTGGCGCGAGTCCCTGATTCGCCACAACTGCAAGAAAAAGCCGCTGATCCGCAAGGTCAGCGGCTTTTTTGTTTTGGTCTTCCAAATAGCAACTGCAAGGAGGTTTCTTGATGACGTTCCGCACCGCCGCGCTTGCCGTGGCCACCGCATCCGTCGCGCTTTTCACCGCCGCATCGCAACTCTCCGTCAACGCCCAAACGCCGCCCGACAGTCAGTGGCGCGCCAGTCCAATCACGCTTTCGACGTTGCTGCAGGACGGCTACAAAATCGTCGCCGTAGTAAACGGCGCGCACGGCAATGCCGGCTCGGCCGATACGATTTTCGTTCAGCGCGATCAGAGCGCCTTCAAATGTATCGACCCGTCTCCGGCCGATGCAAAAACCAAGGCTGCGTGCTTCGAACTGGTTCAGCCGTCAGGCGCCGCCCCCGAATCCAAATAGGCGGATGACTTTGCAGAATCGAGTCATCGGCTTTAACGCTCGCAACGAAAAAGGAGCGGGCTTACGCTCGCTCCTTCGCACTATCTTTGCCGGATCCTGCGCCAACTAAAACGGACAAGCCCCACGCTCACCGATCCACCAGCCGGCTGAGATTCCCGCGCACCCGTTGCAGCAGCGCGATGAGCTGCTTCGCTTCTTCGTCGGTAAAACCGTTCAGCGCTTCGAGCGCGATTTCATCGCCCACTTTGCGGGCCTTGCCGAGCGTGCGCTCGGCCTTCGGTGTCATGCGCACCTGGCGTTCGCGGCGATCCTCCGGATTGGCCGTGCGCTCGATCCAGCCGCCCTCCTCCATCCGGTCCAGCAGACGCCCCGCCGAAATGGGCGCGACTTCGAGCAGGTCCGCGAGGCGCGCCTGATTGACATCGCCGTAATGGGCGAGGTTGGCCAGCACGCGGCACTGCGCGCGCGTCAGATCGACCGATGACTTCGCGAGATCGTCGAAACGCTTGCCTGTCAGGCGGCCGACGTCGGAAATCAGAAAGCCGAAGCGTTCTTCGAGTTGGATGGTCATGGGCCGATTATACGAAAGGCTTCCGTTTGTCAGCGTCGAAATGGGCGGAAAACCGGCGCAACGGGCGCAACGGGCGCAACGGGCGCAATTCAGGCTCCGCATAAATCCTGATGGGCGGATGCGCTTGCAGCCAATATAATAAGCATGCTTACTATCTCGAAGGTCCCACTCCCCCATGTCCACCGACTCCGCGTCGACGAGCGCCGCCCGGCTCAATCGGCCGATGATCACCATCTCGATCATGCTCGCGACGCTGATCCAGACGCTCGACAGCACCATCGCCAACGTCGCGCTGCCTCACATGCAGGGCACGCTGTCGGCGTCGCAGGATGAGATCACGTGGGTGCTGACCTCGTACATCGTCGCGGCCGCGATCGCAACGCCGCTGACCGGCTGGCTGTCCGACCGGCTGAGCGTCAAGCGGCTGCTGATCTTCTCGATCGGCGGCTTCACGGTGGCCTCGGCGCTATGCGGCTTGTCGGAAACGCTGACGCAGATCGTCGCATCGCGTTTGCTGCAGGGGATTTTCGGGGCCTCGCTGGTGCCGCTGTCGCAGTCGATCCTGCTCGACATCAATCCGCGCGAAAAGCAGGGCCAGGCGATGGCGGTGTGGGGCATGGGCGTGATGGTCGGACCGATTCTCGGGCCGACGCTCGGCGGCTGGCTCACCGATAGCTACAACTGGCGCTGGGTGTTTTTCATCAACGTGCCGATCGGCGCGTTTGCGCTGTTCGGCGTAGCGACCTTCCTGCCCGCGCGTGAACCGAAGCACGACGCGAAATTCGACGCGTTCGGCTTTGCCACCCTGGGTCTCGCGATTGGCGCGCTGCAGGCAATGCTCGACCGCGGCGAGCAACTCGACTGGTTCGGTTCGAATGAGATTGTCATCGAGGCGCTGGTCGCTGCGATCAGCTTCGCGTTCTTCCTCGTGCATACGGCGACGGTCGGCAAGAAATCGTTCTTCAAATATGAGTTGCTGAAGGACCCGAACTTCGCCACCGGCACGTTCTTCATCTTCGTGATCGGCGCGGTGATGTATGCGACGCGCGCGTTGCTGCCGCCAATGCTGCAAAACCTGATGAACTATCCCGTCGCGACCACGGGCCTCGTCACGGCGCCGAGCGGCGCGGGAACCATGGTCGCGATGCTGTTCGCCGGACGGCTATTGAAGCGGATCGACGCGCGGCTTCTCCTGCTCGCCGGCTTCCTGATCTCCGCGTTCGCACTGTGGCAGATGATGCATTACACGATCGTGCTGTCGGAGTCGGACATCGTCTGGCCCGGCGTGGTGCAGGGCTTTGGTCTCGGCCTCGTGTTCGTGCCATTGAGCGCGCTGACCTTCTCCACGCTTATGCCCGAACTGCGCGCCGACGGCACTGCGACGTACAGCCTGATGCGCAACATCGGCAGCAGTATCGGCATTTCGATCGTGCAGACGCTGATGACCCGCAACACGCAGGTCTCGCATGCTGACCTCGCAGCGAATGTCACGCCGTTCAATCCGGCAATCCAGTCGATGCTCAATAGCGGCTCGAATTACGACCTGGCGGTGCTGAATGCGTCGATCACGCAGCAGGCGTCGATGATCGCCTATCTGAACGACTTCAAGCTGATGTTCGTGGCGACGCTACTGGTCATTCCGCTGCTGCTGTTGATCCGCCCAGCGCGCCAGGCGCCGGATGCATCAGTGGCGCACGCGGCAATGGATTGAGCACGATGATGGCGTCAAGCGGGAGCGGCACAGCTTTCGCGTCACACTCACGCTTCGATTCTTCCTCGCGTTACGCCCAGCAATCCCGCCATTGCGTCTCGCGCCGCCGTTGCATCACGGTCGCGGATCGCTTCGAACACCGCCGTGTGTTCGGCCAGCGACGCGTTGAACACGTCTGCGCGTTTCGCGTTCAGGCGTAGCTGCGCTTCCAATGTGCGCTCGATTAGCGTGCCGAGCGGGATCAGCAATTCGTTGCTGCAAGCCGTCAGCACGCTCAGATGAAATTGCAGATCGGCGCGCACCCATTCATCGACGTTACGCGCCCCGACCATCGACGCATGCGCTGCCGCGAGCGCATTGAAGGTGCCGTCCGTATGCGAGGCCGCCGCCAGACCCGCCGCATACGGCTCGATCATCTCGCGCATTTCCTGCAGCTTGAGCGCGAAGGCCATCGGCTCGGCGACGCGCGAATACCAGTCGAGCACATCGACATCGAGCAGATTCCACGCGTGTTTCGGCCGCACCCGTGTGCCCACCCGTGGCCGCGATTCGATCAGCCCTTTCGACGTCAGCGTACGCAGCGCCTCGCGCAACACCGTCCGACTCACGCCGAAGGTGTCCATCAACTCCGCCTCGCGCGGCAGGATCGAATCGGGCGCGTAGTCGCCACGCAGAATCGCGGTCGCCAGCAGATGGGCGACGCGCCCATGCAGATCGTGCTGAATAGCTTTCTCCCAGCAGCCTCTCGGCGCTATTGATATCGGAACTGAGCCCGGAACGACCGCGATTATCCGGCATCTCAACCCGCCGACCTCTGGCTTCGGCGCCGTTGCGGCGTTGGCATGCTGGCCGGCGTTCGGCGGCAACCTCATCGTCGCCGTCGCCCGGCGAATATCCAGCCGCCCCGGCCGGCATCTTTACCAACGCCCGGCCACCATTTGGCCAATAGTACTATTAATAGTACTTACTCGCGCTTTTGTTGTAGCATGTGAATCCTCGAAATTGTCCGCACACGCAGGCACCCAGGCCGCAAGGAGACGCACACCATGAAAATCACCAAGCTCGAAACCTTCATCGTTCCGCCGCGCTGGTGCTTCCTGAAGATCGAGACGGACGAAGGCATCGTCGGCTGGGGCGAGCCGGTGGTCGAGGGCCGCGCGCACACCGTGGCGGCCGCCGTCGAGGAGCTGTCCGACTATCTGATCGGGAAAGACCCGCTGCTGATCGAAGACCACTGGCAGGTGATGTATCGCTCGGGCTTCTACCGCGGCGGCCCGATCACGATGAGCGCGATCGCCGGCGTCGACCAGGCGCTGTGGGACATCAAGGGCAAGCATCATGGCGTGCCGATTCATGCGCTGCTCGGCGGCCAGGTGCGCGACAAGATCAAGGTGTATTCGTGGATCGGCGGCGACCGTCCGAGCGACGTCGCGAATAACGCGCGTGCCGTGGTCGAACGCGGCTTCAAGGCAGTGAAGATGAACGGCTCCGAAGAGCTGCAGATCATCGACACCTTCGACAAGGTGCAAGGCGTCATCAACAACGTCGCCGCCGTGCGCGAAGCGGTGGGACCGAACATCGGCATCGGCGTGGACTTCCACGGCCGCGTGCATAAGCCGATGGCGAAGGTGCTGGCCAAGGAACTCGACCCGTACAAGCTGCTCTTCATCGAAGAGCCGGTGTTGTCGGAAAACGCGGAAGCCTTGCGCGACATCGTCAACCAGACCAACACGCCGATCGCGCTGGGCGAACGTCTGTATTCGCGCTGGGACTTCAAGCACATCCTGTCGGGCGGCTACGTCGACATCATCCAGCCGGACGCGTCGCACGCGGGCGGGATCACCGAGTGCCGCAAGATCGCGTCGATGGCCGAGGCGTACGACGTCGCGCTCGCGCTGCACTGCCCGCTCGGCCCGATCGCCTTGGCCACCTGCCTGCAAATCGACGCGGTGAGCTACAACGCGTTCATTCAGGAACAGAGCCTGGGCATTCACTACAACCAGGGCAACGACCTGCTCGACTACATCAAGAACCCCGAAGTCTTCAAATACGAAGACGGCTTCGTGTCGATTCCGCAAGGCCCGGGCCTCGGCATCGAAGTGAACGAAGAGAAGGTGCGCGAGATGGCGAAGGTCGGCCACCGCTGGCGCAATCCGGTGTGGCGCCATGAGGATGGTAGCGTCGCGGAATGGTAATTGCCGGCGCACACGTTACGGCTGACGTAGCGTGTGCCGTCTCAGTTACGTAACACCCCGGACCGAACCGGCCGGAATACGCCCTTCGCGGCACTTTGCCGGCGCGGTCACACCACCCGCAAAGCCTTACCCACAAAGGCTTTCAAGCCGTTTGTTCGGCATCAGACATACGCATGGCCCGCTCCTTGCTCAAATGCATTCAAAACGACAAATGCATCGGGGAACATCATGGGCGAATTCCTTCCAGACTATCTGCTACGCGAACAGGCCGCCGTCGGCGCGCTGGTGGTGTTCGGCGTGCTTCGCATCATCGGCGCGATGCTCGCGTACGAACGCGGCTGGCGCATCTCGGTGGTCGAAAAATGCTTTATCGCTGCCGCGGTGCTGTACTGCCTGCCGCAACTCTTCGAGCTGCTGACCCACATGTACAGCTCACGTGCCGCAGGCGCGGAACTGGAAGGCAAAGCAGCGGGCTGCGCGATCGCGCTCTTCTGCGCGCCGATTCTCGGACATCGGCTCGGCCTCGAATGATCGGTTTCATCGAACGGACGCTCATCATGCGACCGCGAAAGAGACCTGCGAGCCCCGCGAAACCTGCCTACCGAGCCGGCGACGTCCTGACGCTCAGGTCCGGCGGACGTCCGATGACCGCCACCTGGAGCGGACCGGTGCTGTTCGCGCCGGGCAACTGGTTGATCTGCCAGTGGTTCGGCAACGACGGCGAACTGCAGCAGGAAATGTTTCCGGAAGAGACGCTGAAACGGGCGCACAACACGCTCGCCGCCTAAAGGGCAGTAACGGATCAGCCGGCCACCGCCGGGCGACCGTGTGTATTGCGCCGCACGCCTTTGCTGTGCGGCGCTTTTTTTAGCCTTAACTGCCCAACGCGGCGAATGCCGGCACGCTGTGCGACAACACGGCCGCAGCGACGAACACGCCGACCATCGCCAGCGCTTCGAGATAGAGCACGTTGACGAAGGTATGCGCGTCCATCGTCGAGGCCGTGCGGCGCAGGCGCGGCAGCGCCGAGAAGCGATTGAGCCCGCCGAGCACCAGCGCGAGCGCGACTAGCGCGAGCTTCAGCGTCAGCACATGGCCCCACGTGCTCATCTGGATGGCTTCGAACGAGCCGCCCGATCCACGCACGGCATTGAAGATCCCGGTGAGCAGCACCAACCCGACCGCCACAACGGATACGTGCGACACCTGCGTCGCCGTGCGGATCAGCATCCCGCGCGCGGTCGACGTGCCGAGCGCGGGCAATACCGCGAGCCCCGCCGCCATCGCCAGTCCGCCCCAGACGCTCGTCACCAGCACATGCAGCGTCTGCATGCCGATCGCCGCCGAGGCCGGGCCGGCATCCGCCGCATGTCCGAGCGACGCCTTGCCCGCCGCGATGGCTATCACCGCGAGCCACAGCAGCGCATTGCGCAGCATGCCCGTGTGATTGGCCATGGCCGTGCCCAGCAGCACCAGCGCGCCGGCGAACGCCACGCTCCAGCCGTAACCGACATGGGTTTGCGTCAATACAGTCGGCACCACGCCAATCGCCGACGGCAACGCGAGGCCGCTCATCGACGCCGCCTGATACAGCAGCCAGCCCAGATCCGCGAGCACCAGCACGACGGTGGCGGTCAGCATCGACCGTTGCGCGCGCAACCAGGCGGGCCGTGCGGGGTTGATCTTGCTCTGCGCGTCCTTGGCGAGCCAGGCGCTGAGCAACGCCGAACCGACGGCAAACGCAAACGCGACATTCATGAGCGCGGCCATCGCGACCTGCCCGATCCACAGTCCGTCCATGCTCATTTGACGATGAACGCGAAGTTGCCTTGCGTACGGTGGCCGTCCGTGGCAACGGCGACCCAGTGCACCGCGTAGCGGCCGGCCGTCAACTGCGGCAGCGCCAGGTGCATCACCTTTGCATCACTTTGGTCGACTTGCGACGCAGTCGGCGCGGCGGGCTTGCCGCTCGCGTCGCTGAGTTCGATCCGGCTGAAAGCCGGTTCGAGCGGCTCGGTGAAATGGATCGTCACTTCAGTGGCAGTGGCCACTTCGGCGTTCGCCGCCGGCTCGCTCGACACTAGATGCGCATGCGCGAAAGCCGTGGACGTCATGACCAGCGCCGCGGCGCCGAACGTCAACGCACGGAGCGCCGGACGGGAAAAATTGAATAGCTTCATGTAAGGCCGATAGCTTGTGGAAAGTAAAACGGTAGACGGTGAGCCGATGGTCGTCCGCGTCAGAGGGACGCCGGCGCGCCCGGAAGTGTACGCTTCGATGGCCGGTGCGCGCGTCGGTTCAACTTGCTTTGTTATGCAGGCCCATGGGAACGACATGTGCGTCTGTGATCCGGCAGACAAAAATCGAGATGGCCGCCCCGCTTGCCAGCCGATGACGCGCGTCAAACTGTCGCATCGCCGTGACACCCGGAACCTTCTCTAATGTGGCAAATAGTCACCATCAGCCTTCGATGATAGAATGCTGCGTCGCCGCAGCGCCGGCTGCCCTTCACACCGAGCCGCTCGAAGTTCGGTCAGGTCCCCGATTTTGATGGAGTTACGCGTGTCTTCAAGACGCATTTTCCGCCCGTTGCTTGCCCTTCTGCTGATCGGCTCCGCGGGTGTCTATAGCGCTGCGAAAGCGCAGACTCAACCGAAGGCCCCCGATACGATGGAAGCGCGCGTGCAAGGCTGCACGGCCTGCCACGGCTCCCATGGCCAAGGTACCGACAACGACTACTTCCCGCGTCTCGCAGGCAAGCCGGCCGACTATCTGTACAACCAGTTGCAGAACTTCCGCGAAGGGCGCCGCAAATACCCGCCGATGAACTACCTCGTCACGTATCTCTCGGACGACTACCTTCATCAGATCGCCACGTACTTCTCGCAGCAACGCCCGCCCTACCCCACGCCGGCCAAGCCGACCGTGTCGGCGGCCATCGTTGCGCGCGGCCAGCAGATCGTCCTGAACGGCGACGCATCCAAACAGATTCCGGCTTGCGCGGCTTGCCACGGCAAGGCGTTGACCGGCATGGAACCCGCTATCCCGGGTCTGGTCGGCCTGCATGCTGACTACATGAGCGCGCAACTGGGCGCATGGCGTTCGGGCTCGCGCCATGCCATCGCACCGGATTGCATGCACACCATCGCCACCCGCCTGACTGACGAAGACGTGAACGCCGTCGCTGCCTGGCTTGCCACGCAAAAGGCTCCACAAAACCCCGTGCCGGCTCCGGCCCGCTCGTTGAAGACTCCGCTTGCCTGCGGCAGCGAACCGCAATAAGGCACCGGGAGAGACACTCAAATGAAACGCAAGTCTTTGTTCGCCCTCTCGGCAGTCGTCGTCGTTGCGGCTGCCGCACTCGTTCCCGTCCTGTGGTCGGGCGGCGACAACCTGCATAACGGCACGGCCATGGCGGCAACGCCCGCCGACCAGGCCGCACTGATCAAGAAGGGCGAGTACCTCGCCCGCGCCGGCGACTGTATCGCCTGCCACACGGTGCGCGGCGGCAAGCAGTTCGCCGGCGGCCTGCCGATGGCTACGCCGTTCGGCACGATGTTCACGCCGAACATCACGCCTGACGACCAGTACGGTATCGGCAAGTGGACGCAGGACGACTTCTACCGCGCGATGCACACGGGCCGTTCGAAAGACGGCAGCCTGCTGTACCCGGGCTTCCCGTTCACGAGCTACACGAAGGTCACGCGCGCCGACTCGGACGCGATCTACGCGTACCTGCGCTCGGTCACGCCGGTCAATGTGGCGAGCCGTCCGCACGAACTGAAATTCCCGTTCAACCAGCGCAACATGCTGATCGGCTGGCGCACGCTGTTCTTCCGCGAAGGCGAGTACAAGGCTGATCCAACCAAGTCGGTCGAATGGAACCGTGGCGCGTACCTGATCGAAGGCCTCGGCCACTGCGGTATGTGCCACACGTCGATCAACGCCATGGGCGGCCCGGTCAACTCGGCTGCTTTTGCCGGCGGCCTGATCCCGCTGCAGAACTGGTATGCGCCGTCGTTGACGTCGAACAAGGAAGCCGGCCTCGGCGACTGGGAAACCAAAGACATCGCCGATCTGCTGAAGACCGGTGTGTCGAACCGCGGCGCGGTGTTCGGTCCGATGGCTGAAGTGGTTCACAACAGCCTGCAGTACATGTCGGACGAAGACATCAACGCGATGGCCACGTACCTGAAGACGATTCCGCAGAAGAGCGAAGCGCCGGAACCGCTGCAGCTCGAGACCTCGGAAAAGTTCGGTGGCGAACTGTTGAAGCAAGGTCAGAAGATCTACGCTGACAACTGCGCGAAGTGTCACGCGGAAAACGGTCTCGGTATGCCGCCGTCCTTCCCGCCGCTGGCGAACAACCAGTCGATCCAGATGCCGTCGGCGGTCAATCCGATCCGTATGGTGCTGAACGGCGGCTACCCGCCGAGCACGGAAGCCAACCCGCATCCGTACGGCATGCCGCCGTTCGCACAGGCACTGTCGAACACGGAAGTGGCCGCTGTTGTGACGTACATTCGTATGTCGTGGGGCAACCATGGTACGGCTGTGTCGCCACAGCAAGTGTCTGATCTGCGTTCGGCGCCGCTCGACTAAGCGGCGTTAGATGTACCGGGGGCGCGGCCTGCGGAATACGCGGCCGCGCCCTTCGTTTTTGCAGGACCGGTATCATGTGGGTACAAACCCTTATGAAACCGCGCAGGAGGAAAGAGCCGTGCATGTCGGTGAGCGTTTCAACAGCATTACCCATCTCGTCGGCGCCGTGCTGTCGGTGGCGGGGCTGGCTACGCTCGTGACAATGGGCGCGCTCGACGGCGACGCGTACAAGGTGGTGAGTTTCAGCGTCTACGGTGCGATGCTGTTCGTGCTGTATGCTATCTCGACGCTCTACCACAGCGTGCGCAACCCGCGTGTCAAAGCGGTTCTGCAAAAATGCGACCATTCGGCGATCTATCTGTTGATCGCCGGCAGCTACACCCCGTTCACGCTGGTCACTTTGCGTGGGCCGTGGGGCTGGTCGCTATTCGGCGTAAGCTGGGGGCTTGCCGCTCTCGGCATCGTGCAGGAACTGACGCTCGGGCGACGCACCCGCAGCGTTTCGATGGTGCTGTATGTCTTGATGGGATGGCTCGCGCTCGTTGCCGTCCGCCCGCTGGTTCAAGCTTTACCGGCAGCGGGTACCGCCTGGCTCGTGGCCGGCGGGGTCATCTACAGCGCCGGCATCTACTTCTTCATCAACGACGAGCGCATCCGGCACGGACATGGTATCTGGCACCTGTTCGTACTGGCGGGCAGTCTGTGTCAATTCGTCAGTGTTGCGCGCTACGTCGCGTGACATCCCACGGCGGCGAAATGCAACTTAAGGCCAGTCAACGTGTCTGCATAGCGCGTTGAAGCATTCGGCACGCATTTGAGCGTGCCGCCGATTTCTCTGCGACCGGAACTGGGCTTTGGCCTCGAACGCGCCATAGAGGCGTGTTCATGCCGTGCCTGTGCCCGCTGGTACCCGCCTGGGTCCATTGGGTGCCGTCTGGTGCCGTTCGCGAAACTGCATTGCAAAGAGCATTTATGTCTTTTGATTCCCTCGGCTTGTCCGAACCGCTGGTCCGCGCTGTACACGAACTCGGCTACACCACCCCGACTCCGATCCAGACACAAGCAATCCCCGCCGTGCTCAACGGCGGCGACCTGCTGGCTGGCGCGCAGACCGGCACCGGCAAGACCGCCGGCTTCACGCTGCCGATCCTGCAGCGTCTGAACACCATGCCCGCCGTCACCACGGCATCGGGCAAGCGCGCCGTGCGCGCGCTGATCCTCACGCCGACGCGTGAGCTGGCCGCACAGGTCGAAGAAAGCGTGCGCGCCTACGGCAAGTATCTGAAATTGAAGTCGACCGTGATGTTCGGCGGCGTCGGCATCAATCCGCAAATCGGCGCGCTGCGCAGCGGCGTGGACATCGTCGTCGCGACGCCGGGCCGTTTGCTCGACCACATGCAGCAGAAGACCATCGACCTGTCGCATCTCGAGATTCTCGTGCTCGACGAAGCGGACCGCATGCTGGACATGGGCTTCATCCATGACATCAAGCGCGTGCTCGCGAAGCTGCCGCCGAAGCGTCAGAACCTGCTGTTCTCGGCTACGTTCTCCGACGAGATCAAGACCCTCGCCGACAATCTGCTCGACTCGCCGGCACTGATCGAAGTCGCCCGTCGCAACACGACGGCTGAACTCGTCGCACAAAAGATTCACCCGGTCGACCGCGATAAGAAGCGTGAGCTGCTCACGCACCTCATCAAGCAACACAACTGGTTCCAGGTGCTGGTGTTCACGCGCACCAAGCACGGCGCGAACCGCCTTGCCGAACAACTGACGAAAGACGGCATCAGCGCACTGGCGATTCACGGCAACAAGAGCCAATCGGCCCGCACACGCGCGCTCGCCGAGTTCAAGGACGCCACACTGCAAGTGCTGGTCGCGACCGACATCGCCGCACGTGGCATCGATATCGATCAGCTGCCGCACGTGGTCAACTACGATTTGCCGAACGTGCCGGAAGATTACGTGCACCGCATCGGCCGCACGGGTCGTGCAGGCGCATCGGGCGAAGCGATTTCGCTGGTGTGCGTCGACGAACTGCAATTGCTGAAGGACATCGAGAAGCTGATCAAGCGTCAGGTGCCGCAGGAAGTGATCGCCGGTTTTGAGCCGGATCCGACTGCGAAGCCGGAACCGATTCTGCGCCGTGGCCAGGGTGGTGGCGGCGGCGGTGGCAATCGTCAGCCGCGTCAGAGCCAGGGTGCGCCGAAGCGCGAGGGCGGCCAGCGTGACGGCGGCCGCCGCGATGGCGCGTCGTCTGCCAAGCCCGCACAACGTTCGGGTCAGCGTCCGGCGAATGGTCAGCAGCAGCCGAAGCCGCAAGGTGCGAAGCCGGCCGGCAACGGCGGCCAGCCGCGCCGCGACGGCCAGCGCCATGACGGTCAGCCGCGTGCAGCGGCGCACGAAGGCAGCGCCGCGCAACATGCACCGCGCAAACCGCAGGGTGCAAAGCCGCAAGGCGGCAATCCGGGGGCTTTGCTGGGTGGCGCAAAGCCGCGCAACGACGCGCCGCGTGGCGGCCAGCCGACGCGCAGCGGCCAGCGCGGCCGTTAAGTTTCAAGCACTGCCCGCTCGCTAGCCGTCGTCCCAGACTAACGGCTAGCCGCAGCGGCAGCCTGCTTCAGGTGCTCGATCTGCCGTTCCCATCGATCGAGCACCGCCTCCCCTTCCCCTTCCCCTTCCAGTTCAAACGTGATGCCGTTCGTCAGGCGCGCATAACGCACGCTCTGCGCCTCCGCTGTGTCGATCGAGCCGATCATGTACACGAGGCCGCTATCGTCGCCTGTCACGCCCGCTAGCGGCGTCAAACGCAACTGCACCTGATAGAACGCCTCGTCGCAGACGAACGTCAGCGCGGCCCGGCCGTTTTGCGCGATCACGCGTGCCGCCCGAGCCTGTGGCCACAATGCGATGCACAGCGAGCGCGAATCAGGCGCGTACAACTCGCCGACGCCAAGCAGCGACGTGCGCACATGGCCGTTTGGATCGACGGTGAGCAGCGACGCGGTGAACCCCGTCTTGCTCGCCAGCGACGACCCGTCGAACAACGTGCGGACGGAGTCGGGCCATTCGTCGAACACGTTCTGTTCGAGCGGACGTTCGGGTGAAGGAGAATCGCTCATGGTATCGATCCAGTCAGTGGCGAGTTGCCGAGGTTGCGAAGGCTGCCGAGGATCAATCATGCCTCGAAAAACAAATGGCCCGCACAAGCGGGCCATTCATCTTCATCTGTACACCGCGAACTCAGCAGAAAAACCTCAGCGAAAGAACACGTGCTGCGTGATCTTGGCGAGCGGATAATGCACGCCCGGCTGAATCTTGGCCGGCAGATCGAGCGGCTTGAGCAGCATCTTCACGCACATGTCCGCTGACAGATTGCGCCGAACCAGCGCATTGATGCGCGCAGCGCGTTCGCGGTTATAGGCCGAATCGTGCACGCGTTCCGGATAACGAATCGCGAAAACATGGCGCAACGCGATCTCCGAGTCTTCGTTCTTGATCTCAATCACACGCCGCATCAATGCGCCGAGAACCGCAAGACGGCCATTGCCTTCGATCTTGTTGTACTTCTTGAAGAACTTGAAAAAGTGTTTGTAGTGACGGACTTCGTCAGTGCGAATGTTGTCGGTGATCTGCTTGAGCACGGGCTCGTCCGAACATTCGCCAATCGCGCGATACAGCGTTGCGGTACCCGTTTCCACCACACAGCGCGCGACCATCTCGAGCGCGCGGGTCTTTTCGAAGTCTTCGACCGAGCAGGTCAGCGAATACTCTTCCATGAAATTGCGGAACGCGGTGTCCCAATCGAACTCAGGCCAGACGTAGGCGACATACGTCTTGAGCGCCCGGCCATGCTGCATTTCTTCCGGCTCCCACTCCTGGTTGAGCCAGGCCGAGACTTCGGGGTCGCCGTCGAAGAAAGTACTCAGATTACTGGTGTAAAGATCGGTACCGCTTTCGATAAACGAAGCGGCGCACAACAGAAGCAGCAGGTCCTCGTTAGCGACGGCCTTCTGACGGTCTATGCGGGTGAGGTCGATATCCTCGATCCGCCAGGGCATCACATGGTTCAGCTCAGTGTGCATTGTGTCTTTGCTCCGAAAGCTGTATCGACTCGTGGAGCGCTCGAAACCGCCCACTATCGCAAGGGCGGTCCGCCGTGTCAGATACAGCGCCTTGATTAGAGTTAACCCCTTGTATCCTGCATCTTAGCCGGTGTTTCACAATTCTGCAGATAACCCAGCACAGACCGTGCCGAACCACCGCAGTTCCAATTTCACGGTAGTCGATTCCTTCAGTTGGTTACAAGCGGCACACGCAAGGCAAAAAAAAACCAGCTCGAAGAACTGGCTTTGGCTTGAAAAGAGATTCCACGTCAACCGCGACAAGGCTCGCTGCGAAGCACAACGGCTGCCGGCCACGCCGTCATGCGGGCTGAACGCCGTCGAGAAGCCGGACGCGCCGCATACGCCACGCGACCACGACAAGCGACAACCCCGACAACACTGCCGCAATCAGGACGTAGTAACTTGGCGCCAGCTTGTCGCCGGTCAAGTGAATGAAGGTCTCCACGATCGTCGGTGCAAAACCGCCGAAAATCGTTACGCCGATGCTGTAACCGATTGAAAGACCGGTCGAGCGCACCTGCGTTGGAAAGATCTCGGACATCAGTGCGGGCATCGGTCCGGAGTAAGCCGCCTTGAAAATTCCGGCGGTGCCTTGCAACAGCAGCAGCCAGCCGATCGTCGGATGCGACTGCAGCAAAGCGAACATCGGATAGATCAGCAAGCCCATCAGTATCGACGTGGTCAGCATGATGCGAATCCGGCCAATGCGGTCGGACAATGCGCCCATCACGGGCGAAAGCAGGAACTGCAAGCCGCCGTTGAGCACCACCACCCCGAACGACGCAGCAGCGGGCATGTGCAACTGCTTGACCGCGTACATCGGCATGTAGAGCTGCAGCACGTACACGCCAACCGTGGATTGCGCGACGATGCCCACGGCCAGCAACAGATTCACCCACTGGTTGCTGAACGACGCGTCCTTCGCGTCAGACGCCACCTGATGTTTGCTCGCGGACTCACGCGCTTTACGCAAGGCGAGAAACTCCGGCGTCTCGTCGAGATGCGAACGGATGTAATAGCCCACCGGCCCGACCAGCAGACCGAAGATAAACGGAAGGCGCCAGCCCCAGCTATTGAGTTGCTCAGGCGGCATCCACGCGGTCAGGAGCGAACCAAAGGCCGCCGCGGTGATCGCGGCCAGACCCTGGCTCGCGAACTGCCAACTCGCGTAGTAGCCACGCCGTGACGCGCTGTGTTCGACCATGAAGGCCGTCGCGCTGCCGAACTCACCGCCCACCGCGAAACCTTGCACGAGCCGCGCGAGCAGGATCAACACGGGCGCCGCAAGACCGATCGACGCATACGGCGGCATCACCGCCATCGTGAAGGTGCCGACCATCATCAGCGCGATGGCGAGCGTGAGCGCCGCCTTGCGGCCCTTGCGGTCGCCGTAGACGCCCAGCACGATCGCACCCAGCGGCCGCATCAGGAACGAGATGCCGAAGGTGGCAATGGCGAGCAGCGTAGAGAGCCACTCGTCCTGCATCGGGAAGAACTGTTTCGCGATGATGGTCGCGAAGTAACCGTAGACCAGAAAGTCGAACCACTCGAGCGCATTGCCGACCGACGAAGAAAACACGATACGCCGCACCATCGCTTTGGAAAGCGGCGCGGACGTGGAATGCGGGGATGCAGTCGCGGATTGCGACGCGGGGATGTTCATTTAGAACCCCGCTGCCAATCCGTCGCGACGGCTGTCGCTTGCCGCCACATAGCCGCGCTCCGGATCGTTGCGGTCGAGCTTCCAGATGTACTGGCCGGAGCCGAAGTCCATGTACGGATCGTCGACCGACTTGATCGTGTGACCCAGCTTCTCCAGCGCCGCGGCGGTCGTCGGATCGAGCGTCGCTTCGATGTCGATCGTGAAGTCGCGGTTGACCTTCCAGCGCGGCGCATCGCAGGCGGCCTGAGGTTGCTGACCGTAGTCGAGCATCCGCACGATCGATTGCAGGTGGCCTTGCGGCTGCATATCGCCGCCCATCACACCGAAGCTCATCACCGCTTCCTGCTTGCCGTCCACCTGCTGCGTCAGGAACGACGGGATGATCGTGTGGAACGGCCGTTTGCCGCCCTCCACCACGTTCGGCGACTTCGGGTCCATCGAGAAGCCGCAGCCGCGGTTCTGCATCGCGATGCCGCTATCGGGCACCACGATGCCCGAGCCGAAGCCCATGTAGTTCGACTGGATGAAGCTGACCATCATGCCGCGCTCGTCCGCCACCGACATGTAGATCGTGCCGCCGGCCTTCGGCATGCCGAAGTCGAATTGCGTGGCGCGTTTGTGATCGATCAGCTTCGCGCGCGACGTGAGGTACGCGTCGTCGAGCATCTGCTCGGGCGTGACGTCCATCGAACGCGGATCGGCGACGTAGCGGTAGACGTCGGCGAATGCCAGCTTCATCGCTTCGATTTGCAAATGCTGCGACTCGACGTTGTCGACGGCGAGTTCCTTCACGTCGAATTTTTCGAGGATGCCCAGCGCGATCAGCGCCGCGATGCCCTGGCCGTTCGGCGGAATCTCATGCACGGTGTAGCCGCGATAATCCTTGCCGATCGGCTCGACCCAATCCGCTTCGTAGTTGCGCAGGTCGTCGAGGGTCAACGCGCCGCCGCCTTCACGCGCAAACGCCGCGATCTGTTCGGCGATCTCGCCTTCGTAGTAGGCGCGCGGACCTTGTTCGGCGAGCTTGCGCAACGTCTTCGCGTGGCCGGGAAAGCGCACCAGTTCGCTGACTTCCGGCGCGCGGCCGCGCGGCATGAAGGTTTGCGCGAAGCCCGGCAGGTCCTTCAATTCGGGTACGGCTGCCGCCCATTTGTAGGCGACGATGCTCGCCACCGCGTGACCACGCTCGGCGATCTCGATCGCCGGCTCCATCAGATCGGCAAACGGCAGCGAGCCGAATTTCTGATGCAATGCTTCCCAGCCGGCGATCACGCCCGGCACCGTCACGGCATCCCAGCCGCGCTTGGGTTGTTTGGCAAGACCGTTTTCCTCACCGTACTTGCGCTTGAAGTAATCGACGTTCCAGGCCGCCGGCGAGACGCCCGACGCATTCAGGCCATGCAGCTTCTTGCCGTCCCACACCAGCGCGAAGGCGTCCCCGCCGAGGCCGCAGGAGACCGGCTCGACCACCGTGATGGCGGCCGCTGCCGCGATCGCCGCGTCGACGGCATTACCGCCTTTCCACAGCATCCGCAGACCGGCTTGCGCTGCGAGCGGATGCGAAGTCGAAACGATGTTGCGCGCGAATACAGGCAGACGCGGCGTCGGATAGGGGTTTTGCCAGTTGAAGCCAGTCATGTCGAACACTCTCGAAAGCGCGGTCCGGCGCGTTCTATAACGCCGGAAACCATGGGGAACGGGTAAAACTCGGGTAGCACGCGGGGTACAACGCGGAGCCTTGGATTGCAGCGCGATCCGGCACAAAAAACAAATTCATTTATCAAATGAATAAATGCGTAAATGACCTGAATAGGTCGCCGCAGGGTCGCCCTGGACCCGAACCATGACGCATGAGTTGGCAGACAAGACGCGCGATGGTCTTACAATACGCTCACCCTCGTTCACGCATTACCCGTTTGCCGGCTCGGCTTGTCGCGCCGGTGACGGGCAGCGCCGACAAAAACCCACGACCCGAGACACATGACCCGAGACCCCCGCCTGACTCTCAACGCCCGGCAACAGGAACTGCTGGAGTGGGTGCAACGCGACGGCTTCGTGACCGTGGACGACCTCGCGGCCCACTTCGACGTGACGCCGCAGACGATCCGCCGCGACGTCAACTGGCTCGCCGACATGAACCTGCTGCGCCGCTATCACGGCGGCGCAAGTCTGCCGACCAGCTCCGAGAACGTCTCGTACACGGCGCGTCAGCGGATGTTCCACGAAGAGAAGCGGCGCATTGCAACGCTAGTGGCCACTCACATTCCCGATCAGGCGTCCCTCTTCATCAACCTCGGCACGACGACCGAAGAAGTCGCACGAGCGCTCAACCGGCATCGCGGCCTGCGCGTGATCACCAACAATCTGAATGTCGCCAGCATGATGAGCGGCTATCCGGATTGCGAAGTGCTGGTGACGGGCGGCATCGTGCGGCCGTGGGATAAGGGCATCGTCGGCGAACTGGCGATCGACTTCATCCGGCAGTTCAAGGTGGACTTCGCGATCATCGGTACGTCGAGCATTGAAACGGACGGCACGCTGCGCGATTTCGACACCCGCGAAGTGCGCGTGGCCGAGGCGATCATCCAGCATGCACGCACCGTGTTTCTCGCCGCCGACAACTCCAAATTCGGCCGTCCGGCGCTCGTTCGCCAAGGTCACCTCGATCAGATCGACGCGCTTTTCACCGACGCCGCGCCACCCGCCGAGATGAACGAAACGCTCGCCGCCGCCAACTGCCAGGTGTATATCGCCGAGTGATCCCAGGCGTCTTCCGCCATGTTGCAGTGCACGCGAAACTTCGAGTGAAATCAAGGATCTGGCCGCTGCCCCAAACCGCCTCTGCGGGTCGCAATTGTCAAAGGGAAAATTTACTGGGACCCCTTTGGTGTTTGTCCGGCGGTTGACTACACTCCAGTTCCCCGGCGTCCGTTCCGCGTTACGCGGAGTGCCGGCAGCGTGAACCTGTCGTGATAGCCGCACCTCCCGCCTGATCCTCTAGCGGACTCCACTGGCATCGTGCCAGTCGCCTCCAAGGCCGTCCGCGTTTGCTTGACATGGAGAGAACGATGCTGAGTCCGCATGAATTCGCCACGTTGTTGCTCGTCAAGGACGCTCCCAATCAAGTCGATATGGAGCGAGAAGAACTCGACGCCTTGCTGGAACGCCAGCTTGTGCAACTTGAACGGCTCGCGTCGGGCAACGAACAATGGCGCGTAACCGAAACCGGCGACAGTGCGCTGCGGGCCATCAAGCGTTTTTCCTAGTACCCTGGATTACAAAGCAAAGCGGCCGCATCAACGGCCGCTTTGTTGTGCCCAATTCATTTACGCAGTAAATTGACGCGACGGACCTTCTGCCTTCGCGCATGCCAAAAACGCTCTCTTCCGACGACATCCAGCAATTCCGCGAAACCATGCGGCGCGTAGCCGAAAACGCATTCGCCACGCGCGGCGCGCAAGGCGTGACGATGCGCGAACTGGCGAAGGAACTGGGTTGCAGCGCGATGACGCCCTATCGCTACTTCCGCGACAAAGACGAAATCCTTGCGATGGTCCGCGCGGCGGCGTTCAACCGTTTCGCGGCGCGACTCGAAGCCGTGGCGAAGGAAGCGCCCGCGACCGACCGTTCCGCCGTCAGCGACGCCTACGTGGCGTTCGCACTCGACGAGCCGCACGCCTACCGCCTGATGTTCGATCTGACGCAGCAGGATGGCGCCTATCCGGAACTCCAGGCCGCATCGCACCGCGCCTGGCGCATGCTCGGGGCGCATTTCGAGCAGCTCGTCGCCGCGGGCCTTCTGGAAGGCGATCCGGAATTGATCGGTTACGCCTACTGGGCAAGCCTGCACGGCTTCACCATGCTGGCGCTCGCCAATCAGTTGCCTTTGCCACAGGCGCAACAAGCCGCAGGGAGCAACGCGCCGACGCGCGAGGCCGTCTTCGCGCAGATTCGTCGGATGTTGTGGCGCGGGGCGCAGCCGCAGCGCTGCTAGTCGCGCGTTAGCTCCGAGTCAGCGGCGCAACCCACTCGACGCGAATATCCGAGTGGGAAGGACTGGGTGGAAAACGCCGGGCGTGAAACTCAGCCCGCTCGCAAAGTCGGATCGGCCGCCGCGCGCCAGCTCAACGCTTTGGCTCGCTGGTCGGTGAAGAAAGTCACCCACTGATTACGCGCTTGCGGGTCCGTACTCGCTCCGAGGCTCGTGTAATGCTGTGCAAGCGACGCCTGAAACGCGCAGTAATCGTCCTTCGACAACTTGCCGCGCCGGTTCGCCACATACGCATCGAACAGCGTCGCGTAGACGCCTTGCGCGTCGTTGCCGTAGTCGACCGTCTGGGCACTGCACATCTGCTGCAACGATGCGAACGAAGGTGCGCCCATCGTCCCGTTCAAGCTCGGCGAGCTGATGCATCCCGTCAGGAGCGCTGCGGCGCCGATTATCCAAAATCCACGCATGAATTCACCTCGAAATGGCTGCTTCCGAGAGTATCGTCCGTGGCCACGCGTTACGCCACCAACTTAGCCAACCGCTAGAGGGGTCCGTAAGAAAACCGAACTTTACTTTTTCGAATATGTTCATTAAAGTTCGCAAACGAACACTATCGGTTCAATAGTTTTTCCAAACCAGTTTCTGAATACGACGCAGAGGACACAGCAGGTGACGCAAGGCTCGAGATACGATTTGCTCGTCGTGGGCGGCGGGATCAACGGCGCAGGCATCGCACGCGATGCGGCGGGCCGCGGCCTGTCGGTGCTGCTCTGCGAACAGGACGATCTGGCGTCCCATACGTCGTCGGCCAGCACCAAGCTGATTCATGGCGGCTTGCGCTACCTCGAGTACCGAGAGTTCGGGCTGGTGCGCAAAGCCCTGCAGGAGCGCGAAACGCTGCTGCGCGCCGCGCCGCACATCATGTGGCCGCTGCGCTTCGTGATGCCGCACATGCCCGATCTGCGCCCGGCCTGGCTGATCCGCGCCGGCCTGTTCCTTTACGATCACCTCGCCAAACGCGAACTGCTGCCCGGCTCGCGCGGCATTGTGATGCGCAACCATCCTGCCGGCGCGCCGCTGGTCGATTCGATCAAGCGCGGTTTCGTGTATTCGGACGGCTGGGTGAATGACGCGCGTCTGGTCGTGCTGAACGCGCTGGATGCGAAGGAACGCGGCGCGAAGATTCTCACGCGCACCAAGCTGCTGAGCGCGGTACGCGCCGGCGGCGAATGGCGCGCACAACTCAAGCGCGCGGACGGCACGATCCTCGACGTGCGCGCCGCTTCGATCGCGAATGCGGCCGGACCGTGGGTCGGCGAATTGCTGCACGGCGCGCTCGGACGGGAAGCAACGCACAGCGTGCGCCTCGTGAAAGGCAGCCATATCGTCACGCGCCGTCTGTTCGAACACGATCACGCGTACATCTTCCAGAATCCGGACAAGCGGATCATCTTCGCGATTCCGTACGAACACGATTACACGCTGATCGGCACGACCGACCTCGAATATCGCGGCGACCCATCGCAAGTGGCGATCAACGCCGACGAAACACAGTACCTGTGCGATTCGATCAACCGCTACTTCAAAGAGAAGATCTCGCCGCAAGACGTGCGCTGGACCTACTCGGGCGTGCGTCCGCTGCTCGAGGAAGAAGGCGCGGACAACCCATCGGCGGTTACGCGCGACTACTCGCTCGAACTCGATGCACCTGCGGGCGAAGCGCCGCTGCTGTCGGTGTTCGGCGGCAAGATCACGACCTTCCGCAAGCTCGCGGAAGAAGCCGTCGACAAACTCGCGTACGCGCTGCATAACGGCACACCCTCGTGGACGGCCGGTGCGCCGTTGCCCGGTGGCGATATTCCGCAAGCCAACTTCGAGCGCTTCCTCGCCGGTTTCAAGCAACAAAATGCATGGCTGCCCGCCGATCTGGCTCACCGCCTCGCGCGTGCATACGGCACGCGTGTGAAAAACATCATTGGCAACGCGCGCTCGGTGGCCGACCTCGGCCGCGCTTTCGCGCCGGGTCTCTACGAAGCCGAACTCACTTACCTGCGCGACACCGAATGGGCGCGCAGCGCGCAGGACGTCCTGTGGCGCCGCTCGAAACTCGGCCTGCACGTCGAACCGGGCACGCTCGATTCGATCACACACGACATTGACGCATGGTTCGCCCGCGAGCCGTTCCGACAGAGCGCCTAGCTAAACCGGTTAGTTGGATCGCTTAGTTAGGCCGCTTGGTTAAACCACTTAGTTGGGTCATTTAGTTGGGTCATTTAGTTGGGTCATTTAGTCAGGTCACTGAGTTAAGCCATTTAGCTGAGCCGCATAGCCAGACCACCTGGGTCAGGCTATCGCAACACGGCCTCGCTACGTGAATGGACCCGCATGACCCGAACGAATTTTCACCCCTCGGCTACTGACAAAGCCGGGACGCACACGCTCAAACTGTTGCAGCCCGCTTAAAACAACAAGCCGTTCCCGTCGCCGGTCAGCAATCCGGCGATTCATAAAACACATGGAGAAGAGACAATGCAGGATCAGTACATCCTCGCGCTTGACCAAGGCACCACCAGCTCCCGCGCGATGCTGTTTGACCGGCTCGGCAATATCGTGTCGACCGCTCAGAAAGAATTCCAGCAAATCTATCCACGTCCGGGTTGGGTCGAACACGACCCGCAGGAAATCTGGTCGACCCAGGCCGGCGTCGCCGCCGAAGCGGTCACGCGTGCCGGCATGAACGGCACCTCGATTGCCGCGATCGGCATTACCAATCAGCGTGAGACCACCATCGTGTGGGACCGCGAAACCGGTCATCCGATTTATAACGCGATCGTCTGGCAAGACCGCCGCACCGCCGACTTCTGCGATCAGCTCAAAGAGCAAGGTCTCGAAGAGAAAGTCCGCGCGAAAACCGGTCTGCCGATCGACTCGTACTTCTCGGCGACCAAGATCCGCTGGATTCTCGACAACGTCGAAGGCGCACGCGAAAAAGCGAAGCAAGGCCGCCTCGCCTTCGGCACGGTGGATAGCTGGCTGGTTTGGAATTTCACCAAAGGTGGTCTGCACGTCACCGACGTGACCAACGCGTCGCGCACGATGCTGTTCAATATCCACACGCTGAAGTGGGACGACGAACTGCTCGAAGCGCTCGACATTCCGCGCAACATGCTGCCGGAAGTGCGTGCATCGTCGGAAGTGTACGGGCCGACCAAGACCACCGTGTTCGCCTCCAAGATTCCGCTCGCGGGCATCGCCGGCGATCAGCACGCGGCCCTGTTCGGCCAGATGTGCACGGAGTCGGGCATGGTGAAGAACACCTACGGTACCGGCTGCTTCCTCGTGATGAACACCGGCGACAAGCCGATCGAATCGAAGAACAATCTCGTCACCACCATTGCGTGGCAGATCGGCGACCAGATCAACTACGCGCTCGAAGGCAGCATCTTCATCGGCGGCGCGGTAGTGCAATGGTTGCGCGACGGCCTCGGCATCATCAAGAACGCAGCCGAGATCGAAACGATGGCGCGCAGCGTGCCGCATAGTGATGGCGTGTATCTGGTGCCCGCGTTTGCAGGCCTCGGTGCGCCGCACTGGAATGCACGGGCTCGCGGCACGCTGTTCGGTGTGACGCGCGGCACGAGTTCGGCGCACATCGCTCGCGCCGCGCTCGACTCGATCGCGTATCAGTCGCTCGACGTGCTGAAAGCGATGGAGGCCGACTCCGGCATTCGCATCGGCGAATTGCGTGTGGACGGCGGCGCTTGCGCGAACAATCTGCTGATGCAATTCCAGGCGGACATTCTCGGCGTGGACGCAGTGCGTCCGAAGATATCGGAGACGACCGCATTGGGCGCGGCGTATCTGGCCGGTCTCGCAGTCGGCTACTGGAAAGACGTGAACGAACTGAAAAGCCAGTGGGCGCTCGATCGTCGTTTCACGCCTGCCCTGCCGCACGCTGACGTCAAGGAGTGCCTCGACGGCTGGCAGCGCGCGATCCGCGCCGCGAAGGCCTGGGCCGACACGCCCTGATTGCTTTCCACCGGTTCCATAAGACACCTTTCGACATAACGAAGCCGCCTATCCAGCGGCTTCCCTAACAACTATATTTCGGATACCAAATCATGTCTCCTTACATTGCGGAATTCATCGGCACCGCGCTCCTCGTGCTGCTCGGCAACGGCGCGGTTGCCAACGTGCTGCTCGCGCGCACCAAGGGCAAAGGCGCGGACCTGATCGTGATCGTGATGGGCTGGGCGATGGCCGTGTTCATCGCCGTGTACGTCACGGCATCGTACAGCGGCGCGCACCTGAATCCTGTGGTCACGATCAGCCTCGCGCTGGCAGGCAAATTCGCGTGGCTCAAAGTGCCGGGCTACATCGCGGCGCAGATGCTCGGCGGGATGGCGGGCGCCCTGCTCGTGTGGCTCGCGTATCGTCAGCACTTCAATAAGGAAGGCGATGCCGACGTGAAGCTCGGCGTGTTCTGCACGTCGCCCGCGATTCGCAGCGTGCCGCATAACCTGCTCACTGAAATGATCGCGACGTTCGTGCTGATTCTCGGCGTGCTGTATCTGGCTTCGCCGCAAGTTGGCCTCGGTGCGCTCGACGCGCTGCCGGTCGGCCTGCTGGTACTCGGCATCGGCATTTCGCTCGGTGGCCCGACCGGTTACGCGATGAGCCCCGCGCGCGACCTGTCGCCGCGTCTGATGCACGCGCTGCTGCCGATTCCGGGCAAACGTGACAGCGACTGGCGTTATTCGTGGATTCCGGTGTGCGGTCCGTTGTTGGGCGGCGCGGCGGCAACAGGGCTGTATTTGTATCTGCACGCGCACTGATTCTGCACCGCACGTGGGAGCGTATATGGGGCCCGCACAAGGCGCACTGATCACGCTCCCACGGCGCAAATGAGCGCCGACGGCAAGCGAAGGCGCCGCGCACGCGGCGTCAAAGCACGTATCATGATGCTTTCAATCTCCGCGCATGAGCTTGCAACTGTCTTGCTCGCGTGCCTCTCGCTTCCCGTTTTAAAGCATGATCGACCACCTCATCTGTGACTGCGACGGCGTGCTCGTCGACAGCGAAATCATCGCTGACCGCGTAATGCTCGAAACGCTGTCCGCCACCTTCCCCGGCCTCGACTTCGAACCCGTCGTCAAGACGGCGTTCGGCCAGCAGACCTCGCGCTTTCTCGAAGGCATCGAGAAGTCGTTCGATATCACGCTGCCTGCCGATTTCTTCAATACGATTGAACACAATGTCGAGCTTGAACTCGCGGCGTCGCTCAGCCCGATCAACGGCGTGCGCGACGCCTTGCAACGCGTGACGCTGCCGGCCGCGGTCGTGTCGAACAGCCGGATGGCGCGCGTGAATGCGTCGGTGCGGCGCGCGGGTTTGCAGCAGATTTTCGGCGAGCGGATTTTCAGCGCCGAACAGGTCGCGCGGCCCAAGCCTTATCCGGACGTGTATCTGTTCGCTGCGAAGACGCTGGGCGTGGAGCCCTCGCGCTGCGTCGTCGTGGAAGACAGCGTGGCCGGTTTGAATGCGGCACGAGCGGCGGGCATGAAGACGATTGCTTTCGTCGGTGCGAGCCACATCCCCGACGGTTATGCGGACGCGCTGCGCAAGATGGGCATGACACGCATCATGAAGCATATGGATGAACTGCCCGCGCTGGTCGAGGCCGGTGTGCGCGGCGAGTTTGGCGACGTGCAGTCTTAACGGATGCAGCAATAAAAAAGCCGGCTGCAATTGCCGGCTTCAGAATCCTGAGAAACCCCGCGCTTTTCCGAGCGCGGGGTTTTTTCTAACGCATCAAACCTCATCCGCGACGCATTCGCGCGCCGTCGCCAGCGCCTGGCGGAATTCCACCAGCTCGGCGATCGTCAGCATCGGCAGATTGTGTTGTTGAGCGAAGCGCTCCACATCCGCGCCGCGCGTCATCGTGCCGTCCGCGTTCATCAGCTCGCACAGCACGCCGGCCGGCTTCAGACCCGCGAGAATCGCCAGATCGACCGTGCCTTCGGTGTGGCCGCGACGCGCGAGCACGCCGCCTGGTTGTGCACGCAGCGGAAACACGTGTCCCGGACGCACGATGTCGGCAGGTTTCGCCGTATCGCTGATAGCCGCGCGGATTGTCGTCACGCGATCGAGTGCGGACACGCCGGTGGTCACCCCATCGCGCGCTTCGATCGAGACCGTGAACGCGGTGCCGTGACGGCTCTCGTTGTTGACAGACATCGGCGGCAGTTCGAGTGCGCGGATCTTCTCGTCGGGCAGGCACAGGCAGACGATGCCGCTGCATTCGCGGATCAGCAAGGCCATGGTTTCGACGGAAAGACGCTCGGCGGAAACGATCAGATCGGCTTCGTTCTCGCGGTCGTGATCGTCTTGCAGGACGACAGCGCGGCCATCGCGCATGGCTTGCAAGGCGGCGGCGATACGCGGCGGAACGGGCTCGGTGGCGAGCAGCGGGAGGTCAAGTGACGCGCTATCCGCAATCACCGACGGAGCAGGAAAAGTAGCAAAGGACATAGTTGAAACGCTCATCGCAAAAGTTGGGCGAAAAACGTTTCAGGGCATTGCAAACAGACAAAGACGCGCCGTTGAACGCCGCGCAAAGCGGCGCTCGCGCACCGCCCGAACCTCTGGCGGCATCACGGAAACGAACATGACTATCTGCACATCTTCTTCCATCCGGACTCTAACCGTCGGCTCTGGCTTCTCACCAGATCTGCTGACCCCACTGCGCTTTCGATACGCTGAAAGCTGAACGAAGCGGGCGCTCGCGGGCTCACCGGCTCACGCTTTCGCGCTGCCGGCATACCGCCGGTGGGGAATTTCGCCCCGCCCTGAAGACGCACTGATTGCCGGATTGACCGGCCGGCAAAGAATACAACAGTCGCGCGAAACCTGCAGCGCAACCCCTACTGGCTAGACGGACATCTCGGCTTCACCGCCGATTTTGACAGCACATCCGCCTGAAAAACCGCATTCGTCAAACCGGCGCGGCCTGGCGTGTCAAATCGTGCGGCGCGGGCACATCCCAGCGCGGCGGCGTTTCCGCCTTCAACGTGACGCGAAACGCGCGCGCTTCGGTGTCGCCGGGATTGCGCAGGCTGTGCGGCTGGTCGGCATCGAACACGATTGCGTCGCCCGTGGCCAGCAATTGGCGCTGGTCGTGCACGCTGACTTCCAGCGTGCCTTCGCTGACCACCAGATTCACCGTGGTGCCCGGCGCGCGGCGCGTGCCGGCCTCGGTATGCAACGGCGCGATACGCAGCTCGTGAAACTCGGCGGCGGTCGGTTCGGCGTCGGGATAAAGCGGCCGGGCCGAGTAGCGCCCATTCGAACTGACGAGCCGCGACGAACGCTCCGCCGGCAAATGCTCGAAGCCGTTGGTCGCATGACGCCGCAAGAACGCCGCCACCGAAACCTTCAACGCCGATGCCACTTTGCAGAGCACCTTGATCGACGGCACGCTGCGCGCCGACTCGATCTGCGCGAGCATCGCTCGCGAGACGCCCGAGGCGCGGGCGAGAGCGTCAAGCGAAAGTTGGCGCTCGGCGCGCAAACGGGCGAGATTCACGCCGACCAGATGTTCAAGAGCATCGAAAGGTTCAGCGGCACGCGGCGACGCATCGGTGTCAGCCGTGGGATCGCGAACCAGCGCAAGCGGGGAATGCATGATTGCCTCCAGGAGCGCCGCCGGACGGCGGGCAAGCGGTTAGTGGAAGCAAGATAGCACTGCGCCCCGCCGCGCCCAACGAAGTTATCTTCACACTGTTATCAGCATTGCGGAGGACGATTCTCGCAAAGCTTGTGCGAATTTTTCATATGGGCGTGTCTGGGGCAGATGTGGTTGAGCACGCTCACACGCACTCAACCACATCTGGATCCGTGGACGTCAGGTGCGCCCACGCAGACTCAGGCGCCTTGCGCCACGGTCCTTGCCGGCGCATCCATCCGCGCCGCGAACCACGTGAGCAACAACGCCACCACGCTAACCGCTGCCGCAACCCACGGCAGCGTATCGAGCGAATGGCCGTGATTGATCACCAGACCGCCGAGCCACGCGCCGCCCGCATTGCCCACGTTGAACGCACCGATGTTCAGCGTCGAAGCCAGATTCGGCGCGGCGGCGGCCTTCTCGACCACACGCATCTGCAACGGCGGCACCGTCGCGAACGCCGCAATGCCCCACACGAAAATGGTAATCGCCGCCGCCACCTGCGAGTGGCTGGTACGCGCGAAGATCGCCATGACTACCGCGAGCGCCACCAGGATTCCCATCAGCGAAGGCATCAACGCGCGATCCGCGAGCTTGCCGCCCACGGTGTTGCCGATCGTGAGACCGACGCCGAACAGCACCAGAATCAGCGTGACACCACGCGGCGAGAAACCGCTGACCTGTTCGAGAATCGGCGCGATATAGGTGAACACGACGAACACACCACCGAAGCCCAGCACGGTCATCGCGAGCGCAGTCCAAACTTGCGGGTCCTTCAGCACGCGCACTTCGTGACCCAGACCAACCGGGCCGGAATCATGGCGATTTGGCACCAGCAGCGACACGCCCGCCAGCGACAGCACGCCAAATGCGCTGACGATCCAGAACGCCGCACGCCAGCCAAACTCCTGGCCGACGAAAGTCCCGAACGGCACGCCGAGTACATTCGCGAGCGTCAAGCCGGTGAACATCAGCGCAATGGCGCTTGCCCGCTTTTCAGCCGGCACGAGCGAAGCCGCCACCACCGCACCGATGCCAAAGAACGAGCCATGCGCGAACGACGTCACCACGCGCGCGATCATCAGCACCGAATAGCTGGACGCAATCGCGCACAGCGTATTGCCGACGATGAACACGCCCATCAGCAACTGCAACGCGAGTTTGCGCGGCATCTTGCTGGTGACCACGGCGAGCAGCGGCGCACCGACGGCGACGCCGAGCGCATAGCCGCTCACCAGCAAACCGGCCGAGGGAATCGACACAGTCAGATCGCGCGCGACCTCGGGCAGCAAGCCCATGATCACGAACTCGGTCGTGCCGATCGCGAAAGCGCTAATCGCGAGCGCCAGTAATGGAATGGGCATTTTTCTACTCCAGGTTCTAAAGTTGAGCGTGTTAGCCACGGTGGGCGTTGCGCAGCGCCGTCACGAATTCGATGACCACACCCGGCGCGAGCGCGACGAAAAGCTGCTGTTCGGCTTGCTGCGGCCCCATCTGCGGCACTTCGGCAAGCTGATAAAGCAGGTCCGCCGCATGCACGCGCCGCAAGAGCGTCGCCCATTCGTCGGCACTTTCCAGCCGGAAGGCGACATGGTCGATGCGCGGCATGGCCCTGCCCGCTACGGCGGGCACCGTCGCATCGATCAGATGAATCACCGGCCGGCCGTTCGCATACAGCCAGTAGCCGTCGATCGAAAACGGCGGACGCGCGCCCTCCGTCAGCCCGGCGACGTCGACGAAGAAACGTCGGGCGGTCTCGAGGTCAGCGGTGACGATCGTTGCGTGATCGAGTTGCATGGCGTGGGCTGCACGGAGCACAAAGGGTTTACGAGGAGTGCATTGTGAGCGGAACACGCCAGTTTGATAATTGGCGTAGCATTTGAAGCATTTTCAAATCTATTTGAAAGATCGCGATGGACAACCTCGGTGACATCCGCCTGTTCGTGGAAGCGGCGCAGCAGGGCAGCCTGTCGGCGGCGGGCCGCAAGATGGGCCTGACGCCGGCCGCCGCCAGCGCGCGGCTGGCCAAACTCGAAACCGGGCTGAAAACGCGCCTGTTCGAGCGCACCACCCGTCAGCTCAGGCTCACGGACGAAGGCCGCCTCTACCTGAACTGCTGTCGCCAGGCGCTGCAATCGCTCGACGACGCCGAAGCCGCGCTGCAAGCCGGCCAGGGCGTGGTGCGCGGCAAGGTGCGGATCTCCGCGACCTCGGACTTCGGTCGCAACCTGCTGATGCATTGGCTCGACGAGTTCAACGCGCTTTATCCGGAAGTCACTTTCGCGCTGACGCTGTCGGACTCGCTGTCGAATCTGGTGCAGGAAGACATTGATCTGGCGATCCGCTTCGGCGTGCCGCAGGACAGCTCGCTCATCGCCCGCAAACTGGCGCCGAACCGCCGTGTGCTGTGCGCGTCGCCGGACTACATCGCACGCAAGGGCGAGCCGAAAGACCCGAACGATCTGGCGAATTTCGACTGCATCGTGCTCGGCACCGCATCCGGCCCGGCCAACGAATGGCGTTTCACGCGCGGCGACGAAGTGCAGCACTACACGGTGCCGTTCGAAACGTCCCGGGAAACCAACGACGGCGCCGTCGCCCGCGAATGGGCGCGGCGCGGCTACGGGATCGTCATCAAGTCGATGTGGGACGTGGAAGCGGACTTGCGGAGCGACTGCCTGAAAATCCTGCTGCCCGAATGGCGCTACCCGGACGCGCCGTTGCACGCGCTCTACCACCGCAACCGTTTCATGGCGCCGCGCGTGCGCGTGCTGCTCGATTTTCTGAGCGAGCGCTTCGCGCAGGTGTCGGACGAACTGGAAGGCCTGCTGGGCTTGCCGCCGGAGCGGCCGCGAGCCAAGGCGGCCGCGGAAACCGCATCCGGTGAAGGGCTATAATATTGAGCTACGCTGCAAACGTGCATTGAAAGTGGACCGAAATAGGCTCAAGCGGGCTCAAGCAAGCCCAGGCGCCGCCCCGCGGGCAGTCCGCACGTTTTCACCTCTCTCCACCTTTTAAACGACGCCCCCAGGTTAACCACTGCGACCGGCGAAAATCGATGACCAAGAAAGTTTATGTAAAGACCTACGGCTGCCAGATGAACGAGTACGACTCCGACAAGATGGTCGACGTACTCGGCGCGGCTGAAGGCCTCGTCAAGACCGACACCCCGGAAGACGCGGACGTCATTCTCTTCAACACCTGCTCGGTGCGCGAAAAAGCGCAGGAGAAAGTCTTCTCCGAACTCGGCCGTGTGCGCGAGTTGAAAGAAGCGAACCCGAATCTGATCATCGGCGTGGGCGGTTGCGTGGCGAGCCAGGAAGGCGCGTCGATCGTTGCGCGCGCACCGTATGTCGATCTGGTGTTCGGGCCGCAAACGCTGCACCGTCTGCCGCAAATGATCGACAAGCGCCGCGAAAGCGGCCGCGCTCAGGTCGACATCTCGTTCCCGGAAATCGAAAAGTTCGATCACCTGCCGCCGGCGCGCGTCGATGGCGCGAGCGCGTTCGTGTCGATCATGGAAGGGTGCAGCAAGTACTGCAGCTACTGCGTCGTGCCGTACACGCGCGGTGAAGAAGTGTCGCGTCCGCTCGACGACGTGCTGACCGAAATCGCCGGCCTCGCCGACCAGGGCGTGCGCGAAGTCACGCTGCTCGGCCAGAACGTGAATGCTTACCGCGCCGGCATCACGCTCGGTTCGTCGGAAATCGCCGACTTCGCCCAGTTGATCGAATACGTCGCGGACATTCCTGGCATCGAACGGATTCGCTACACCACGTCGCATCCGAAGGAATTCACGCAGCGCCTGATCGACACCTACGCCAAGGTGCCGAAGCTCGTCAGCCACCTGCATCTGCCGGTGCAGCACGGCTCCGACCGCATTCTGATGGCGATGAAGCGTGGCTACACCGTGCTCGAATACAAATCGGTGATCCGCAAGCTGCGCGCGATCCGCCCTGACCTGTCGTTGTCGACGGACATGATCGTCGGCTTCCCGGGCGAGACGGAAGAAGACTTCGACAAGATGATGGCGCTGGTGCACGAGCTGAAGTACGACACCAGCTTCTCGTTCATCTACAGCCCGCGTCCCGGCACGCCGGCCGCGAATCTGCACGACGACACCCCGCGTGAAGTGAAGCTCAAACGTCTGCAACATTTGCAGGCTACGATCGAAGAGAACGTGCAGCGCATCAGCGATTCGATGGTCGGCAAGATCGAGCGGATTCTGGTCGAGCGCCCGGCGCGCAAGGACCCAAACGAACTCGCGGGCCGCACCGAGAACAACCGCGTGGTGAATTTTCCGGCGCCGGTCGCGTCGCACGCACGGTTGATCGGCCAGATGGTGGACGTGAAAATCGTCCATGCGTACCCACATTCGTTGCGTGGCGAACTCGTGCTGGTGCACGACGACGCGCCCGCAACCACCCACTGAGCGACGCCAGCCAGCGTCACGAACCCCACAGGATCGATCCTCCGCCTTGAAGACCACTCAGCAGCATCTGGAATTCACCGCTTCGCGCGACGACAACGCGCGGCTCGCCAACCTCTGCGGACCGCTCGACGAAAATCTGCGGCAGATCGAGCAGGCGCTCGACGTGACGCTGCAACGCCGTGGCCACCGCATCACGATTCGCGGGCGCGGCGCGAAACTTGCGCTTACCGCGCTCGAAAAGTTCTACGACAACTCGCAGAAGCCCCTGTCGGTCGACGACATCCAGCTCGCGCTCGTTGAAGTGCGTCAGCCGGCACGCCATCGCGCGAACGGCAACGGCCATGGCACGGAAGCGCTGGACCCGCGCTTTCCGGGCAATCCGGATCACCCGTTCGACCAGCCCGCCGACAGCGGTGACGACGATCTCGAAGAACTCGGCCCGAAGCTGTACACACGCCGCGCCGATCTGCGCGGCCGCACGCCGATGCAACGCGAGTATCTGAAGCAGATCATTTCGCACGACGTGACTTTCGGCATCGGTCCCGCCGGAACGGGCAAGACCTATCTCGCGGTGGCTTGCGCGGTGGACGCGCTGGAGCGCGACCAGGTCAAACGCATCGTGTTGACGCGTCCGGCCGTCGAAGCGGGCGAACGCCTTGGCTTCCTGCCGGGCGATCTGGCGCAGAAGGTCGATCCGTATCTGCGTCCTTTGTATGACGCGCTATACGACCTGCTCGGCTTCGACAAGACCGCCAAGATGTTCGAGCGGCAGATGATCGAAATCGCGCCGCTCGCCTACATGCGCGGCCGCACGCTGAATCACGCGTTCATCATCCTCGACGAGGCGCAGAACACCACGCCCGAACAGATGAAAATGTTCCTCACGCGGATCGGCTTCGGCTCGAAGGCGGTGGTCACCGGCGACACGACCCAGGTCGACTTGCCGCGTGGCGCGAAGAGCGGGCTGATCGAAGCGCAGCAGGTGCTGGCGGACGTGCGCGGCATTGCGCTCACCCGCTTCACGAGCGCGGACGTGGTGCGGCATCCGCTGGTCGCGCGAATTGTGGAGGCGTACGATGCGCATTCGCAGAAAACCGCCAGTCCGGCGGATTCGCGCTAGATTGCGTCGTTGATTTACGTCGTTAATTTTGCGCCGAACTCCACTGGACAGGCCGCAGCAAACCAGGCAACAAACCGAACAAGCATGAGCCGCGCACCGAAACTGACGTTGAATCTGCAATTCCCTGCCGCCAAGACCTGGCCGGAACATAAGGCGCTGCTGCCGCGCGCCACCGTGGCCGGCTGGATCAAGGCGGCGCTCTTCGCGGACGGCGAGCTGACCGTGCGTTTCGTCGATGCCGACGAAGGCCGCACGCTGAACCGCACCTATCGCGGCAAGGATTACTCGACCAATGTGCTGACGTTTGCGTACGCCGAATCGGAAGACGATCCGGTGACGGGCGATCTGATCCTGTGCTGTCCGGTGGTCGAAAAAGAAGCCGCCGAACAGGGTAAGCCGCTGATCGCGCACTACGCGCATCTGCTGGTGCACGGCACCCTCCATGCGCAAGGCTACGACCACGAGGTCGAGGAAGAAGCCGAGGAGATGGAAGCGATCGAAACCGAAATTCTCGGCAAGCTCGGGTTCCCGGATCCTTACCAATAGTCTTTCCCAACCTCTTTACCCTCTCCGTCAGAAACCACCGTGAGCACGTCCTCCCCTGAAACCGATACGCGAACCACGCCCTGCCCGGACTACCCGCCCGCGCTCGGCGAACCGCGGCTGCTGACGGACGAGGAGTTGCGCGCGTCGCTCGAATGCACGTTGCGCGACTGGGACCGCAAGAGCGATCTGTGGCTGTTCGGTTATGGTTCGCTGATCTGGAATCCCGGTCTGCCTTCCGTCGAAGCGGCCCGCTCGAAAGTGCACGGTTATCACCGCGGACTGTATCTGTGGTCGCGCGTGAATCGTGGCACGCCCGAACAGCCGGGCCTCGTGCTCGCGCTCGATCGCGGCGGCTCGTGCTCCGGCATCGCCTTCCGCCTCGCCGCCGAGGGCGCGATGCCGCATCTGGAAGCGCTGTGGCGCCGTGAAATGCCGATGGGTTCGTATCGCCCGACGTGGCTGCCCTGCGTGCTCGCAGACGGCCGGCGCGTCGACGCGCTCGCGTTCGTGATGCGGCGTGACGTACCGACCTATACCGGCAAGCTGCGCGACGAGGTCGTCAAAACCGTGTTCGGCTGCGCGAGCGGTCGCTACGGCACCACGCTCGACTACGTCAGCCGCACTGTGCACGCGCTGCGCGAAAGCGGCATGCCCGACCGCGCGCTCGAAGCGCTGCTCGAGCGTTGCCGGGAGGAAAACCGCGAGGCCGGTCATGACGCTGACCGGCAAACGGGCCAAGGATCGGCACAATAAGCCGCGCGCAGCCGAACGCACTGCAGCGCGCCGCCACACTCCACCACACGCCGTACTTTTTTGCTCGAAAACGCTTTTCTTCGCGTAATCAGTTAGGATTGACCCATGCCCACCGCACGCGGCCGGGCGGGTTCATCACTGCTTCGCTCATCGCCCAGCCCGGCAGGACACGGTCCTGCCATGTGCCTGGTGTATCCTTAATGCTCTGCAACAGCGCGCCCAGTCTCGCCGGGCGCACTACCATGAACGACACGTATCCCAGTCGACACCGAACTAGCGACAAACCACAGGAAAAACGCTCACTCCTCGAGCGTCTGACCGACTTCATCTCGCCCGAACCCGACTCGCGGGCCGAACTCCTTGAAATCCTCCAGGACGCGCACGAGCGCAACCTGATCGACGCCGACTCGCTGTCGATGATCGAGGGCGTATTCCAGGTGTCCGAACTCAGCGCCCGCGACATCATGGTGCCGCGTGCTCAAATGGACGCGATCAACATCGCGGACAACCCCGCTGAATTCATTCCCTACGTGCTGGAAAAGGCGCACTCGCGCTATCCGGTGTTCGAAGGCAATCGCGACAACATCATTGGCGTGCTGCTCGCGAAAGATCTGCTGCGCTACTACGCCGAAGACGAATTCGACGTGCGCGGCATGCTGCGCCCCGCTGTCTTCATTCCGGAGTCCAAGCGCCTGAATGTGCTGCTGCACGACTTCCGCGTGAATCGCAATCACCTCGCGGTGGTGGTCGACGAATACGGCGGCGTGGCCGGCCTGATCACGATCGAAGACGTGCTGGAACAGATCGTCGGCGATATCGAAGACGAATACGATTTCGACGAGGAAAGCGGCAACATCATCGCCTCGCCGGACGGCCGCTTCCGCGTGCGCGCGCTCACGGAGATCGAGCAGTTCAACGAGTCCTTCGGCACGCATTTCCCGGACGACGAAGTCGATACGATCGGCGGTCTCGTCACGCATCATTTCGGACGGGTGCCGCATCGCGGCGAAAAAGTCCGCCTCGACGATCTGATCTTCGAGATTCTGCGCGGCGACGCCCGCCAGATTCACATGCTGCTGGTGCGCCGCGACCCGCTCGCCGGCCAGCGCGAGCGCGAAGCACAGCACGTGCAGACCTGATCCGCTCCTTTTCCTCGCTTCTTCAACTCCTCACGCCGACCGCGCAACAATGGCCGACCCGATTACATCCCGTTCGCGCCGCGGCGTGAGTGCCTCTGCCGCCCCTGCCACCCGGGAAGCGCGCGGCCGTGCACTGCCCCGCTGGCATTACCTCGTCGCGCTGGTCGCTGGTGCGGCCAATACGCTGTCTTTCGCGCCAACGCCTCATGGCGGCTGGCTCGAACTCGTGATCTTCGCGTTCTTTTTCGCATGGCTCACGCGCACGACCGGCTGGAAAAGCGCCGCGCTGACGGGCGGCGCATTCGGCTTCGGCAACTACGTCACCGGCGTATGGTGGCTGTACGTCAGCATGCACGACTACGGTGGCATGGCCGCACCGCTGGCGGGCGCCGCGGTCGTGCTGTTCACGCTGTATCTGGCGGTGTATCCGGCGCTGGCTGCCGGCGTCTGGTCGTTCTGCGCGGGGCACGCGCGCAACGGCGCGGCCGATACCGACAAGCCGTTCTCGCCGACCTGGCACGGCGCGCTGGCGTTTGCGAGCGCGTGGGCGATCGGTGAATGGCTGCGCGGCACCGTGTTCACCGGTTTTCCGTGGCTCGCGAGCGGTTATGCGCAGGTTGACGGGCCGTTCGCCGGGTTTGCGCCCATGGCGGGCGTGTACGGCGTCGGCTGGATGCTGGCGCTGGTCGCGGCTTTGATCGTGCAGGCGCTGATGCCGCTGTTGCCTTCGCGCGGGCAGCTCGATACCGCCGACGGCGGCAATGAGGGCAAACGCGGCGTCGCACGCGTTGCTATGCCGGCGGGAATCGCGGTTGCGCTGATCGCGGCCGGCCTGCTGCTGCCGCTCGCGCAATGGACCCTGCCCGCCAACGCACCGCTGACGGTGCGCCTCCTGCAAGGCAACGTCAAACAGGAAATGAAGTTCGAAGAATCCGGCATGCGCGCCGCGATCGACCAGTATCAGCAGATGATCACGTCGAAGCCCGCCGACCTGATTGTCACGCCGGAAACCGCCATTCCGGTGCTCGCGCAGCAATTGCCGCCGCAGTTCGCGTCGGCGGTGCGCAACTTTTCGGACACGACCGGCACTGCGATCGTGTTCGGCGCGATCGGCGGCACGATTACGCCGGAAGGCCAGGTGATCGACTATACGAACAGCCTGTTCGGCGTCACGCCGGGCACGCGCGACGTATATCGCTACGACAAACACCATCTCGTGCCATTCGGCGAATTCGTGCCGTGGGGCTTTCGCTGGTTCGTGAATCTGATGAGCATTCCGCTCGGCGATTTCGCGCGCGGCGCGCCAGTGCAGAAGCCGTTTATCGTGCATAACCAGCCGGTCTCGGTCGACATCTGCTACGAGGATATTTTCGGCGAGGAGATTGCGCGAAACATTCGCGAGAGCGACACGCCCGCAGGTGTACTGGTCAACTCGACCAATCTCGCCTGGTTCGGCGACACGATCGCGCTGGATCAGCATCTGCAGATTGCGCGCATGCGTTCGCTGGAAACCGGCAGACCGATGCTGCGCGCGACCAACACCGGCATGACCGCCGCGATCGACGCCAACGGCAAGGTGATCGGACGCCTGACGCCGTACACGATCGGCTCGCTCGATGTGACGGTGCAAGGCACCTCGGGCAGCACGCCCTATGTGACGAGTGGCAATAACACGGTGCTGGCAGTTTCGTTATTGCTGCTGGCGTTCGGGTTTGCATTCGGCCCGGGGATTACGCGGCGGCAAAGCGGTAAGAAATAACTCGCGATAAACGGCGTGACTGTGCGCATGCCGTTTAAACGTGAAAGCACAGTGGTGAATCTCGCCCCAATAGAAAAACGCGCGCTCCGGAACCCCGTGAGCGCGCGTTTACAAAAAATCAGGCTTTACTGATTCGATGCGATCCGCTGCTGAATATGTTGGGCGCGCGCCGGTGAAGCCGGATGCGAACTCAACATGCTCGACTTGCCGCCATCCAGTTGTGCGAGCTTGTTGAACGCCGTCACCAATCCCGACGGATCGAGATTCTTCTTTTTCTGCAAGTCGAATGAATAATCGTCGGCCGCGCTTTCCTGAGTTTGCGAGAACTGCGCATTAATCAGCTTCTCGGAAAAATCGCCAAGCTGCGAACCGGACAACGCCCCCGCCACACCACCCGCCGACGATGCCACCGAACGCGCCGCCGAAGTCGCGTACGCGACCTGCATCGCCTTCTTCGTATGGCCGAGCGCAACGTGGCCCATCTCGTGGCCGACCACACCGCGCACTTCGTTGTCGTTCATCATGTCCATCAGACCGCTATAGACGCGCACGCAGCCGTTGGCCATCGCCCATGCATTGACGTCCTTGGTTACGTACACCTTGTAGTTCACCGGCACGCCGTTGATGTTGTTGCCCAGTTGCGCGGCGATCTTGTTCAGGCGTTTCTGATACTTGCTGTTCGCGGCGGCAATCTGATTTTCACTATCCAGTTGCGCGCACGACTTGTCGGTCAGCGCACGCACATCAGCATCGCTGAGTGTGGCGGCCTGGGCGGCCTGCTGGCCGGACTGGATCAGCGCAGTCGGATTAACGTTGCTGACGTTCGAGCACGCAGCAAACAGCGCACAGGCAGAAGCGGCAATAACAAAGCGGTACGATTTCATGGTGGAAGTCTCTTTTGCGGACGTTATTAATATCGACGGCGCGTTTTAATGCACCGTCCATTCGCAATGGCCGCAAATCACGGGAGAAAAACTCCACGTATGTCGATTGCATAAACCATTGCGCCACGCGGCAGACAAAAAAAATGCGCCTGACGGGTAGGCGCATTTTTACCACAAACGTAAGCTTAAATTTATGCTTATGAAAGCGTGAATGACATCATTTTGCAATTTAGCGAAAATTGCGGGCAGCGCGATTCCAGACAACCGCACCATTGAGCGGCAACGAGTACTTCGCTCAATTCGCCGGCACCGTATCAATGAACGACTGACGCAACGACAGTTTCTGGAAATGTTTATCCAGATTCGGATACCCTTCGCGCCAGTTCAACTCAGGCATGCGGAAATCGAGGTAGCCCAGCGCACAGCCCACCGCGATATCCGCGAGTGTGTAGTGATTGCCCGTGCACCACGGCTTGGTGCCCAAGCCTTGTGACATGGCGATCAGGCCTTCGTCGATCTTGCGCTGCTGCCGCGCGACCCACGCGTCCACGCGCTGTTCGGGCGCGCGCTGGGTGCTTTCGAGGCGAATCAGCACCGCGGCGTCCAGCATGCCGTCGGCGAGCGCCTCCCAGCAGCGCACTTCGACGCGCTCGCGCCCCGACGGCGGAATCAGCTTGCCGACTGGCGACAGCGTATCCACGTATTCGCAGATCACCCGCGAGTCGAACACCGCTTCGCCGTCTTCCATCACGAGGCACGGCACCTTGCCGATCGGATTGAAGGTGTGAATCGTGGTATCCGGCGCCCAGACGTTCTCGGGCACGAGTTCGTAGTCGATCTTCTTGTCGGCCAGAACGATCCGCGCTTTGCGCACGAACGGGCTGGCGAGCGAACCGATGAGTTTCATCATTACCATCTGCCTTTTCTTGAATTCGGCGAAAGTATAAGTGGTCGGCGGCATTCCCGAGCACAGCGCTGTCGCTTCGCAAGCCGCATGGATGCTCGCTGTGGATGGATTGCAACATTGCCGCGACACTAGCATGCCGTCTACCCGGCCAAATGGCTAACGTGGCTGGGGCGACCACCTCTCCCCGCCAGTATCCGCGCAAAATAAGTCTCCGCATTGGGCGCTACAATCTCACGATGAACCAGCCGACCGAACCCACCATCGCCATCGACGTCTACCGCACGCGCCGCGAGCGCGTCCTCGCCGCGCTGCGCGCGACGGGTGGGGGCGTCGCCATCGTCCCCACCGCGCCGGAAAAGCTGCGCAACCGGGACGCCGACTACCCCTACCGGCACGATAGCTATTTCTACTATCTGACGGGTTTCACGGAGCCCGAGGCCTTGCTGGTGCTCGACGCAAGCGCCGCATCGGGCGAACCGGCCTCGATCCTGTTCTGCCGCGAGAAGAATGTCGAGCGCGAGACATGGGAAGGTTTCCGTTTCGGGCCGGAGGGCGCACGCGAGGCGTTCGGCTTCGACGCCGCCTTCCCCGAGAGCGAAGTCGACGCGCAACTACCACGCATTCTCGCCGACAAGCCATCGCTGCATTACGCGCTCGGCACGTCGGCGGCACTGGACGAACAGGTGCGCGGCTGGCTCGACGCGGTGCGCTCGCTAGGCCGCAGCGGCGTCGCCACGCCCACAGTCGCGCATGATCTGATCCCGTTGCTCGACGACATGCGGCTCATCAAGGATCCCCACGAACTCGCCATCATGCGTCGCGCCGGACAGATTTCCGCGCAGGCGCATCGCCGCGCAATGGCCGCCTGCCACCCCGGCGTGCGTGAGTACGAACTGGAAGCCGAGCTGCTCTACACCTTCCGCAAATTCGGCTCGCAGGCGCCGGCTTACACGTCGATCGTCGCCGCGGGCGCCAACGCCTGCGTGCTGCACTACCCGGCCGGCAACGCGATCGCCCAGGACGGCGACCTGATCCTGATCGACGCCGCCTGCGAACTCGACGGCTACGCATCCGACATCACCCGCACCTTCCCGGCGAGCGGCCGCTTCACGCCGGCGCAGCGCGAGTTGTACGACATCGTGCTGGGCGCGCAGCAGGCTGCCGTCGACGCCACCCGCGTCGGTGCCACCTTCGACGATCCGCACCAGGCCGCCGTGCGCGTGCTATCGCAAGGGCTGCTCGACACCGGCATCGTCGACCGCGCGAAGTTCGCCTCGGTCGACGCAGTGATCGCGGAGCGCGCCTATGCGCCGTTCTATATGCACCGTACTGGCCACTGGATCGGCATGGACGTGCACGATGTCGGCGACTACCGCGAACGCGGCGCACCACGCGACGAAGCGGGCGCGCTGCCGTGGCGCACGCTGCAGGTGGGGATGACGCTGACCATCGAGCCCGGCTTGTACATCCGTCCGACCGAAGGCGTGCCGGAGCGCTACTGGAACATCGGCATCCGCATTGAAGACGACGCGATCGTCACGGCGGCAGGTTGCGAGCTGATCACACGCGACGTCCCGGTGGCGGCCGGCGAGATCGAGGCGCTGATGCAGGAAGCCCGCGCGGCCCAGCCGCTAAAGCAGTAACCGAGGCAGTAACCCAAGGAAGCAACCCGCAATGAACGACGTTTCCCAGTCGACGGTGATTCTGAAACCCGCCGCGTCCGACCATGGCTTCGATTTCGACGTGACGATCGTCGGCGCCGGGCCGGTCGGGCTGGCGCTTGCCGGCTGGCTGGCGCGCCGCAGCGCGACGCAGGCGCTGAAGATCGCGTTGATCGACGCGCGCGAACCGGAAGATTCGATTACCGATCCGCGCGCGATCGCCGTCTCGCACGGCAGCCGGATGATTCTCGAACCACTGCGCTGGCCAGCCGACGCCACCGCGATCCAGCGCATCCACGTGTCGCAGCGCGGCCATTTCGGCCGCACGCTGATCGACCACAGCGAGCACGGTTTGCCGGCGCTCGGTTACGTGCTGCGTTATGGCTCGATCGTGCACGGTCTCGCCGAAGCGGTTCACGCGACCTCGGTGCACTGGTTCCGCTCCACCTCCGCCGCGGCGCCGACTCAGGACCTCGACGGCGTCACGCTGCCGATCGAAACCGCGGGTGTCACACGCAATCTGCGCACGCGGATTCTGGTGAATGCCGAAGGCGGCCTGTTCGGCGACCAGAAACAGAAAGCCACCGGGAGCACGGGCAGCAGCGCAGTCGGCGGAACGCGCGATTACGGGCAGACCGCGCTGGTCGGCACGGTCGCCGTGTCGGCGCCGCAACCGCATGTGGCGTGGGAGCGCTTCACGTCGCAAGGACCGATCGCATTGCTGCCGATGGGCGGCGTGCGCGGCGCGAATTACGCGCTGGTCTGGTGCTGCGCACCCGACGAAGCCGCGCGACGCGCACAACTCTCCGACGACGAATTCCTGCTCGAACTCGGCGCCGCATTCGGCAACCGCATGGGCCGCTTTACGCAAATCAAGGGACGCGCGTCGTTCCCGCTGGGACTGAACGCGGTCGATACGCTGGTGAACGGCCATGTCGTTGCAATCGGCAATGCGGCGCAGACGCTGCATCCGGTGGCAGGTCAAGGTCTGAATCTGGGCTTGCGCGACGCACACGCGCTCGCCGATGCCTTGTCGGCGGAAGGTCCGACCCCGCTGGCTCTCGCGACGTTCGCGCAACGCCGCGCGCTCGACCGGCGCCTGACGATCGGCGCCACCGACACGCTCGCGCGCCTTTTCACCGTCGACTTCCCGCCGCTCGCCGCCTTGCGCGGCCTCGCCCTCACCGCGCTCGAATTCGTGCCGCCGGTGAAAACCGCGCTGGCGCGGCAAATGATGTTCGGCCAGCGCCGCTGAGCGCGCCGCCCGTTCGCGCCCAACGCCCTCGGCCGCTGCAGCCTTTTTAGGCACCGTGCCAGGCACATAAGCAGGCCCATCAGCGTCGCCGCGCGAACGGTGCCGGTTCTATGAACCGGACCACTTTCATAGAAGATTTAATGAGTTACGACAGACTCAAGTCGGGTGTCGACTATCCGTTAACGCTAAAATGGCGGTTTTCCTTCGCATTTCGCGCAAGCTCCGATTGACAGAAACTTAACAATCGGTCACAAGCGCGTCCAAGTCATGCCCACTCTCGGCTCCCACAATCTGCGTAACAACCTGTTCGTCGCCCCCATGGCCGGCGTAACCGACCGGCCGTTCCGGCAACTGTGCAAACGGCTGGGCGCGGGCTATGCGGTGTCGGAAATGGTCGCCTCGAACGCGCAGTTGTGGAAAAGCGAAAAAACCATGCGCCGCGCCAACCACACGGGCGAGGTCGAGCCGATCGCCGTGCAGATCGCCGGCGCCGATCCGGCCATGATGGCCGAAGCCGCTCGCTACAACGTGGCGAACGGCGCGCAGATCATCGACATCAACATGGGCTGCCCGGCCAAGAAGGTGTGCAACGTGGCCGCGGGTTCCGCCTTGCTGCAGAACGAGCCGCTGGTGCAGCGCATCGTCGAGGCCGTGGTGGGCGCAGTGGGCGTCGGGCCGGATGCGGTGCCCGTCACGCTGAAGATCCGCACCGGCTGGGATCGCGACAACAAAAACGCTTTGACGGTAGCGCGTCTGGCCGAAGCCGCCGGCATTTCCATGCTGACCGTGCACGGCCGCACCCGCGCCGACCTGTATCACGGCGACGCCGAATACGAGACCATCGCTGCCGTCAAAGCAGCGGTGCGCATTCCGGTGGTCGCCAATGGCGACATCACGTCGCCGCAAAAAGCCCGCGAGGTGCTCGCCGCCACCGGCGCCGACGCCATCATGATCGGCCGCGCCGCCCAGGGGCGTCCGTGGCTGTTTCGCGAGATCGAGCATTTCCTGCAAACGGGTGAGTTGCTGCCGCCGCCGCGCATCGACGAAATCCAGCAGGTGATGAACGAGCATCTCGAAGATCACTACGCGTTCTACGGCGAATTTACGGGCGTGCGCACTGCGCGTAAGCATATCGGCTGGTACACTCGCGGCCTTTCTGGCGCCAACGTGTTCCGGCACCGTATGAATACGCTGGACACCACGCGCGAACAACTCCTCGCCGTCAACGAATTCTTCAACGCCCAAAAGGCGATTTCCGACCGCCTCGTCTACGTCGACGAGACGCTCAGCAAGAACGACGGCGAGCCGGACCATACCGACCGACTAGCAGCATGAGCAAGAACAATATCGAACAATCTGTCCGCGACAGCCTGGGGATGTATTTCCAGGATCTCGACGGCTCCAATCCGCATGACGTCTACGACATGGTTATTTCATGCGTGGAAAAACCCTTGCTCGAAGTGGTGCTCGAGCAGGCCGGCGGCAATCAGTCGCTGGCCGCCGAGTATCTCGGCATCAACCGCAATACGCTGCGCAAGAAGCTGCAACAGCACGGTTTGCTGTAGTTCGTTGTAGTTTCAAGCGCCCTGCCACGTTTCCCTTCGGCTTTTCGTCTTCATCATGATCAAGCAAGCGCTCATCTCCGTTTCCGACAAGTCCGGCATCGTCGACTTCGCCAAGTCGCTGTCGGACCTCGGCGTCAAGATCCTGTCGACCGGCGGCACCGCGAAACTGCTCGCGGACGCGGGCCTCTCCGTCACCGAAGTCGCCGACTACACGGGCTTCCCGGAAATGCTGGACGGGCGTGTGAAAACGCTGCATCCGAAGGTGCACGGCGGCATTCTTGCGCGCCGCGACCTGCCGGAACACATGGCAGCGCTTGAAAAGCACGACATCCCGACGATCGACCTGCTGGTCGTGAATCTGTACCCGTTCGTGCAGACCGTGTCGAAAGAAACGTGCTCGCTGGAAGACGCGATCGAGAATATCGACATCGGCGGCCCGACCATGCTGCGCTCGGCCGCGAAGAATCATCGCGACGTGACGGTGGTGGTCGATCCGGCCGACTACGCGGTCGTGCTCGACGAAATGCGTGCGAATAGCAACGCTGTCTCGTACAAGACGAACTTCCGTCTGGCCACCAAGGTGTTCGCGCACACCGCGCAGTACGACGGCGCGATCACGAACTACCTGACGAGCCTCACCGACGAATTGCAACACTCGTCGCGCAACACCTACCCGGCTACCTTCAACCTGGCTTTCGACAAGGTGCAGGATCTGCGCTACGGCGAGAACCCGCACCAGAGCGCCGCGTTCTATCGCGATCTGTCCGTGCCGGCTGGCGCACTGGCGAACTACAACCAGTTGCAAGGCAAGGAACTGTCGTACAACAACATCGCCGATTCCGATGCAGCGTGGGAATGCGTGAAGACGTTCGACGTACCGGCCTGCGTGATCGTCAAGCACGCGAATCCGTGCGGCGTCGCAGTGGGCGCGGACGCGAACGAAGCGTATGCGAAGGCGTTCCAGACCGATCCGACCTCGGCGTTCGGCGGCATCATCGCGTTCAACCGTGAAGTCGACGAAACGGCGGCGCAAGCCGTGGCCAAGCAGTTCGTCGAAGTGCTGATCGCACCGTCGTTCAGCACGGCGGCTCGTCAGGTGTTCGCGGCCAAGCAGAACGTGCGTCTGTTGGAAATCGCCTTGGGTGACGGTCATAACGCGTTCGATCTGAAGCGCGTCGGCGGCGGCCTGCTGGTGCAATCGCTCGATTCGAAAAACGTGCAGCCGCACGAATTGCGCGTGGTCACGAAGCGTCACCCGACGCCGAAGGAAATGGACGACCTGCTGTTCGCATGGCGCGTCGCGAAGTACGTGAAGTCGAACGCGATCGTGTTCTGCGGCAACGGCATGACGCTCGGCGTCGGCGCGGGCCAGATGAGCCGCGTGGACTCGGCGCGTATTGCGAGTATCAAGGCGCAGAACGCCGGTTTGACGCTGGCGGGTTCGGCGGTGGCGTCGGACGCGTTCTTCCCGTTCCGTGACGGTCTGGATGTGGTGGTTGCAGCAGGCGCGACCTGCGTGATTCAACCGGGCGGCTCGATGCGCGACGACGAAGTGATCGGTGCAGCAGACGAGCACAACATCGCGATGGTGGTGACCGGCGTGCGTCATTTCCGGCATTGAATTCGACTTCGCGGGCGGCGTCTTTGTGATGCGATGCTCGCCTGCGTAGCTTGCGCGAAACGGCCCGGTGGAGTTTTCCGCCGGGTCGTTTTGTTTTGGAACACCGACCGCCACACGGCGCGTTCGTTGTAGTATCGCAAGCACCTGGTTTTAACCGCATACGCGGCATCTCATGAGAATTCTCGGCATCGACCCCGGCTTGCGCGTGACCGGCTTTGGCGTAATCGATCAAACCGGACACACGCTCAGCTACGTCGCAAGCGGCGTGATCAAAACCGCCGACGCCGATCTGCCATCGCGTCTCGGCACCATTTTCGAAGGCATTTCGACGCTGATCCGCCAGCACTCGCCGGATCAGTCGGCGATCGAAAAAGTGTTCGTCAACGTCAATCCGCAATCCACCCTGCTGCTTGGTCAGGCGCGCGGCGCGGCGATTTGTGGGCTGGTGGCGGGCGGCGTGCCGGTTGCCGAATATACGGCGTTGCAGTTGAAGCAGGCTGTGGTCGGTTATGGCCGCGCGACCAAGGAGCAGATGCAGCAGATGGTGGTGCGGCTGCTCAACCTCTCCGGCGTGCCTGGCACTGATGCCGCTGACGCCCTCGGCATGGCGATTTGCCACGCGCATGGGGGCTCGACGCTGAGTACGCTCGGCGGCATTGCGCCGTCGCTAGCGAAGAAAGGCTTGCGTGTGCGGCGTGGGCGGTTGGTGGGCTAGGTGTTCAGTTCCGGCTGCCAGCGCCATGATCCGCAACATCACTGAGCCTGCTTCGGGCCGCACGAATTGTGGAAACAGCGCGAATCGCGACTACGCATCATGCCGCGCACCCACTGCGCTACACTCGCCCTTTCTCTCAAGATTGAATCCGCCATGATCGGTCGCATTGCCGGCGTTCTGCTGGAAAAAAACCCGCCGCATCTACTCGTCGACTGCAACGGCGTCGGTTACGAAGTCGATGTGCCGATGAGCACGTTCTACAACCTGCCGTCGACCGGTGAACGCGTCGTGCTGCTCACGCAAATGATCGTGCGTGAAGACGCGCATCTCCTCTATGGCTTCGGCACCGCCGAAGAACGCTCGACGTTCCGCGAACTGCTGAAGATCACAGGCATCGGCGCGCGTATGGCGCTCGCCGTGCTCTCCGGCATGAGCGTGCATGAGCTGGCGCAGACCGTCACGATGCAGGACGCCGCGCGCCTGACTCGTGTGCCGGGCATCGGCAAGAAAACAGCGGAGCGGCTGCTCCTCGAACTGAAGGGGAAGATCGGCGCCGACCTGGGCGCGCTGGCGGGCGCGGCGTCGGCATCCGACCACGCCTCCGATATCCTGAACGCACTGATCGCATTGGGTTACTCCGAAAAAGAAGCGTTGGCGGCCGTCAAGAACGTGCCGGCCGGCACCGGCGTTTCCGAAGGCATCAAGCTCGCGTTGAAGGCGTTGTCCAAGGGTTAAAAGCCCATGCCGTGACGGTGGCGCCGCGTGCGACAAGTAAAGCTTCGCACACGGCGGTGCGGCGCACACCCTGGCCGTTCGGCCGAGTTTCGCAACGGGCGGGGCGCGGTACAATGACCGCATGATCGAAACCGACAAACTCGCCGCCGAGCGCATCATCGCGGCCACGCCCGTCTCGCCGAACGAAGAAGCGTTCGAGCGCGCGTTGCGCCCACGCCAGCTCGAAGAATATGTCGGGCAGGAAAAAATACGCGGTCAACTGGAAATCTTCATCGAGGCTGCCAGGCGCCGGTCGGAATCGCTCGACCACGTGCTGCTGTTCGGGCCGCCGGGTCTCGGCAAGACCACGCTCGCGCACATCATCGCGCGGGAAATGGGTGTCAATCTGCGGCAAACATCCGGCCCGGTTCTTGAACGCGCCGGCGACCTCGCTGCATTGCTCACCAACCTCGAAGCCAACGACGTGCTGTTCATCGACGAAATCCACCGGCTCTCGCCGGTCGTCGAAGAAATTCTGTATCCGGCGTTGGAGGATTATCAGATCGACATCATGATCGGCGAAGGGCCGGCCGCGCGCAGCGTGAAGCTGGATCTGCAGCCGTTCACGCTGGTCGGCGCAACCACCCGCGCGGGTATGCTGACCAATCCGCTGCGCGACCGCTTCGGTATCGTCGCACGGCTCGAGTTTTATAACGCCGAAGAGTTGGCGCGCATCGTCACGCGTTCGGCATCGTTGCTACATGCGCAGATCCACCCGGATGGCGCATTCGAAATCGCCAAGCGCGCACGCGGCACGCCGCGGATCGCGAACCGGCTGTTGCGCCGCGTGCGCGATTTCGCAGAGGTGAAAGCGGACGGCAACATCACCGCTCAAGTGGCGGACGCGGCACTCAAGATGCTCGACGTGGATGCGGTCGGCTTCGACCTGATGGACCGCAAACTGCTCGAGGCGATCCTGCACAAATTCGACGGTGGCCCGGTCGGCGTCGACAATCTGGCAGCGGCAATCGGCGAAGAGCGCGACACGATCGAAGACGTGCTCGAACCGTACCTGATCCAGCAAGGCTTCCTGCAGCGCACGCCGCGCGGCCGCGTCGCCACACTGCTCACGTACCGGCATTTCGGTCTCGCCGCGCCGGATGCTTCGAGCCCCATATCCGGCCTGTGGGATGCGGCCGCGACCTGAGCCGGATGCGCGAGTTGAAATAACTCGCGCCGTTTAACGCCCCGGTTCCGGCACCCTCTTCTTGAAGCTATCGTCATCGCTCGGCGCGTCGAGATGCGACACGTCCGCCCACGACACGATCGTCGCCTTGCTGGCGTCGTCGGCATAATCCACCACGTTGACGCTCGTATTCAGCAACGCGTAATCACGCGGCGCATCGAGTGACAAACCGCACGCAAAACGACGTACGCAATCGAGCACACCGCCATGCGCGACCACAGCGATCCGGCCGCCCGGATGCACTGCCACCAGAGGCTCGATCGCGTGCAGCACGCGGTGATAGAGCGTGCGCTGCGATTCACCTTCAGGCGGCGCGAAGCCAGGATCGCGGGTTTGCCAGTGCGCGTACTCATCAGGGAAACGGACGGCGATTTCGTCGCTGTCATGCCCCTGGAACGCACCATACGAACGCTCACGCAAACCTTCACGCAGTTGCAGCGGCAGGCCGAGCGCGTCGGCGATCGGCTGCGCGGTTTGTTGGGCACGTTGCAGATCGCTCGAATAGATCGCGTCGAGCCGTGCGCCCTCTTTCACCTCACCCGCGATGCGGCGTGCAAGGCGTTGCGCCTGCGCGAGGCCGGTCGTCGCGAGCGGAATGTCGATGTGACCTTGAATGCGCTTGATGCGGTTCCAGTCGGTCTCGCCGTGGCGGATGAACAGAATCTGCGTAGTCATGGGATGAGCGTGGGCGCCAGTAGCCGGTTATGCCGAGCCGCTATTGTCGCAAGAAGCGGCTGGAGGAGTGGAAGCGTGCCGCCGCGTACACCATGCGGCAGCAGTGGAAGCTCAAGCGTTCGTCTGCAGCCAGAACGTGACCGGTCCGTCATTGACTAGCGACACCTGCATATCGGCGCCGAACTCGCCTGTCTCGACGATCGGGTGCTTGGCGCGCGCTGCCGAGACGAAGTAATCGAATAGCCGCTTGCCCTCGTCGGGCGGCGCGGCGGGCGTGAAGCTGGGACGCAGGCCGCTGTTGGTGTCGGCAGCCAGCGTGAACTGCGAAACGAGCAGCAAGCCGCCTGCGCGCCCTGCGCCGTCGAGGTTCTGCACGGAGAGATTCATCTTGCCGGCCGCATCGCTGAAGACGCGATAGCCGAGCACCTTGGCGAGCAGCCGGTCGGCTGCAGCCTCCGTGTCGCCACGTTCGGCGCATACGAGCGCGAGCAGGCCCGCCTCGATTGCGCCGGTCACGCGGTCGTCCACGCGCACTTCCGCGCGGCGAACGCGCTGGATCAGCGCGATCATCGGCTCGACTCCAGATGCAACAACGCTCGAGTCGCCATCGTGTTATCGCTGAGTCATCAAGCCGTCAGCGTGACACGCGCGAAACGGCGCTTGCCGACCTGCACGACGTACTCGCCGGCTTCGACCTTCAGTCCCTTGTCGGACACGGTCGTGCCATCGATCTTCACGCCGCCTTGCTCGATGTTGCGCAGCGCCTCGCTGGTCGACGGCACGAGGTTGGCCTGCTTGAGCAACTGGCCGATTGCGAGCGGTGCGCCCGCGAGCGTCACGGCCGGAATATCGTCCGGCACGCCGCCCTTCGCGCGATGATTGAAGTCCTCGAGCGCGCGTTCGGCATCGGCTTGCGAGTGGAAGCGCGCGACAATTTCCTGACCGAGCATCACCTTGAAATCGCGCGGATTGCGGCCCGCTTCGATTTCCTTCTTGAAGCCGGCGATCTCGTCCATCGGACGGAACGACAGCAGTTCGAAGTAACGCCACATCAGCACGTCGGAAATGCTCATTAGCTTGCCGAACATGTCGGTCGGCCTTTCGCTGATACCGATGTAGTTGTTCTTCGACTTCGACATCTTCTCGACGCCGTCCAAGCCTTCGAGCAAGGGCATCGTCAAGATGCACTGCTGTTCCTGACCGTACTGCTTCTGCAGTTCACGGCCCACCAGCAGATTGAACTTCTGGTCCGTGCCGCCGAGCTCGAGGTCGGCATTCAGCGCGACCGAGTCATACCCTTGCATCAACGGGTACAGGAATTCGTGGATCGAGATCGGCACGCCGCCCTGGAAGCGCTTGGTGAAATCTTCGCGCTCGAGAATCCGCGCCACCGTGTAGCGCGAGGCGAGCTTGATCATGCCGTCGGCGCCGAGCGGCATCGACCACTCGCTGTTGTAGCGGATTTCGGTTTTGTCGCGGTCGAGCACGAGTGCTGCCTGCTCGAAATACGTCTTCGCGTTCGATTCGATCTGCTCGCGCGTGAGCGGCGGGCGCGTGGCATTGCGGCCCGACGGATCGCCGATCAGCGAGGTGAAGTCGCCGATCAGGAAAATCACCGTATGACCGAGATCCTGCAACTGGCGCATCTTGTTCAGCACGACCGTGTGGCCGATGTGGATGTCCGGCGCGGTCGGATCGAGGCCGAGCTTGATGCGCAGGGGCACACCAGTGGCCGCGCTCTTCGCGAGCTTCTGTGCGAATTCTTCTTCGATCAGCAGTTCGTCGACGCCGCGTTTGGTGACGGCGAGTGCGTGACGGACTTCGTCGGTGATCGGGAAGGCGGGGCTAGGCTTGGTGGACTCGGTGCTCATGCTGGAAACGTGAAGTCGCGAAAAAAGGAGATTGTCCCATAGATGCGCGCCGCCGCGCCCACTGACTCGGCTACAGGCGCACCGTCGACGCATGATTTCGGCTTGCCGGGACGCGCCATTGGCACTGTGACGCTTTATATTCGACCGCGCTTGCGCCGATAATCTGCTAAAACAGATCGCAACGAATCATCGAGAGGAGCAACAACGTGGCGCAAGACCCCGCAGACGGCGTCTACTTGGGATTGATGTCCGGCACGAGCATGGACGGCGTGGACGGTGTTGCCGTCAGATTCGCGAAAGGAAAGCCGCCGGTGGTGCTGGCCGAGGCGTTTGTCGGCTTCGCGGCAGGCTTGCGCGACGCGCTGTTCGCGCTTCAACAGCCTGGGGACAACGAGATCGAACGCGAAGCGCTGGCCGCCAATGCACTCGCCACGCGCTACACGGTGTGCTGCCACGAACTGCTGGGAGCCAGCCGTGTTCCGGCCTCAGAAGTCCGTGCAATCGGCGTGCACGGTCAGACGGTGCGGCATCGGCCGGAAAAGGGTTACACGCGGCAGATCAACAACCCCGCGCTGCTCGCGGAAATGATGCACATCGACGTGGTTGCCGATTTTCGCAGCCGCGACGTCGCGGCCGGCGGCCAGGGCGCGCCGCTCGTGCCGGCGTTTCACGCCACGGTGTTCGGCGCGAAAGACGAAACGCGGGTGGTCTGCAATCTCGGCGGCATCAGCAATATTACGATCCTGAACGCGACCGGCGGCGTGCGCGGTTTCGACTGCGGACCGGCGAACGCGCTGCTCGACGAATGGGCGCAGCGCCATCTCGGCAAGCCCTTCGACGAAAACGGCCATTTCGCTGCGGGCGGACAGGTCGATCGCACGTTGCTTTGTGCATTGCTCGACGAACCCTTTTTCACGCAACAACCACCGAAAAGCACCGGCCGAGACCTGTTCAACCCGCAATGGCTGGATGCCAAGCTCCAACCGTTCGCCGCCCTCGCTCCCGCCGACGTGCAAGCGACACTGGTCGCGCTGACCGCAGTAACGGTTGCCCGCGAAATCGAACGGCATGCGTCGGACGCCAAGGCGGTCTATGTGTGTGGCGGCGGCGCGCGCAATCCGGAGATTCTGAAGGCCCTGCGACAGGCGCTGGAAGACAGCGGTGTAAGCGGCGTGCCCGTGATGACAACCGACGCGCTCGGCGTCCCGCCGAGCCAGGTCGAGCCGCTGGCGTTCGCATGGCTGGCGATGCGTTGTGTGGCGCGCTTGCCGGGCAATTTGCCGGCGGTCACTGGCGCCGCTGCCGAGCGCGTGCTCGGGGCGATCTACCCGCGTTAAGCCAAGAGCCTGGCTTTCAGCGCAGGCAACAAAAAACGGGGCCGAAGCCCCGTTGCTTTTACATCCTGTCGTCTAACCGGCCAACCATCAAACCGAGAACGACGAGCCGCAACCACACGTGGTCGTAGCATTCGGGTTCTTGATGACGAACTGCGCGCCGTTGATGTCGTCCTTGTAGTCGATCTCAGCGCCGACCAGATACTGGTAGCTCATCGAATCGATCAGCAACTGGACGCCGCTCTTGTTCATGACGGTGTCGTCTTCGTTGACGGCTTCGTCGAACGTAAAACCGTACTGAAAGCCCGAGCAGCCGCCGCCCTGCACGAAAACGCGCAGTTTGAGGTCCGCATTGCCTTCTTCTTCGATCAGTTGCTTGACCTTGTCAGCCGCTGCGTCGGTAAAAACGAAGGGGGCGGGCATCTCGGTCACGGGTGTATCGGTGACTGCGTTCATTCGAACTCTCCAAAAAGCTTCTAACCGCTATTGTAGGGCTGATCTCGATATCGTGCCGAAGCCCACAAAATCAATGGGTTCTTACAGCAAATTCAATGGTCGGCCCTGATGCCGCCACCAGCCTGCCTGAGCAGACCGCGTCGGCAGCTCCGGCAACAAAACCCTTACCGCGCAGCCTGGCCGCGAACCAATAAAAAAAGCCGCCTTCGCGAAAGCGTTGGCGGCTTTTGCAGCATTCCAGCCCGAAAGCCGGATTGCACACGAAGCGATTAACGCTTCGAGAATTGCTTCCGGCGACGTGCCTTGTGGAAGCCGACCTTCTTACGTTCGACTTCACGAGCGTCACGCGTAACGAAGCCAGCCTTCGACAGTTCCGGCTTCAGCGTTGCGTCATAGTCCATCAGCGCGCGGGTGATGCCGTGGCGAACCGCACCGGCTTGACCCGTTTCACCGCCACCGTTCACGTTGACTTTGATGTCGAACGTGACGCCGTGGTTCGTGAGTTCCAGCGGCTGACGCACGATCATCAGTGACGTTTCGCGCGAGAAGTAATCGGCGATAGGCTTGCCGTTTACAATGATCTCGCCCTTGCCAGCCTTGATGAAGACGCGTGCGACGGCGCTCTTGCGGCGGCCCGTGCCGTAATTCCAGTTACCGATCATGTGGGCTCCCCTTAGATCTCGAGCGCTTTCGGCTGTTGTGCCGAATGCGGATGCGTTGCTTCAGCGTAGACCTTCAGCTTCTTGATCATCGCGTAGCCGAGCGGGCCCTTCGGCAGCATGCCCTTGACCGCTTTCTCGAGCGCACGGCCCGGGAAGCGTTCTTGCATCTTGCCGAACGTCGTTTCATAAATACCGCCCGGGTAACCCGAGTGACGGTAGTACTTCTTGTCAGTAGCCTTGTTGCCCGTGACACGCAGCTTGCCGGCGTTGATAACGATGATGAAATCACCGGTGTCGACGTGCGGAGTGAATTCAGGCTTGTGCTTGCCGCGAAGACGGTGTGCCACTTCGCTGGCGACACGCCCGAGAACCTTATCCGTCGCGTCAATCACGTACCATTCACGCGTAACCTCATGGGCTTTTGCGGAAAACGTCTTCATGATCGATCCAAAAAAATTGCTGCGCCCAATGTATTTTTTCCTGCTTGTAGTGTGCGCATCGAGGCGCGTGCAGGCTCTCCCTGGTTCTTCCTCCGCGGGCGCGGATGCGGAAAAGCTCTGAATTATAAAGGAATTTGTCACGCGGAGTCAAAGCTTGCGGGGGTTTGGGCGAGAAATCGGGCGATCCGGCACCCGGATTTGGCCATTTGCCCTTCCCGCTCGCCCCGAATCTGGGGTTCGTGAGATCGAAGCCGTGGGCGAAAAAAAACCCGAACGAGCGGTTCGGGTTTAATCCACCAAAGGAGGAGGTGGAGGAGACAGCGGAGGTTGCAGAACTGCTGCAACCGATGGGATCGATTATATGAGGCGCCCTTGTGCGACGCAAGAACATTTGCATTGTGAAATTCGATTTTACAATGTGGCAGACGGGCTCACTGGCCAAAAAATTCTGAATTCCTTTTAAAATCAATGGCAAAAACCCTTTTAAGAGCTTGCATACACAGACATCATCTAGAGTAAAACCCCTAAACCCGTCAGGGCATTCCCGAATCACCGAAACATGCCGCACCGCAACACGCAAGCGGTCATCGGGCATAAGTTCCAGCGAAAGTCCCTTCGGGCGGACGCGCAAACACCGGGCTACAATGCGTTTTCGATATAAGCGAAGCGCGGTGGAGCACAGCATGGAATGCAAAGTTAGCTGGATGGGGCAAGACGGGATGGCATTTGCGGCCGAGACGGGCAGCGGTCATCTGGTCACGATGGATGGCGCGCCGGAAGGCGGCGGCCGCAATCTCGCTCCGCGTCCGATGGAAATGGTTCTGCTCGGCACGGGCGGCTGCACGGCGTACGACGTCGTGATGATCCTGAAGAAAAGCCGCCAGGAAATCGCCGGTTGCTCGGTGACGCTGAAGGCCGAACGCGCCAGCGAAGATCCGAAGGTGTTCACCAAGATTCACTTCCACTTCACCGTGACGGGCAAGAATCTGAACCCGGCTACCGTGGAGCGCGCGATCAATCTGTCGCACGACAAATACTGCTCGGCGTCGATCATGATCGCGAAGACTGCTGAACTCACGCACTCGTTCGATATCGTCGCGGGTTGAGCGCGGCGCGTCGGCTTCTGCGCGGATAGCCGCGCATTTAGCCTAGCCAGTGCGCACAAATAAAAATGCCGGCGTCCACACGGACGCCGGCATTTTTTGTTGGGTGGCAAAGCAAGCCGATAAGCCGGATTCTGTGCACGCGCCACGTCCGAAAACGCGATGCGCGTAGCAGTCATTCCTCTAGGCGCGCCATTACTGACGCGCTCAAGCTTCCTACCCGCAGACGTGACGGGGGCCCCGTCCTGCATCTCGAAGATGCTAGCCTGCCTACTTGGAATTGCTCCGGGTGGAGGTTACCGTGCCGGTCTGCCTTGCAGCAGCCGCGGTGCGCTCTTACCGCACCGTTTCACCCTTACCTGATCCCGGCTTGCGCCGGGCCATCGGCGGTTTGCTTTCTGTTGCCCTGTTCCGCGTGTCACCACGGATGGCCGTTAGCCATCACCCTGCCCTATGGAGTCCGGACTTTCCTCGCCCTCTTTGGCCGAAACCGCAGAGGCCGCGACTGCCTGGCCTGCTTTGCTGGGGCGCATTTTAACACTGCGGCGAATAGGGTGCGGCTTTAGCGCGAACGTCGTCCTGTACGAAAGACCGACGTGTCTTCGTAAAACTCGGGCGATTCGTTCTCGGCGCACCAGCCCGGAATCCCCAGCACCGGCAGCGGCGCAAACATGCGGCTCGTCAATGCCTCGGTGTTCAGGAGTGCCGTGCTGACAGCCTCGTCGAGCCAAGCGTCGCGCGCTGCGGCGTCCCATCCGAAGTACTCGGACGGCACGTCGACGATCCACGCGTGGCCCGTGCAGGCCTTGAACGGCGCGATCAGCTTTTCCAGCAACGCATGACCGAAGCAGCGCACTTCGCAGCGTGCGCCCCAGGCATCACGGTGAGCAACCATGAGCGTCTGCCAGTCGAACCCGCGCAATGCCGCGCTCAACGCGGGGTCGGCGCAGGCGAACAGCAGCGCGTTTTCGTCGAATAAGGTCAGCGTATCGCGCACGCCGCCGCGGGTCGGGCCGACGCCTAACACGTCGATCGCCGCCGACTGCCGCGCGTTCAGCGCCGCCTTGATCCGCGGAAAAGCAAACCACATCGACCCATTGAAGAAGTCATGCAGGTTGTGGCGCGTCGGCACGCAGCCGGTCGACGCGATGTGCGCCTCGTAAGCCGCGCCCGGCGGCAGATCTTCCTGCGCAATGAACGCGAGGCGCTGGCCGCGCCCCGTAACCTGCCGCATCTCACCGGCATCGGCATTCATTTCTGCAAGCAAGGCCGCGTAGCTCGTCAGCGCGCCCTGCTGCCAGCGCTCGCCGCGCGCCGCGAACTGCGCGAACCACGGTTTCGACCAGTCGATATCGGCGAAACCGAAGCCTACGCGCGCCGCTTCTTGCACCTGCATCTAATGCAACTTCAGACGAGGCGCCAGCCAATCGACTCACCGCCACGCAGCGGCACAACAGGCGTATCGCCGACCGGCAACTCGGCCGGCAGCGTCCATTCTTCGCGACGCAACGTGACTTTCTCTTCGCTGCGCGGCAGACCGTAGAAATCCGCGCCGAAGAAGCTGGCGAAGCCTTCGAGCTTGTCCAGTGCGCCGGCTTTGTCGAATGCTTCCGTATAGAGTTCGAGCGCATGCAACGCCGTGTAGCAACCCGCACAGCCGCACGCGTGCTCCTTCAAACCCTTCGGATGCGGCGCGCTATCCGTGCCGAGGAAGAAGCGCGGATTACCCGAGGTCGCCGCCTCCACCAGCGCCACGCGATGCGTCTCGCGCTTCAACACCGGCAGGCAGTAGTAATGCGGGCGAATGCCGCCCTGGAAGATCGCGTTGCGGTTGTACAGCAGATGGTGCGCGGTGATCGTCGCGCCCAGCAGCCCCGGCGCCACGCCGGCTTCGCGGATGTAGTCGACTGCATCTTTCGTGGTGATGTGCTCGAACACCACCTTCAGCGCCGGAAATGCGCGGCGCAGAGGCGTCATCACGCGGTCGATAAACACTTTCTCGCGATCGAACAGGTCGATCGACGAATCCGTCACTTCGCCGTGCACCAGCAGCGGCATGCCGGTTTCCTGCATCACTTCGAGCGTTTTGGCGCACTTCATGATGTCGGTGACGCCCGCGTCCGAATTGGTCGTGGCACCCGCCGGGTACAGCTTCACGCCGTGCACGAAGCCGCTTTCGCGCGCGCGGCGGATTTCGTCGGGCGGCGTGTTATCGGTCAGGTACAGCGTCATCAGCGGTTCGAACTTCGCCCCAGCCGGGATCGCGGCGACGATGCGCTCGCGGTACGCCTGCGCCATTGCGGTCGTGGTGACCGGCGGCTTCAGGTTAGGCATGATGATCGCGCGGCCGAACTGGCGCGCGGTATCCGGCAACACGGCAGCGAGCATCTCGCCGTCGCGAACGTGCAGGTGCCAGTCGTCCGGGCGGGCGAGCGTAACGGAGTTGATGGTGTCGACGGAATCGAGGGAGGCGTTGGAAGCGGTCATGGCGAGAGGGGAACGAGATTCGGCGGCAAAAAAAGCAAATCGGCGCGCTCGAAGCGGTACAAATCACAGCAATTCGCAGCGCTGGAGCCTAAACACACGTCAATTTTGCTATTTGGCGCTTCTGGCTCGGTGATATGCTTGGAAAATCATCATTGTAACGGCTCGCCCCGTTCACAGGCTTACCCGCAACATGTGCCAACTTCTCGGAATGAACTGCGCCGCGCCGACGGACGTCACGTTCTCGTTCACCGGCTTTGCGGCGCGCGGCGGCGTCACCGATCACCACGCGGACGGCTGGGGCATCGCCTTCTTCGAAGACAAAGCCTGCCGCCTGTTCATCGACCATCAATCGTCGGCGACCTCGCCGATCGCCGAGATGGTCAAGCGCTACCCGATCAAATCGAAGAACACGATCGCGCATATTCGCAAAGCGACGCAAGGGCACATCCTGCTTGAGAACTGCCACCCGTTCATGCGCGAATTGTGGGGGCGCCACTGGATCTTCGCGCATAACGGCGACCTGAAAGATTATTCGCCGGCGCTCAACGGCGTCTATCAACCCGTCGGCACAACCGATAGCGAACTCGCCTTCTGCGCGTTGCTGCAAGGTTTGCGCAAGGCTTTTCCGGGCTGCCAACCGCCGCTGGAAGAACTGTTCGCAGCGCTCGAAACGCTCACGCGCGAGATCACGCAATTTGGCGTGTTCAATTTCCTGATGTCGAACGGCCAGGCGCTGTTCGCGCATTGCTCGACGCATCTGCATTACATCGTGCGGCGCTGGCCGTTCTCGACCGCGCATCTGGTCGATGCCGACGTGTCGATCGATTTCGCCAAATACACGACTCCGGAAGACCGCGTCGCCGTGATCGCGACCAAGCCGCTCACCGATAACGAAGTGTGGACCGCCTTCAAACCGGGCGATCTACTGATGTTCCAGCACGGCGAAGTGATCGGCCGGGTCAATGTGCCGGTGCCGGCTTCGGTGCTGGAGAAGCTGCGCAATCCGGCGTTGGATGCATCGGCTTCGGCAACTACGATTGCGGCTTCGGTTGAGGCGGTTGCCACAGCCGCCGATGTCGACCTCGAAGCCGCGGACGACACGGCTGCTTTCGAGTCCTGATACGAAAAAGCCGCCCGGTTCGCGCCGGGCGGCTTTTTTCTGCCTAGGCCACGCCAACCAACCAGCGCGGCCCAAGAACACCCTCAGTGCAGGATCTTCGCCAGAAAATCCTTCGCACGATCCGACTTCGGATTCGCGAAGAAGTCTTCCTTCTTGTCGTCTTCCACGATCAAGCCCTTGTCCATAAAGATCACGCGGTGTGCGACCTTCTTGGCAAAGCCCATTTCGTGCGTGACGCACATCATCGTCATGCCTTCTTGTGCCAGTTCGACCATCACGTCGAGCACTTCGTTGATCATTTCCGGATCGAGTGCCGAAGTCGGCTCGTCGAACAGCATGGCGATCGGGTCCATCGACAGCGCGCGCGCAATCGCCACGCGCTGCTGCTGACCGCCCGACAATTGCCCCGGAAACTTATCCGCATGCGCACGCAGGCCGACTCGATCGAGCAGCTTGTAGCCCTTGGTCGTGGCTTCGTCCTTCGAGCGGCCGAGCACCTTGACCTGTGCGAGCGTCAGGTTCTGCACGATCGACAGATGCGGGAACAGCTCGAAGTGCTGGAACACCATGCCGACCTTCGCACGCAGCTTCGACAGATTGGTTTTCTTGTCGGTCAGCGATTGGCCGTTGATGACGATCTCGCCCTTCTGGAACGGCTCGAGGCCGTTGACGGTTTTGATCAGCGTGGACTTGCCCGAGCCCGACGGCCCGCACACCACCACCACTTCACCTTTTTTGACTTCCGTCGTGCAGTCGGTCAGCACTTGAAACTGGCCGTACCACTTCGAAACATTCTTGATAGAGATCATCTTGCGACCTTTTTCTGAAGACCTTTGACGAGGCTCGACGCGATCACGCAGATCACGAAATAACACGCGCCCGCGAACAGTACCATTTCGACATTCGTGCCGTCACGGTCGCCAATATTCGTGGCGGTGCGGAAGAAGTCGGCGAGGCTGATCACGTAGACGAGCGACGTATCCTGAAACAGCACGATACCTTGGGTGAGCAGCAGCGGCACCATCGCGCGGAACGCCTGCGGCAGCACGATGAGGCGCATCGCCTGCGGGTAGCTCATGCCGAGCGCAAACGCGGCATTGACCTGCCCACGCGGCACCGCCTGAATGCCAGCGCGGATGATCTCCGAATAGTACGCCGCCTCGAACAGTGAGAAAGCGACCATCGCCGAAGCCAGCCGGATGTCGATATCCGGCGACAAACCCAGCACGTTCTGCAGCACCTGCGGCACGATCAGGAAGAACCACAGCAGCACCATCACCAGCGGGATCGAACGGAACACCGTCACGTAGGCCTTGGCGAACCATTCGAACGGCTTGATCGGCGAAAGCCGCATGATCGCGAGAAGAGTGCCCCAGACAATGCCGATCACAATCGCAATCAGCGTGATCTTGATGGTGACGATAGCGCCGATCCACAGCGTAGGCAGTGCGCCCGGAATACCGCTCCAGTCGAAATGATGCATCACTTACCTCCGATATAGCCGGGCAACCGGGTCTTGGCTTCGACCCAGCGCATCAGTTGCATCACGACCAGATTGATCAGCACATAGGCTAGCGTGACCGCGATGAACGACTCATACGTCTGCGACGTGTAGTCGACCAGTTGGCGCGCCTGGGCTGACAGATCCAGCAGACCGATGGTCGACGCAACCGCCGAGTTCTTGAAGATGTTCAGAAACTCGGACGTGAGCGGCGGCACGATGATCCGGTACGCAACCGGCAACAGCACGTAGCGATACGTCTGCCATTGCGTAAAACCCATTGCCAGACCCGCGGCACGCTGGCCGCGCGGCAATGCGTTGATACCCGAGCGCACCTGCTCGCACACGCGCGCGGCGGTAAAGAGCCCGAGGCACAAAATAGACGATGAGAAGAACTGCGCGCTCGGCGGCAGTTGTTTGTACCAGTTCCCCATCGACACGGGCAGCAACTCCGGTATCACCAGATACCAGATAAAGAACTGCACGATCAGCGGGATGTTGCGGAAGATCGCGACATAGAGCGTGCCGATACCCGATGCCCATTTGTTCGGCACCGTGCGCAGCACACCGAACAACGAACCGACAATCAGCGCGATCACCCATGCCGACAGCGACACGGTGATCGTCACCCAGAAGCCGGACAGCAGCCAGCCCAGATAGGTGGTCGGCTCGCCGGTGGAGACCGGACTCAGCAGAATGCCCCAGTTCCAGTGATATGACATGACCAAGACTCCAGCAAAAAGAAACGGAAGAAGCGCGTGGCCCCTTCCGTTTCGTTCAGCGTTTCAAAAAAACAGCTAAGGTTTAATCGATTGCCTTGTCATTCGGGCTCTTGTAGAGCGCCTTGATGTCGTCGCTTTCCGGGAAGGCCAGGTTCAGGCCCTTCGGCGGAATCGGCGATTCGAACCACTTCTTGTAGATCTGGTCGGCTTCGCCCGAGGTTTCGACCTTCGCGATCGCGTCGTCGACGACCTTCTTGAATTCCGGATCGTTCTTGCGAATCATGCAGCCGTACGCTTCATGCGATTGCGGCGTGCCAACGATCACGAAATCGCCCGGGTTGTTCGACTTGGCGCGTTCGCCTGCCAGCAGCGCGTCGTCCATCATGAACGCGGCAGCACGGCCGGTGGAGAGCGTCAGGAACGACTCGCCGTGGTCCTTCGCGCTGATGATGTTCATGCCCATGCTCTTGTCCTGATTCATCTTGCGAAGCAGGCGCTCAGAGGTGGTGCCGGCGGTCGTGACGACCGTCTTGCCCTTCAGGTCAGCGAAGTCCTTGATGCCGGAGTCTTTCTTGGTCATCAGGCGCGTGCCGATCACGAAGATCGTGTTCGAGAACGCAGCCTGTTGCTGGCGCTCGGTGTTATTCGTGGTGGAGCCGCATTCCATGTCGACGGTGCCGTTTTGCACCAGCGGAATACGGTTCTGCGACGTGACCGGGGTGAGCTTGACCTTCAGGTTAGGCATATTCAGCTTTGCCTTGACCGCATCCACCACCTTCAGCGCGAATTCCTGCGAGTAGCCGATGACATTCTGCTTGTCGTCGTAATACGAAAACGGGATCGACGATTCGCGGTGACCCAGCGAAATGACGCCCGTGTCCTTGATCTTTTTCAGCGTACCAGCGTCTTGCGCATGCGCGCCAACCGTAAACAGTCCGAGAGTCGCGAGCAGCAGCGCAGCTTTTTTAACCTTCATTTGTGATCTCCTTGGCAAGAACCGGCGCCAGTTTAGCAAAGTAATTATTCTGAAAGTATGGCTATAAACCATGTTTGTTGCGCACGCGCGCCGCGGCGGGATTACAGCAGCTTAACCCGTCAATTCAAACGCGGCGGACACGCAAAGGCGGGCGGCATCGATAGGATGCCGCCCGCCGGGGGAAACACGCGGTCTTGTGGACCACGTCAAAGCAAGGATTCGCAGCGGCCCGCGAGGTGGCGGGCCGCCGTGTCATGCCAGTCGATCAGGGATACAGGCCGCGCAATTCGCGCGCTTCCAGTATCCGCTTACACGCGACGATAAACGCCGCGGTCCGCACGGAGACCTTCTGTTCGCTCGACACTTGCCACACTGCGGCAAATGCTTCGCGCATCACGCGCTCGAGACGCTGGTTGATCTCGTCTTCCGTCCAGAAGAAGCTCGAGAAGTCCTGCACCCACTCGAAGTACGACACCGTCACGCCACCGGCGTTGGCCACCACGTCCGGAATCACGAGAATGCCACGGTCGTGCAAAATGTCGTCCGCTGCCGTGGTGGTCGGGCCGTTGGCGCCTTCCACGACGATCTTCGTCTTGATCTTGCCGGCGTTCTTTTCGGTGATCTGGTTTTCCAGCGCGGCCGGAATCAGGATGTCCGATTCGACCGTCCAGAATTCTTCGTTCGTGACTGCATCGGCTTCCGGGAAACCGCCCACGCCGCCGTTCTTCGCCACGTAATCCGCCAGCGCAACAGCATCGATACCAGTCGACTTGTACAGCGAGCCGGTGTGATCCTGCACTGCGACCAGCTTCGAGCCCGCTTCCTGGAACAGACGTGCGGCGATACCGCCCACGTTACCGAAACCCTGAACGGCAATCCGCGCGCCTTCGATGTCGACACCGATACGGCGTGCAGCTTCGGAAGCCACCACGAACACGCCACGGCCCGTCGCTTCACGGCGGCCCAGCGAACCACCCAGCGCGATCGGCTTGCCCGTCACGACGCCCGTAGCCGTTTGGCCCTGGTTCATCGAGTACGTGTCCATCATCCACGCCATGATCTGCTCGTTCGTGTTCACGTCCGGCGCGGGGATGTCGGTATTCGGTCCGATGATGATGCCGATTTCACTCGTGTAGCGGCGCGTCACGCGCTCCAGCTCGCCACGCGACAGCGTACGCGGATCGACACGGATACCACCCTTCGCACCGCCGTACGGCACGTTCACAGCAGCATTCTTCACCGACATCCACGCCGACAGCGCCATCACTTCCGAAAGCGTCACGTCCTGGTGATATCGCACACCGCCCTTACCCGGACCGCGCGACACGTTGTGCTGCACGCGATAGCCTTCGAAGTGCGCGACCGTGCCGTTATCGAGTTCGATAGGCACATCGACGATCAGAATGCGCTTCGGGCGCTTCAGGGTTTCGAGCCAGCGGGACAGCGAGCCGAGGTACGGCGCGACGCGGTCGACCTGACGCAGGTAGTTGCCCCACGGGCCGAGGTCGTCTTTATTCAGGTAGGAAGGAACAGACTGCAACGTTGACGCGGATTGTGCTGCTTGTTGCTGGGATGACATGAACGCTCCGGCGTTGATCGAGTGACAGCATTGTCGAAAAACGCCGTTTTGAAATCCAATGCCGTTTCATTATCCGATTATGTTTTTTTTGCATAACCGTTAAGAAGCTGCAAATTCGCGTCGTGGGGACGCAGGTTTTCAGGCAGCGCCTGCGCCTTGCGCCAACTCCTCCGATACCACGTCCCACAACTGCCGCACGAGTATCTGCCGCGCGTCGTCGCCTTTCGCGGCCAGCTTGTCGCGATAGAGGCGAATCTCCATGGTCAGCGTGAGCTGCCCCTCGGGTGTGCCACGCGTTGCGCGATCGAGGCGGATCAGCTTGCCGTCCGCAATCGCGTCTTCCACCGCGCTGTGCGGCAGGAAGGCGATGCCGTGGCCGGCCAGCGCCATGGCCTTGAGCCCCTCGGCCATGTCGGTTTCGTACAACCGGTCGAGATACAGACGCTCCGGCGCGTTGGCGAGGATCACCTCGGTCATGCGGCCCAGGTACGCGTTCGGCGTGTAGGACAGATAGGGCGTGGGCGCCTCGGGGGTGCCCGGCAACGTATGACGCGCCCGGCCGGCGCGGCCCGGCGCGGAGAACGGGCTGATCGGCTCGTTGCCGAGCGTGAGCATGTCGTAGCGCGCCGGATCGAGCGCGATTGGATGGCTCGGATGGTGATAGGCCATCATCAGATCGCAGCCGCCTTCCACCAGCGCCAGAGCCGCGTCGTGCACGTTCAACGCCCGCAGCCGGGTATGGATCGGACCCATTTGCGCTTCGATGCGCTGCAGCCAGCGCGGGAAGTACGTGAGCGACAGCGTGTGCGGTACCGCGAACTCGATGGTGGCCTGCGGCGTCGCCGTGTGCCCGCGCAGCAAGGCACGCGCCTCGTGGAACTGCGACAGCATCGCGAGCGCCTGCTCGTAGAACACCTGGCCTGCTGCCGTCAGCCGCGTCGGGTAAACCGAACGATCGATCAGTTCCGTGCCCAGCCACGCTTCCAGCGCCTGAATCCGCCGCGAAAATGCTGGCTGCGTGACGTGACGAGATTCGGCCGAGCGGCTGAAACTACGCGTTTCCGCCAGCGAAACGAAGTCTTCGAGCCATTTCAGTTCCATGCGGGGCCTGCTACCAGCGGGAGGGAGGAAGTCAGCATTCTAGCGGCGCGGGGTGGTGCCGCCGGGTTGAGTGGTAAAATTCGCGGTTCCCTCCGTTCCCGATCCGCTCGCTGAGCGCTCGCTTTGACTCCGGCCCCCATCATGTCCGACACCCGCCCCGACACCCTGTTCGCGCTGAACGCGCTCTCCCCGCTCGACGGCCGTTACGCCTCGAAGACCGAAGCCCTGCGCGACTGGCTTTCGGAAGCCGCTTTCATGCGCAATCGCGTGACGGTTGAAATTCACTGGCTGATCGCGCTCTCGCACGCCGGTTTCGCCGAAGTGCCGCGCTTTTCCGAAGCCGCCGAACAATTCCTGCTGCAACTGGCCGAGCGCTTCACCGCGCACGACGCCGCGCGCATCAAGGATATCGAACGTGTGACGAATCACGACGTGAAAGCGGTCGAGTACTGGCTGAAGGAATCGGTCAAGGGTCAGGAAGAACTGGAACGCGCGAGCGAGTTCATTCACTTCGCGTGCACCTCAGAAGACATCAACAACACCTCGCACGGCCTGATGCTCGCCGGCGCACGTGAACACGTGATTCTGCCGGCACTGCGCTCGGTGCATCAGCGCCTCGTTGCGCTGGCTCACGCGCAAGCCGAACAGCCGATGCTGTCGCGCACGCACGGCCAGCCGGCCAGCCCGACCACGCTCGGCAAGGAAATCGCCAACGTCGCCGCACGTCTGGAACGCGCGATCGATCGTATCGCCAAGGTCGAACTGCTGGGCAAGATGAACGGCGCGGTCGGCAACTTCAATGCGCACCTGTCCGCATATCCGGAATTCGACTGGGAAGCGTTCTCGCGCGAAGTCGTCGAACAGCGCCTGAAGCTCACGTTCAATCCGTACACGATCCAGATCGAACCGCACGACTACATGGCCGAACTGTTCGACGCCGTATCGCGCGCCAATACGATCCTGCTGGATCTGGACCGCGACGTGTGGGGCTACATCTCGGTCGGCTACTTCAAGCAACGCACGAAGGCCGGCGAAATCGGATCGTCGACGATGCCGCACAAGGTCAATCCGATCGACTTCGAGAACTCGGAAGGTAATCTGGGTCTCGCCAACGCCACCCTGCGCCACCTCGCCGACAAGCTGCCGATTTCGCGCTGGCAGCGTGACCTGACCGACTCGACGGTGCTGCGCAACATGGGCGTTGCGTTCGGCTACTCGCTGCTCGCATACGACTCGCTGATTCGCGGTCTGGACAAGCTCGAAGTGAATGCACAGCGTCTGAACGAAGACCTCGACAACTGCTGGGAAGTGCTGGCCGAACCGGTGCAAACGGTGATGCGCCGTTACGGCATCGAAAACCCGTATGAGCAGTTGAAGGAACTGACGCGCGGCAAGGGCATCACGCGTGAAGCGCTGCAAACGTTCGTGACCGGTCTCGCGATTCCGCAAGATGCGAAGGACCGTTTGCTTGCCATGACGCCGGGTTCGTATATCGGCAAGGCAGTCGAACTGGCGAAGCGGATCGCTTAAGGCCGAGTCATTACCTCGCAGCTTCGACCATAAAAAAGGCGCTCACAAACGTGAGCGCCTTTTTTTCATCCTGCGACGTCAGTAAGCCTAAAGCCTCAGCGCGAAGTCATCTGCTTCAACACCTCTTCGACGATCTCTTCCGGCGACAATTCGATGCTCACCGTGATCGCCTCATCCGGGCCCGGCTCTTCGAGCGTATCGAGCTGGCTTTGCAACAGCGACGGATCGAAGAAGTGACCGGTGCGCGTGGTCAACCGCCCGCGCAGCACCTCGAACGAACCCTTCAGATAGACGAAGCACACGTCCTTATCGCCGCTGCTACCGCCGCGCAGAACATCGCGGTACGAGCGTTTCAGCGACGAACACGTGAACACCGCCTTCTCGCCCGCCCTCTGCTTTTCCTCGATCGCCGCACGGATGGTTTGCAACCACGGCCAACGGTCTTCGTCCGTAAGCGGAATGCCGTGGTGCATTTTCTCCTTGTTGGCGGCGCTGTGAAACGCGTCGCCGTCGGTGAACGCGCAGTGCAGGCGTTCCGCCAGCATTTCGCCAATCTTCGTCTTGCCGGCGCCCGACACGCCCATTGCGATCAAAATCATCAAAAACTCCTTACACGACCGTCGCGAGCGCGAAAGTCAAACCCAAGCCCATCAGCGAAATGATGGTTTCGAGGAGCGACCATGTCTTGAAGGTCTGCCCCACCGTCATACCGAAGTATTCCTTGATCAGCCAGAAACCGCCGTCGTTGACGTGCGAGAAAATCAGCGAACCCGAACCGGTGGCGAGCACCAGCAATTCCGGCGTGACCTGCACGCCGCTGGCGGCCGTGATCGGCGCGACGATGCCGCATGCGGTGGTCATGGCAACCGTCGCCGAACCCGTGGCCAGACGAATCAGCGCGGCCACCAGCCAGCCGAACAGCAGTGGCGACAGATGCATGGCCGTCGCAACGGTGACGATTTCCTTCGAAATGCCGCTATCCATCAGCACGCGCCCAAAACCACCGCCCGCGCCGACGATCAGCGTGATACCCGCGATCGGTGCGAGACATTCGCCACAGAACTTCTGGATCTGTTCACGACTGAAGCCGCGGCTCGCACCGAAGGTCCAGAAGCTAACCAGCACGGCGATCAACAATGCTACGTCCGAATTGCCCACGAAGTGCAGCAGATCGTTCGGCAAAGTCTTCGGCGTGGAGACGAGGTCGGCCCAACTGCCGATCAGCATCAGAATTACCGGCAAGAGGATCGTGAACAACGTGACACCGAAGCTCGGCAATTCGCGCTTCGGCGCCGCGCTTTTCGCGTTATTTTGCGCGTCATCACCATGGCCGAGGAATTGCGCGGCGAGCGGATTGTTCTCCGGCAGCTTGATGTAACGGCTGATCAGCAGCGCGAACAGCGGGCCGGCGACGATCGCCGTCGGCACGCCCACGATCAGACCGTACGCAATCGTCTTGCCGATGTCGGCGTGATACGCCTGCACCGCGAGCATCGCTGCCGGGTGCGGCGGAATCAGACCGTGCACGACGGACAGACCCGCGACCATCGGCAAGCCGACCAGCAGCAACGACTTGTTGGTACGTTTGGCGACGTTGAACGCGATCGGAATCAGCAGCACGAAACCGACTTCGAAAAACACCGGCAAGCCGACGATGATCGCTACGACCATCATCGCCCAATGGATGTTCTTCTCACCGAACCACTCGATCAGCGTGGTGGCGACGCGCTCCGCGCCGCCGGATTCGGCCATCATCTTGCCGAGCATGGTGCCGAGGCCGACCACGACCGCGATGTGGCCGAGCGTATTGCCGTTGCCGGTTTCGAACGATTTGACGATCGTGCCGATCGGCATGCCGGATACAAGACCCAGCAGCAGCGAAACGATGATCAGGACGAGGAACGGGTAAACCTTGTAACGGGTGATCAGCAGGATCAGAAGTGCGATGGCGATCACCGCGAAGACCAGCAGCGTGCTGCCGTGGACAGCTTCCATGAAGCTCCTCCTTTGCGTTATTGATTGTTGGTGCGGAACACAGCTGGCACCTGTCTCACGGCGACCTCAAGCGGTGCCTGAAAACCCGGCAAGCCGCGCGGACGCTGAATTTTACTGTTTGTTGTCTCTAAAAGCGCGCGAATCCGGCGCGCATATCGCAAAGGAGCCTCGGCGCGACAGCCTGACAGGCTGTTTCGACGAGGCTCCTTTGTGTAGGGCCTGGTTACCGGCCTAAAGTACGCGCCGTTTCAACTCAATGTGCAGGCGCGGCCAGCTCGCTGGCGGCACGTGCGAGACGCGTGACTTCGTCCCAGTTTTGCGCGGCAAGTGCAGCCTTCGGCGTCAACCACGATCCGCCCACACACACCACATTCGGTTGTGCGAGGAAATTGATGGCGCTTTCGGCCGTGATGCCACCGGTCGGACAGAATTTCAGCGTCGGGAACGGGCCGTAAAACGCCTGCAGCATCGGGATACCGCCGGCTTGCTGCGCCGGGAAGAACTTGACGATTTCGTAGCCGAGTTCGAGCGCCGCGATAATGTCGCTCGGCGTCATGACACCCGGCAGCAGCGGCAAACCCGCATCTTGCGCGGCCTTGTGCATGTCTTTCGTGAGACCTGGCGACACGCCGAATTGCGCGCCCGCTTTCTTCGCCTGAAAACAATGCTCGGGCTTCGTGATCGTGCCGACCCCGACCACGATGTCTTCGGACAGCTGGCTCGCGCGTTCGATCGCTCCGAGTCCCGCAGCCGTGCGCAGCGTGATTTCGAGCACCTTCACGCCGCCCGCATGCAGCGCGCGCGACACGTTTTCGCCCTGTTCGACCGAGTCGAACGCGAGCACCGGAATCACCGGGCCGAGGCGCACGATATCGCTTACTGTTTTCGCCGTCATAGTCAGACTCCTTGTTTCTGCAGCTCGTGGCTGGCTTGAGTGGTGCTTGTGTGTGCTTTCTTGTGTTCGCCGTGCTGCGCGCCGCGTTCGCCCACCATCGGACCGAACACCGAGGCGCCCTGCTCCGCCGGCGCTGCCGCCGCACGGAACACGCCGAACAGTTCGCGGCCGAAGCCGACTTCGTTTTCCGCCTGATGCTGCGGCAATGCTTCCGGCCGCGCCGCCCATTCGGCTGCATCGATTTCGATGTCGAGCACGCCTGCGTCTGCATCGATCACCAGCATGTCGCCGGTGCGGACTTTGCCGATCGGGCCTTGCAGCAATGCTTCCGGCGACAGGTGAATCACCGCCGGCACTTTGCCCGACGCGCCGGACATACGCCCGTCGGTGACCAGTGCAACGTGGAAACCTTGATCCTGCAACACACCGAGCAACGGCGTCAAACGATGCAATTCGGGCATGCCATTTGCGCGGGCGCCCTGGAAGCGCACCACGGCAATGAAATCACGCTTGAGCTCGCCGTTGTCGAACGCGGCCTGCACGGCTTCCTGCGAATCGAACACGATCGCGGGCGCCTTCACCTTGCGATGCTGCGCTGCGACGGCCGAAATCTTGATCACGCCGCGGCCAAGTTTGCCCTGCATCAGACGCAAGCCGCCATCCGGCTGGAACGGTTCCTTGATACCGCGCAGCACCGCCGTGTCTTCGCTCTTTTCCGTGCCCGGCACCCATTGCAGCTTGCCGTCGAGCAGCTTCGGTTCTTCGGTGTAGTGATGGAGACCCTTGCCGGCGACTGTGTTCACGTCTTCATGGAGCAAGCCGCCTTCCAGCAGATTGCGGACCAGGAACGCGACACCGCCCGCAGCGTGGAAGTGGTTCACGTCGGCCTTACCGTTCGGGTAAATCTTGGCGAGCAGCGGCACGGCTTGCGACAGCGTGTCGAAGTCGTCCCAGTCGATCACGATGCCGGCCGCGCGCGCGATCGCGACGAGGTGCAGCGTGTGATTGGTCGAACCGCCCGTTGCCAGCAAAGCGACGATGCCGTTGACGATGGCTTTCTCGTCGACCACGTGGCCGATCGGCATGTAGTTGCCGCGATCCACCGTCAAGTCGAGCACGCGGCGCGCGGCTTGCGCGGTCAATGCGTCGCGCAGCGGCGTATGCGGGTGCACAAACGCCGAACTCGGCAGATGCAGGCCCATCACTTCCATCAGCATCTGGTTGCTGTTTGCCGTGCCGTAGAACGTGCAGGTGCCGTGGCTGTGATACGCGGCGGCTTCTGCTTCGAGCAGCGCGTCGCGGCCGCACTGGCCAGTGGCGAAAAGCTGACGCGTCTTGGCTTTGTCGTCGTTTGACAGGCCGCTGCCCATCGGGCCGGCCGGCACGAAAATCGTCGGCAGATGGCCGAATTGCAGTGCACCGATCAGCAGGCCCGGCACGATCTTGTCGCAGATGCCGAGGCACAGCGCTGCGTCGAACATGTTGTGCGTGAGGGCAACCGCCGTGCTCATCGCAATCACTTCACGCGAGAACAGCGACAGTTCCATGCCCGCATTGCCTTGCGTGACGCCGTCGCACATGGCCGGCACGCCGCCGGCAAATTGCGCGACGCCGCCGTTTTCACGCGCAGCTTCCTTGATGATGTCCGGGTAGTTTTTGTACGGCGCGTGCGCCGACAGCATTTCGTTATACGAGGACACGATGCCGATGTTCGGCTGGCGAATCTGCTTGATGACGAGCTTGTCGTGGCCTTCAAGACCAGCAAAGCCGTGAGCCAGATTGGCGCACGAGAGCGCGCCGCGTGCAGGGAATTTGCCCTGGGCGTGCTCGATACGGGCCAGATACGCCTCGCGAGTGGGCTTGCTGCGCTCGACCACGCGTTGCGTGACCTTCAACAATTGCGAATGCGGGGAAACCATCGGAGCTCCTTCGTCGCTGGCGTGAGGCGTAGACGCACTATGCCAGGCAGGTATCGCGGGGATGTCGAAACAGTCGACGTCGCAATGTTAGTAGAAAAACTACACGATCGCAATCACGACTCCTGTTGCGCCGCGACATTTTTGAATAGCCTGAACGCCTTACTGGCTTTACCTTGGCCACGTATAGGGCAAAACCCAGGGAATATACCTACTGCCCGATATGTAGTTTTTGTACCTTTTTCTGCAATCAGATATAGTCCACGCATTCTTCAGCATAGTGCGAGTTTTCCGATGATGCTGTCCCAGGTGGAAGAGATGCGCGACCAGTTGCGTCCGTCCGAACGCAAGCTGGCCGATTACGTGATCGAAGCGCCGCGCGAGGTGCTCGATCTCTCGATGACCGAGGTGGCCGCGCGCGCGGGTGTCAGCCAGCCGACCATCGCGCGGTTTTGTCACGCGCTAGGGTTTTCGGGCTTTCGCGAGTTCAAGATCCGGCTGGCGCAAGGCATCGCCGCGGAAGTGCCCGTCGTCTATCGCGACGTGCGGCCGGACGAGCCGACGCCGGGCGTCGCCGCGAAGGTACTCGACCGGACTATTGGCGCGCTGATCCAGGTGCGCAACAATCTGTCATCGGACAGCGTGGCCGCGGCGATCGCGCTGCTGGCGCAGGCGCGGCGCATCGAGTTTTACGGCGCGGGAGGCTCGGGCATTGCTGCGCTGGATGTGCAACACAAGTTTTTTCGCTTGGGTATGCCGAGCGTCGCGTATTCGGATCCGCATACGTTTCTGATGTCGGCAACGCTGCTGGGTGAGGGCGATGTGGTCGTGGCGATTTCGAATACCGGACGTACGCGCGATATCGTTGACGCGGCGAAATCGGCGTTGGCAAGCGGCGCGAAGGTAATCGCGATCACACACGGTAATTCGCCGCTCGCGCGGCTCGCGACGGTAGGGCTGTTTGCGAACGTCGATGAAGACACAGATATTTTTTCGCCGATGACCTCGCGCGTGTCGCATCTGGCGATCGGCGACATTCTGGCGGTGGGGGTGGCGTTGAGCCGCGGACCGGAACTGGTTGAGAAGCTGGCGCAGGCGAAGGAAGTGATCAACCGCCGAAGGATCGATCCACGCTCATAACGATAAAAGCAACGAGATCATGGCGGTAAGAGTGCGTCCATGCTGGGCGAACAGCAAAAATCCCCGCCAGCCTTCCGGCTACCGGGGATTTCCGTTCAACTACCGTACGCTATCGAAAACCGTCGATCAGAACTCGTAGCCAACCTGAGCGCGCGCGCCCGCATCGCCCGTCGACGTCACGGAGACCGCACCGTTCGCGAGCCAGTGGCCCGTTTGCGAGCGATAGGTGACGCCCACCGCTCCTGCCGATGCGCCCTTATACGTGCCACCACCCGCCGCAACGACCGTCTTGCCGGGACCTGAGGGCGTCATGTTGGGCATGGCCATCGCCGCAGCTACGCCGGCATACGCGTTCTTCGCGATTTTGTCGGTGTAGTTCTTCGCCTGCGTCTTCGCCTCGTTCAACTGGTTCACGTTCACCGCGTCGGTCCCTTGCGTACCATTCGCCACGTTCACGATACGGCGCTCGTTGCCTTGCGAACCCACAGAGAAGGTGTTCGCCTGATCGGCCACCGACCCCGCACCGATGGCCACCGAATTATCACCGCTTGCTTGCGCTCCACCGCCGAACGCGACTGCATTGGTGCCCGACGATGTGGGCGCAGGCAGGCCCGCCGTGCTTACCGACATGGCCGACTTTACCGATTGAGTCAAATCGGCCAGGTTCTGATTGGTACTCGACAACTGGGCGCCGGTCACCGCGTCAGTGCTGGTCGCCGACAATTCGCCGTCCTGCAGATTGCTCAGTTTCACCGCCTGCGCGTTAGCCGAACCGCCCAGCGTCACCCGATCATGTTCCAAGGAGTCGTACTTGACGACCGTGTTGTTCAAGTCCGCGATGTCCGCTGTGTTCTTTTCGATTTCCGTCGTGTTCTTTTCGATGTCCGTCGTATTCTTTGCCACGCGACCGTCGAGGTTCGAGATCGCGTCGCCGACGTTGTTCACGGTCTTGCCATCGACACTATACGTTGGCGCCGAAATCGTGCCGTCTGCAGCAACCTTCGCGCCACCGCCGAGTGCCGCTGCTGTGCTGGCAGCGTTCGCATACAGCTCCGAGCCGTTCACCGCATCCTTACTCGTGCTGTTCACGGCACCTGCCCCGACGTTCTGGATAACGCCGTCCGAATTGATCGAAACGATCTGCCCATCAGAGCCTGCGCGGAAGTTAACCGTATTCGTCGTGTCGTCGGCGTAAACCACCGACCCGCCCGCCTCGAGCTCCGCAATATCGTGACCTGCGGGAAGATAGGCGTTGTTGGCACAACCGCTGACAACCGCCACCGTTGCTCCTCCTCCGAACGACACCGCGTCTTTTCCATCGCCGCCCGTCGCGCATACCTCGGCCGCAAACGCGCCTCCAGAAAGGAAAGCCGCTGCGGCGCCTGCGCCGACTAGCCTGGAGACGGTTGAAGCTGCACGCGTAGATCCGCCAACTTTGCGCGACTTTTCCCCAGATGGCCGGGTCGACTCGGATACCGCCACTTGGGCGCCCGTTGCCTTATTCGATACGTTTTTATGCGACTTACTCATGAATTTATCCCTCCGGACAGCATATCCGGTTCTGCATTAGAAAATGGCGTGTTGCAGGATTTTCGAACACACCAACCAGTAACGGGGGATCGAAACATGGTCACCGCTATGGAAATTCATGGACCATTTCGTTATTCCACCCGATCTGACAGCAGAGTAAGATTTGTATGTCAGATTTCGAATCGGAGCATTCTTAAACTGGACTGATTGGAGTAAGAGCACATAAGAAAAACGTCACTCAATAGTCGACCTCTTCAGAAGAGGCGGATCACGGGACTGTTAAAGGTCTGCCTGGAACGAGGGGGCGAACTCGCGGAAATAAAATGGACCTGATTTTCTTTCTGGGAGTTCGAGTTCGCTGTCACGAGCACCGACGATTTTTCCGTAACCGGCTGGACGCGATGATTGATCTTCGTCATCCGCTGGCTGTGCTGGCGAGACGGATGCCGTGGGCATCGAAGCGACGCTAGCCCCTTGCCCGCGCGGCGCGCTCCCGAAGGCCGGGTCAGTGAAGGCGTTGATCCGTTCGGCACGACACCGGCGCTAGCGGGCGCGGGCCAGAGCGAGGCAGGACGTCCGCGGCTGATCACCTTGCGAGCGGCGCGCGATGCAAACGCGCTTGGCAGGCACCGATGTGCAGAGGCGCAAAAAAGGCGGGCTCCCCGAAGAGAGCCCGCCTTTTTACTACCTACCTAAGACCGGTTCACGAAAAACACCCAAACCGCAGCGCTTTTCGCGACCATCACCCAACGCTTACCACTGATACGATGCACCTGCCCCGTAGGTCGTATCCGCCGCGCTGATCCCTGCACCGATCTTGACCTTCAGGTTCGCGGTAATACGCGCCGACGCGCCCAGTGCCACGGCCTGATAGCCCTTGTAGTTGCCCCCGGCAATACCGACCGCCAGCGTCTTGCCCGGATCGACTTCCGGAATCATCGTCAACGCGGTAGCGGCTGCAACACCGCTGTAAGCGTTACGTGCGACCGAGCCCAGACCCTGCTGGAACTGACGCATGTTCACGGCGTCCGTCGGGCCTTGGCCGTCAGCGACGTTCGTGATACGGCGCTCGTTGCCCGGCGAACCCACCGATACGGTGTTCGCCTGATCTGCCACCGAGCCTGCGCCGAGTGCCACCGAGTTGTCGCCACTTGCCTGAGCGCCGCCGCCCATCGCAATCGCGCCACTGCCGGTCGCCGTAGCGGCCGGAGCGCCAGATGTGTCGATCGCCAGCGCGCTGCTGCCGGTCGACTGCTGGTTCTGCACCGCCTGGTTCAGGTTAGCGACTTGCTGGTTGGTATTCCACAACTGCGCGCCAGTCACCGCGTCTGAACTCGTCGCCGACAGTTCACCGTCCTGCAAATTGGTCAGCTTCACCTTCGGCGCGCTGGCCGAACCGCCCAACGTCACCTGGTTGTGCGCCGCGCTGTCATACGACACCGCGTTCGCCACCGAGCCGTCGAGTTCGCACCCAATGCGACGGCGTTGGCCGCGGTGACAGAGGAGGCGTTACCAATGGCTATGCCGTTTTGCGCATTGGTTACGCTGGCCAGGCGGCCGAGGGCTATTCCGGCAGTCGAGTTGTCGTCGACTACCGTGTTGGTGCCGATAGCAACCGAATCTATTGCCGCTGCCTTACCCGAGCCATCCGTGTTTCCGCCGATGTAAATTGAATTCGCGGCGGTTGCGTTGGCGCCTTGGCCCACAGCGACTGCGTTCGTTGCACTGGCTTTCGCGCCCGTTCCGATTGCCTCGGCAGCGGCACCGGTGGCGCTGCCGCCATCCAAACCGCCCGCAATGGCATCCATCGACACTCCAATCGCCAGCAGTGCTGTTACCAGCGCCGTCTTCCGGCTCGACTTGCCGCGGCCCTTCGCCAGCTCGGAAGCGGCCACATACGTCCCAGTGATTTCATTCCATACACTCTTGTACGACTTGTTCATGATTTGATCCTTCTGAATATCAGTTATGGGTTTTGATGTCGCGGGAGGTGTCTTACCGAAGTCCTGCGCGCGTCACTGAGTAGCAAAAGGATTAAAACAGGGTCGTCGCAATTGGCTTTTTTTGACCATCCCATTAATCCCTCTGGAATGGAACCACTATATGACCGGGCAATTCTCAAATTAATAGGACAGTTCTTAAATCCTATGGAACAATAAGAATGCACAACGACAGATTGACAAAAATAGGACTCGCGGGCAGCAAACAGCCTACTGCGTATGGCTTGCGGATAACGGACACACGGAAGGATTCAGCGCAAGCGCACGAGCAACGTCACGTTCAGATCAAGAAAAATCTGAACGAATCACCTACTATGGGAGCACTTTGACTGGACGAGGTTGGCGTAGAGACAGCCAGATTAAATCAACACTTCTTGACGAATGCCAACCACTCAACATTCGATTATTGAATCGCATCCAGCACGATTTTAAACACCGCGCGGGCGGATAAAAATTTGATCGACAAAAATAAATAGGAGAATTCCTATTTATCAAAACGGCTTAATAACTACCAACGCCACTGCCGCCAGCATCCCCAGCACGGGCAGTTCATTAAACATCCGATACCACTTATCCGAGCGGCGATTCTCGCCACGCTCGAATGTCCGCAACAGCACGCCGCAATACGCGTGGTAAATGATCAGCAACACCACCACACCGACCTTCGCGTGAATCCAGCCCTGCCCACGTCCGATGCCGACCGCGAGCCACAGCCACAGACCGCAAGCGAGCGCCGGCACCGCGATAAACGTCATGAAGCGGAACAGCTTGCGCGCCATCGTCAGAAGGCGCGCCGTGGCGGCGGGCTCCGTCTCCATCGCCAGATTGACGAAGATGCGCGGCAGATAGAACAGGCCGGCAAACCAGGAAGCAATCAGAACGATGTGAAACGTCTTTACCCAAAGCATCAGCGGTCCTCGTACTGCTTGTCAGCGTGGAAATGAACAGGGGCTACCCGCGCACTGAACGGAAAGCATGCGCCATCCCAAGGATGACAACAGCGCGCCGGCAGCGAACCGTTATTGCCGGCCTTCGCCGTGCCCCAGCACAATGTATTTCAGCGACGTCAGCCCTTCCAGCCCCACCGGCCCACGCGCATGCAGCTTGTCGTTCGAGATGCCGATCTCCGCGCCCAAACCAAATTCGAAGCCGTCGGCAAAGCGCGTCGACGCGTTGACCATCACGCTTGCCGAGTCGACTTCGCGCAGGAAACGCATCGCGCGGTCATGGTCTTCGGTGACGATCGCGTCGGTGTGTTGCGAGCTGTAGGTATTGATGTGGTCGATGGCCGCATCGAGGTCGTCCACCACCTTGATCGCCAGCACCGGCGCGAGATATTCGGTGCGCCAGTCTTCTTCGGTGGCATCGACGAGCGGGCCCACGCCTGCATCCGACAACACCGCGCGCGCTGCCGCGTCCACGCGTAGTTCGACTTCCTTGTCGCGATACAGCTTGCCCAAAGGCGGCAGCACCTCAGCCGCAATGCCGCGCGCCACCAGCAGCGTTTCCATCGTGTTGCAGGTGCCGTAGCGGTGCGTCTTCGCGTTATCGCAGACGGTCAACGCCTTCGCCACGTCGGCGCGATCGTCGACATAAACATGGCAGATGCCGTCGAGGTGCTTGATCATCGGCACGCGCGCTTCGTTCATCAGCCGCTCGATCAGGCTCTTGCCGCCGCGCGGCACGATTACGTCGACGTATTCGGTCATCGTGATCAGCTTGCCAACCGCGGCGCGATCGGACGTGGCCACGACTTGCACCGCGTCCTGCGGCAAACCGGCGGCTTCCAGCCCTTCACCGATCAGCTTTGCCAACGCCGTGTTGCACTCCAGCGCTTCCGACCCGCCGCGCAGGATCGTCGCATTGCCCGACTTCAGACACAGCGCGGCCGCGTCGATCGTCACGTTCGGGCGCGATTCGTAGATGATGCCGATCACACCGAGCGGCACGCGCATCTGACCGACCTGAATGCCGCTCGGCCGATACTTCAGGTTGCTGATCTCGCCAATCGGATCGGCCAGCGCGGCGACTTGCCGCAAGCCTTCGACCATCGTCCCGAGCGCCTTGTCCGACAGCGTCAAACGGTCGATGAACGCGGCGTCGAGCCCTTTCTCGCGTGCACGGGCAACGTCACGCGCATTGGCATCCTTCAGCAACGCGGCATCGCGTTCGATCGCGTGAGCAACAGCCGCGAGCGCGGCGTTTTTTGCCGCCGTCGACGCCCGCGCCATCGCACGCGATGCGTGGCGGGCGCGGCGGCCGAGGTCGGTCATGTACTGGTCGATATCCATGGTGAGTCTCATAGCGCCGCGCACGTCGAGGTGCGGCGGACAGGCAGAATTAGCGAAAGATCAAACGATTGTAAGTCGGGTGGCGGAGCTTTGCTCGCCGCCACAAGCCGTGCCGGCGGGGCCTGATCAGGCCGGCCTGCGAGCAGGTGCGGCACCCGCAGAGCGAGGTCGTGGCGGCGGCACGGGCGCCGCTTTTGCCGGCGAAGCGACTGTCATCGCCAGTTCGAACAAGCCGTCCCACGGATCAGGCGGCGGATCGTTGCGATGATTGCCCGGCGTGCCGCCGGACAATCCCTTCACCTGCCGATCCAGCCGCGCCGCCAAAGCGAGCGCCTTTTCAAGCGCCCCCTCGGTGACGCGCGACAGCGCCGGTCCGATCAGCCGCTCACGCGGCCCCCAGACGCGGTTCTCACGCACCAGCATCGCTAGCGGCTTGCCTGCCGCCACGCCACGCTTGATCCGCAATAGCGTGCGCACTTCTTCGACAACGGCCCACAGCACCAGCACCGCAGCCTCGCCTTCGCCGCGCAGCCCGTCGAGCATGCGCGCCAGACGGCCAACGTCACCGGCGAGCATCGCCTCGTTCAGCTTGAAAACGTCATAACGGGCGACGTTCAGCACAGCGTCCTGAATCTGTTCAAAACTCAACGAACCGGCCGGATACAGCAGCCCCAGCTTCTGAATTTCCTGATGCGCTGCCAGCAGGTTACCTTCCACGCGCTCGGCGATGAACGCCAACGCGCGCCGCCCTTCTTCACCAGCGGCAACCCGCTGGCCCTGAGCCGCGAGTCGCTGACCGACCCAATTCGGCAACTGTGCGCGCTCGACCGGATCGATTTTCAGCGCGACGCCAGCCTCAGACAGCGCGGTGAACCATGCAGACTTTTGCGTGGCGGCGTCCAATCGCGGCAGCGTGATCATCGTCAACACGTCGTCATTCACGGCGGCAGCGAGCGCCTTCAGCGCATCCGCGCCTTCCTTGCCGGGCTTGCCCGATGGAATGCGCAATTCGACCAGTTGACGGTCGCCGAACAGCGACATCGATTGACTCGCGCCAAGCAGCGAACTCCAGTCGAAACCGCGCTCGACGGTGAACACCGAGCGGTCGGTAAAACCGGCTGCACGCGCCGTCGCACGAATCCGGTCGCACGCTTCCTGCGCGAGCAGGTGCTCGTCGCCATACACGACGTACAGTCCGGCGAGTCCCTTCGCGAGATGCGTTTCGAGCGCGTCAAGTCGCAGTTGCATGGCTACCGATCGGCGAGGTTGAACGAGTACATGAGCGGGTACAAGAGCACGTACAGCACACTAAACAAAGACACAGCACACCGCTCACAGCGGCGGCGGCGGTAACGGCGCGCGCGGCGCAACCGCCGGCACCTGCTGACCCGGCTCCGGATGCAGCGAACGCACCAGCGACAGACGGCGCGTCAACTGGTCGATCGCGTCGTTCTCCATGTCCGCGTACAGAATGTCGGCTTCAGCAGCCTTGGCCTGCGAGAACTGGTCGCTGTAAGTCATCGCGCGGTTTAGCGCGATCACGCTCGGCGGAATCAGCACCGTGCCGTCCTTGCCGACCAGCGTATAGGTCATCGAGAGATTCATCGCATACTCTTCGACGACACCGAGCGAGTTCAGCGTGAGCGTACTGAGGCCGCGGCCTTCGGTGATCTGCAGCGTTGCGTCGGCATTCGCGACCGAAGTGACCACCACCGTGTCGCTGCCGCCCTGCACGATACGCGTGAGCCGCGCGCCGGCCGCTGCCGAACCGCCGGAGATAAAGAGTCGTTTGAATGCGTAGTCCTGCTGGCCGCGCAACTGGAAGCCGCAGGCGGACAACATCAGCACGCTGCACACCAGCGTCAATAACGATCTGCGAGTCACATGGGCTCCTGGTTCGCAGTAGATTCCGCGACGCAGACAAGCGCCGCCATGAGCGGCGGCGTCTTGCCTGCTGTCATGTTTCGGTGGGCTTTCAAACGACGACGTTCACGAGACGGCCCGGCACCACGACGATCTTCTTCGGTGCCTTGCCTTCGCTGAACTTCCCGACCGCCTCATGCGCAGCGGCGAGCTGTTCGATCGCTTCACGTGTCGCATCTTTCGACACCGTGAGCGCACCGCGCACCTTGCCGTTCACCTGCAGCACGAGTTCGATTTCGGCCTGTTCGAGCGCCTGTTCGTCGACCTTCGGCCATGCTGCGTCGAGCAGCGAGCCGAATTCGTCGGCGTAACCGAGTTCCTGCCACAACTGGAACGTCTGATGCGGCACGACCGGGTACAGCACGCGCAGCATCACGCTGTACGTCTCGCGCAGCACGGCCGGTTGCGCGCCCTTCGCGCTGTCGAGCGCGTTGAGCATCTTCATCGCCGCCGACACCACCGTGTTGTATTGCAAACGCTGGTAGTCGAAGTCGGCCTGCTTCAGCACGCTGTAGATCTCGCGGCGCAGCACCTTGTCGACTTCGCCGAGTTGCGAGGCTTCGAACTTGCCGCCGGCGCGCAGCGCTGCTTCATTCGCGTGACCAAAGCTCCACACGCGGCGCAGGAAACGGCTCGCGCCTTCCACGCCCGAACCCGACCATTCGAGCTGCTGCTCGGGCGGTGCGGCGAACATCACGAACAGGCGCGCTGTGTCCGCGCCGTGTTGATCGATCAGCAATTGCGGATCAACACCGTTGTTCTTCGACTTCGACATCTTCTCGACGCCGCCGAGCACCACCGGCTGGCCGTCCGAATTCAGCACGGCGCCAACCGGGCGGCCCTTGTCGTCGAACGAGACGTTGACGTCAGCCGGGTTGTACCAGGTCTTCTTACCCGCTTCGTTTTCGCGGTAGTAAGTTTCGTTGAGCACCATGCCCTGCGTCAGCAGGTTCTTGGCCGGCTCGCCGAACTCGATCAAGCCCATGTCGCGCATCACCTTCGCCCAGAAGCGCGAGTACAAAAGGTGCAGAATCGCGTGCTCGATGCCGCCGATGTACTGGTCCATCGGCGCCCAGTAATCGGTGCGCTCGTCGACCATGGTTTTCGCGTCCGGCGCCGCGTAGCGGTAGAAGTACCAGGACGAATCGACGAATGTATCCATCGTGTCGGTTTCGCGCTTGGCCGCGCCGCCGCAGGTCGGGCAGGTGCAGTTCACAAACGCTTCGGACTTCGCGAGCGGATTGCCCGTGCCGTCCGGCACGAGGTCTTCCGGCAGCACCACTGGCAGATCTTTTTCCGGCACCGGCACGTCGCCGCAGGTCGGGCAGTGGATGATCGGAATCGGCGTGCCCCAATAACGCTGGCGCGACACGCCCCAGTCACGCAGACGCCACGTGATCTGCTTGTCGCCGAGGCCGAGTTCTTTCAGATCGGCGGCAATCGCGTCGACTGCCTGCGTGTAGTTCAGACCGTCGTACTTGCCGCTGTTGATGCAGACGCCGCCTTCCTTCTCGCCATACCATTCCTGCCACGCTTCGGTCGAGTATTCCTTGCCTTCAAGGGCGATCACCTGCTTGATCGGCAGACCGTATTTCTTCGCGAACGCGAAGTCGCGCTCGTCGTGTGAAGGCACGCCCATCACCGCGCCTTCGCCGTAGCTCATCAGCACGTAGTTGCCGATCCACACTTCGACCTGTTCCTGCGTCAGCGGATGCGTGACGTAAAAGCCGGTGGCCATGCCCTTCTTTTCCATCGTCGCCATGTCGGCTTCAGCCACACCGCCGCGCTTGCATTCTTCGATGAAGGCCTGCAGTTCCGGCTTGTCTTGCGCGAGACGCGTGGCGAGCGGATGCTCGGCGGCGACCGCGCAGAAGGTCACGCCCATGATCGTGTCGGCGCGCGTGGTAAACACGCGCAGCAGCTTCTGTTCGCCGTCGATTTCATACGGGAAACCGAAGTTCACGCCGAAGCTCTTGCCGATCCAGTTCTGCTGCATGATCTTGACGCGCTCGGGCCAGCCGAGGCCTTCGAGGTCGTTCAGCAGCTCATCCGCGTACTGCGTGATGCGCATGTAGTACATCGGGATTTCGCGCTTTTCGATCAGCGCGCCCGAACGCCAGCCGCGGCCGTCGATCACCTGCTCGTTGGCGAGCACGGTCTGATCGACCGGGTCCCAGTTAACGGTGCCGGTTTTCTTGTACGCGATGCCCTTTTCGAGCATCTTCAGGAACAGCCACTGGTTCCACTTGTAGTAATCGGGGCTGCAGGTTGCGACCTCGCGCGACCAGTCGATCGCGAGGCCCATCGACTGCATCTGCTTCTTCATGTAAGCGATGTTGTCGTAGGTCCACTTCGCCGGCGGCACGTTGTTGGCCATCGCGGCGTTTTCCGCCGGCATGCCGAACGCGTCCCAACCCATCGGCATCAGCACGTTGTAGCCGTTCATCCGCAGATAGCGGTACATCACGTCGTTGATCGTGTAGTTCCGTACGTGCCCCATGTGCAGCTTGCCCGACGGGTACGGCAGCATCGAGACGCAATAGAACTTGGGCTTATCAGTGGTTTCCGACGTCTTATACGCGTCGATGGCGCGCCATTGCCCTTGCGCGGCGGCTTCGACGTCGGAGGGAACGTATTTTTCGTGCATGGTGTGATGGAATCGCTGGGTTCGGTGCTTTCGCACCGGGCCTGGTGCTCTGCTGGATGAAATGGCGTCGTTTCCCCTTCTGCGGGGGAAAGGGCTGATTATACCGTCCGCGGACGGGTGCGCCGCGTGGCGTGGCGCGCGGGGCGGCCTCGCAGGCGCAGGAGCGGCGGCATGTTTGCGGCATGGCCCGCCGGGCGCGGCGCCGCCCGATAACGCCGCTAGGGTTTAGCGCCCGGCGGCGGCGGATCCGTCACGAAACCGATCCGCTCGAGCCCGGCCTGCTGCGCCGCGCCCATCACCTGCGCGATCACTTCGTAGCGCGTGGAGCGCTCGGCGCTCAGGTGGATCTCCGGCTGGTCGGTCTGCGCCGCTTTGCCCGCCGCCATGAATTGCGCGCGCATCTGCTGCAGCGTAATGACGCTGCCGTTCCAGTACAGCTTGCCGGCGGCATCGATTGAAAGAGAAATGGTTTGCGGCGTTTGCCGCGCGGGCGCGGCCGCGACTTTGGGCAAATCGAGCCGGATCGCATGCGTGAATAAAGGCGCGGTAATGATAAAAATCACCAGCAGCACGAGCATCACGTCGATCAACGGCGTCATGTTGATCTCGGCCATCGGCGCAGCCGTCTGCTTTTTTTCGAGTCCGCCGAATGCCATGTCGCCTCCTTCTGCCTGAGCGCTGCGCTTAGTGGGTCGGGGTCCGGGCCTGGGCTTGCTGCGGCTGAGGCCGGGGCTGATCCGCCGGCGCGCACACATAGGCGTGCAGATCGTGCGCGAAGCCGTCGAGTTCCTCCGACAACTGCCGCACCATCCGCCCAAGCACGTTATAGGCGAGCACCGCCGGAATCGCGACCACGAGGCCGAAAGCCGTCATGATCAGCGCCTCGCCGACCGGACCCGCGACGTTTTCGATCTGCGCCTGACCGCTCGCCGCGATACTGCCGAGCGCGTGATAGATGCCCCAAACCGTGCCGAGCAGGCCGACGAACGGCGCCGTGCTGCCGACCGAGGCCAGCAGCACCTGGCCGAACTCGAGCCGCCGCTGCGACGCGTTGAGCGCCTGGCGCAGCGCCCGCAACACCCGCTCGCCGCGTTCGACGCGGGCAAGCAGTACGCCAGGAATGTCCACTTCGGCGGCATGCAACGCGGCCTCGGCGAGCGGCGTGAAGACGCGCTCGCGGTCCACGCGCCTCATTGCCGCGACGCCGTCCGACAACGTCGACGCTTGCCAGAACTGCGCAATCGCCGGCGTGGCCTGACGTTTGGCGCGCGTGAGGATCCAGCTTTTGACGATCAGAAAGCACCAGCTCGCAATCGACATGGCCAGCAGCACATACGCGACGCCATGCGTGATCGCGTCGCTGGTTTCCAGGTAGTGGATGATGCCGCTGCTGCCTGCCATCTGACCTCGCTATCGGAAAGTGATTACAGGGGCGTAACGGGGCCCTGCGCAGGCCCCGTGGCTGCTCAACGCAGCCCGAGCACGTCCTGCATGTCGAAAAAGCCCGTCTCGTGGCTTTCGAGGAAACGTACAGCACGAAGCGCGCCTTGCGCATACGACAGGCGGCTCGCCGATTTGTGCGTGATTTCGATGCGCTCGCCGATGCCGGCAAACAGCACCGTATGGTCGCCGACGATATCGCCGCCACGAATTGCCGAAAAACCGATCGTGGACGGATCGCGTTCGCCGGTCACGCCTTCGCGGCTGTAGACCGCGCATTCGTCGAGATTGCGGCCGAGCGCGTTGGCGATCACTTCACCCATGGTCAGCGCCGTGCCGGACGGCGCGTCGACCTTGTGGCGGTGATGCGCCTCGATGATTTCGATGTCGTAGCCGGTCGCGAAATGCTTCGCGGCGTATTCGAGCAGCTTCAGCGTGACATTGACGCCCACGCTCATGTTCGACGAGAACATGATGGCGATCTTGTCCGCCGCGGCGCGCAGTTGCGCTTTCTGCTCGTTGTCGAAGCCGGTCGTGCCGATCACCATTTTGACGTTGTGGCGCTGCGCGGCTTCCAGATGCATCAGCGTGCCTTCGGGACGCGTGAAGTCGATCAGGTAGTCGGATTCCGCGAACACGCGCTCGACGTTGTCCGTCAGCAGCACGCCCGTCTGTTTGCCGAGAAACGCACCGGCGTCCTGACCGAGTTGCGAGGAGCCCGCACGGTCGAGCGCACCGGACAGCGTGGCGTCGGAATCATTGAGGACGGTTTCGATGAGCATCCGGCCCATACGGCCCGATGCGCCAGCAATGGCAATTTTCATGGCTACGAGGGTTCGAAAGGGGTAAAACGCGGCAAAACCCGTCAAATGCGGGCAAAAGCGGCGGCGGGCAGCACACCCGGGCGCCGCACATACAGGACCAGCAGACGACCAGTACAGGTACGGCAGAACGGCTGACGGGCGCTGCGCACGGTACATTCCGACGCAGCGCCCGTCTTAAACGTCCCAAGAGAAGGACAGCGTGCCTAGCCGCCCGTTCCCACAGTGGACGAAGAAGACGTCAACGGCGCGTTATGCGTTGGGCCGCCATTGCTGCTTTGCGGGCCCGTCGGTCCCACCGGATTATCCTGCGTGCCTGGAACCTGCGGCGGCGGCGGACGATGGAACTGGAACTGCGGCTGCCCGGCGGCCGTGGGGCCTTGCTGCGGAATACCGCCGCCGTTGGCGGTCGGCGCGGTGGAGCGCACCGACGACTGCGTTTTGCCCGACGGCGATTGCACCGCATTGGTCAGCCGATTCGCGGCCTGCGCGGCTTCGGCGTTGGCGTCCGTTGACGGCACGGCCGCTGCTGCCGCGGCGGCGTCGACGGACGGCGAACTCGTGGTGTCCACGGCAGCCGGCGCAGCAGCCACCGGCGCGCTGGCGCCAGTCGCAGCACTTGCCACATTCGGCACGGCTGCCTTCTTCTTGCCGGACTTGTCGCCGTCAATTTCAGCCAGCAACTCGAGGTTGGACGGCAGATCTTCGCCACCCGACCAGCTGGCGACACGGTCGCCCGCGAACAGGATCACGAAGTCGCGCTGCTGCACGACGTTAGTCGAGCCGCGCTTGAAATAGAACACGTAGTCCCAGCGGTCTGCGTGGAACATGTCGGTCAACAACGGTGTGCCGAGCAACTGCTTCACCTGGGCGCGCGACATACCGACCTGCATCTGGGCAGCCGCTTCTTGCGAGACGAAATTGCCTTGCACCACCGTAATACGGTACGGGGTAATGCTTTGGGCAACGCGCTGCGTCAAGCTGTCGTAGGTGGAACATCCGGCAAGAACCGCGACAGTCGCAACAGCGATCAAGGTACCCCGCATGCGGCTCCCCCGGTAGATCAATTGAGATTTTGAAATCATTTCACTCACCGTGCGGGCCCGCTGACGAGCCGCGCGAGTTTCATTCCATCGAAGATGACCAGAACGGCAAAAACACATTACTATGAGAGCCCAGCATTGTACTCTAGGGATCCCTTGTCATGACCAATCCAACCGATCTCAAGAATATCGGGCTCAAGGCGACCCTTCCGCGCCTCAAAATCCTTGAGATTTTCCAGCATAGCCCAGTGCGTCATCTGACTGCAGAAGACGTCTACCGCAACCTGCTGCACGAAGAGCTCGATATCGGTCTCGCAACCGTGTATCGGGTGCTGACGCAGTTCGAGCAGGCTGGCCTGCTGTCGCGCAGCAACTTCGAATCCGGCAAAGCGGTGTTCGAATTGAACGAAGGGTCGCATCACGACCACCTCGTTTGCCTCGATTGCGGGCTCGTCGAAGAGTTTTTCGACTCCGAGATCGAAAGCCGCCAGCAATCCATCGCGAAGGAACGCGGCTTCAAGCTGCAGGAACATGCGCTGGCGCTGTACGGCGCGTGCACCAAGGAGAATTGCCCGCATCGCAAGCATTGAAGTCGAATGCTTGAGATGCCGGCCGCGTCGGGGGTGCGCGGTTCGGCGGGCAAAGAAAAAACCCGGTCGCCGGCAAATCGACCGGGTTTTTTTACGCGTGCGGCGCTGCGATTCCAGCCTATTCCGCCAGCTCGACGCTCGCTTCGAACAGCAGCCGCCACGGCTCGGCCAATGACAATTCATCGCAGTTAGGCTGCTCGCCGCCACGATCCACCACCACAAAATCGCTCACCTGATCGAGCGCGAGCAGGGGGTGGTGCCAAACACCTTTCGAATAATTCACGCCCTGCCAACCGTCGCTCCAGAACGCCCGCATCCGCGCCGGATCGAACTCTCCCGCCGGCGCGACGACCACCAGATAGCGCCGTTCCGTTAAGGGAATGAAAGCCTGGCTGCCCAGCGGATGCCGCTCCATCATCGTGATTTCGATCGGCAGCGCCCGCGGTTGCGCCCGAAACAGGTTGATCAACGGCCGGCCGCCGTGCTCCGTCACGTCGACGTTCGCGAGGTCGTGATAGCGCTCGGTCGTGCCGCCGTTGATCGGGAAATGGCGCGCGCCGTCCAGTTCGATGACGTCGCCGAACGGCGCGAAGGCCGCGCGCGTCAGACGTTCCACATGCAAGGTTTTCATCGACGCAACTCCGTTATGCGATCTCGCCCCACAAGCGCAGACGCGATACGCCGCCGTCCGGGAAGATATTGAAACGCACATGCGTCACCGGGCCGAGAGAGGCGATGTCGTCCGCGAACGTGTGCACGTGGTCCATCTGCAGCTTCTGTTCGCCGAGCAGCACCGGCCAGAACATCGCCTGCGTGACGAGCGAATCGTCCGTCCCACCCGTCACCGAGGCCGCCTGCAGCGAACAGCGATCGGGATAATTGCCCTTGAAGTGCGCGGTATCGACTTCGATCTTGCGAATCACGCCCGGCCGCGCAAGCGCGACGATCGCCCAGTCGTTGCCCGGCTCGCGACGGCGTCGCGTTTCCCAGCCGTCGCCCATGTTGACGCCGCGGCCCGGCATCAGCATCTGCGAGGCCGGCCCGAAATGCTGGTTGTTCGCGGCGACAAGGTACGCGCCGTTTTCGATCGCGGCGAGATCCAGCAGCGTGCCGCGCTCGACGCGCTCCCAGTCCCGCTTCGGCTGGCCATACACGCGCAGACGCGCGAGACCGCCGTCTGGATAGAGATTTACGCGCAGATGGGTGAACGCGCGGGCGTCGTTCACTTCGACGTAATGGTGCTGATTGCCCTGCAGCGTGGTGGCCGGCACGAGCGTTTGCCAGTCGGCGTTGTCGGGCGGAACGTCGCCGTCCACGTAGCATGCATCGATCGACGCGGCCGGCGGGAAGTTGCCGGTGAAGTGGCTCGTGTCCAGATCGACGCCGTACACGACGCCCGGCCGCGCGAGCCGGATCACGCAATAGTCGTGGCCGGTGGTGCGCTTGCGGCGGGTTTCCCAGCCGTCCATCCATTTGCCGTGGTCGTCGTACTTGCCGGGAATGAACACTGCCGGTTGCGGCTCGAGCATGCGTTCTTTCGGGGCGAAGAATTCGTCGCTCGCGTGGAGCGCCTGCGCGCCAAGACGCGGGTCGGCGAGGTTCATGTAGCGACGGGTGAAAGCAGGAGCGTTAGGGTCGAGGATCGGATTAGCCATAGTCTCTGTCAGGCAACGAAAAGTAAGGAAGAGGCGGCGGAGTCAGCGCATCCGCCGGGTCAGAACGCGCGTTGCGTTGGCGCGCGGTTGAATAGCGATGAATCTGGCCACAGCGCAACTGCGGTTGTGCTTTTTCAAACTGCCGGTGCGTGTTCGCCGGCGGCCGGCTCGGCGCCTACATCTTCGCCTGCGGGTACGTAGCGCAGCGCTGCGTCACGGTTCAACACGCGATGGGCGCGCGCCCGGTCGATATCGTTTTCCCACACGGCGACCACCACCGTCGCCACGCAATTGCCGATCAGGTTGGTCAACGCACGGGCAATGCCGACGAACCAGTCGACCGGCAGAATCAGCACGAGGCCGAGCACGGGGATCGCCGGAATCGCGGACAGCGTCGCGGCCAGAATCACGATGGCCGAGCCGGGAATGCCGTGCGCGCCCTTCGACGTCACCAGGGACACCAGCACCACTACGATCAGGTCGTGGATGGACAGCGGCGTATTGGTGGCCTGCGCGATGAAAATCACCGCAAGCGTCAGATAGATGGAGAAGCCGTCCAGATTGAAGGAGTAGCCGGTCGGAATGACCAGTCCGACGGTCGAATCCTTGACGCCCATCCATTCGAGCTTGCGCATGATCTGCGGCAGCACGGCATCCGAAGAGGCTGTACCCAGTACGATCGAAAGCTCCTCGCGAAGATAGCGGATCAGCTTGAAGATGCTGAAGCCAGCCAGACGCATCACCACGCCCAGCACAACCACCACGAACACGAAGCAGCTCGCGTAGAACACCAGCACCAGCATGCCGAGTTGCTTGAGCGACTCGACGCCGTAGGTGCCGGTCGTGAACGCGATCGCGCCGAGCACGCCGAGCGGCGCGAGCTTGATGATGAAACCCATCACGCGGAAAAACACCTGCGAAAGCTCGTCGATCAGGCTACTGACGCGCTGTGCCTTATTGCCCAACAGCGACAGCGCCGAGCCGAACAGCACCGAAAACACGAGGATTTGCAGGATGTCGCCGGTGGCGAATGCGTTGATCGCCGTGTCGGGGATGATCTTCAGCAGGAAGCCGGCCGTGTCCTTCAGGCTTTTCGCGTGCTCGGTGTAGGTCGACAGCGAAGCGGGGTCGAGCGAATGCAGGTTGATGTTCATGCCGACGCCAGGCCGTGTTGCGTAGGCCAGCACCGCGCCGATCACGAGCGCAATCGTCGTCATGATCTCGAAGTAGATCACCGCCTTCAGGCCGACGCGGCCAACCTTGCGCAGATCGCCGGCATGCGCCATGCCGCTCACCACGACGCAGAAAACGATCGGGCCGATCACCATCTTGATCAGCTTGAGAAAGCCGTCGCCGAGCGGGCGCAGCGATTGGGCGAAATGCGGGAACACGGCGCCGATCACGATGCCCGCGACCAACGCTATGACGACCCGGCCAAACAGCGAATTGAAGAATTTCAACACGGCTTCCTCCTGGTTGCGATTCACATCTGTTCAGACTGGTCCGACCAGTTCTGTTATCTCGAATAGTAGGAAGCCGATATACTGGCGTCAAGGATTCGTTAAATAGCGTTTACCCGCTATTTTTTTGCAGTTCCGGGGCCGGATTGCGCACGTTAAACGGCCCGTCGTACGAGCGTTCAGAACGCGTATTACAATGCTGGTCAGACCGCGCACCCAAGTGAGCCACGATGAAAAACGTTCCGCACACCGTCACCGATGCCGCCATCGCGACCATCCGCGAACGGATCGAAGTGGGCGTCTATCCGGTGGGCAGTTTGCTGCCGGCACAGCGTCAGCTCTCCGAGGAACTGGCGATCAGCCGCGCATCGTTGCGCGAGGCGCTCTCGACGCTCGAAGCGCTCGGTCTGCTGATGATCCGTCCCGGTAAGGGCGTTTATGTGGAAAGTGCGCAGGCCGCGGCTGCGCAACCGTGGCGCTTCGCGGAGCAGTCGTCGCTGCCGGATACGTACCAGATGCGTTTCGCGTTGGAAGGCTTTATCGCGCGCATGGCGGCGCTGGCTGTCACCGATTCCGACCTCGCCTGGTTCGAAGACAACATTGCGGCCATGCAGACGGCGCTCGCCTGCGACGAACTCGACGAAGCCGCTCGCCTCGACTACGACTTCCACATGCGCATCGTGAGCATTGCCGGCAACGCGGCGATCGAATCGATTCTGAGCAGTGCCGCGGAAATCATGAAGGAAAGCCAGCGGATGCCGTTTTATCGGCGCGAGTTAGTGCTGTCTACGTACACCGAGCATCGGGCGATTCTCGACGCGCTCAAGGCGCGCGATTCCGCTGCCGCCGGCAAGGCGATCGAAACGCATATCTCGAACGCCGCGCAGCGCGCCGGCGTCTATTTCCCCACGCCTCAGGCGTAAAAAAACCGCTCCGAGGAGCGGTTTTTTGCAGTTGCCCTGCCACCGGCCCACGGCCAGCAGCAGAAACACACGAAGCTAGAACACCAGCTTACTTCGCGTTGGCCAGCGCCACAGCCGTGTCCAGCATGCGGTTCGAGAAGCCCCACTCGTTGTCGTACCAGCTCGACACCTTCACCAGACGGCCCGACACCTTGGTCAGCGTTGCGTCGAACGTCGACGAAGCCGGGTTGTGGTTGAAGTCGATCGAGACCAGCGGTGCGTCGTTGTAACCGAGGATGCCCTTCAGCGAGCCTTCCGACGCTTCCTTCATGATCGCGTTGACTTCCTCGACCGTCGTGTCGCGTGCAGCGATGAACGACAGGTCGACGACCGACACGTTGATCGTCGGGACGCGAATCGCGTAGCCGTCCAGCTTGCCGTTCAGTTCCGGCAGCACGAGACCCACTGCCGATGCAGCACCGGTCTTCGTCGGGATCTGGCTGTGCGTAGCCGAGCGCGCGCGGCGCAGGTCTTCGTGGTACACGTCCGTCAGAACCTGGTCGTTCGTGTACGCGTGGATCGTGGTCATCAGACCGTTCACGAGGCCGATCTTGTCGTTCAGCGGCTTGACGAGCGGTGCCAGGCAGTTGGTCGTGCACGATGCGTTCGAGATCACCGTGTCCGATGCCTTCAGGACATTGTGGTTCACGCCGTAGACGATCGTTGCGTCGACGTCCTTACCGCCTGGCGCCGAGATGATGACCTTCTTTGCGCCGCCCTTGATGTGCGCGCTGGCCTTTTCCTTGGTCGTGAAAAAGCCCGTGCATTCCATCACGACGTCGACGTTCAGCTCGCCCCACGGCAGTTCTGCCGGGTTGCGGTTCGCCAGCACGCGGATCTTGTCGCCGTTGACGACCAGGTAGTCGCCGTCCACCGAGACTTCGCCCGGAAACTTGCCGTGCGCCGTGTCGTATTGCGTCAGGTGAGCATTGGTCTTGGCATCGCCAAGATCGTTGATGGCGACGATTTCGATATCGTGCTTCTTGCCGTTTTCATAGAAGGCGCGCAGCGTGTTGCGGCCGATCCGGCCGTAGCCGTTGATTGCGACGCGAATCGTCATGATCTATCTCCTGATGGCTGAAAAAAAATCGTCCATGTTGGCCTGTCCTTCCGGCGCAACCGCGCGTGGGGCACACGCGGCTGCGCTTACCGAAGGTCAGCCGAGTGCGGCTTTTGCCGTCTCTACCACGTGCTCGACGGTGAAACCGAAATGCTTGAACAGCACGCCAGCCGGGGCCGATTCGCCGAACGTGTCGATGCCGACCACGCCGCCTTCCAGACCCACGTACTTGCGCCAGAAATCCGTGACACCCGCTTCGATCGCGACGCGGCGCACGCCCTTCGGCAGCACGCGTTCACGGTACTCGGCGTCCTGCTTGTCGAACACGGTGGTCGACGGCATCGACACGACGCGTGCCGCGATGCCTTCGCGAGCCAGCGGCTCGACCGCGTTCAACGCCAGTTCGATTTCCGAACCGGTGGCGATCAGGATGACCTTGCGCGCGACGATCTCGTCGTTCCAGTCGCGCAGCACGTAACCACCCTTCTCGATATTGGCGATCTGCGCGTCAGTACGCTCCGAGAACGGCAGATTCTGACGGCTGAAGATCAGGCACGACGGGCCATGATGCTCGACCGCGTGGGTCCAGGCCACCGCCGTTTCGACCGTATCGGCCGGGCGCCACACTTGCAGATTCGGGATCAGACGCAGGCTTGCGACGTGTTCGATCGACTGATGGGTCGGACCGTCTTCGCCCAGACCGATCGAGTCGTGCGTGAACACGAAAATCGACGGCGACTTCATCAACGCGGCGACGCGCAGCGCGTTGCGGCTGTAGTCCGAGAACGTCAGAAACGTGCCGCCGAAGGCCTTGAAGCCGCCATGCAGCGCGATGCCGTTGATCGCGGCGCTCATGCCGAATTCGCGCACGCCGTAGTTCACGTAGTTGCCGGCAGCCTTGCCTTCGGCGTTCACACGCACCGGCTTGGCGGCCTTCCAGTTGGTCAGGTTCGAACCGGTCAGGTCGGCGGAACCGCCAAGCAGTTCCGGCAACACGGCCGACAAACCTTCGATAGCCTGTTGCGATGCCTTACGCGTCGCGACAGTTTCCTTGCGTTCGTTCGCGCCGGCGATGATCGCCTTCGCCTTTTCCTTCCAGTCGGCGGGCAATTGCTTCGCGTCGCGGCGCTTGAATTCAGCGGCTTCCTGCGGGTATTTGGCTGCGTAAGCTGCAAACGCCTTGTCCCAGTCGGATTCGTTGCGTGCGCCAGCCTCTGTTGCATCCCATGCCGCATAGACTTCCTGCGGAATCACGAACGGCTCCCACTTCCAGCCGATCGCTTCGCGCGTGGCCGCGATTTCCTTGTCGCCGAGCGGCGAGCCGTGCGAATCGTGGCTGCCGGACTTGGTCGGTGCGCCTTCGCCGATCACGGTCTTGCAGCAGATCAGCGTCGGCTTGTCCGATTGCTTGGCTTGCTTGATCGCGGCGTCGACCGCGTCGACGTCATGGCCGACCACGTTCGGGATCACGTTCCAGCCGTACGCTTCGAAGCGCTTCGGCGTGTTGTCGTGGAACCAGTGAACCACTTCGCCGTCGATCGAGATGCCGTTGTCGTCGTAGAACGCGATCAGCTTGTTCAGCTTCAGCACGCCCGCGAGCGAGCAGGCTTCATGCGAGATGCCTTCCATCAGGCAGCCGTCGCCAACGAACACATACGTGTGATGGTCGACGATCTTCGCGTCAGACTTGTTGAATTCGGTGGCGAGCAGCGATTCGGCGAGCGCCATGCCGACTGCGTTGGCCAGACCCTGGCCGAGCGGGCCGGTGGTGGTCTCGACGCCCGGCGTGATGCCGTATTCCGGGTGACCCGGCGTCTTCGAATGCATCTGACGGAAGTTCTTCAGCTCTTCCATCGGCAGGTTGTAGCCGGTCAGATGCAGCAGCGAGTACAGCAGCATCGAGCCGTGACCGTTCGACAGCACGAAGCGGTCGCGATCGGCCCATTGCGGGTTCTTCGGGTTGTGACGCAGATGGCGCGACCACAAAGCCACGCCGATTTCGGCCATGCCCATCGGCATGCCGGGGTGGCCGGAGTTCGCTTTTTGAACGGCGTCCATGGACAACGCGCGGATTGCGTTGGCCATCAGGGAAGTGTGTGCGGGAGACGGGGTCGTCATGTCGAGTCCGGAGACAGAGTCAGAAGGCGGTGCGCGCTTGAGGCCCGGATGCTCGAATGCCAGTCCACTTCGGCGCACGGTGCGGCGCCAGGAGACGCGAAACGGGCAGAGCAAACGGACAAGGCTGAAAGCGTGACATTCTAACAGAACGTTAGCCGGCACCCCTCGCGCAAAGCCGCCTGGCGGCCTGGTTTCAGGCTGGTTCCGCACGCGGACCGGGCCCGCGCGACGCCTGCGCCTTTACAATTGAGCGACACCAACCCACCGCGCTCCCAACGGAGCCCGTCATCCGTGAGCGCTCCCTTGCTGTTCCACCCCACCGCCGACGCCGTCTACGGATTTCCGAACGCGCGGCGGCTTGCGCGCGTCGATTCGCCCTACCAGCGGATCGAGGTATGGGACACGCCACAGCTCGGCCGGCTGTTTACGCTCGACGGCCGCCCGATGACCTCCACCGGCGACGAATTCATCTACCACGAATGCATGGTGCATCCGGCCGCGCTCGCGCATCCATCGCCGAACGCAGCACTGGTGCTGGGCGGCGGCGATGGTGGTGCTGCGCGGCAATTGCTGAAGCACCCGGGCATCGAGCGGATCGTCGTGGCGGAGCTCGATGCCGAAGTCGTGCGCCTGACCCGCGAGTATCTGCCCGAGGTGCACGGCGGCGCTTTCGACGATCCGCGCGTCGAACTGGTGATCGGCGACGCCGCGCATTACGTCACGGGGGCCGCCCAATCGGCCCCAGCGACAGCACAATTCGATCTCGTCGTGTTCGACCTGACACCGCCAGACTCGCCCGCCTCAGGCCTCTACACCCCGGACTTCTATACGCGGCTCAAGCGCGTCATGAGCCCAACCGCCGCGCTCTCGCTGCATCTCGGTTCTCCCTATTTCCACGCGGAGCGCATCGCCGGCCTGCTCGACGATCTGCGCGACACCTTCGCCATCGTGCGCACAATGAGCACCTTCATCCCGCTCTACGGTTCGCTCTGGATGATGGCGACTGCCAGCGACACGCTCAACCCCGCCGCCCTCACCGCCGAAGCACTCTCCGAACGCCTTGCCGAGCGCCGAATCGACTCGTTGAAGCACTACGACCCGGCCCTGCATGCCGGACTGTTCTCGGCATCCCGGTCCGTGCGCGATAAACTAAGTCAATTCTTAAAGCCATCAAGCTAACGCGTGGGCAGAATGCACCGTTCGGTCGGCGCGCGCCATCGGTGTATCGATGCGCGACCGCCCGTCTGGCCTCGCAGCATGCATCCCGCAACCCCAAAAGATCCGGAGAACCCCATGACCGCCTCCCGCCCAGCCGGTGTGCCCTGGTTGACCCCCTATCTGACGGTGCGCGACGCACGTGCCGCCACGGCGTTCTTCGAAGCGGCATTCGGCTTCGAGGTCCGTGATAGCGTCCAGGACGACGGTGTCGTCATGCATGTCGAGATGACCTATCAAGGCCAGCTGATCGTGATGTTCGCGCCGGAAGGCGCGTTCGGCTCGGCGGCGAAAACACCCAAAAGCGCGGGCGCGATCGCGCCGCAATCGTTCTATGTCTATGTCGACGATGTCGACGCGGTTTACACGCGGGCGCTGGCCGCCGGCGCAAAATCGCTGAGCGAGCCACAGGATCAATTCTGGGGCGACCGGTTTGCCCAGGTCGAAGATCTGGACGGCTACCGTTGGGCGCTCGCTCGCCACCTTTCCTGAACCAATGAGTATTTTTCTGATGCCTCGCTTCTTCGTCGGTACGGCCCTCAAGCCCGACGACATCATGCAGTTGCCCGATGACGTCACGCGCCACATCCTCGTGCTGCGTTTGCAGCCCGGCGACTCGATCGTGCTTTTCAACGGCGAAGGCGGCGAATACAGCGCCGAACTCGTCGAAGTCGAACGCCGCTCGGCCAAGGTGAGAATTCGCGAATTCCGCGATATTGAAGTGGAAGCGCCGTATCACCTCACGCTCGCGCAGGGCATCGCCGGCGGCGACAAGATGGACTGGCTCATCGAGAAGGCGGTCGAACTCGGGGCATCGTGTTTCGTGCCGCTGACCACCACGCGCAGCGTCGTGCGTCTTTCTGGCGACCGCGCGCAGCGGCGGCATGTGCATTGGCAAGGCATCGTGCGCGCGTCGTGCGAGCAGTGCGGGCGCAATCGCCTGCCGGAAGTGATGCCGGTGCGTGAGATCGCTACATGGCTCGGCGCGCTGCCCCGCGCGCCTGAAGAAGGCGAAATGCGCATTCTGCTGTCGCCGCGCGCCAGCATCAGCTTTTCGGCGCTGCCCGTTAATCCGCCGTTCGGGCGCGTGACCGTGCTGGTCGGCCCGGAAGGCGGTTTTTCGGCAGCGGAAGAAGCCGCTGCGACTGATCACGGATTTACCGCCGTCGGTCTCGGTCCGCGTGTGTTACGCACGGAAACCGCAGGCATCGCAGTGCTCTCGGCGTTAGCAGCTCGCTGGGGCGGCTGGTAAGCCAAAAGCAAAGGCCCGCCAATTGGCGGGCCTTTCTCATTCTTTTACAGCGGTAAGCGGTACTCAGACACCCCATTCAGGCAAAGTGCTCAGGCCTACCTTACGCAAACGAATAAAACACCCGGAACGCAACCTTGCGCTCGGCCCAGAACTCGGACGCTTCGCGGAACACGTCAAGTAGCGTCTCGCGCCCTTCCTTGTCGAACTTTTGCGCGACCGGCAATTGCTCGAGCACGATCACGAAGCCGGGCTGCGCACCTGCCTTATGGACCAGATCGGTCAGGCAATCGTACAGCGCGTCGTAATTCTTGCCGAAATGCTTCGGAAACAGGAACGACGTAGCAATGGTCTCCAGCACTTCCTGTTTGGACTGAGCGTTCGCGCAGTACGCGTACAGAAAGTGCTGGCCGAGCTGGTTGGCCTCGTCAGCGAGATCCTGCACGCGAAACGCGCGGATCGACTGTACGATGTTCGGTCGTACGGTCTTGAAAAGACTCATGGGCTCCTCATTCGATGCAAGCACAGTGCTGCCTTCGCTCTGGGTATCCCGGCCCTGGTCGCCGGCGCGCATCCGCATGACGCGCTGGAACAAATTGCCGTCGCCGGCCGCGAAAAGATCCGTCGCGACTCCGGAGTCGTGCGCGTAGACGTTGTCGCTCATGCCGTTCATCCCGATGTCATTCAACAATACGATTAAAACTGGTGTAATGGTCGTCCGAGTAATAACAGTTGTCGATCCGCTGTAGCGGACCTCCGCAGACGATGCGACGCGCCCGGCGGTTTCGTGAACGAGGCGTAGGAACGGTGTATTCGTGGTAATAGCCGCGCCGATGCGGTGGTAGCAACCGTTCGCGATTGCCGAATACGATGCCGTCCTTCTCATACGGGTAAGGCCCGCCCGCGGCAATCAAGTTCAATGTATTGACCGCTTCGCGCGGCAACTGTGCCGCTGCAATAGTGCCCTGCACCTGAGCTTGTGTATCGGCAGATGTCGTGTAGTCGCGCGCAAACGCGCCAGGCACGGAGCCGAATAAAGCGCAGAGCGTCAAAGCACCGATCAGCACGCCTTTAATGCGCAGCCACTTGCGTGCCATGAATCAAGGTTCCCCGCTGTTAGATCACGAGTTTGACGACCATGAAAGTCGTAAGGGTATCGCTAAAACCCCACAGAATCAACGTTCGCCGGACAGGCAAAAGCTTCCAATCGCGTGGGAAAGAGCCACGGAACGGGCTTTGACGACTTTTGACAGAATATTTAGCTTGTGCAGGCTAAAATTAACCTGACGAAGCAAATGGGGCGCGCACAAACCCACGGGGCGCCCATTGCGCGGCCCATTCCCTCTAATGAAAGCCTTGCGGTTCCCGCAGTCTCTCGAAGGCGGAATGGTCTCATTCGGCCTTTTTTAGGGTGGCTATCCCCTGTTCACCCGCAGGCGTGCCCATTGCGGGCACGCCTTTTTTTTGCGCGGCGCCCAATTAGGCGGCGCCACGCTTCATTCCCGGATCAAGGATCAGCGGGAGGCGATTACGTCGGCAACCAGCAGCGCCGTCATGTTGACGATGCGGCGAACCGTGGCCGAGGCCGTCAGCACGTGCACCGGCTTGGCTGCGCCGAGCAGCATCGGACCAATCGCGATGTTGTTGCCCGCGGCGGTCTTCAGCAGGTTGTACGAGATGTTGGCCGCGTCGATATTCGGCAGCACCAGCAGATTTGCATCGCCTTCGAGCGTCGAGTCGGGCAACACTTCGCGGCGCAGATTCGCGTCGAGCGCGAGGTCGCCGTGCATTTCGCCGTCCACTTGCAGGTCGGGCGCGCGCTCGCGCAGGATCGCCAGCGTGTCGCGCATTTTCTGCGCGGTCGGCGCATTGCTCGAACCGAAGTTCGAATGCGACACCAGCGCGATCTTCGGCTCGATACCGAAGCGGCGCACTTCCTCGGCTGCCATGATCGTAATCTCAGCGAGTTGTTCCGGCGTCGGATCGACGTTCACGTGCGTGTCGACCAGGAAAATCTGGCGGTTCGGCAACACCAGCGCATTCATCGCCGCATAGACCTTCGCGCCTTCCTTCTTGCCGATCACCTGATCGATGAAGTGCAGGTGGCGATGCGTGGTGGACACCGTGCCGCAGATCATGCCGTCCGCCTCGCCCTTTTCCACCATCATCGCGCCGATCAGCGTGGTGCGGCGGCGCATTTCGAGCTTCGCCATCTGCTCGGTGATGCCCTTGCGGGACATCATCTTGTGATATTCCTGCCAGAAATCGCGGTAACGCTCGTCGTGGTCGGTGTTCACGACCGTGTAGTCCTGACCCGCGACCAGCCGCAGGCCGTAACGCGCGATGCGTTGTTCGATCACCGCCGGACGGCCGATCAGGATCGGCTTCGCGAGCTTTTCGTCGACGATGATCTGCATGGCGCGCAGCACGCGCTCTTCTTCGCCTTCCGCAAACACGATGCGCTTCTTCTCCGGCTCGACACCACGCGCCAGCTGGAAAATCGGCTTCATGGTCGTGCCGCTGTGATACACGAACTGCTGCAGATGCTGTTCGTACGCTTCCATGTCTTCGATCGGACGCTCGGCGACGCCCGAATCCATCGCTGCCTTCGCCACCGCCGGCGCGACCTTGACGATCAGGCGCGGGTCGAACGGCTTCGGAATCAGATATTCCGAACCAAACGAAAGATCCTGGATACCGTACGCAGTCGCGACGATATCGCTCTGCTCCTGGCGGGCCAGTTCGGCGATCGCGTTGACCGCGGCGATCTCCATTTCACGCGTCACCGTCGTCGCGCCCGCATCCAGCGCGCCGCGGAACAGGAACGGGAACACCAGCACGTTGTTCACCTGGTTCGGATAGTCCGTACGGCCCGTGCAGAGCACGGCGTCCGGACGCACTTCGAGCGCCAGTTCCGGCAGGATTTCTGGGGTCGGGTTGGCCAGCGCCAGAATCAGCGGCTTGTCAGCCATCTGCTTGACCATGTCCTGCTTCAGCACGCCGCCGGCCGAGAGACCCAGGAAAATATCCGCGCCGCCGATCGCCTCAGCGAGCGTGCGGGCGTCGGTTTCGCGCGCAAAGCGTTCCTTGTCCGGGTCCATCAGTTCGACGCGGCCCTTGTAGACCACGCCGGCGAGGTCGGTAACGGTGATGTTTTCGAGCGGCAGGCCGATGTCGACCAGCAGATCCAGGCAGGCCAGCGCCGCCGCGCCCGCGCCGGACGACACCAGCTTGACCTCCTTGATGTCCTTGCCGACCACCTTCAAGCCGTTGGTGATGGCCGCCGCGACGACGATGGCCGTACCGTGCTGGTCATCGTGGAAAACCGGAATCTTCATGCGCTTGCGGCATTCGCGCTCGACGATGAAGCAGTCCGGCGCCTTGATGTCTTCGAGGTTGATACCGCCGAAGGTCGGCTCCAGCGCCGCGATCACCTCGACCAGCTTGTGCGGATCGGACTCGTTCAGCTCGATATCGAACACGTCGATGCCGGCGAACTTCTTGAACAGGACGGCCTTGCCTTCCATGACCGGCTTCGAGGCGAGCGGCCCGATGTTGCCGAGACCCAGCACAGCGGTGCCGTTCGTGACGACGCCGACCAAGTTGCTGCGCGCGGTGAAACGGGCGGCGTTCAGCGGGTTTTCGACGATTTCCTCACACGCGAACGCGACGCCCGGCGAGTACGCCAGCGCGAGGTCGCGCTGGTTGATCATCTGCTTGGTCGGGGCGATCGCGATCTTCCCGGGGGTCGGGAACTCGTGATAATCGAGAGCGGCTTCGCGGAGTTTGCTATTGACGGGAGTCGACATAAGGCGGGCTTCGAAGGGCGGATTAGAATAGATGTTCGACGGCATTGTAGCCCCAATTGCCGGCTCAATTCCTTCAATACGGGTACAACTGCCGCGACTGAAATATAGCGAAAGGCAGACATGGCACGCTTTGGGCCAACCACCAGTCGAATCGGAGTTGTGCGCGAATAGAGTGTTTACCCGCGAACATCTCCGTACAATGCGCGCCGTTAGCGGCTTTTCGTTGCACTTATCCGTTCACCCATTGCCACCATGCTCTCCGAGTTTTCGCTGATCGATCGATTCTTCGCCCGCCGCGCAGCCGCTGCGTCATCCCGTGCTGCAGAAGGCGAACTCGGCATCGGCGACGACTGCGCCCTGCTCGCGCCGCGCCCCGGTGAAATGCTGGCGATATCGACGGACATGCTGGTGGAAGGCCGCCACTTCTTTCCCGACATCGATCCCGAGGCGCTCGGTCGCAAGGCGCTCGCGGTGAACCTGTCGGACCTGGCCGCGATGGGCGCAGAGCCGCTGGCGTTCACGCTGGCGTTCTCCTTGCCCAAAGCCGACGAAGCGTGGCTCGCCGCTTTCAGCGATGGCCTCTTCGCGCTGGCTGAGCGCTACCGCTGCAATCTGATCGGCGGCGACACGACCGGCGGCCCGTTGAATCTGTGCATCACCGTGTTCGGCAGCGTGCAGCCGCAGGTTGCGTTGCGCCGCGATGCCGCGCAACCGGGCGACGACATCTGGATCTCCGGCACGCTCGGCGACGCGCGCGCGGGTCTCGGCGTCCAGCGCGGAGAGTGGTCTGCCGATGCCAGCGACACTGCGACGTTTCGTCGCGCCCTCGAGCGTCCCGAGCCGCGCATCTTCCTCGGTCTCGCGTTGCGGGGCATCGCGCACGCAGCGCTCGATCTATCTGACGGGCTCGCCGGCGACTTGCTGCACATCCTGGAACGCTCGGAAATGCAGGCCACGGTCGACGTCGACGCCGTGCCGCGTTCGGCCGCGCTACGCCGCCTCTCGCCCGAGATCCAGCAACGTTGCACGCTAGCCGGCGGCGACGATTACGAACTGTGCTTCACCGCACCGGCCGCAGCGCGCGCCAAGGTCGAAGCAGCCGGGCGCGAGGTGGCCGTGCCGGTCACCCGCATCGGTACAATAAGCGCTCTTCAAACGGCGGCCGACCGCCCGGCGATCGGCTGGCGCGATGCCGCCGGCGCGCCGCTCACTCTGACGTTGCAAGGCTTCGACCATTTCCATGCAGACTGATCCCCCGCTGGGCCCCGCCGATGATCTGATCGGCCATCCGCAGCCCAACGCGTCCGGCCCGCGCGCGCCCCGTCCTCAGCCACGCCGCGCCACCGCGCGTTTCATGCTGTCGCATCCGCTGCACATTCTGTCGCTGGGTTTTGGCAGCGGCTTGTCGCCGGTTGCGCCGGGCACCGTCGGTACTCTGTTCGCATGGGCCTCGTTCGCCGTCCTGAGCCGTTATCTGACCGTGGTCGAATGGGGCGTGCTGATCGTCGCCGGCTTTTTCGGCGGCATTGCGATCTGCGGCTTTACAGCCAAGAAGCTGGGTACCGACGATCCGTCGCCGGTCGTCTGGGACGAAATCATCGCGTTCTGGCTGGTGTTGCTGATGGTCACGCCGGTCACGCTGACCGGGCAACTCTGGGCGTTCATCGTATTCCGCTTCTTTGACATGGTTAAACCGCCGCCCATCGGTTATTTCGATCGCCGACTGAAAGGTGGTTTTGGCATCATGTTCGACGACCTGGTCGCTGCGTTCTTCACGTTGCTCGTGATTGCGCTCTGGCGCATGTCGGTTTAACCGTTGCCCGTCGGCTGGTGCCGGTCGGCCTTTGCCCGCCGGCCACCGGCTGCCGACTGCCTCCCGCAGCAGTTCCCCGTTTTCCGGATTGACGCCATGCCTACCGATTCCGTGGTTCACCAGCTTGCGATTCGCGTGAGCAACCGCCTGCGCGACGAGCGCCTGATGCTCGTCACCGCCGAATCCTGCACAGGCGGCATGGTGGCGACCGCGATCACCGATATTTCCGGCAGCAGCGGCTGGTTCGAGCGCGGCTTCGTCACGTATTCGAATCAGGCGAAGTCCGAGATGATCGGCGTGCCGACCGACCTGATCGAAAAGCACGGCGCGGTCAGCGAACAGGTGGCGCGTGCGATGGCGGAGGGCGCGCTGCGCAACAGTCGCGCGCAGGTGTCTGTCTCGATTACCGGCGTTGCCGGCCCGGGCGGCGGCACGGAAACCAAGCCGGTCGGCATGGTGTCGTTCGGCTGGAGCAATCGGCTGCATACGTCCGTCGAAACCAAGGTCTTCAAGGGCGACCGCGAGAAGATCCGCGTGCAGGCCGCCGCGCACGCGTTGCGCGGTGTGCTGGCCCTGCTCGACGAGCGCGAACATTAACGTCCGGTTCAAATTCTGAGGCGCCGCCACGATGCCCAACATGTCGACTTCGCACGCAGCCAAAGACGAGTTGATCCGCCGCTTCGATCTAAAGCCGCATCCGGAAGGCGGATTTTTCAGCGAGACGTATCGATCCGCGGAGTCCGTGCGCCGCGATGATGGTTCAACGAAGACGCGCTCGGCGTCCACCGCGATTTACTACCTGCTCTGCGACGGCGCGCATTCGGCGTGGCATCGGATCAAGTCCGATGAGGTCTGGCATTTTTATGCCGGTGAGCCGTTGAATGTTCACGTGCTCGACGAAGCGGGCACGTTGATTACGCACAAGTTGGGCAATGTGCTGACGCATTCGGATGCCGTGTTTCAGGCAGTGGTGCCCGCGGGGCTGTGGTTTGCCGCGGAATGCGCGGACCCGGCGACGTTCGCGCTCGTGGGCTGCACGGTCGCGCCGGGGTTTGAGTTCAGCGAGTTCGAGCTGGCGGATGTCGAGGCGCTGAAAGCGCGGCATCCGCAGCGTGCGGCGTTTATCGAACGACTGGGGCCGGTTACCTGACCGGCCTCATCCGCCATCACCGGAACGCATTGATCCGGTCACGCGTTTCCATCGCGGCCTTAGCTGCGGCTTCGGCGAAATCGTCATCCTTACCGGCGTAGATAATCGCCCGCGACGAGTTGATCAGCATGCCCGTGCCGTTCGCCGTCCGGCCGGCGTTGACCGTCGCCTGAACATCGCCGCCTTGCGCGCCGATGCCCGGAATCAGCAGCGGCATATCGCCGACGATCCCACGCACCACTTCGATTTCCTTCGGGAACGTCGCGCCAACCACGAGCGCCAACTGGCCGCTCGCGTTCCACTTGTCCGCCGCCAGTTGCGCGACGACCTGATACAGCGGACGTCCGCCCGTCTCCAGAAACTGCAGGTCCGAACCACCCGCGTTCGAGGTCCGGCACAACACGATCACGCCCTTGCCCTCGTGCTCCAGATACGGCTGGATCGAATCGAAACCCATATACGGATTCACCGTCACCGCGTCCGCCTGATACCGCTCGAAGGCTTCACGCGCGTACTGCTCGGCGGTGCTGCCGATATCGCCGCGCTTCGCGTCCAGAATCACCGGCAAGCCCGGGTGGTTCGTATGAATGTGCGCGATCAACTGCTCAAGTTGGTCTTCCGCGCGATGAGCGGCGAAGTAGGCGATCTGCGGCTTGAACGACGACGCATAGGGCGCGGTCGCATCGACGATGGTGCGGCAGAAGTCGAAAATCGCTTCGGGACGGCCCGCGAGCGCGCCCGGGAATTTGCTGGGCTCCGGATCGAGGCCGACGCACAGCAGCGAGTTCGTGCGCTGCCAGGCGTCGTTGAGTGTCTGGATGAAATTGGACATGGTGAGTCTCGCGGCGAGCCGATAACGGAAGAGGCGCGTATTTTACCTGTCCTACGCGGCAAGCCGCCGCCACGCGTCACACCGGCTCAGGCTGGGGCGTGACGGGTACGCCGTACTGCTCCGCCCTGCTCTCCCCTTACTGCCGCCGGCGCGAACCACGTGCGCCCGGCATCGAGCGCAAACCCGTGCGTTCGACGGTAAAGCGGAACGTGCGCGTGAGCCGTTCGCCGCGCGCGAGCATCGTCATTCCGTTCTCGCACGCGCCGCCCGCCAGATTCATCGCGTTGATCGGATGATCGACTGGCTCGAAGCAGAAGAAGTCTTCGCGCGGCGGCGTGTACAGCACGTAGTAATCGGTGTCGGCGGCGATATTCAGCGACAGCCGCCGCTTCGGCCACACCACCGCCGCCTGCCCGCTCCAGCCCGTGAACGCGTGATTGACGATGGTTTCCGGCAAGGGATACGCCACGCCGAATTGCCATGCGGGCGGCGCCGGCACGTGGCGCACCGGCAGCCAGTCGTCGCCGGAAAGCCACAGGCCGCCGGCCGCCGCCGACAGTTCGGTGTCGGCGTCACGCACAAAAAATGGATGCACGCCCAGCCCGAAAGGCAGCGCCTCGCGGCCGGCATTCTCGATGTCCAGCGTGATGACGAGTGTGGGGCCGTCCAACGTATAGGTTTGCGTCGCGCGGAACGCGTACGGTTTGCCGTCGTGGCGATCGAGCGTCAGACGGACGTTTTCGCGGTCCGACTCCGCGACCTGCCAGGCCGAGAGCCAACCGTCGCCATGAATCGGCAAGGCCTCGTCGGCGCGATTTTGCGGCACCTCGACGCGCCGCCCCGCCACATTGAAATGACCGCCACCGATGCGATTCGAATACGGCAGCAGCGGATAGCATGCCAACTGGTTCGGCTGGGTATCCGAGGCGATGTGACGGCAGCGCCGGAAAATCGGCGTGAGCGCGCCGTCGTTGCGCCAATCGAAACGGGTGACGCCGCCACCGAGCGTCGGCGCGACATCGAGGCGCAAATGCGCGTTGGCGAGCGTGATGCACGCGAGCTCGCCGCCGCTCGTCTCACCGACCGCAACCGCAGAAGTACTGGGACCCGGAAGCACCGGATTGGCCGCCGCGTTAAGTCGCGCGCGTCGGCTCTGAGAAGAGGCGGAAACAGGATTCGCAACAGTCATATCTGGCTCCATCGAGAGGCGTGGGACGTTGCCGTCATTGCTGACGGATGCTGTTGGGCGATTTTTTTTGCACAGGTCGCCTCAGGGTCCGAACTGCATGCTGCCGATCTACTGCCGATTTGCTGGCACTGGGTTTGCGACATCAACGCTGGTTCACTTACAAAGTCACTGCGCGACTACACTCTGCTGCCTCGAGACTGAGGTTGCGCCATTCTGCGCTATGCGGGCGCGCCTTGGAACACCGGCTCCGGCAAACCTTGTCGTCCGGGCGTTGCGACGAACACGCCGCCCGCATGAGAATCGCCCGCGAGCGCGGCGGCATCGAGATCGATACGCGCACTCGTGATGTACAACGTGTCCAGTTGCACAGGCCCTGACGGAAGTCCTCTTGAGGGGCCGCCAAACGCGACGCAACTCGGCTGCGCAGTCGGCACGTCGACACGCTCGGTTTCCACGCCGTCGGGGCCATATCGCACTACTCTCCTGCCGCCCCACTGCGCGTTCCACACACCACCGTCGCGGTCGACGGTCGAGCCGTCGGGCTCGCCGGTCGCGTCCGTTAATGTCGTAAAGGCGCGGTCGTTGGCAATGCTGCCGTCCGCGCGATAGTCGCAGACGCGAATTTCACGCGTCGGCGAATCGCAGTAGTACATCGCCGCGCCGTCGGGACTGAACGCGATGCTGTTCGAGATCGCCGGTGCGGGCAACGGCAATCGCTCCAGCGACAAATCGTGATTCAGACGATAAAACCCGCCGACCGCCTGCAGCGGCGAGCCTTCGTCTTTCGTACCGAATACGAAACGACCTTGACGATCGCAGCGGCCGTCGTTCACGCGCGTGTTCAAGCCAGGTTCGACGTCGACGATACGCTGCGTCTCGCCGGTTGTCAGATCGAAGAACGCCAGATGCGTCGCCAATCCGAGCAGCAGGTAGCGCGGATCGGCGCACAACGCAAAACTCCCGAGACGCTCGGGCATGCGCCAGAACGTGCTGCCGCCGTCGCGCGGGTCATAGCGCCACAGCCGCGCGCCTTCGATGTCGTTCCAGTAGAAGCGATCGGTCCTCGCGCACCACGTCGCGCCTTCTCCGAGCGTGCATTTCGTGTCGAGCAGCAGCGCCGCGCTGTGTGCAGGCAAAGCCGCACCCGCATCCGAACCCGCAGACACGCCGGCACTCACGCCCAGCCTCCGTCGACGACGATATCCTGCGCGGTGATCATCCTGCTGTCATCGGCGGCTAGGAACAAGGCCATGCGGGCGAGATCGGCCGGTTGCAGTTCAGCATCGATGCACTGGCCTTCCTTGATCGAGCGACGGCCTGCATCGTCGAGCCACAAACGCTTCTGCTTGTCCGTCATCACCCAGCCCGGCACCAGCGTATTGACGCGAATATTGAAGTGACCGAGGTCGCGCGCGAGCCCGCGCGTCAGACCCTGCACTGCCGATTTCGACATCACGTACACCGGATAGCCGCCGTTCTTCAGCATCCAGCTGATCGAGCCCAGGTTGATGATCGAACCCGCGTTGGCGGCCTTCATGTCCTCCATCACCGCTTGCGCTGCGAAGAACTGGTGACGGATATTCACCGCGATGCCCGCGTCGAAAAACTCGCGCGTCACGTCGCCAATCGCGTGACGTTTGTCGTTCGCGGCGTTGTTCACCAGCACCTGAATCGGACCGAGTGTGGCCTTCACATCGGCGATCGCTTTTTGCAGCGCGTCGATGTCGGTCAGATCGCAGGGCAGGAACAGCGGCTTGTGTTTCGAATCGCCGAGTTCGTCGGCGAGCGCTTCACCCGCGGTCGCGTCGATATCGAAGAACGCGACGCGCGCACCCTGCGCCGCAAAATGCTCGACGAACGATGCGCCGATACCGGTCGCGCCGCCCGTGATCAACACTGTTCGGTCGACGAGACTCGGATAGCGGGCAAACGCGTTGTCCGCGAGGCGGTCGTTTGCATTGGCCGGAGACGACATCGTTCGATTCCTTTTAGAGCAAGGTGGGTGAGCCGCGGGTTTATTTCCGGGTTCAATCCCGGGTTAGTCCCGTGAGCCGCGGTTCTTCAACTGGTCGAGCAGCACAGCGGCGAGCAGGATCGCGCCACGCACGAGGTACTGATAGAACGCGTCGATGTTCATCAGGTTCATCACGTTCTCGACCGTACCCATGATCAGCACGCCGATCACGACACCGGAAATCGTCGCGCGACCGCCGAGCAGCGACACGCCGCCCAACACGCAAGCCGAAATCACGTTCAGCTCGAAGCCTTCCGCGGCATTCGGCTGGCCCGACGTAATCCGCGAAGCCAGAATCACCCCGGCCAGCGCGGTGACGGCGCCCTGAATCAGGAAGATAAAAACGCGCGTGCGTTCGACATTGATACCGGCAAGACGCGAGGCTTCCGGATTACCGCCGATTGCCAGCGTATTACGGCCGTACACGGTCTGATTGAGCATCACGCCGAACACGATGAAGCACAGCAGCGTGACCCAGATCGGCAGCGACACGCCGAAGAAGCTCAAACCGCCCAGCGCGATGAACGTATCCGACGACACGCCCACGGCTTGACCGCGCGACACGATAAACCCGAGACCGCGGACGATTTCCATCGTCGCGAGCGTCGTGATCAGCGCGTTGATGCGCAGGTAGGCGATCACGGCGCCGTTGACGAAGCCGATCACCGCACCCGCGAACACCGCCGCGATGATCGCGATGAACGTGTTACCGGTCGCGTTCAGCACCATCGCGCACAACACACCGGCGAACGCGACCGTCGAACCCACCGACAAGTCGAAATCGCGGGACGCCAGACAGAACATCATCGTGCACGCGACCATGCCGATCTGCGAAATCGACAGGGCGAGACCGAGCATGTTCTCGATCGAGAAGAAGTGGTCGACCGTCAGCGACATCGTGATGAACATCACGATGAAGATCAGAATCAGGCTGTACTCGGTGATCTGCTGCCACCATTTCGCCTTGTCGTTGCCTTGCGGAATCAGCGCTTCGGCCGCACTTTTTGCGGCTTGTTGCGCGAGGTTTTCTCTGGCTTGCATGTTGAAGACTCCTCCCGTTCCCCACGGGTTGCCGGACTTTCGTCCAAATAATGTTCAGGCCGCTTGCTCGGTGGCTGCGGTTCCGGGCAGCGCTGTCGAGCTTTGCGGCAAGGCGAGGCCCAACACGGATTGTTCCGTTGCGTCCTTACGCGCCAGCTCGCCGGAAATCCGACCCTGGCGCATCACGACGATCCGGTCGGATACGCCGAGCACTTCCGGCAATTCCGACGAAATCATCACGATCGCGCAGCCGCGTTCGGCAAGCTGATAAATCACGTTATAGATCTCATGCTTGGCACCGACGTCGATCCCGCGCGTCGGCTCGTCGAGAATCACGACCTTCAGATCGGGCTCGGCCAGCCAGCGCGACAGAATCGCCTTCTGCTGGTTGCCGCCCGACAGAAAACGGATCTTCTGACGACGGCTCGGCGTCTTGATCTTCAGCAGCTTGATAAAACGGTCCGCGGTTTCCGCTTCTTTCTTGCGATCGAGGAACATCCCGGCGCGCAGATAGTGACGGCGGCAACTGATATTGATGTTCTCCGACACGGTCGCCATCGCGACGATGCCTTCTTCCTTGCGGTCTTCCGGACACAGCACAATGCCGTGCTTGATCGCCTCACCCGCGCTGCGCACCTTGATCGGCTTGCCGTCGAGCACGATTTCACCGGCCTTCTTGTGATCTGCGCCGTACACCAGATGCATCAGTTCGCTGCGCCCGGCACCCACCAGACCGAAGAAACCGACGATCTCGCCGCGCCGCACTTCGAAGCTGGCCGGCTGCGCGAGCGCATGACCTTCGATCGCTTTCGCCGCGAAACGCACTTCGCCGAGCGGTCGTGAAGAGTAGTTGTAAATGTCGGCGATTTCACGTCCGACCATTTCGCTGACGATGGTGTCGCGTTTCACGCCTTCGAGCGTCGGATGCGAAGCAATTTTGCGGCCGTCGCGGAAGATCGTGCAGGCATCGCACAGCTCGTAGATCTCGTCCATGCGGTGCGAGATGTAGATCATCGCGCGATTGTCGGCACGCAGATCGCGCACCAGTTTGAACAGCACTTCGGTCTCGCGATGCGACAGCGAGCTGGTCGGCTCATCCAATGCGATCACGCGTGCGTTGCGCAGCAGCGCCTTGCAGATCTCGACCATCTGCCGCTGCGCGATCGAGAGCTTGCGCAGCTTCGCGTTCGGATCCAGCGCCACGCCCATCGCTTCGAGGCGTTCACGCACGAAGCGTTTGGCTTCGCCCTTGTTGACCCAGCCGAGCGAGTTCGGCAACTGGCCCAGCAGCAGGTTTTCCGCGACCGTCAGATCGGGCACGTATTGCAGTTCCTGGTGAATCACCGCGATCCCCGCCGCGATCGACGACGCCGCGCTCGTGAAGCGCACCTCATTGCCGTCGATCATCACGCGGCCCGAATCGGGCTGGTATTCACCGCCGAGAATCTTCAGCAGGGTCGATTTCCCTGCGCCGTTTTCGCCCATCAGGCCGTGCACCTGGCCGACGTTGACGTCGAAGGACACACCGTCGAGCGCGCGCACGCCTGGAAAGACTTTGCCGATATTGTCAAAACGTAGCGTCGCTGACACTTCGCCTCCTATGTCGACCGGTGTTAGTGCTTCAGCTGTCGACCAGAGTTCGCGCTTTAGCGCGTTACTCTGGTCCCATGCAAAGCCCTTACTCCGGTCCCATGCAATTAATTGCTGCTTCGTGTGAACCGTGCTTCTTCAGGTGCCTCATGGGCACAAAGCGTGGTCTGTCTCAACTGCTGATCTTGTATTGCTGTTGCCGGCGCGCCCAATCCTTGGAGAAACGACGCACCGGCAGTTCACTTCATTTAACTACGCTTTCAGCCGCTTAATTTGCCGCGAGGCCCATCTTCTGGCGCACATCGGCAACGTTGTCACGCGTGGCCAGCATGCCGCTCGTCAGCGTGAGCATCGGCGGTTCCTTGCCTTGCGTGATCCAGTCGTACATCAGCGTCGAGGTTTCTTCGCCGTGACGCTTCGGGCTGATGATGACCGTGCCGTAGAAGCCGGTCGGCGACGGCTTCTTGAATTCGTTCAGTGCCGATTCCGAACCGCCGATGCCGATACCGATCATGTTGTCCGCCTTGAAGCCGCGGCCTTCCGCTGCGCGCACCGCGCCGAGCACGCCTTCGTCGTTCAGCGCGTAAGCCACCCAGTGCTTGAAGTTCGGGTTCTTCGTCAGCGCGATGTTGGCGGCGTTGAACGCGTTTTCCGTGTCGGTCTTCGCTTGCGGCGCGGCGATGATGTTCGCCTTCGGGAAGCCGGCGGCAACCAGCGCGTCGGTCGCGCCGGTCGTGCGGTCATGCGCGGTCGGCAGCTGTTCGTAGGTTACGTCGATCGCGCCGACGTCCTTCATGTCCCAGCCGCGCTTCTTGATTTCCGCAGCCAGACCGTCACCCACCTGCTTGCCGATGTTGTATGCCGAGATGCCCATATGCGGCACCGAGGCGATCGGCTTGCCCGCGCCGTCGACGAGACGGTCGTCGACCGTCATCATCTTCAGGCCGTCGGCCTTCGCCTTGGCGACGATGCCCGGTCCGAGCTTGACGTCAGGCGTGCAGATCACAAAGCCTTGTGCCTTCTGTGCCGACAGGTTGTCGATAGCGCTCATCACCTTCTCGCCCGACGGCGCGCCGATCTTCACCAGCGTGAAGCCCTTCTCCTTGGCGGCCATTTCGGCGAACTTCCATTCGTCCTGGAACCACGGTTCTTCCGGTTGCTTCACGAGGAAGCCGATCTTGACCGGATCCGCGGCTTGCGCCACCGGTGCGTTGAAGAGCACACCCGCCGCCGCTGCTGCCAGCGTGAGGAAAATTCTTCGTTTCATAATGCGTGTCTCCTGACTAATTGATAACGAGAAGGTATCGGCCGCGTCTTCTTGTACCGGGTATGACACACGCGGCCAGCGCGTCGTCCGGTGAAACCTTTGCTGCTTTGTTCTTGCTGCCCCACTACGTTCAGTCGTGATACACCGCCGAGCGGCCGCCATCCACCGTGATGCAGGTGGCGTTGATGAACGGTGCCTCATCCGAGGCGAGAAACACCGCCGTCATCGCTACTTCCTCCGGGCGCCCGATGCGCTTCATCGGTTGCAGAGCCAGCGTCGCCTGTTTCGCGGCAGCCGGATCGGCTTGTTCGTTCCACCAGTCGTGCGTCAATTGCGTTTCGATGTACCCCGGCGCGATCGCGTTGACCCGCACGTTGCGCGGCGCGTATTCGATGCCGAGCGCACGCGTCAATCCGATCACGCCATGCTTCGCGACCGGGTACGGAAAACATCCCGGAATGATCTTGAATGCATGCGTCGACGCGATATTCACGATGCTGCCCGCGCCGCGTTCGACCATGCCCGGCAACACCGCGCGACACCCATTCCAGACGCCGTCGAGATCGACCGCGAAGCAACGGCGCCAGTCGTCATCCGTCATGGTCAGAGGGTCGCAGAACACGTTGATGCCGGCGTTGTTGACCAGTACGTCGAGCGCACCGAACGCCTGTTCAGCCTCGCTCACCGCGTGCTGAACCGAGGCCGATTGCGTCACATCCGTCTGCACCGCCAGCACGCGTGCGCCGGTTTGTGCCTTGATCTGTTCCGCCGTCTGCTGCGCGGTTTCGATATCGAGTTCCGCCAGCACGACCGCCGCGCCCTCGCGCGCAAACGCAAACGCGATCGCCGCACCGATGCCGCGCCCGGCGCCGGTGATCAACGTGACTTTGTCGGCGAGCCGCTTCATTTCTTCGCGCCTGCACGGGCGATGCGCAACCCGTTGATGAACGCCTTCGCGTGCGACGCGGTCACCGCCGCGCTCTGTCCCGGCTTGTACAGCGCCGAGCCGAGGCCGAAGCCATTCGCGCCGGCACTCAAAAACGGACCCATGTTGTCCGGCGTGATCCCACCAACCGGCACCAGCGGCACTTCCGCCGCGATCACCGCGCGCCACGCCTTCACGACCTGGCAGCCGAGTTGTTCGGCGGGGAACATCTTCAGCACATCCGCGCCGTTTTTCAGCGCGATGAAGGCTTCGTTCGGTGTCGCGACGCCCGGCGCGCACGCCATGCCTTGCGCCTTCGCGGCGCCGACGACCTCCGGGTCGCTATGCGGCATCACGATCAGTTCGCCACCGGCCGCCTTCACGTCGTTGACGAAACTCGGATGCAGCACCGTGCCCGCACCGACGATCGCATCGGCCGGCAACACCTTGCGGATCGCCGCGATGCTGTCGAACGGCTGCGGCGAATTCAACGGCACTTCGACGATGCGAAAGCCGGCTTCGTACAGCGCCTGACCGTGCTCGGCAGCATCGGCGGGCGTCACGCCACGCATGATCGCGATCAGCGGGCAGACCTCGAACGCCGCGATCAACCCCGCGTGCGGCATGTACGGGGCGGGCAGATTGATGTGAGGTTGCATGTCGGTTCCTTATTTCGTGAGCGGCGGCGCTGCCGATTAGCCGACGTGCGCCGCTTGTGGCGTGGGCTTGACGAGCCCCGCCTGGGTGGCGACGCGCCACAAGCCGCGCTCGGTGGCGTGCTTCACCAGTTCCGCGTGAGTGCAACCGAATTGCACCAGTGCCACGCGATAGCGTTCGCACAGCGCTTCATTGCCGATCAGACGCAGATGCTGCCCGGCGAGCGAGTTTTGCTGTTGCGTCAGCACGGCTTCGAGACCGGCCAGTTCGTGCCCGATCAGCAAACCAGACAGATAGTCCGGCTGCTGCTCGCGCGAAAGTTGTCCGGTGAGCCCGAGCGTGCGGGAGCTGAATACGGTTGCCAGCATCCCCGCCTGACCTTTATCGCGAGCGATGTTCACGCCGTGCAGAAACGAAGCGGTATCCGGACGATCCGGCGTGACCATCGTGCGGCCGAGGATGGTGTGCTCTCGCAATGCCGCGAACACTTCACCGGTCATGAAGGTGTGAAAGCGTTCGATGCGGCCCGCCTGCACGACGGCCCACTTCGCGTGCGTGCCAGGCAAGCCGATCAGTGCGCGCTTACCGCTGTCCGCTGCACCTGTGTCCTGCCCGAGCGCGCCGAAAATCTGGGTTTCTTCGCCGCGCATGACGTTGGGCAGCTCGCCGCGCTGCAGGACGCCCGGCACGATGTGCAGCGTCACGCCGCACGCGGCTTTCACACGGACGATGCCGGCCACCAGCGCATCCGCACTCGCCGGCGCGTCGACATACGGTGCTTCGAGCCAGCCTTGCGCGCTGCCGACCATACCGGCTGCGATCACCGACACGGCGGGCGCCTGTTCGAGCCATGCGCCGCACGCGTCCTCGAAGGCCGCGTCGAAGCCGCCTTGCTCGGCGCTACGCGGCAAATTCATGATGCCGGCCGTCGATGCCCGCGTCGCCAGTACCTCGCCGGCCGCGTCGTACAGATACGCGCGCAGCGACGTCGTGCCCCAGTCGAGCGCAATGAGCGCTGCGTCTTGGAGGGTAGCGTCGGCGACCGCGGCGGCGTGCACCGGATTGGCCGCTTGCGTGTGAGAAACCGCTCGCTTCATCGCTTGATCCTGCGGGTTGCCGGTTGCGGGGCACGCCAGCCGAGTTCCTCCGAGATCGCACGCGCTTCGCGCTGCACGACCGGAATCAGTTCATCCATGCGTTCGAGCGACATATACGGAATCGTGCTCGCCACCGACAGCGCCGCCACGACTGCGCCCGATGCATCGCGCACCGGCGCCGCGACGCAACGGATCGACGCTTCGTTTTCTTCGAGGTCGAAGGTGTAGCCGCCGGCGGCGTAGTTGGTCATGCGCTGCATGAAAGTCTGCGCATCGGGGCGGTTATCCGGCTTGAAACTGACGCCGGCGAGCGCACGCCGCGATGCTTCGAAGAGCGACTGCCAGACGTCCGGCGTGAGGTCGAGCATCATGGCTTTGCCGATCCCCGTCGACGCCAGCGGCATCCGGTGACCGACGCGCGAGCGCATTTCGAGGCCACGGGTGCCGGGGATTTTGTCGATGTACAGCACGTCGTCGCCATCGCGCACACCGAGGTGGATCGTGTCGAGCGTTTGCTCGGCGAGCGATTCGAGGTGCTGACGGGCCACGGCCGTCAGCGGCATCTGTTCGAGCGCGATGGTGCCGAGTTCGATCAGCTTCGGGCCGAGCAGATAGCCGCCTTGCACTTGCCGCAGATAGCGCGCCTGAACGAGGCTGCTCACCAGCCGATGCGTGGTGCTGCGGGTCGTGCCGAGCGCTGCGCCGAAGGTGCGCAGATCGCGGACACCGGCGGCGGCGGCTTCCAGAATCGCGAGGCCGCGCAGCAGTGTTTGCGTGCCGGCCTGTTGCGGCGTGATGTCGAGCAACGTGCTCGGCAAGGCGATTTCGTCGACCACGCCGTTTGGCGCTGCGGCGTGCGGCTTTTTTACGGCGCCGGCCAGTTGCGGGGCGGCACTGGGCAGCTCCGCCTGCGGCGTGACATCGGCGGCGGACGTGCTGGCGGCGTGAGTAGGCATCGCTTTGTTCATGGCGATAGGCAGAGGACTTTGGGTGGGCTACGGCGCGAGGCCGCTGGCGTGGTGCGATGAACTGCAAGCGCGAGCTTCCTGCCGCGAGGTCGATGGCGTCACTGGCTTGTCTCCGGTTTTTTTGCTGGCCGTGGCGATCCGTTGTGTGCGTCGCCGGCGTGTTGGTATGCATTGTAGGGCGGCTTTTTTCAAATCTCCAATATGTGAATGATTGGACCATATATTGGGATATTGACGTCATTTAGCAGCAGTCATGCGCCGCACCATAGCCCTAGGCGCGCGACCGACGATGAAGCGGGCGCGAACATCGTGGGAACGCGAGTCGCGGCTCGATCGGCCCGCGCGGGCTCGCTATGCGGCCGGATACCCGGAGACGTGGGAAACGAAAGACTTGGGGAGAACGTCGAGCGAGGGCTCGACGCGAGGATGGGGAAAACTCAAGCCGCAATGGCGACGGATTCGTGACGGGTTCTAGTGGCCGCCGCCAGCCAGAGCGGCCTGAAATGCAGCCACACGACTGGAATCCGCGACATGGGCGTAGAACGCCGCCCGGTTCGCAAAAGCAGGAAACACGGTCTGAAAGTAGCTGACCAATTCGGTCAACCTGCGGTTGCGCAAAACCCGCAGAAACGCGGCCAGGTCCTGTTCGTCGAGATCAGCCGAGAATAGTCGCGGCCCAGCCGCGCATAACGCCTGTGCGATCACCGCAGCCACCTCGACGCGCACCTTGCTCTGGTCTTCCCAGATCGTATTGTTCGGGTGCACCCGATAGGCAATGTGCTCCTCTTCCAGGTCGAGGTACACGCTGCTGTTAGCGCAAGCGAACATCAGGAAGTCCAGATCGTGGCAATACCGAAGTGACTGGAATCCGCCCGCCGCGCGCCAAAGCTCGCGTGCGAACACCATGTTCGATGTCGTCGCGACGAAATTCTCATTCAACAGCGCGAGTTGCGGCAGCTTCGTCTCATGGAGAAAGCGTCGGGCACGGTCGAGCCAGTCGATCGCGAAACCCGACTGCAGGCGAACACCGTTACCGTCAATGATGCCCAAATTTCCCGCGATCAAGCCGACGTCTCGCCGCTCACGAAGGATCACCCGACAACATTCGAGCTTCGCCGGCGCGAAGAGGTCGTCCGAGTTCAGTACGGCGATGTAATCGCCGCTGCTGAGTTCAATGCCCCGGTTGATCGTGGTATGCGCGCCCGCATTTTCCTGCCTGAAGGTCTTCGCGTGAGGCACATTCGAGAGCACCTGTTGCGCGAGCTCGAAGCCGTTATCCGACGAGCCGTCGTCGATCAGGATGATTTCGTCAGCGGCGGAGGTCTGGCTCAGCACACTGCCAAGCGCGGCTTCGATATACGGGGCGTGGTTATAAAGCGGGACCACCACGGAAATAGTGGGCGCCGCAGACGCGGCCGATGTCCACGCCGGTCGTAATTCGAAGTTCAACATTTCGGGGAAAGGGCCAATGAATCGTGCGGCGAAATACTGCCACTGCTTTTAGGCACGCCATTCTACCCTCAATATTTTTTAGATGGTTTTTATCCTTAAAAATAAATTAATAGTCGCAACACCCCATATATAATAATTTTAAGAATTGTCTCATTGCCAATTTAATTAAAAAGAATATCCTTTAACGGACTTAATTTCAAGATTCACATTCAATGCGCGTACTCATAGCAACCGCCTCAAACGACGCATACATGCCCCTCTTGCGCGGCTTACTGAATTCCCTCAAACAATTCGGAAATCCGCAGCCCTACTCGGACATCGGGTGTCTCGACGTGGGCCTGAATGCAGAAAACCGCGCCTGGGTTTGCTCACAGGGTGCGCACGTCGTCGAACCCGGCTGGGACCTGCCAGTCGATCCGGCAATGCGCGAACGCATGCCTTATCTGCGATCGCTAACGGCCCGGCCGTTTCTTCCCGCGTACTTCCCCGGCTATGACATGTATGTCTGGATTGACTGTGACGCCTGGGTTCAGGAGCGGTTCGTTTTCAACTGGTTGTTCAACGCAGCGAAAGACGGCGAATTGGGCATCGTGCCTGAGCTTCAGGTAGCCTATAAACAGAACATAACGGCTTCATGGCGAGCGCATCGCCTCGCTCAGTACTACAACGAAAATTTCTCGACTCAATCGCTAACGCAGAATTACTTTAACGCGGGCGTATTCGCGCTCACAGCAGATGCACCGCATTGGGCGCATTGGGCCCAACATTTCGATCAAGGATTGAGAGCGACGCATGGCACTCTCGTTTGCGATCAAACGGCTCTTAATGGCGCAATCTGGTCTGATTCACTTCCGGTGCATCCCCTGCCGTCGCTTTGCAACTGGCTATGTCATCTTGCGTTACCGGTTTTCAGTGTCGAGAACGCAAAGTTTTGCGAACCGTTCACCCCGTACAACACAATCGGCATCCTGCATCTCACCTCGGCAACCAAAGACCTGGTCTTCAGGTTGAAGGACAAAAACGGCTTGCCAATCGAGATCAGTCTTCGCTTTCCCGTCGCTGACCAGACGCCCATATAGCTCTCCGGTGCCGTGCACGGCGCTAGTCAGGCAACTCAGCCGCCCCCATCCGCCGCGCAATCACCCGCGAACGTTGAGCAAGATACCCTGAGCTCCTGTGCTCATCAAAATACTTAGGCTGCGGCAGCATCACAGCCAGCCGCGCCGACTGCCCCGCAGTCAATTTGGCAGCGGAAGTCTTGTAGTAATAATGCGCGGCCGCCTCCGCGCCATAAACCCCATTTCCCCACTCAACGGAGTTGAGATAAATCTCAAAGATCCGCTGCTTGTCCATCAGGGTCTCGAGCATCCACGTGATGATCAGTTCCTGGCCCTTGCGGATATAGCTCTTCTCACGAGATAGAAAAAGATTCCGCGCCAACTGCTGAGTAATCGTCGAGCCGCCGCGAACGATCTTGCCCTTGGCCTTGTTCTTCTCCCACGCCTGCAAAATGGCGTCGGTCTCGTAGCCGTTGTTATTCACGAAGTTCGCGTCTTCGGAAGCGATAATCGCTCGCTTCAGATTGTGCGAAATCTGTTCGTACGGCACCCACGTGCGTTGCACAGACAGATCAGGCCGATCCTGCGACAAGCGCCACGCGTCCGACCGCATAAAAGCGGTCGACTGAGGATTCGTGTAATTCCACACCGCGATCTGCGCGAAGTAAAACGCCTGCGTCGCAAGCCACGCAATCGCCACCACGGCGCCGAGATAAACGATCCATCGCACCGGACCTGGCCGGCTCGCGCGCCGCGTTGTTTTCATCGTGCCTGGAGTCCTCGAGTCGGTGAACGTGTGGGTTGGCGAGTTGCGTATTCCGGAAGTTAAAGCGGGGGTCTAGCCGTGCGGCGGCGCCGTCAACAACGCTCGCAATTCGGCCAGCACCGGCGCGCCGTCGGGCCGCACGCCTCGCCACACGTAAAACGATTCGGCTGCCTGCTCGACCAGCATGCCGAGACCGTCGGCGCCCCGTGCACCCAGCTTCCGCGCGTGCTCCATGAACACCGTCGGATGCGCGCCGTACATCATGTCGTAAGCGAGCGTACCGGTGCCGAACGCGCGGTCGTCGCAGTCCGGCAACGAAGCATCCAGACTGCCCGCCGTCGCGTTGACGATCACGTCGTATGCGCCTGCTTCGATCGCTCGCGCGCTGCCGCCGGTCAGACGGCAAGCGGCATCGCGTGCCGCCTGCGCGAACTGGTCCACTAACACTTCAGCCTTCGCTGCCGTACGGTTGACGATCGTCAGCGTATGCGGCGAACGGTCCAGCATCGGCAGCACGACGCCGCGCGCGGCACCGCCGGCACCGAGCAGCAAAATCCGCGCACCCTTCAATGAAACGCTGAGATTCACCTCGATGTCTCGAACGAGGCCGAAGCCGTCCGTGTTGTCGCCGTAGACACCGTTTCCGTCGAACCGCAGCGTGTTCACCGCGCCCGCTGCTGCCGCCCGCGGCGACAGGGTGTTAGCGAACGCATGCGCGTCGAGCTTGAATGGCACCGTCACGTTCATGCCGCGACCGCCAGCTTCGATAAAAGCGCGCACATGCGGGACGAATGCATCGACCGGCGCGAGCAAGTGGCCGTACTCGATCGGCTCGCCGGTTTGCGCGGCAAAGCGGCCATGAATGAACGGCGATTTGCTATGGCCGACCGGGTTGCCGATGACCGCGTAGCGGTCGCGCGAATCGTTGACGCTCATCGTCCCGGCTCCGCTACGTGCTGCTGGCCGGCTGCCGCATCGCTGGTGCCGGCGGCGTTTTCGGCATCGCCCGGTTCCGCCGCGCCGCCGTCGAGGTCGGCTTCCGCCTGAGCCTCGGCTTCGCCTTCGGCGCTTTCTTCCGCCACGTCGATGATTTCCTCTTCACCCTCGTCAGCTTCTTCAGCTTCGCTGCCGCTCGTCACCGTCGGCGCGTCGAGCACATGCAATAGGCGCACGGACGCTTCGACGGTCAGTTCGTCGATCGACATCACTTCCATCTGCAAGCGCGTACCGCGTGCGTGCACGCCGAGACCCGGCACATGCAGCAGCAGCGGAATCTCTTCCAGACGCACGAGATCGCCCTTCACCACCGATGCCACCACCTGCTTCCGGTTCTCCTGCTTCAGCCACCGCAGGCACCAGAAGTACTCCATGCGACGCTGGTGATCGGCATACGCGGTGTAGGTGTCGTCGAAACCTTGCACGACGGCGAACAGATCGGCGTCCTTAGGCTTGAACGGCGCAGCCAGTTTCGCGGTCACGCCATGCTGCACGCAGGCGAGCAACTGCCACTGGTTCACGAGGTCGACATAGCGGCGCAGCGGCGACGTGCTCCACGCGTATTGCGTGACGCCCAGGCCTTCGTGCGGCGCCGCATTGGTTTGCATGCGGGTGCGTTTCGGACCGGTTGGCGCGCCGAACGCGCGCTGCGAACGATAGATGCCCGGCACGCCGTGGTCATGCAGGAACGCGCCCCACGACGAGTTTGCGAGAATCGCGAGCTCCGCGACGATCGTATCGAGCGGCGAGCCACGCCTGCGCGGCGTGATCGTGATGTGCTCGCCTTCCACATAGAAGTTGAAATCGGTGTTGCGCTGCACTTCGCGGCGCAGGCCGTAACCGGCGCGCGCGGTCTGACGCTTTTCGAACAGCGCCTGCGCGAACGGCCACAGCACGGCGATGTCTTCCTTGTGCGGATAGTCGCCTGTGCCGGCGGCGAGCGCCTCTTCGGTGACCAGCTCATCCAGCGTGTTGTGGCGCAGATTGTTCTTCACGAACACGCGCTCGGCGCGCGTTTCGCTCGCCACGATTTCCTGCGTCTCGCGATTGATGATCACGTAGAGCGACAGAGCCGGCCGCAAGCCACCTTCAGCCAGCGTGAACGCTTCCACGACGCTATCGGGCAGCATCGTGATCTTGTCGCCCGGCATATAGACAGTCGACAAACGCGTACGTGCGATCGCATCGACATCGTCGCCACGGGCAATGCCGAGCGCCGGCGCGGCGATGTGCACGCCGATCCGCACGCGGCCGTCGGCCAGATGCTCGACGGAGAATGCATCGTCGATTTCGGTCGTGGTGATGTCGTCGATCGAGAACGCCTGTACATCGGCTTCCGGCAGATCTTCCGGCAATGTGCCGACCGTGACCGGCGGAAAACCGGTGCCGTGCGGGAAAAACTCGGAGAGGAATTTCGCCTCATGCAACGCGCGAGCCGACGGAATTCCGCCGCATTCGAGCATCAGCCGCGCCTGCGAAATGCCTCGTGCCGCTGCCGCGCCTTCGAGCGCCTTGTATTCGATCGTGTTCTTGTCCGGCCTCGTGAGCAAAGCCAACGCCTTGCTGCCGCTGAAGCCTTCCGGCAGACGGCCTGCCTTCAGTTCGTCTTCGTAACCGGCTTGCACCAGCGCCTGCTGGCGCTTGCGCTCCAGCCCGGCGAGCGCCATCTTGAGTTGCTCCTGCGGCGCGCGCTGGTACATGCCGCGGCCCTTGCGGCGGAAATACACCGGTGCGCCGTGCATGCGCAACACCAGCGCCGCGCGCTCGATGGCACCGAACGCTTCGCCGAAGTACTCGGCGCCCAGCGTGGCAAACGGAAATTCGTCGTCCGGTGCGCATTCCCACAGGAAGTCCAGATCGATGTCCTGCGCGGCGGCGTCAGCCTGTTGCATCAGTTCGCCCGCGCCCGGCTTTTCGAATTCGATCAGCACGTCTTTCGCGCGCACCTTGGCGCGCCGGCCGCCCGGCAGTTCGACCTGAAAAGCATCGCCCTGGCGCGACAGCACGCTGCCCGCCTTGAAACTGCCCGATTCCTCGAAGAAAACGTTCACTCAATACTCTCGTTCTGTCTTGCATCTGCCGGCGCGCCCGATTGGGTTCAGCTATCGGTCACTGCGTGCGCGGCACGGCAACGTGTTCGTGGTAGTGGATCCGCGGCGCGATACGCGCGCGCCGGCGGCATGATTCTGGTGATCCTCAGCGGCCTCGCTGCGGGATCGTCGCCACGCTCAGGCGGCTTCGCGCGGCGCCGGCGGCTCGACGTCTTCGGCATCGCAAAAGGCCAGCACCTCGTCGACGTATTGCGCGAATTCGCTGATTGCGTGGTCACTCCCTTGGATCAGCGTAGTGCGCGCGCCCGGATAGTGCGCGAGCATTTCGCGGTAATCGAGCACTTCGTCGCCGGTGGCGGCCATCAAATAATAGCGTTCGGGCCGCGTGATCGACGCGACGCCGAGCGCGCGCAGCTCGTCCAGATGATGTGGCTCGACCGTGATGCTGCCGCCGCCGTGCCACAGCGGCTGCTCGCCGAGATAGGCGCTCAGGTCACGCTGCGGCACGACCGCCGGGTTCAGCAGCACCGCCGGCCAGCCGTGCTTCTCGGCAAGATGCGTGGCGAAGTAGCCGCCGAGCGAACTGCCGATCACCGTGACGTCTTTCGGCTTCGCGGCCGCCACCAGCGATTCGGCGAGCGCCACGGTCTCGAACGGCGAGACCGGCAGCATCGGACAGCACCATTCGTCGCTGCGGCCGAGTTCGACGAGGCGCGCCGCCAGCACGCGCGCCTTGAACGAATTAGGTGACGAGCGGAAACCGTGCAGATAAAGGATCACGAAGCCCCTCGCGCGGAAAGTGCGTCGAGCAGCTTCTGATGCACGCCGCCGAAGCCGCCGTTGCTCATCACCAGAATCTGGTCGCCGGGGCGCGCTGCGTGAACCACCGCCTTGACCAGCGCGTCGAGATTGTCGAAAGCCTGCGCTTTGCCGTCGAGGGGCGCGAGCGCTTCGCCGAGATCCCAGCCGAGTGCGTCGCGGCCAGCGGGCGCGCCGTAGCCGAACACGAGATCCGCATCGGCCAGACTCGCCGGCAGTTGCGCTTTCATCACGCCGAGCTTCATGGTGTTCGAGCGCGGCTCCAGCACGGCCAGAATTCGTGTGTTTTCATGGCCGACGCGTGCACGCAGTCCGGCCACCGTGGTTTCGATCGCCGTGGGGTGGTGCGCGAAATCGTCGTAGACGGTCACGCCGTCGACGCTTCCGCGCACTTCCATACGGCGCTTCACATTCCGGAAGCTCGCCAGCGACTTCGCGGCTTGCGCCGGCGGCACGCCGACATGGCGCGCGGCGGCGATCGCAGCAAGCGCGTTCATGCGGTTGTGTTCGCCCTGCACCTGCCAATCGACCACGCCGACGCGCTCACTGTTGTGATACACGGCGAAACGCTCGTCGACCGGCACGCCGTCTTCCGCCGGCAAGGTTTCCCAGCCGCCTTGCACGCCGAACCGTTCGACTTCGCTCCAGCAACCGCGCGTCAGCACGCGCTCCAGCGCGTCTTCACGACCGTTCGTGACGATACGGCCAATGCCCGGCACCGTGCGGATCAGGTGATGGAACTGCGTTTCGATCGCCGCCAGATCCGGGAAAATGTCGGCGTGATCGAACTCGAGGTTGTTCAGGACCGCGGTTTTCGGCCGGTAGTGGACGAACTTCGAGCGCTTGTCGAAGAAGGCCGTGTCGTATTCGTCGGCTTCGATCACGAAGAAGCTCGAATCGGTCAGCCGCGCCGACACGCCGAAGTTCAGCGGCACGCCGCCGATCAGGAAGCCCGGATTAAGACCCGCGTCTTCGAGCAGCCAGGTCAGCATCGAACTGGTGGTGGTCTTGCCGTGCGTGCCGGCCACCGCCAGCACCCACTTGCCGTTCAGCACATGCTCGCCGAGCCACTGCGGACCGGAGACGTAAGGCAGGCCGCGATCGAGAATCGCTTCCATGAGCGTGTTGCCGCGCGAGACCACATTGCCGATCACGAACAGGTCGGCGTTGAGGCCGTTCAACTGCTCGGCGTCATAGCCTTCAATCAGACGAATGCCTTGCGCCTCGAGCTGCGTGCTCATCGGCGGATAGACGCCGGCGTCGCAGCCCGTCACGGTGTGGCCCGCGGCGCGCGCGAGGACCGCGAGTCCGCCCATGAACGTGCCGCAGATACCGAGGATGTGGATGTGCATAAGCCTGTCGTGCCGCGCGGGCGTATTTTGCGAGGGATGGGAGTGCAGAAGAGCGGTCGAAACGACCGTCCGCAAAGGACGCTATTGTAACCGACGCCTCCGAATCGCCCTACGAACGGGGCCGCCAGGATGGCTGCCCGCCCCGCCCCCGCAAAATGCCCGGCATGAACCGCCCAGAAAGGGCTGCCATCAATCTCTAGTATGATTGAGAGATGGTTCGCAAATCACATTTCGATCCGCAGCGCGTGCGCGAGGAAATCGCCATTGCGGCTGCCCGGATGATCGCTGAAGACGGTCTGGACTACGCAACGGCCAAGCGTAAAGCGGCACGGCAGGTAGTCGGCGAGAGCCGTGTTGCCGGCGAATGGCTGCCGGATAACGACCAGATTGAAGAAGAAATCCGTGAATATCAGTCGCTTTTCCAGGGTGACAGCCAGCCGGCGCTGTTGCGGCGGCTGCGCCGTATCGCGATCGACTGGATGGAGCGGCTTGCGCCGTTCAATCCCTATCTGACCGGCGCGGTGCTCGGCGGCACAGCGGGTGAACACTCGGATATTCACCTGCAGGTGTTCTGCGACAACCCGAAAGAAGTCGCGATCTACTTTCTGAACGCCAACATCCAGTACGACGTTTCGGAGACGCGGCATTTTGCCGGCCGCGGTTACGTCGAGACGCTGAGCTTCCTCTGGCGCCCCACAAACGAAGGGCGCGATGCGGAGCCGACCGGCATCCACGTCGCCCTGTACGAAACGGACGACTTGCGCGGCGCGGTTCGGGCCGACGCGCGCGGCCGCACGGCCCGGGCGAATCAGCAGGCCGTTCAGGCGCTGCTCGACAGCAGCAACGTCACCTCTTCAACTAATTAGACAGACCTGGAATGAATACGACACGGATTCTGGCAGGCGCGCTTGTCGCGATCGCCGCTGCGGGTGGCGGGGTGCTGGCCAATCACTTGCTGAACGGCGCCCCGGAAGTCGCCCACGCGGCGCAGCCCGGTTCCACGCAAAGCGCAGTCGAGCAACTTTGGACCGCGCCCGTCACGAATGTCGACGGCAAGCCGCAATCGCTAAGTTTGCTTAAAGGCCACCCAATCGTCGTCAACTTCTGGGCGTCGTGGTGCGGACCGTGCGTCGAGGAAATGCCCGCTCTTTCGCAACTTCAACGCGAATATGCAAAGAAAGGGATCCAGTTCGTAGGACTTGGCGTCGATTCGGATAAAAACGTTCAGGCGTTCCTGCAGAAGGTGAAAGTAGCCTATCCGATCTACGTGACCGGATTCGGCGGCGCCGACCTCGCGCGCGCGTTTGGCAACACCGCCGGTGGCCTGCCCTTTACCGTCGTCATTGACGCAAAAGGCAACATTCGTTCGACAAAATTAGGCCAAATCGACCCGCAAGCGCTGAAACAGACGCTCGACGCGCTCTAAATTTCACATTCTTTTGACGATCAGATCGGGGCAAAAGGCGCGAAATTACGCGCAAATCGCTCAAATTTGGGAGAAGATGGGCGCCCGGAGAGGCGGCGAAAGGTCGCCGGGATCGTTTCCAACGCGCAGGAAACTAGACAAGTTTCTCTAATCAGCGCTAAAGTGCGCCCAATTCCACGGAAAAAGAAGCGACCATGACGCGACTGCTGGTACTGCACGGCCCCAACCTCAACCTTCTCGGCACCCGGGAACCCGAGGTTTATGGTCGAGTAACGCTGCCGCAGATCGATCAGGCACTCGCGGACCGCGCAGCGGACGCGGGCGTCGACCTCGCATCCTTCCAGAGCAATCATGAAGGCGCTCTCGTCGATCGCATCCAATCCGCCCGGACTGAAAAAACCGATTTCATACTAATCAATCCCGCCGCGTACACGCACACCAGCGTGGCCATTCGGGACGCACTGGCGGGGGTCGGCATCCCGTTCGTCGAGATTCATCTGTCGAACGTACATCGCCGCGAACCGTTCCGGCATCACTCGTATTTCTCCGACCAGGCTGAAGGCGTGATTTGCGGCCTCGGCTGGAAGGGATATATGTACGCGCTCGAATTCGCGCTCGACCGGCTGTCGGCCGGCTCGTCGCGCGGCTGATTCCAAACACGTCCAATTTAAGCCGGGTACTGCGATTGCACGCGCCGGCACTTTACGCATTGAAAGGGGCTTCCTGATGGATCTACGTAAACTTAAAACTCTGATCGACCTCGTCTCGGAGTCCGGTATTTCCGAACTCGAAGTGACTGAAGGCGAAGGCAAGGTCCGCATCGTCAAGAATGCGCCGCCGGTTTACGTGCAACCGTCCGCTTCGTATGCTCCGCAATATGCCCAGCCGGTACCGCTGCCGGGCGGCGAAGCACCGGCTGCCGCAGCGGGCGCCCCGGCTACGCCGGCCGCCGTCGCGCCGCAAGGCCACGTGGTGACCTCGCCGATGGTCGGCACCTTCTACCGCGCGCCGTCGCCGGGCGCCGATCCGTTCGTCCAGGTGGGCGACACGGTCAAGGAAGGCCAGACGATCTGCATCATCGAAGCGATGAAGTTGCTCAACGAAATCGAGTCGGACAAGTCCGGCGTGGTGAAGGAAATCCTCGTCGAAAACGGCCAGGCGGTCGAGTACGGCCAACCGTTGTTCGTGGTCGGCTAACGCGGCACGCTTTGCGCTTTTTTTGCGCCTGCCGCCCGCGCGTCTGCTGTCCAAGGCGCGCGACCGATCCTCTGAGGCAGCCTGTGTTGTGATCAACCGGGCGCCCATTGATGAGTCGAAAATCCGCTATGTTTGAAAAAATTCTCATTGCCAATCGCGGCGAGATCGCGCTTCGTATCCAGCGCGCCTGCCGCGAACTCGGCGTCAAGACGGTCGTCGTCTATTCGGAAGCCGACAAGGAAGCCAAGTACGTGAAGCTCGCCGACGAGGCGGTCTGTATCGGCCCGGCGCCTTCGAATCTGAGCTACCTGAACATGCCGGCGCTGATCAGCGCGGCAGAAGTGACGGACGCCGAAGCGATCCACCCCGGCTACGGCTTCCTGTCGGAAAACGCCGACTTCGCCGAGCGCGTCGAGCAGTCCGGCTTCACCTTTATCGGCCCGCGCCCGGAAACGATCCGGATGATGGGCGACAAGGTGACCGCCAAGCAAACCATGATCAAGACCGGCGTGCCCTGCGTGCCGGGTTCTGAAGGCGCGTTGCCGGAAGATCCGAAAGAGATCGTGAAAATTGCCCGCCAGGTCGGCTACCCGGTGATCATCAAGGCCGCCGGCGGCGGCGGTGGCCGCGGCATGCGCGTGGTCCACACCGAAGCGGCGCTGGTCAACGCGGTCAACATGACGCGCGAGGAAGCCGGCCGTGCCTTCGGCAACCCGCAGGTCTACATGGAGAAATTCCTGGAGAACCCGCGGCACATCGAAATTCAGATCCTGTCCGACTCGTTCAAGAACGCAGTCTGGCTCGGCGAGCGCGATTGCTCGATGCAGCGCCGTCACCAGAAGGTGATCGAAGAAGCGCCGGCGCCCGGTATCGCGCGCCGCCTGATCGACCGCATCGGCGATCGCTGCGCGGACGCCTGCAAGAAGATGGGCTATCTTGGCGCGGGTACGTTCGAATTCCTGTACGAAAACGGCGAGTTTTACTTCATCGAGATGAACACGCGCGTGCAGGTCGAGCATCCGGTGACCGAGCTGATCACCGGCGTTGACATCGTGCAGGAACAGATTCGCATCGCAGCGGGCGAGAAGCTCGCGTTCCGTCAGCGCGACATCGTGTTCAAGGGTCATGCGATCGAATGCCGGATCAACGCGGAAGATCCGTTCAAGTTCACGCCGTCGCCGGGACGTTTGACGTCGTGGCATATGCCGGGCGGTCCCGGCATCCGCGTCGATTCGCACGCCTACAATGGCTATTTCGTGCCGCCGAACTATGATTCGATGATCGGCAAGCTGATAGCTTATGGCGCGACGCGCGAGCAGGCGATCAAGCGGATGCGCATCGCGCTGTCGGAAATGGTGGTGGAAGGCATTCAGACCAACATCCCGCTGCACCGCGAGCTGATGCTGGACGCGAAGTTCGTGGAAGGCGGCACCAGCATTCACTACCTCGAAAACCGGTTGGCCGCGAAGCAGCAGGCCGCGCCGGAAGAAGCGTAAGTCATGAGCTACCGGGAACTGATCGCCGAGCTGGCACGCGAGCACGCGGAGGAGTTCTCCGACGCGCTGCTCGAGTTGGGTGCGCTGTCCGTATCGGTCGAAGATGCGGACGCCGACACGCCCGACGAGCAGCCGCTGTTCGGCGAACCCGGTCTCACGCCGGATCGCACGGCGTGGCAGCGTTCGCGCGTGATCGCACTGCTCGCGCCGGAACAGGAGCCGGGTGTGCTGCTCGCGGCGGCGGCCAATGAGGTGGGACTGGAAAGCGCGCCATCGTTTACCGTGCGTGAAGTCGAAGAGCAGGATTGGGTGCGTCTCACACAGTCGCAATTCGATCCGATTTCGATCGGCGAGCGCATCTGGGTGGTGCCCTCGTGGCACGACGCACCGGACCCTGACGCACTCGTGCTGGAACTCGATCCGGGCCTCGCATTCGGTACCGGCAGCCACCCCACTACGCGTCTGTGCATGGAATGGCTGGAGCAGTCGGTGAAGGCGGAGCAATCCGTGCTCGACTACGGCTGCGGCTCGGGCATCCTTGCAATCCTCGCGAAGAAGTGCGGCGCCAACCCGGTGTACGGCATCGATATCGACCCGCAGGCGGTCGAATCGGCCCGTCACAACAGCGAGCGCAACCGGGCGGAAGTCACGTACGGTTTGCCTGACGAATGCCCCACCGGCGAGTTCGATATCGTGGTCGCCAACATCCTGTCCAACCCGCTCAAGCTGATGGCCTCGATGCTGTCGTCGAAGGTCAAGCCGGGCGGCCGGATCGCGCTGTCAGGCATTCTGGCGCGCCAGGCGGACGAAGTGGCGCGGGTCTATTCGCGATGGATCGACATCGGCGTATGGCGCGAACACGAAGGTTGGGTATGCCTGACGGGAACGCGCCGCGAAAGCCATTAGAATAAGGCGTATTGTCCAACCAACGGCCTTTCGGCTTACCGGCTCAATATGCTCCTGGCGACGCGTTGCCCCTTCTGCGAAACCGTCTTCCGCCTGCAACCGGCGCAGCTCGCGCTGCGCCGCGGCCTCGTGCGTTGCGGGCAGTGCCATGAAGTATTTGACGCATCGAGCAGCCTGTTCGAACTGAACGAGGACGGCGACTTCTCCACCGCCAAGCCGGTTGCCGCGGCTGCGGCGATCGAGGCTTTGTCCGGCGTACGCCCCAAGGGCCCCGATTTCAGTGCTGAAGCATGGGATCCGTGGGCACCGGCGCCCGACGCCGCGATCGACAACCGCCTGCTTCACAACGCCAGCAACCTGCCGCTCACGCCGATTTCCACCGGTGCAGGCGTCGCGGTCACGCCGCGCCACGCTACCGAGCCGGAACTGCCGGCGAGCGCCTTCACCGCGCCGATTGCTGCCGACCACGAACCCAGTCTCGCGAACGCGCCGCTCGAACCCGTTGCCCACGAGGCCGAGGCGCCCCCGGACCTGCCGCGTGAGCCTTTCGCTTACGAGGCCAATCCGTCTGCGGACGCAGCGCCGCGCGTCTGGCACAAGACCGAGCGTCCTTCTGAACATCTCGCTGATGCTGACGAGCCGGTTTTGCACGAACCGGCCAGCTTGCATGGCATTCCTGACAATGAACCGCATTTCGGTGCGGCCGGCTTAGGTGGGGCCGCCTCAGGTGGGGCCGGCTTAGGCGCTGCAGGCGTAGCTGCGGCAGCCGGACTGGGTGCCGCCGCCGCGGGCGGTGGCTCAGGTCCAGGTCCAGCCACCTTTGGATCGAGCGGCGAACCCTTCGCGGTCCAGCCGGTGCATGACGGCGTCGATCCCTTCCCGGTGGTACGCGAAACACGTCCGGCCGAACCGCGCCGCCTCGGCTGGATCATCTTCGGCTCGGTGGTCGCCGCGCTACTGGTTATCGCCCTGCTCGCGCAACTCGCCTGGTGGCAGCGTGAAACCATGCAGGTCTACTTCCCACGTTCGCAGACGCTCTACGTAAAGGCCTGCGCGCAGCTCGGCTGCCAGATCACGCCGCCGCACGACATCGACGGTTTGCAGGTCGAACCATCCGACCTGCGGCAGATCGACGGCCCGCACAAGCTCGAACTGAAGATGCCGCTGCGCAACCGCGCCAATGTTGCGCTGGCCTACCCGGCCATCGAACTCACGCTGCTCGACGACCAGAACAATGTCGCCGTGCGCCGCGTGCTGTGGCCGCAAGACTACGTCGCACCCGGCACGCCGATCGCGGCCGGATTGCCGGCGCACACGACCCAGACCATGATCGTGCATCTCGACACGGGCAATGCGGTCGCGTCCAATTTCCGCGTACAGATTTTTTATCCGTAACGCATCCTCGCGCCCGGCACTGACCGGGCGTGTTCACCGTCATTACTGACGAATTTTCGGAGCACGACAACATGAGTCAAGTTACGCTGGGTGGCAACCCGATCGAAGTAGCCGGCACGTTCCCGAGCGCGGGCCAGACTGCCCCCGCCTTCTCGCTGGTCGGCAAGGATCTGAAGCCCCTGTCGCTGGCCGACTTTGCCGGCAAGCGCAAGGTGCTGAACATCGTCCCGAGCCTCGACACGCCGACCTGCGCCACGTCGACCCGCAAGTTCAACGAGGCAGCAGCCAAGCTGAGCAACACGGCTGTGATCGTCGTGTCGGGCGACCTGCCGTTCGCCGCATCGCGTTTCTGCACGACCGAAGGCATCGAGAACGTCGTGACGGCGTCCACGTTCCGCGGCCATGAGTTCGCGCAAGCCTATGGCGTCGACGTCACGAGCGGCCCGCTAACGGGTCTGACGGCACGCGCCGTGGTGGTCCTCGACGAGAACGACAAGGTCGTGCACGCTGAGCTGGTCGGCGAAATCAAGAACGAACCGAACTACGACGCAGCGCTTGCCGCGCTGAAGTAAAACCTTCGCGCACGAACCCCGGCGCCGCGCTTCATGCGCGGCGCTGTCACGTCGTCGCGCCATTCTCTTTATCGATTTTTACAGGAACGCTCGCCTTGGCTACGCTGATTTGCGGTTCGCTCGCCTACGACAACATCATGACCTTCGAAGGCCGCTTTCGGGAGCACATCCTGCCGGAGCAGGTCCACATCCTGAACGTGAGCTTCCTCGTGCCGACGATGCGCCGTGAGTTCGGCGGCTGCGCGGGCAATATCGCCTACTCGCTGCATCTACTCGGTGGCAACGCGCGCATCATGGGCGCGCTTGGCGCGGTCGACGCGCAGCTCTACATGGACCGCTTCAAGCAGCTCGGCCTCTCGACGGAAAACGTCCTGGTGGTGCCGGACACGTACTCGGCCCAGGCGATGATCACCACCGACCTCGAAAACAACCAGATCACGGCGTTCCACCCGGGCGCGATGATGCAGGCGCATCTGAACCGTGCCGACGAAGCGAAGGGCATCACACTCGGCATCGTCGGACCGGATGGTTACGACGCCATGATCCAGCATTCCGAGCACCTGGCAGCGGCCGGCGTGCCGTTTATCTTCGATCCGGGTCAAGGTTTGCCGCTGTTCGACGGTGAGTCGCTACGCCGCATGATTGAACTTGCTACTTACGTAGCTGTCAACGATTACGAAGCCAAACTGGTGAGCAATAAAACGGGTTGGTCGATCGAAGAGATCGCCGGCAAGATCGAAGCGCTGATTGTCACGCTCGGCGAACAAGGCGCGCAGATCCATCACGCCGGCGGCATCGAAGCCATTCCGGCGGTCAAGGCACAGCAGGTGCTCGATCCTACGGGCTGTGGCGACGCGTTCCGCGGCGGCCTGCTGTATGGCATCGAGAACAAGCTGGGCTGGGCGACCACCGGGCGTCTGGCGAGCCTGATGGGCGCGCTGAAGATCGAACACCAGGGCCCGCAAAACTACGCGCCCAACCGGGCGGAGATCAACGAACGGTTCAAGCAGGCGTTCGGATACGACCTGCAGTAATGCCGCAAGCTATTGGAGTTAGGGAATGAGAACAACGAGTCGTCTGGTAGTGGCCGCCTTGATTGCCGGTTCGCTGGCCATGTCGGGGTGTGCGTACAACAGCAGTTCTGCCGACGTCTACACCGCGTCGCAGGCACAGCGCGAAGAGACGGTCCGCATGGGCACGGTCGACAGCGTTCGGGCCGTGAAGATCAGTTCGAACAACGGCCAGCCGAGCGGCCTGGGTGCGATCGGCGGCGGTGCGTTGGGCGCGGTGGCCGGCAGCGCGATCGGCGGCGGTCGCGGCTCGATCGTGACGGGCATCATCGGCGGCCTGGCTGGCGCAGTGGCAGGCAATGCAGTCGAGAACGGCGTCGCGGTGCACGACGGCCTCGAGATCACCGTGCGACTCGATAACGGCGACATGCGCGCGATCACCCAAAGCGCCACCGGCGAAATCTTCCGCGCCGGCGAGCGCGTCCGTCTGCTTTCCAGCGGCGGCGTCACGCGCGTCACGCACTAAGTTTCCCCTCTCGTGCGGTCGCGCTTCACGCGCCGCCGCGACGACCTCAAACGCATGCCCTCTGTGCATGCGTTTTTTTTTCGCCTGCGGGTTTTGCACTCGTTTCTCAAAACCGGCGCCTTCGCCCGAGCAAAAAAAATCCCGTCGCCAGAAACCCGGCAACGGGACCCTGACCGAGTAGCGCTCGGTGATGTTGCTTCAAGCGCTACTCGATCATCGACACACAGTACGACGTGTCGAAGTACTTCTACCGCTTACGGACGGCTGCCCGTCGGGAACGGCCATGCCGCTGCCGGGTTCAGCGCGGTCTTCACCGTCGCCGCCGGTGCGCTCGAGACAGAAGTCGCAGCGGGAGCAGGAGCAGCCTTCTTGGCGACAGCCTTCTTCGCAGGGGCAGCCTTCTTGGCAGGAGCAGCGGCCTTCTTCGCGGCAGCCTTCTTGGCAGGCGCAGCCTTTTTAGCGGCAGCCTTTTTCGCAGGCGCAGCCTTCTTGGCGGCAGCCTTCTTAGCAGGCGCAGCTTTCTTGGCAGCAGCCTTCTTGGCAGGCGCAGCCTTCTTGGCAGCAGCCTTCTTAGCCGGCGCCTTCTTTGCTGCAGCCTTCTTCGCCGGTGCTGCCTTCTTTGCTGCAACCTTCTTCACTGCTGCCTTCTTAGCCGGCGCCGCCTTCTTTGCCGGTGCCTTCTTCGCTGCAACCTTCTTCACTGCGACTTTCTTAGCAGCGACTTTCTTCGCCGGAGCAGCCTTCTTCGCTGCAACCTTCTTCACTGCGACTTTCTTAGCAGCGACTTTTTTCGCCGGAGCAGCCTTCTTTGCCGGAGCAGCTTTCTTAGCTGCGGGTTTCTTAGCTGCTGCTTTCTTGATAGTTGCCATCATTTTCTCCTTCAGGTTTTCAGATGAGAGTCAGTTCAAACTACACCCTTCGTCAAAACCCGCTTCCCGCGGACGCTTCTCAGGGCGCGCGCTACGAAGCGGGCTATTCATCGGCGTACGCAGGTGCTGCGCGCTTACGCTAATGAATGCGGTAAGGCGCGCCGTGCCCTTGGGCACCGCGCGCCAGATCTGGTCGGCGCTGGATCTCAACGCCGGCAATTGCTTGATCGGGCCGCTGGCGGCGACGCCAGCGGCTTTTTCCGGGGGGAAGTTTGCCCATCCCACTGAAGGGTTCGCAAAGTGCCAGTCATGTTTGTGGGCCGCGAAGGCACGCGGCGCACTGGGCACAATTTGCATCAGGCGGTTCTGCTCCTAACTAAATTGCCGCGGCCGAAGCCTGCCGGCATCCCCAAAATGAATGCATCTGCGACACGAACCCGGATCACTCCCAGGTCAGCGCGCCGCCAGTCTGATATTCGATCACTCGCGTCTCGAAGAAGTTGCGTTCCTTCTTCAGGTCGATCATCTCGCTCATCCACGGGAACGGGTTTTCCTCGTTCGGGTACAGCGGATCGAGACCGATCTGCTGGCAACGGCGGTTGCAGATGAAACGCAGATAGCTCTTGAACATCGACGCATTGAGGCCGAGCACCCCGCGCGGCATCGTATCTTCTGCGTAACGATATTCAAGTTCGACCGCTTGCTGGAAGATCTCGCGGATTTCCGCGCGGAACTCAGCCGTCCAGAGTTGCGGGTTTTCGAGTTTGATCTGGTTGATCAGGTCGATGCCGAAATTGCAGTGCATCGACTCGTCGCGCAGGATGTATTGGTACTGTTCCGCCGCGCCGGTCATCTTGTTCTGGCGGCCCAGCGCCAGGATTTGCGTAAAGCCGACGTAGAAGAACAGGCCCTCCATCACACAGGCGAACACGATCAGCGAGCGCAGCAGGGTCTGGTCTGCCTCGAGCGTGCCGGTCTTGAAGGCCGGGTCGGTCAGCGTATGGATGAACGGAATCAGGAATTCGTCTTTCGCGCGGATCGAGGAAACCTCGTGATACGCGTTGAAGATTTCGCCTTCGTCGAGACCCAGGGACTCGACGATGTACTGGTAAGCGTGCGTGTGGATCGCCTCTTCGAACGCCTGGCGCAGCAGGAACTGGCGGCATTCGGGCGCCGTGATGTGGCGGTAGGTGCCCAGCACGATGTTGTTGGCGGCCAGAGAATCTGCCGTCACGAAGAAGCCCAGGTTGCGCTTGACGATGCGGCGCTCGTCTTCGGTCAGCCCGTTCGGGTCTTTCCAGAGGGCGATGTCGCGCGACATGTTCACTTCTTGCGGCATCCAGTGGTTGGCGCAACCAGCCAGATACTTTTCCCAGGCCCACTTGTATTTGAACGGCACTAACTGATTGACGTCGGTCTGGCCGTTGATGATGCGTTTGTCGGCGACATTGACTCGCGCTTCGGAGGCGGCAGCCGTTCCGGTAGCAGCGTGGGTCACATGAGCGACGGGAGCGACTGCGATGTCGTTCGCGAAGATGTCTTGAGCCGAGGGAGCGTGAGGAGCGGAACGCGTTCCGACTTGCGAACCGACAGCCGATCCCGCAGCGTTGCGCAACACATTCTGTTGCGTAGCGCTCGAGGGAGTTACGGCAGTGATCTCGTCATCCCAGTTGAGCATAAATGTCACCATCAATTTAGAACGGTTTGTACCATCTTTTCACGAGCGATAAAAGAGTTCGCTGATGAAAAATCCTGTTTTCGATTCGCGTTGCTACGTTCATACAACACTTTGTTCAACAGACTGTGTGTGTCGCCTCATGTGAAGCGTGTTGAACGTGTGTCGTCGAGGTGCTTCGCGAGCTCGAAGAGCAACGTGTTAAAGCGACGTTTCGCTGCTCTATCTATCTGTATTGCGGAGCGTGCTTGCAGCGTTTTGCGATTGCTTCCTGCTGCCTCGTGCTGACGTTCCGGCTGTCCCGTGGTTGCCTGTTCGTCAGTGCCGGCGAGGTGAAGTTCAATGCAATGTCGAGCGATGCATCTGGCCGGCTGTGTCGATCGAGCTTCGACCGGGGCGTTTGCTGAGCGCTTCATGTCGAGCGCTTCGTCTGTGCTGCCGACTGCTGTCTGCTTCATCTACTACTTGCTTACCGCTTGCCTGCTGTTCGCCTGCCGCTTCACGACTTCAGTTGCTTGCCGTGCTTCGCTGCTTTTCGACGAGCGGCGCAACGTCGATTTCGTTTCGCTGCGCCGCTCGTCTACTTCACTTATGCATCACTTCTATGAGGCTTGCTGATCGCTGCATTCGGGTCTTTACCTACAACCCTTAGCCAGGCGGCGATCCTTCCGCCTGCTTCGTGCTTGCCCGGCAGTTGCCAGGCTTCTTACTGGCAAGCCTCGCACTCGTCGAAACCAGGATCGCCCGGACGCATCATGCACACCGGACCATCTGCTTCCGGCGCTGCTTCGACCGCAACTGCCGGCGCTGCCGCCGCGACCTGGATGCCGCCCGAAGCTGCACCGCCGCTCGCGCCGAAGCCGCCGGCCGCGCCGCCGCCGACACCACCCGCACCGCCCGATCCTTCGCCGCCACCCGAGCTCACCGCGTTCAGCGCGCCGTGCGCCACCGTCGACTTCTCGACGTGCGTCGCCGCCATCGTGCGGAGGTAGTAGGTCGTCTTCAGACCGCGTACCCATGCGAGCTTGTAGATCTCGTCGAGCTTCTTGCCCGACGCGCCGCCCATGTAAATGTTCAGCGACTGGGCCTGGTCGATCCACTTCTGGCGACGCGAAGCCGCCTCGACCAGCCACACCGGGTCGAGTTCGAACGCGGTCGCGTAGATCGCGCGCAGGTCGGCCGGGATGCGGTCGATGCGCGACAGCGTGCCGTCGAAGTACTTCAGGTCGGCGACCATGACTTCGTCCCACAGACCGCGTTCCTTCAGGTCGCGCACCAGGTAGTCGTTGACCACCGTGAATTCGCCCGACAGATTCGACTTCACATACAGGTTCTGGAACGTCGGTTCGATACAGGCCGACACGCCGATGATGTTCGAGATGGTCGCCGTCGGTGCGATGGCGACGCAGTTCGAGTTGCGCATGCCGTAGGTGGCGATGCGCGAACGCAGTTCGGTCCAGTCCATCGATTCGCTCGAATCGACTTCAACGTAACCGCCACGCGCTTCGGCCAGCAGCTTCACCGAGTCTTGCGGCAGGATGCCGCGATCCCACAGCGAGCCGCGGTAGCTGGAGTAACGGCCGCGTTCCTGCGCCAGTTCCGTCGACGCGTAGTAAGCGTAGTAGCAGACCGCTTCCATCGACGTATCGGCGAACGCAACCGCCTCTTGCGACGCGTACGGCGTGCGCAGCAGGTGCAGGCAGTCCTGGAAGCCCATGATGCCCATGCCGACCGGACGGTGCTTCAGGTTCGAGTTACGCGCCTTGGCGACTGCGTAGTAATTGATGTCGATCACGTTGTCGAGCATGCGCATCGCGACGCTGACGGTGCGCTTCAGCTTGTCGTGGTCGAGCGCCAGGGTGCCGTCGGCCTGTTCCTTCAGGTGAGCGACGAGGTTCACGGAGCCCAGGTTGCAGACGGCGATTTCGGCGTCGCTGGTGTTCAGCGTGATTTCCGTGCACAGGTTCGACGAGTGGACGACACCGACGTGCTGTTGCGGCGAACGCACATTGCACGGATCCTTGAACGTGATCCACGGGTGGCCGGTTTCGAACAGCATGCCCAGCATCTTGCGCCACAGTTGCGCCGCCGGGATCTTCTTGAACAGCTTGATCTCGCCGCGCGCAACCTTGTCTTCGTAAGCCGTGTAAGCCGTTTCGAATTCGGCGCCGAACTTGTCGTGCAGGTCCGGGCAGGTGGACGGCGAGAACAGCGTCCAGTCGCCGCCTTCGTGCACGCGCTTCATGAACAGGTCGGGAATCCAGTTCGCCGTGTTCATGTCGTGGGTGCGGCGACGATCGTCGCCGGTGTTCTTACGCAGCTCGAGGAATTCTTCGATGTCCAGGTGCCACGTTTCCAGGTACGCGCAGACCGCGCCCTTGCGCTTGCCGCCCTGGTTCACAGCGACAGCCGTGTCGTTGACGACCTTCAGGAACGGCACGACGCCTTGCGACTTGCCATTGGTGCCCTTGATGTGCGAACCCAGAGCACGCACGCGCGTCCAGTCGTTGCCCAGACCGCCGGCGAATTTCGACAGCAGCGCGTTTTCCTTCAGCGCTTCGTAGATGCCGTCGAGGTCGTCGTCGACCGTCGTCAGGTAGCACGACGACAGTTGCGAGCGGCGGGTACCCGAGTTGAACAAAGTGGGCGTGGACGACATGAAGTCGAAGCTCGACAGCACCTTGTAAAACTCGATCGCGCGCGCTTCGCGGTCGATCTCGTTCAGCGACAGACCCATCGCCACACGCATAAAGAATGCCTGCGGCATTTCGATGCGCACGCCGTCGTGATGCAGGAAGTAGCGGTCGTACAGCGTTTGCAGACCGAGGTAGCCGAACTGCAGGTCGCGGTTGTTGTCGAGTGCGGCGCCGAGGCGCTTCAGGTCGAACTGCAGCAGCTTGTCGTCGAGCAGCTCGGCTTGCACGCCGCGCTTGATGAATTGCGGGAAGTACTCGGCGTAGCGTTCGCCCATTTCCGTTTGCGTGACTTCCTCTTCGAGGATCTCGCGGCGGATCGTGTGCAGCAGGATGCGTGCGGTGACCTGGCTATAAGCCGGGTCTTTTTCGATCATCGTGCGGGCAGCCAGAATTGCCGAGTCGTAGACCTGGCTCATCGGCACGCCGTCGTACAGATTCTTGACCGTTTCCGCGATGATCGGATCGGCGCTCACGGCGTCGCCCAGGTTCGAGCAGGCCAGTTCGATGATGCCGCGCAGCGCAGCCATGTCGAGCGGACGCGTCACGCCGTTGTCGGTGACGTTCAGGCCCGGCGTGCTGGCGACGATCTGGTCGTCATGACCGCGCGCCTGGGTGCGCTTCTCGCGATACAGCACATACGCACGCGCGACGTTGTGTTCGCCGCCGCGCATCAGCGCGAGTTCGACCTGATCCTGGATGTCTTCGATATGGAACGTGCCGCCGTTCGGACGGCTGCGCACGAGCGCACGCACCACATTCTGCGTGAGTTGCTCGACCAGTTCGCGCACGCGAGCCGACGCCGCGCCTTGACCACCGTTGACGGCCAGAAATGCCTTCGTCACGGCGATGGCGATTTTCGACGGCTCGAACGACACCACGCTGCCGTTACGACGGATCACCTTGTAGTCGGCGTAGGTCACTTGCGGCGCGAGCGCCTGGGCGCCTTGTGTCTGGCCGAAGGCCTGGCCAGCCGGTGAACCCTCGTACCGGGTCGTCGCGTTGTCGGTGGTTTGCATGTGCAAAGCTCCTGGTCTTGGAAATGTTGCGGAGATAACCGCGGATTAAAACGAACGCTGCGCCGCCGCGTGCGCAAGCGATGGGGTGCAGGAAAAAGGCCGGCTGAGCCGGGTGGCGGGATGCGACAGCGATGAAGCCTGATTCGAATTGATAACGGTCTTCACCATGTGTGTCGCGATCACTTGCTATGCCCTTTTCCTGAATGCTTCTGGACGCTGCCGGCTCTCTCGACCGGCCACGCCGCAGGAATATTTTTCGCTGCCCGGAATGCTTGCGGCGCCATGCTCGGGAAGCGGGACGCCGCAGACTTATGCACTCAGTTATGCACAGAGTTATACACACCGGACACAAGATATAGTGCGAAACTGAATTTCTGGCACCAAGTATAGTGTAGTTTCAAGACAGGTCAAATCGTTTTATTTGCTTTCAAAGGCTTGACTTTTGCATAGCGCGACGCGAAGCCGACTCCCCGGAGAACAAGGCAGCGCCTTGTTCTCCTCGCATCACGCGAGGTTGCGCGAAGGGTCGTTACAGCGTTTTGGAAAACTTGAGATAGGGGAAGTACTGATCCGCTAACGCGGCGTCGCGCTGCAGACGCTGCCACTCGAAATGCGGCCCTGGATCGGTCTTGCGGCCGGGGGCGATGTCCGAGTGACCGGCGAGGCCTTCGACCGGATAGCGGGCCTTGAGCGCCGTCACAAGTGCACCGAGCGTGCGATATTGCGCCGCTTCGAAAGCAGTCGTATCACTGCCCTCCAGCTCGATGCCGATCGAGAAATCGTTGCAGCGCTCGCGGCCGAAAAAATTCGACGGCCCGGCGTGCCATGCCCGCTCGTTGCAGGACACGAATTGCTCGAGCGCGCCGTCGCGATGAATCACGAAATGCGCCGACACCCGCACGCCGCGCAGATGCGTGTCGTAGTACGGGTGAGCGTCGCAGTCGAGTGTGTTCTGGAACAGTTCGGCGATCGCCGTGCCGCCAAACTCATCTGGCGGCAGGCTGATGTTGTGGACGACGATCAGCGTCGGCACGGCCCCTTCGGGCCGCGCTTCGAAATTCGGCGATGGCAGCTTGCGTGCGGCGGCAACCCAACCGTCGGCATCGACGGTGAACGCGACGTTCATCGAGCGTCGCGGCCCGAGGGACGCGCGCCATGACGCTGCGCGTGCGCGGCGCTGCAGAAAGGCTGCCCCGCCACCACCACGGAGTCGCTCTTCGGCGCGTGCACGCCGCACTCGGCGCAACGGATCATCGGCTCGGCGAGCTGGGGCTGCGCTTGCGGCGCATTGGGTCCACGCGCGCCGCCATTCGGACCGCTCTGGCCTCTTGCACCGCCGGCACCCGCGGCGCCATTCGCACCGGCGCCGGTGCGTTGCGACGCTTGCGCGTCATGGCGACGCAGCGCCTTGACCAGCCACTGGCCAACGATGAACAACAGGATCAGCAGAAAAATTTGTCGCATAGCAGGACACTCACACTACAGCACGGTGCAACAGCACCTCGAATACGAAACGGCTGCCGACGTACGCCAGCAACAGCGCGACGAACGACGCCAGCACCCAGCGCAATGCCGCACGGCCGCGCCAGCCGGAAACCTTGCGCGCAGTCAGCAGCGCGCCGAACATCACCCAGGAAAGAATCGCGAAGACGGTCTTGTGATCGAGCCGCAAGGCGCGGTCGACCAGTTGCTCGCTGAACAGGATGCCCGATACCAGCGTCAGCGTGAGCAGCACGAAGCCGGCGCCGATCAGACGGAACAGCAGCTTTTCAAGTGTCAGCAGCGGCGGCAAGGTGTCGAGCCAGCTCGACAGCCAGCCGTTGCCCGCCGCAGCCGTATTGCGTTGCGACATGCCGCCGCGCATGGCATGCAGACGCCGCTCGACCAGCAGCATCAGAACCGCGTGCAGCGCCGCGATCGCGAACAAGCCGTACGCGATATTGGCGATCAGAAAATGCAGCTTGAACATCGGCGCGGCTGAATACGGCAGCACGCGCACGCCATTGAACGCCAGCGGCAATAAAGAAGCGACGCAGGCAAGCGGCAACACCAGCAGGCGCAAGCCGTCGAGTGGAAAGAAAAAGCTCTCGATCCAGTAGATGCCGGCGCCGAGCCAGAACATCGCCGACAGCGCGAACGCGAAACCGAACACCATCGCGTTTTGGGGAAAGATGGTGGTGTGCAGCAGCACGCCGTGGGCAAGCAGCGCGACAAACAGCAGCGCGCGGCCCGAGGTGCTCATGCCCGAAGCGGCCGATGAGGCCGGGATGCCCGCGGAGACGGGCACCGGCGGCACGCTCTCGAGCATGGGGCGCAAGGCGGCGTGCCGGTGCGAGCGCCAGCCGGCCACGGCTAGACCGCCGTAGAGGAGCGCAGTGAGGGCATACAGTACAATATCCATATTCGAAGTTTACACTAGGCCCCTGCTCCGCGACGTCTCCCTCATCGCGCCCCGCTCCGGCCGCACAGTTCATCGCTCCCCATGCTCGACAATCTGACTCAACGGATGGCGCGCGTCGTCAAGACGCTGCGCGGCGAAGCCCGGCTCACCGAGGCGAACACCCAGGAAATGCTGCGTGAAGTGCGCCTCGCGCTCCTCGAAGCGGACGTGGCGCTGCCCGTCGTGCGCGAGTTCATCGCCAAGGTGAAGGAAAAAGCGCTCGGCGAGGAGGTGATCAGCAGCCTGTCCCCGGGTCAGGCGCTGGTCGGCGTGGTGCAGCGCGAGCTGACCGCGATCATCGGCGGCGACTATGAAGGCAAGGCTGTCGAGCTGAACCTCGCCGTCACGCCGCCGGCCGTCATCCTGATGGCGGGTCTGCAAGGCGCCGGCAAAACGACCACGGTCGGCAAGCTCGCCAAGCTCCTGCGCGAAAAGTACAAGAAGAAGGTCCTCACCGTTTCGTGCGACGTCTACCGCCCGGCTGCTATTGCGCAGTTGAAGACGGTGACCGAGCAGGTCGGCGCGGACTTCTTCCCGTCGGAACCGGATCAGAAGCCAGTGGATATCGCGATCGCCGCGGTGGATTGGGCCAAGCGCCACTACCACGACGTGCTGCTGGTCGACACGGCCGGCCGTCTGGGTATCGACGAAGCGATGATGGCCGAAATCACCGCGCTGCACAGCACGCTGAAACCGGCGGAAACGCTGTTCGTCGTCGACGCGATGCTCGGCCAGGACGCGGTCAACACCGCGAAGGCCTTTAGCGACGCATTGCCGCTCACCGGCGTCGTCCTCACCAAGCTCGACGGCGATTCACGCGGTGGCGCGGCGCTCTCCGTGCGCCACGTGACGGGCAAGCCGATCAAGTTCGTCGGCGTCGCCGAAAAGCTCGATGGCCTCGAAATTTTCTACCCGGATCGCATGGCGAACCGGATTCTCGGCATGGGCGACATTCTCGCCCTCGTCGAAGAAGCACAACGCGGTGTGGACGTTCAGGCCGCGCAGAAGCTCGCCGACAAGGTCAAGAAAGGCGGCGACTTCGACCTCAACGATTTCCGCACGCAGCTTACGCAGATGAAGAGCATGGGCGGCCTGTCGTCGCTGATGGACAAGCTGCCCGCGCAGTTCCAGCAGGCCGCTGCCGGCGCCAATATGGGCATGGCCGAATCGCAGATGCGCCGCATGGAAGGCATCATCAATTCGATGACACCGCTGGAGCGCGCCAAGCCCGATCTGATCAAGGCCACCCGCAAGCGCCGCATTGCCGCCGGCGCGGGCGTGCAGGTGCAGGAAGTCAACCGCATGCTGAATCAGTACGACCAGATGCGCACGATGATGAAAAAGCTGAAGGGCGGCAATCTGCAAAAGATGATGCGCGGCATGAAGGGCATGATGCCCGGCATGCGCTAAGCTTTAGCAAGACGGCGGCGCGCGTGCTTCCGTGCGTAAACAACGGCACGCGCGGCTGACTCCGGATTTGTGCGGGTTTATTCTGTACCGCACGCCGTCGTTCTCACCCACACTATGTATACAGTTACCGCCCGTCAGACGTCATGAACCGCGAAGAAGCTCTCCATATTTTTAGCCACTCCGAAGAAATCGTTTCGGCCGACGACGTCAACGCGTCGATCAGCGGCATGGCTGCCGCCATCCGCAACGAGATGAGCGAGGACTTCCCGCTCGTGCTGTCGGTGATGGGCGGCGCGGCGGTGTTCACCGGCATGTTGCTGCCGCACCTCGATTTCCCGCTCGAGTTCGACTACATCCACCTGACCCGCTATCGCAACACCACCAAGGGTGGCAATGAGATGCAGTGGCGCGTGGCGCCGGCTGAGTCGGTGAAGGATCGCGTCGTGCTGGTGCTCGACGACATCCTCGACGAAGGCGAGACGATGGCCGCGATCCGCGATCGCATCCTCGCGATGGGCGCGAAGCGCTTCCTGAGCGCGGTGCTGTGCGAGAAGATCATTCCGAAGGCCAAGCCGCTGCGCCCGGATTACTGTGGTTTCGAAGTGCCGGACCGTTACGTGTTCGGTTGCGGGATGGATGCGAAAGGCTACTGGCGCAACCTGCCGACTATTCGGGCGTTGACCGAAGGGGCTTAACTTAAAGCCAGGTTGGTTTGGCGGCGCCATTTACGGCGCGCACCGGCGTAAAAAAAGCGGCCCACTGGCCGCTTTTTGTTTATCAGGCAGGTGATAGCACTGCTGCGCTACCGCGCTGAACCCCATACCCGATCTCACTCAAAGTTGATGCACAAAAGAGCGGATACCGCCGAGCATCATTTCGACTGAGATCGCCACCAGCACCAATCCCATTAGCCGCTCAAAGGCCATCATCGCGCGCTCGCCGAGCCACGCCTGAATGCGCTCCGCCAGCATCAGCACGATCGCGCAGACGATCATTGTGACGGTCAGCGCACCGATCCACTCGAACATCTTGCCGGGCGCCTGCGACGTCAACAACATCACCGTCGCCAGCGCCGACGGGCCAGCCAGTGCCGGAATGGCAAGAGGCACGATGAGCGGCTCGCCGCCGCGCGTGTCACCGCCGAACGGACCGTCAGGATGCGGAAACACCATCCTGAGCGCAATCAGAAACAGCACAATCCCGCCACCGATGCGCAAAGACTGGTCGGTCAGACTCATCATGCGCAGGAAGCGGTCGCCGACCACCATGAAGACCAGCAGGATCGCGAAGGCGATCGCCACCTCGCGGAGAATGACGATCGTGCGCCGCTTAGGCGATACGCTGCGCAGACAACTGATAAAGAGCGGAATATTGCCGAGCGGATCGGTGATCAGAATCAGCAGGACGGTCGCGGATACGAAGGTGTACTCCACCGTCCGCTCCGCTTATTGCGCCAATGCTGCGCGAACCTTGCCGATCACCGTTTGGGCGGCGTCTTCGACCGGCAGCAGCGTCGCTTCAGCGTCGCGGCGGCCTTGATACTCGAGCTTGCCGTCCTTGAGACCACGATCGCCGATCACCAGACGATGCGGCACGCCGATCAGCTCCCAGTCGGCGAACATCACGCCCGGACGTTCGCCGCGATCGTCGAGGATCACGTCGACACCGGCTTCGACCAGTTCCGCGTACAGCTTGTCGGCCTGCTCACGCACGGCTTCGCTGCGGTCGTAACCCATCGGGCACAGCACGACCTCGAACGGTGCGATCGACTCCGGCCAGATGATGCCCTTGTCGTCGAAATTCTGTTCGATCGCCGCGCCCAGAATACGCGTGATGCCGATGCCGTAGCAGCCCATTTCCATCGGCTGCGGCTTGCCGTTCTCGTCGAGACAGGTCGCGTTCATCGCTTCCGAGTATTTCTTGCCGAGCTGGAACACGTGGCCGACTTCGATGCCACGGCAGATGTCGATCACGCCCTTGCCGTCCGGCGACGGATCCCCCTTCTTCACATTGCGGATATCGGCGATGACCGGCTCCGGCAGATCGCGGCCCCAGTTCACGCCGGTGGTGTGGTAATCCACTTCGTTCGTACCCACCACGAAGTCGCTCATGTTCGCGACTGTGCGATCCGCGACGACTTTGATCGGCTTCTTCGTGTTGATCGGGCCGAGATAACCCGGCGGCGTGCCGAAGGTCTCGATGATCTCGGCTTCGGTCGCCATGCGGAAGTCCGCCAGACCCGGCAGCTTGCTTGCCTTGATCTCGTTCAGCTCGTGATCGCCGCGCAGCATCAGCAACCAGATGGTCGGTTCGGCGCCTTCGTTTTCCGTGGCGAGAATGATCGACTTGATGGTGCGCTCGAGCGGGATGTTCAGCAGCTCGGCCACGGCCTCGCACTTTGCTTTGCCCGGCGTCGCGGTCTTCTTCATCTCTTCGGTCGGCGCTGCGCGTTCCGCGTACAGCGGCAACGCTTCGGCCGCCTCAACGTTCGCAGCGAACTCCGAGGTCGGGCAATACGCGATCGCGTCTTCCCCGGTGTCGGCGATCACGTGGAATTCGTGTGAGCCGCTGCCGCCGATCGAACCGTTGTCCGCTGCCACTGCGCGGAAATCCAGGCCGAGGCGTGTGAAGATACGCACGTACGCGTCGTACATCTTGCGATACGACTCGCGCAGGCCTTCCGCGTCCTTGTCGAACGAGTACGCGTCTTTCATGATGAACTCGCGGCCACGCATCACGCCGAAACGCGGACGGATCTCGTCGCGAAACTTCGTCTGGATCTGATAGAAGTTCACGGGCAACTGGCGGTAGCTCTTGATCTGGCCGCGCGCGATATCCGTGACCACTTCTTCGTGGGTCGGTCCGAGCACAAAATCGGATTGCTTGCGATCCTTGAAGCGCAGCAGTTCGGGGCCGTACTTTTCCCAACGGCCCGATTCCTGCCACAGTTCAGCCGGCTGCACCGAAGGCATCAACAGTTCGATCGCGCCTGCCCGGTTCATTTCTTCGCGCACGATGGCTTCCACCTTGCGGATCGAACGCAGGCCGATGGGCAGGTAGTTATAGATGCCACCGGCAACGCGGCGGATCATGCCGGCGCGTACCATGAGCTTGTGGCTGACGATCTCGGCGTCGGCGGGCGCTTCTTTCAGTGTGCCGATAAAGAAACGGGAAGCTTTCATTCAGATTTTCCAAAAGCGGCGGCTCCGGAGGGACCGCCCGAAAGGTGAAAACGGTGGGGAAACCGACACAGACCCGGCCTCGCGCCGGCACGGACTTGCCACATACCCGGCCAAAGTCTGTCCAGGAATCCGGCTCAGACCCGGCAAATGGTCCGCGTATACCAGGCAAAACCCCGGCAAAACCGGCCCGATCGCGGCGCCGAAGCCGCCGCGCAAAGCCTTTGCAGCAAGGGATAAGGCACGGAAAGACTGACAGGCTACCGCAAACGCGGGCCTTTTGCGGCGAATCGTTCCAATCTGGTGCGAATCGGTGCGTCGGGTCCGTTATCTGTTTATAATCAAAGCAATTTTAAAGGATTCGAAGGTGGTTGTATGCTGGATCGTGAAGGCTTTCGCCCGAACGTCGGCATCATCCTCTTGAACGCGCACAACGAGGTGTTTTGGGGCAAACGGCTCCGTGAACATTCCTGGCAGTTTCCCCAAGGGGGCATCAAGTACGGAGAGACCCCCGTGCAAGCGATGTATCGGGAGTTACACGAAGAAACCGGGCTGCTTCCTGAGCACGTCAAGGTGATCGGTCGCACGCGCGACTGGTTGCGTTACGAGGTGCCTGACAAGTTCATCAAGCGCGAAGTACGCGGTCATTACCGCGGCCAGAAACAAATCTGGTTCTTGCTCCGGATGGTTGGACGCGATTGCGACATTTGCTTGCGCGCCACCGACCACCCTGAGTTCGATGCGTGGCGCTGGAACGAGTACTGGGTGCCGCTCGACTGTGTGATCGAGTTCAAGCGGGATGTGTATCAGTTGGCGCTGACGGAGCTATCCCGTTTCATGCGCCGGGCTGCGCCGCGTGCGGAAAAACCTGGCGGGCACCATGGGCCGCGTTATCCCCGGATAGCGTCGTCGATGGAAAGTCCGCCGGATTCGACGATGATGACGGTCACCACCTCGGTGACCACAGTCAGCATCGAAACGTCGATTCACACGACGTTCGCGTCTGATTGCGGTCCGGGCTCCGGGTCGGTTGCCGAAGTTGGCTCCGCGTCGGAACACGAAGACGAATCGGAGCGCGAAACCGCCGGCTCGCTGTTCCGCCCTGGCGTGCGCAATTAACAATTCTGTGCGGCTGTCCACGCCGCTTCTGCTGGTGCGGCTCAATGAGCCGCACCAGTGTTTCGAGGAAACCATATTGAAAGCACTTGCTCTCGTCGTGGCGTGCGTCGCCACCGGCGCCCTGCTGGCTGGATGTTCGAGCGCCGGCAAACCTACCAATAAAGACGACAGCGAGTTTGCCTACCTGTTGGACCGGCCGAGCACCTGGGTTGAAAACAAGGTGGACGCCTTGCCGCCGCTGCCGCAAGACTCGAATCTTCTGCCCTTCGAGGTTTCGGGCAATACGCCGCTGCATTTCGCGATCGATAGAAATTCGCTTACCGTCGGGACCGACGGCGTGGTGCGCTACACCGTCGTCGTAACGAGCCCGAGCGGCGCGCGCAACGTGAACTACGAAGGGATTCGCTGCGATACGTATGAATGGCGCCAGTACGCGGGGCTGAACGCCGATCACGACGGCTGGGATCAAACCGTCGCCAACGACTTCAGGCGCATTGAGAATGGCGCGCTGAACGCCTATCAGGCTGCGCTGTATCAGGATTACCTGTGTGCGAACAAGATGCCCACGGGCAACGCCAAGCAAATTGTCGAGAACATCCGCTACAAGCGCACGCAGACCTCGTTGATTCACTAAGGCCGTTTTCGCGAGCGTCCTTCTTCGAATGTGGAAGCCGCCGCGAATGTGAAAAAGCCGTTCCAGCTCACGCCGGAACGGCTTTTTTTCTGTCGTGCGAACCGTGCTCGGGAGTCAGACCAGCACAAGGTTGTCGCGGTGAATCACCTCAGGCTCCAGCATATAGCCGAGCACCGATTCAATGTCGCCGCTCGGACGCCGCTGGATCAGCTTGGTTTCCGCGCTGCTGTAGTTCGTCAGGCCGCGCGCTACTTCACGCCCTGCCGCGCTCAGGCAAGCGATCACTTCGCCGCGCGCAAACGCGCCCTGCACACCGACGATGCCGATCGGCAGCAAACTCTTGCCGCCTTCGGTCAGCTTTTCGACTGCGCCGTCGTCGATCACCACGTGGCCGCGCACCTGCAGATGATCGGCCATCCATTGCTTGCGCGCCGCCATGCGTGCAGTGCGCGCGATCAACTGTGTGCCGATCGCCTCACCCGAGGCAAGCCGTGACAACACGTCTGCTTCACGCCCGCTCGCGATTACCGTATTGGCGCCGCTGTGCGCCGCGCGTTTGGCCGCGAGAATCTTGGTCAGCATGCCGCCTCGGCCCAAGCTCGAACCCGCGCCGCCCGCCATTGCTTCGAGCTCCGGCGCACCGGCATCCGCCTGCTGAACGAGCGTCGCGTTCGGATCCTTGCGCGGGTCTGCGGTGAAAAGCCCCTGCTGATCGGTGAGGATAATGAGCGCATCGCCTTCGATCAGATTGGCGACCAAGGCGCCTAGCGTGTCGTTGTCGCCGAACTTGATTTCGTCGGTAACGACCGTGTCGTTCTCGTTGATGATCGGCACGACGCCCAGACGCAGCAGGGTCAGCAACGTGGAACGCGCGTTCAGATAGCGTTCGCGGTCGGCCAGATCGGCGTGGGTCAGCAGAATCTGCGCAGTCTGGATCGAATGCTCGGCGAAGCGGCTTTCGTAGACTTGCGCGAGACCCATTTGACCGACAGCCGCGGCCGCCTGCAATTCGTCGATTTCGCGTGGCCGCTTGGTCCAGCCGAGCCGCTGCATCCCTTCGGCAATAGCACCCGAACTGACCAGCACCACTTCCTTGCCCTGCGCGCGCAGTGCTGCAATCTGCGCGGCCCAGCGGCCGATTGCAGCATGATCGAGGCCGCGCCCGTCATTCGTAACGAGGCTCGAGCCGACTTTCACTACCAATCGCCGTGAATCTGCGATGACGGAACGCATTGTGCGCGGTCTCCCAAGATGACGCGTGATGCATGCCGGCAGCCCGTGCAGGCGCCGGCGCTCAGGCTTGTTATTACTGCTGCGGGTCGACGCTCGAGTCGTCCGACGCAGCGGCCGGTGCTTCCGGCTTTGCGCGGAAACGCACGTCAGCAGCGAGATCTTCGGCTTCCGCCGCGCGCTGCGCGTCCGAATGCGCGGCGATGTGGTCATACACCGCGTAGCAAAGACTTTCGCAACCCTGACCGGTCAGCGCAGAGATTTCGAACACCGGGCCCTCCCAACCGTAGCCTTCAAGGAAGGCCGACACGCGCGCTTCGCGCTCGTCTTCGGGCACCATGTCGAGCTTGTTGAGCACCAGCCAGCGGGGCTTCTCATAGAGCAGCTCGTCGTACTTGCGCAGCTCGTTGACGATCGCCTTGGCTTCCGCGACGGGATCGACGGCTTCGTCGAACGGCGCGAGGTCGACGATATGCAACAGCAAGCCGGTGCGCTGCAGGTGACGCAGGAACTGGTGACCCAGGCCGGCGCCTTCCGCCGCGCCTTCGATCAGGCCAGGAATGTCGGCAATTACGAAGCTGCGGCTCGGCCCAACACGTACCACGCCGAGATTCGGCGCGAGCGTCGTGAACGGATAGTCCGCGATCTTCGGCCGCGCGTTCGACACCGACGAGATGAAGGTCGACTTGCCGGCGTTCGGCATTCCGAGCAGACCGACGTCGGCCAGCACCTTCAATTCGAGGCGCACCATACGGCGCTCGCCGGGCTTGCCGTCGGTTTTCTGACGCGGCGCGCGGTTCGTACTGGATTTGAAATGCAGGTTACCGAGACCGCCCGCACCGCCCTGCGCGATTTGCACGCTCTGGTTGTGCTCGGTCAAATCGGCGATCAGCTCGCCGGTTTCCATATCGGTGATAGTCGTGCCGACCGGCATGCGCAGCGTGATGTCGTCGCCGCCCTTGCCGTAGCAGTCCGCGCCGCGGCCGTTTTCGCCGTTGCGCGCCAAATGTTTTTTCGCGTAGCGGTAGTCGATCAGCGTGTTGATGTTGCGGTCTGCAACCGCGATCACGCTGCCGCCCCGGCCGCCGTCGCCGCCATCCGGGCCGCCGAACGGAACGAATTTCTCGCGGCGCATCGACGCGCTGCCATCCCCTCCGTCGCCGGCGATGACTTCAATCCTCGCTTCGTCAATGAACTTCATGCGTAACTCCGTCCCGTGGTGTGCTGCTAGATGGTGCTGCTGGGTTGATGCTTTCAGATGCTGCTATTTTGCCGCGCCCGCCGTGCGGTGGGCAATCGGCCGATCGGCTAACCGCGCCGATTTGGCCGTGCAATCCGCCAATTCTTCGGACAAAAAGCGCTGCAATAAAAAAAGCCCCGCGAACTTCGCGGGGCCTTTTTCCGGTCCTGAAGCCCGTGCCTGATTAAACTCAGACTGCTGCCGGGACGACGTTGACCATGTGCTTCTTCGCTGCGCCCTTCGTCGAAAAATTGACGTGGCCGTCCGTCAGCGCGAACAAGGTGTGATCCTTGCCGATACCGACGTTTTCGCCCGGGTGCATGCGCGTGCCACGTTGGCGAACGATGATGCCGCCAGCGTTGATGGCCTGACCGCCGTAAACCTTGACGCCGAGACGCTTCGATTCAGAGTCGCGGCCGTTGCGGGATGATCCGCCTGCCTTTTTGTGTGCCATTTGATTTGCTCCTTAACCGTTGCGCTTACGCGTTGATCGCGTCGATGCGCAGTTCGGTATAGTTCTGGCGGTGGCCGCCATGCTTCTGGTAGTGCTTCCGGCGACGCATCTTGAAGATGGTCACTTTTGCGTGACGACCTTGCGACACGACGGTAGCCTTGACGGAAGCCCCACTGACCAGCGGCGTACCGAACTTAATCGATTCGCCTTCGCCCACTGCGAGAACCTGGTCGAGCGTGATTTCAGCGTCAATGTCTGCCGGTATCTGTTCTACTTTAAGTTTTTCGCCGACGGCAACTTTATACTGCTTGCCACCGGTTTTTATGACCGCGTACATTGAGAACCTCACTCTGTGTTCATTTTTCCCACGCACCGCGCGCGGAAACCCGTGATTATACATAGAGTTAGCTGCTCGGTCAAAACTCATTGAGAGTCGCCGCGCGCACCGCCCGGCGACTTGCCGTCCAGCCCCGGCACACGGCCTGGCCGTTGCCTCCGTCGCGCCGTGCCGCAGCCTGCGACCCGGAACTGTCGCGATTCGCCTTATAATTCGCGGCACTACCCAATTCAGCCATCATGTCGTCGACTGCCACCCCCTCCTCCAACGCCGCCAGCCTGCTCGCTCCGATCGCCGAAGACATGCAGCAGGTCAATCGCGTCATACGGCACCGTCTGGCGTCCGACGTGATGCTGATCAATCAGATCTCCGAGTACATCATCAGCGCCGGGGGCAAACGGCTGCGGCCCGCGCTACTGCTGCTGGTGGCGGGCGCGCTCGGCGAAACCACCGGGCACCGGCACGAACTCGCCGCGGTGGTGGAATTCATCCACACGGCCACGCTGCTGCACGACGACGTGGTCGACGAATCCGACCTGCGGCGCGGCCGCCAGACGGCCAATGCGCTGTTCGGCAACGCTGCGAGCGTGCTGGTCGGCGATTTTCTCTACTCCCGCTCGTTCCAGATGATGGTCGGCGTGGGCAAGATGCGCGTGATGGAAATCCTGTCAGAGGCGACCAACATCATCTCCGAGGGCGAAGTGCTGCAGTTGCTGAACATGCACGACGCCGACGTGGACGAAGCACGTTACATGCAGGTGATCCGCTACAAAACCGCCAAATTGTTCGAGGCGGCCGCCCAACTCGGTGCGGTGCTGGCAGGGTCGGACGCGAAGACGGAAGCCGCCGCCGCGGAATTCGGCCGCCGCATCGGCACCGCGTTTCAGATCATGGACGACTGGCTCGACTACACGGGCACGGCTGAATCGATGGGCAAGAACGCCGGCGACGATCTGCGCGAAGGCAAACCCACGCTCCCGCTGATTTATCTGATCGAACGCGGCACGCCCGAGCAGTCGGCGCTCGCGCGGGAAGCCATCGAGCAAGGCGGCACGGACCGTTTCGACACCATTTTCGAGGCGATCACGCGTTCCGGCGCGCTGGATCACACGCTCGAGTGCGCGAAGCAGGAAGCGACGGCCGCAGCTGCAGCAATTTCTTCATTTCCGGATTCCATTTTCAAAGATAGCCTGCTAGAATTATGTTCTTACTCGACGGCAAGACAGTCTTGAAAGAGACTGAAACACCGTAGGAGTCCAGTACCAAATCGGGGTGTAGCTTAGCCTGGTAGAGCGCTACGTTCGGGACGTAGAGGCCGGAGGTTCGAATCCTCTCACCCCGACCAGATTTGCCTTGTTAGTTCAAGGCTCGAAAAACCGCCCAGCTTGCTTGGCGGTTTTTTTGTTTTGGGTCGTGATTTTTTGTGCCCCGCCGACGCCTTGCCACAACATACGATTTGTCCCAGTCTTCATAGACCATCCGCGGAGGCGGCTCGCCCAGCCCCCTCTGCTATATTCTCTCCATCCCGTCCCCTATCCTTCACTACGCGTGGAACAACTTCCCTTATGGGCGCAGATCGGCGCCGTCTTTCTGCTGCTTATCTGCTCCAGCTTCTTTTCGATTTCCGAAACGGCGATGATGGCGATCAACCGCCATCGCCTGAAACACCTTGCCAACCAGAATGCGCTCGGCGCAAAGACCACTCAGGGCCTGCTCGCGCACACCGACCAACTGCTGAGCGTGGTCCTGATCGGCAACAATCTGTTCAACACGATCATCCCGGTGCTCACCACCTCGATCGCGCTGCATACCTTCGGCCATAACAATGTGGTGCTGTCGATCGCGACCGGCATCGTTGCGTTCCTGATCATCGTGTTCGCGGAAATCACGCCGAAGATCGTCGGCGCGACGTTCCCCGAGAAGATCGCCCTGCCGGCCAGCCTGCTGATCGCGCCGATGATGCGCGTCGGCAAGCCACTCGTCTGGTTCGTCAATCTGTTCGCGAACACGATCCTGCGCGTGCTGCATATCAATACCAAAGGCGCGCAAGATCAGCGGCTCTCCACCGAAGAGCTGCGCACCATCGTGCTCGAATCGGGCAGCTTCATGCCGACCAAGCACCGCAGCATTCTGTTGAACCTGTTCGACCTCGAAAACATTTCCGTCGACGACGTGATGATCCCGCGCCGCCGCATCGAAGCGCTCGACTTTGACGCACCGTTCGAGCAGATCCTGCATCAGTTGGAAACCTGTTATCACAACAAGCTGATCGTCTATCAAGGCGACATCGACCGGGTGCTCGGCGTGCTCCACGTGCGCAAGACACTGGCTGCGCTGCACAACCAGGAACTGGAGCGCGAGACGCTGCGCGAACTGCTGGCCGAGCCGTATTTCGTGCCGAGCGGCACCCCGGTATTCCAGCAACTACAGTACTTCCAGGAAAGCCGTCACCGCACGGCGCTGGTCGTGAACGAATACGGCGAGTTGCAAGGGCTGGTTACGCCGGAAGACATCATCGAAGAGCTGATCGGCGAATTCACTACGTCGATTCCGCGTAGCGCCAATTCGCGCGGCGGATGGAACGAGAACGGCGAATGTATCGTGGCGGGCAGCATGCCGCTGCGCGAACTGAACCGCTGGCTGCATCTCACGCTGCCGACCGACGGACCGAAAACGCTCAACGGCCTGATCCTCGAGATTCTCGAAGAGATTCCGGACGGCGACGTTTGCGTGCAGATCCGCGAGGTGAAACTCGAAGTGATGCGCAGCGACGACCAGGCGATCCGCACCGTCAAGCTGTTCAAACCGCCCACTCGCACGGGCGCGAAAGCCGTCAAGGCGGCGCGCGGTTAAGGCCTACACGCTGCGCAGCGTCGCACATCGGCTCGAAACGCGCCATTAGCCGATTGGCTGAATGGTGGTGCCTGCGGCGTTACCGGATGATGGAGTCGTCGTGTTCTACAGGCGGCTCATCACCGGTCTCTCATGCAAGATTCTTTTCAACGCGCGGCGTCGTTGCGGCCTGTCGCCGTTGATAGCGAAAGTCCAGCGAAACCCAGACATAACGCCTTTGCGGCCGACACCAGTGCCAGCTCCAACCTCAACTCGAGTCTCCCCGATTCCGACAACGCGCCTGCCGTACGCCTATTGACCGACACCTTGCAGGAGGCAACCCGCCGCAATGCGTCGGACCTGCACATCGAGCCGGCGGAGCACGGCTGGCGCGTGCGTTTGCGTATCGACGGCGTACTGCATGAAATCCCTCAGCCCCCTGCGCATCTGCGCGATGCGTTCATCACGCGCGTGAAGGTGCTGGCGCGCATGGATATCGCCGAGCGGCGCGTACCGCAGGACGGACGGCTGCGTATTGCCACGTCGCCCGGTCGCGTCGAAGACTATCGTGTCAACTCGCTGCCTACGTTGTTCGGCGAAAAGCTGGTGTTGCGCAGGCTCGACGCGTTGCCCACCAATCTTTCGCTCGACTCGCTCGGCCTCGATCCACAGCAACGTGAAGCGGTCGATGCCGCCATTCGCGCGCCGCACGGCCTCGTGCTGGTCACTGGGCCCACCGGCAGCGGCAAGACACTGTCGCTGTATTGCTTCCTGCACATGCTCAACGACGAGGCACGCAATCTGTGCTCGGTAGAGGATCCGGCGGAGATTCAACTGGCGGGTATCAATCAGGTGAGCGTGCGCGAAAAGGCTGGCCTGACATTCGCGGTTGCGCTGCGTGCGTTCCTCCGTCAGGATCCCGATGTGATCATGGTCGGCGAAATCCGTGACGACGAGACCGCCGATGTTGCCGTGAAGGCAGCGCAAACCGGTCACCTGGTGCTGTCCACCTTGCATACGAACGACGCACCTGCTGCTGTCGCGCGCCTGATCGACATCGGCGTCGAGCCTTACAACCTGGCCGCCGCGCTAAGGATGGTGACGGCACAGCGGCTGGTGCGGCGACTCTGCGTTGCATGCCGCGCACCGGCGCCGCAATCGGCAGCGGCGCTGCGAGCAGCGGGCTTCGCCGACGATCGTCTCGACGGCTGGCAACCATTCGCCGCCACCGGATGCGAAGCCTGCCACGGCATCGGCTACCGCGGCCGCGTCGGAGTTCACCAGGTGATGCCGGGCTCCGATGCGATGCGCGAGTTGATCGTGGCACGCGCAGGCACCCATGAGCTGGCCCGGCTCGCGCAAAGTGAACAGGTCGCCACCTTGCGCGACGCAGCCCTGGCGCGTGTACGCGACGGCACGACGAGCCTGACCGAAGCGCTGGCCGCCACCGAGGTCACATGAACGCAGCGACGACTCACCCACCCCCAGCGCCCGAGATGCGCTTCAGATGGCGCGGCGTCGATGCCGACGGCGTACAGAAAACCGGTGCGCTCATTGCGCCGGACGTCAGCACCGCACGAGCCATACTCAAACGCGAAAAGCTGTTTATCGTCGAACTCGCGGCACGCGGGCACGCGCCACGCCCTCAAACCCGCACCACCGACGTCACGGTGTTCACCCGGCAGCTCGCCAGTCTGCTGCGCGCAGGCTTGCCACTCGCGCCTTCGCTGGAACTGCTGGCGCAAGCGGATGGTTCGCGCGGCCAAGGTATGCAGCGGATCGTCGGCGCGCTGGCACGCGACATCACCGGTGGCCTGCGCTTCTCCGCAGCATTGCAACGGCACCCTGCTCAGTTCAACGCGCTGTACTGTCAACTTGTCGAAGTCGGCGAAGCAGCCGGCGCGCTGCCCGCCGTCCTCGCCCGGATCGCGGACGACCGCGAACGCGCCGCCGCGCAGCGTGCCAAGGTGCGCGCGGCGCTCACCTATCCGGTCGCAATCCTGTTGCTTGCGATCGCAATAACCGCCGCGTTGCTGGTTTGGGTCGTGCCGACTTTCAAGCAAATCTTCGACGGCTTCGGCGCGAAACTACCCGCGCCCACGCAGTTCGTGCTGGCCTTGTCAGCGGGTGCCGCGCGCTGGAGCATTCCTCTGGTCGTCACGGTTTTCGCCGCGGGCTCGGCTATGACGTTTCTGCTGCGACGTTCCGAAGCTGCGCGCATTCGGTTCGCCCGCTTATCGCTGACAATGCCGGTCGCCGGTTCGTTGCTGCGCACGTTGTGCGCGGCGCGCTGGAGCCGCGCACTCGGTACCTTGCTGTCGGCCGGCACACCGCTCGCGGATGCGTTCGATTCACTGACTCACGCCACCGGCAACGCTTTCTTCGATCGCGCCACGGTGGAGATCGCCGCCCGGCTGCGGCGCGGCGAACGGCTCGCCGCCGCGATGCGCGCGGCGCACTGCTTTCCACCGGAGGTAGTGCAGCCGGTTGCGGTTGCCGAGGAGTCCGGGGCGCTCGACAGGATGCTGATCGATGTGGCGTCGCTCGCCGATCGTCAGGTAGACGAAAAGATCGGCACGCTCTCGAGCCTGTGCGAACCGCTTGTCATCATCGTGCTGGGCACGCTGGTCGGCGGCCTGGTGATCGCGATGTATCTTCCCATTATTCAACTCGGCAACGTGGTGTAGCATCGCAGCCGAATCCCACCCTTTATATGCAGGCTACCCTTCCGCCCGTGTCAGATACTTCTTCCAGCCTGTTTTCGGGCCTGCTGTCCGGCCACGTCACAACCAGTCTCGGCCTGGCGTTCGGCAGCTTGCCCAACGGCCTGCAGATCGCATTCGCGATCGTGTTCGGTCTGGTGATCGGCAGTTTCCTGAACGTGGTCGTGCATCGGGTGCCGATCATGCTGGAGCGTGCGTGGCGCGAGGAAGTCAGCGAGGCCACCGAACAAGCGCTCGAAGACGACGGCTTGCCCGCCCGCTACAACCTGTGGGTGCCACGCAGTGCGTGCCCTCATTGCGGCCATGTGCTCAGCGCGTGGGAGAACCTGCCGGTGCTGAGCTATCTGCTGTTGCGCGGGCGCTGCTCCGCATGCAAGACACGCGTAAGCCTGCGCTACCCGCTGCTCGAAATCGCCAGCGCCGCCTTCGCGGCCGGGGCGCTCGCGCTGTATGGGCCGACCGGCATGGCACTCGCCGCCTTCGGACTGTGCGCCGCGTTGCTCGCAATGAGCGCGATCGACATCGACACCCACCTGCTGCCGGACTCGATGACGCTGCCGCTCCTGTGGGCCGGCTTGATCGTGAACTTCAACGGCATGTTCGCGAACCTCCACGATGCCGTGCTTGGCGCGATCTTCGGCTATCTGGTGCTGTGGGTCGTGCATTGGCTGTTCCGTCTGGTGCGCGGCGTCGAAGGGATGGGATATGGCGATTTCAAACTGCTGGCGGCGCTCGGCGCGTGGCTCGGCTGGGCGGCGCTACCGCAGATCGTGCTGATCGCGGCGGTCGCTGGCGCGGTGGTCGGCCTCGCGGCGACGTGGCGCGGCCGCATGCGCTTCGAAGAACCCCTACCGTTCGGGCCGTTTCTTGCAGCGGGCGGTGCTGTTACGCTATTTCTCGGCACACCGCTTTATCTGGCGTTGGGAGGCTGAAGCATGTTTGCTGTGGGATTGACCGGCGGCATCGGCAGCGGCAAATCGACCGTGGCTGACCTGTTCGCCGCGCACGGCGTGCCGCTGGTCGACACGGACCTGATTGCGCACCGCATCACGGCGCCGCACGGCATTGCGATGCCGCAGATTGCCGCGGAGTTCGGCGATTCGTTCGTGGCGGCAGATGGTTCGCTCGACCGCGCCCGCATGCGCACGCTGGTATTCAGCGACGACGGCGCGCGCAAACGCCTCGAAGGCATCACGCATCCATTGATTCGTGCGGAGACCGAACGCGAGCAGCGCGAGGCGCAAGGGCCGTACGTGATCGTAGTAGTGCCGTTGCTGGTGGAGTCAGGTAGCTGGAAAACTCGCGTGAATCGTGTGCTGACGGTCGATTGCAGCGTCGAGACGCAAATCTCTCGCGTGATGAGCCGCAACGGCTTTAGCCGCGAACAGGTGCTGGCGATCATCGCCCGCCAGGCGACACGCGAAGCACGCCTCGTCGCAGCCGACGACGTCATCGACAACGACAACGACAACGCGCCGCTCGACGCACTCAAGACGCAGGTCGATGCACAGCATCGCGTCTATCTGTCCCTAGCGAGCGCGTGAGAATACGCTGAACATGGCTTGTAGCGTGCGTGGTTTGCTCAGCCATGCAGCGGCACGCACGCAAAGCACGCGCCAAACCGCCTGAAACACGTGAAAAAAGTTGCGAAAGCGCGCTGAAAAAGTGCGTGATTGCTAGGGTAGTCCCACGGCATTAGAATGTTCTGCATTCCCGTCACCGACCACGCCCGAGGCGAGCCCGCTTGATCCTTTACGAGTATCCCTTCAACGAGCGAATCCGGACGCTATTGCGCCTCGAAGATCTGTTCGAGCGCTTCACGTTCTTTCTGACTCAGGAAGACGCCAGGGAACATCACGTCGCACTGACAACGTTGTTCGAAATCTCAGAGGTTGCAGGTCGCGCGGATCTGAAGTCCGATCTGATGAAGGAGCTCGAGCGCCAACGGCAAACTCTGGCGCCGTTCCGGGGCAATCCGGGGATCGAGCAGAACGCGCTGGAAGCAGTGCTAGGGGAGATCGAGCAGACCTTGTCAGGGCTTTCACAGATGCAGGGTAAGACCGGCCAGCATCTGGCGGACAACGAGTGGCTTGCCAGCATCCGCAGCCGCGCGATCATCCCGGGCGGCACTTGCAAGTTCGATTTGCCTTCGTACTACGCGTGGCAGCAGATCCATCCAGATCAGCGTCGGCAGGATATTGCCAAATGGGTCACGCCGCTGCTGCCGTTGCGCGATGCGGCAACAATCGTGCTGCGCCTCGCGCGCGAATCGGGTCAGGCGTCCAAAGTCATGGCGATGCAGGGCAGCTATCAGCAGATGCTGTCAGGTCGTTCATACCAATTGATGCAAGTACGGGTGGCACCGGAATTGCGGGTGATCCCCGAGGCCAGTGCTAACAAGTACATGCTCTGGGTGCGATTCACGGTGCAGGACGGCGATTTGCGTCCGCGCGCGGTGGATGTCGACGTGCCGTTCCAGCTCACGCTTTGCAGCCTGTAACGCTTGCCCTGTAGAACTGAATCGCGGGGCCGCGTCTTTAAAGCGGCGAAAAATGCCCCTATATTCGTAACTTGTTCCGTTTCCGATTGACTGCCTGACCGTATGCCTACCGTCGTCAAATGCCCCACTTGCGGCAAGGATGTCCGCTGGACTCCAGAAAGCCGCTTCCGCCCGTTCTGCTCTGACCGCTGCAAGCAGACCGACCTCGGCGCCTGGGCCGCTGAGAAGTACAAGATAGGCGGCACGGAGGAAGAAACGCCGTCTGATGAATCACCTGGCGCGGACTACACCCCGCATTGAGCACTGCAGGTTGCAGACGCACACCGCATGCGCGGCGTGTTGCAGTTGCGCAGGACGGCGCTGCGCACGCAGCGCCGTTTAAAACCGCCGATAATTTCCCTAGTTTTTCTCAGCCGCGAGCCATTCCAGCACGGGGATCGTCGCCGGCAACAGTGGCGAGACATCCGCCGGCAGCGCCTGCCACACAAATGCCTGGCCTTCGCGGCCGTGCGGTTCGCCGGACCACTGCGTGACCTTGCAGAAGAACAGCCGCACGTAGGCGTGCGGGTAATCGTGTTCGAGCGTGTGCCAAAGATGGCTCGTCTTGACGTCGATACCCAGTTCCTCGTGCAGCTCGCGGGCTAGCGCGGCCTCGACCGACTCGCCCGCTTCCAGCTTGCCACCCGGAAACTCCCAGTACCCCTCGTACGGCTTGCCTGCCGGGCGCTGCGCCAGCAGATAGCGTCCATCCGGCTGAATCAGCACGCCGACGGCGACTTCAGTCACCGGGCGGCCAGCCACGTTCTTCTGCGCATCGTTCATGCCGGGGTCTTCCGTCCTGACCAGTCGCGAGCGAATTGCCACGCGACGCGCCCGGAGCGTGAACCGCGCTCCAGCGCCCACACCAGCGCATCGCCGCGCGCCGCTTCGACTTCCGCGTCGTCGCAGCCGAAATGGCGAAGCCAGTGGCCGATGATCGACAGGTAGTCGTCCTGCTTGAACGGATAGAAGCTGACCCACAGGCCGAAGCGCTCGGACAGCGAGATCTTTTCTTCGACCAGTTCGCCCGGATGAATCTCGCCGTCGGCCATGTGCTTGTACGTCTCGTTGTCGCTCATGTACTCGGGCAGCAGATGGCGGCGGTTGGACGTTGCGTAGATCAGCACGTTGTCTGACTGCGCAGCGATCGATCCGTCGAGCGCGACCTTCAGCGCCTTGTAGCCCGACTCGCCATCTTCGAACGACAGGTCGTCGCAGAACACCACGAAGCGCTCAGGCCGCTGCGCGATCAGATCGACGATGTCGCCCAGATCGTGCAGATCGTCTTTATCCACTTCGATCAGGCGCAGGCCGTCTTTCGCATAGGCGTTCAGGCAAGCCTTGATCAGCGACGACTTGCCCGTGCCGCGCGCACCCGTCAGCAGCACGTTGTTGGCCGGCTGCTTACGCACGAACTGAAGCGTGTTCTGCTCGATCAACCCTTTCTGGCGATCGATGTTTTGCAGGTCGCCGAGCGTGATCGACGAAATGGCGGGCACGGGCTGCAGATAGCCGCGCCCCTGGCGCTTGCGCCAACGAAAGGCGACCGCCGCCGACCAGTCGATCTCCGGTTCGGCGGGAGGAAGCATCGCTTCGAGGCGGACGAGTACGGCTTCTGCCCGGGTCAGAAACTTTTCGAGTTTGTCCATGGCTGTAAGGTAAGCGGCCAAAACGCCGCGCAATAAACCTGGTTACGAACGATAGTCGGCGTTGATGCTCACGTAGTCGTGCGACAGATCGCAAGTCCAGATCGTGGCTTGCGCATTGCCCCGGCCGAGTACGACGCGAATGCCGATCTCGCTCTTTTTCATGACGCGCTGGCCGTCTTCCTCACGGTAGGCCGGATTGCGGCCGCCGGCAGTGGCGACCAGCACGTCGTCCAGATACAGATCGATCTTGCCGACGTCGAGATCGTCCACGCCTGCATAGCCGATGGCCGCGAGAATGCGGCCGAGATTCGGATCCGATGCATAGAAGGCCGTCTTCACGAGCGGCGAGTGGCCGATCGCGTACGCGATCTGGCGACATTCGCCGACGCTCGAGCCGCCTTCGACATGCACGGTCATGAATTTGGTCGCGCCTTCGCCGTCGCGCACGATCAGTTGGGCGAGGGTCTGTGCGACTTCGGTCACCGCGTCGCGCAGCGCTGCATAAGCGGGCGAATCGGTGGACGTGATCGCCGGCAGGCTCGATTTGCCCGAGGCGATCAGGATGAAAGAATCGTTGGTCGACGTATCGCCGTCGATCGTGATGCAGTTGAACGAGCGGTCCGCCACGTGCTTGACCAGTGCGTCGAGCACCGGTTGCGCGACGGCGGCGTCGAACGCGAGGAAGCCGAGCATGGTCGCCATGTTCGGCTTGATCATGCCGGCGCCCTTGCTGATACCGGTGAGCGTGACCGTGTGGCCGTCGATCGTGACCTGACGCGAGGTGGCTTTCGGCAAGGTATCCGTGGTCATGATCGCCTGGGCGGCGTCGTACCAGTTGGCTTCCTTGCGGTTCGCCAGCGCGGCAGGCAGACCGGCCTTCAGACGATCGACCGGCAGCGGTTCCAGAATCACGCCCGTCGAAAACGGCAACACCTGTTCCGGCGCGATGTCCACGAGGCGCGCGAGCTCAACGCAGGTTTCGCGCGCGGCCACGAGGCCAGGTTCGCCCGTGCCCGCGTTCGCGTTGCCCGTGTTGATCACCAGCGCACGAATCGGCTTGCCGCCCGCGCGCACGCGCTCCAGATTCTCGCGACACACCGTGACGGGTGCGGCGCAAAAACGGTTCTGTGTGAACACGCCGCCTACCGCCGCGCCTTCGCCAACGGAAATGACCAGCACGTCCTTGCGGTTCGGCTTGCGGATATTCGCCTCCGCCCAGCCCAGCGTGACGCCGGCGACAGGGTGAAGTTGAGCGGGATCGATCGAGGGGAAATTGACAGCCATGGTCGCGACCTGTCGAAGAAAATGCCGGCGTGGCGCCGGCATCGAGGGATCGGTAACTGATGGCTCGAGCCTGTAGCCGAACCACCGCGAAATCATCAACAAAACATCGTGTAAAACGAAGCGGCGCGCTTAAAGCGCGCCGCTTTCGGCATTATGCGATCTTGCCGTGACACTGCTTGTACTTCTTGCCGCTGCCGCACGGGCACGGGTCGTTACGGCCCACCTTCGGCACGTTGTCCACGCTCACGTCCGACCCAATGGCGTGCGAGGCGCCGTGGCTCATCGCGTCGCCGATCATGGCGGCGGTAGCCGCTTCCGCAGCGGCAGGCGCTGCTGCTGCCGCTTCGGCGAATTCGGCGTGACGGAACTCGACGTTTTCGAGGTGGCTGCCTTGCTCTTCGAGTTGCTCGGCGGCCTGTTCCAGCTGTTCCGGCGACTGGATCTGCACGTTCATCACCACCCGAGTGACTTCGAGCTTCACGGCGTCGAGCATCGCGGCGAACAGTTCGAACGCCTCGCGCTTGTATTCCTGTTTCGGATTCTTCTGCGCATACCCGCGCAGATGGATACCCTGGCGCAGGTGGTCGAGCGCGGCCAGATGTTCGCGCCAGCTACGGTCCAGCGTTTGCAGCATGATTGAGCGTTCGAACGCGCTGAACGATTCGCGGCCGACCTGTTCAACCTTCGATTCGTACGCTTCGTCCGCGGCGGCTTCGACAGCTTCGAGAATCTCGTCCGCGCTGATCGAGTTCGACTCGTTGATCATTTCCTGGATCGCGAGGTCGAGCTGCCATTCGTTGCGCAGCACTTCCTCCAGCTCGGGCACGTCCCACTGCTCTTCGATGCTGCCGGCCGGCACGAACTGGTGAACGATATCGGCGATCACGCCGCCGCGCATCGCGCCGATCGTTTCGGTGATGTCGTTCGCTTCGAGCAATTCATTGCGCTGCTGATAAATCACCTTGCGCTGGTCGTTCGACACATCGTCGTATTCGAGCAATTGCTTGCGAACGTCGAAGTTGCGCGCTTCAACCTTGCGCTGCGCCGATTCGATCGAACGCGACACGATGCCCGCCTCGATCGCTTCGCCTTCCGGCATCTTCAGGCGGTCCATGATCGCGCGCACGCGATCGCCCGCGAAAATGCGCAGCAGCGGATCTTCCAGCGACAGATAGAAACGCGACGAACCCGGGTCGCCCTGACGGCCGGCACGGCCGCGCAACTGGTTGTCGATCCGGCGCGACTCGTGACGTTCGGTGCCGATGATGTGCAGACCGCCCGCGGCCTTCACCTGATCGTGCAGCGCCTGCCATTCGTCGTGCAGCTTCTGGATACGGCGTTGCTTCTCGTCTTCAGAAAGCGTTTCGTCCTTTTCGATGAAGGACGCCTGTTTTTCGGCATTGCCGCCGAGCACGATGTCGGTACCGCGACCGGCCATGTTCGTGGCGATCGTGACCCGCTTCGGACGGCCCGCTTCCGCGACGATCTCGGCTTCACGCGCGTGCTGCTTGGCGTTCAGCACTTCGTGCGGCAACCCGGCCTGCTTCAGCAGATGCGAGAGCAGTTCCGAGTTTTCGATCGAGGTCGTGCCGACCAGCACCGGCTGACCACGCTCGTGGCAATCGCGGATGTCGCGGATCACCGCGTCATAGCGTTCCTTGGCGGTCTTGTAGATCTGATCCTGCTTGTCGATCCGCTTCGGCGGACGGTTGGTCGGGATCACGACCGTTTCGAGACCGTAGATCTCGTTGAATTCGTACGCTTCGGTGTCGGCCGTGCCGGTCATGCCGGACAGCTTCGCGTACATACGGAAGTAGTTCTGGAACGTGATCGACGCGAGCGTCTGGTTCTCGCTCTGGATCTTGACGTGTTCCTTCGCCTCGACAGCCTGGTGCAAGCCATCCGACCAGCGGCGGCCCGACATCAAACGGCCGGTGAATTCGTCGACGATCACGACTTCGCCGTTCTGCACGACGTAGTGCTGATCCTTGAAGAACAGCGTGTGCGCGCGCAGTGCGGCGTACACGTGGTGCATCAGCGTGATGTTCTGCGGCGCGTACAGGCTTTCGCCTTCGCCAATCAGGCCCCATTCGGCGAGCAGACGCTCAGCCTTTTCGTGGCCCGATTCCGTCAGGAAGACCTGGCGGCCTTTTTCGTCCAGCGTGTAGTCGCCTGGTTTTTCGACGCCGGTGCCGTCCGCTTTCTCTTCGCCGATCTGGCGTTCGAGCAACGGCGGCAGCGCATTCATGCGCACGTAGAGTTCGGTATGATCTTCGGCCTGGCCGGAGATGATCAGCGGCGTGCGGGCTTCGTCGATCAGGATCGAGTCGACCTCGTCGACCACCGCGAAATTCAGGGCTCGCTGCACACGCGCATCGGTCTCGTAGACCATGTTGTCGCGCAGGTAGTCGAAGCCGAATTCGTTGTTGGTGCCGTAGGTAATGTCAGCGGCGTACGCTTCCTGCTTCGCGCCGTGATCCATCTGCGACAGATTGATGCCGACCGACAGACCGAGGAAGTTGTACAGACGCGCCATCCATTCGGCGTCGCGCTGGGCCAGGTAATCGTTGACGGTGACGACGTGCACGCCACGGCCGGACAGCGCATTCAGGTACACCGGGAGCGTAGCGACGAGCGTCTTGCCTTCGCCGGTGCGCATTTCGCCGATCTTGCCGTAGTGCAGGACCATGCCGCCGATCAACTGCACGTCGAAGTGGCGCATTTTCAGCGTCCGCTTGCTGGCCTCGCGGCACACCGCGAAGGCCTCCGGCAGGAGCTTGTCGAGCGACTCGCCGCTCGCGACGCGCTGGCGGAATTCACCCGTTTTGGCGCGCAGTTGATCATCCGTCAATTGCTCGATCTGCGGCTCGAGCGCATTGATCGCCGTGACGGTCTTTTGATATTGCTTGACTAGCCGCTGGTTGCGGCTGCCAAAAATCTTCTGTAGAAAACCGGTGGTCATCGGATCGGTGTCTGCGTCGCGGCTTCGGCTGGTTCGCGGCGTGCAGTTCATGCACGTGCGCTCCGGGGTCGGAAGGGCCTCGGCGGCTTAGTCCAAGAGTGAATTCGAATCGCGCATTTTAGCACGCGCCCCCGCCCGCGCCTGTGTCAGCCGTGCGACGCCGGCAAGGCACAGAAAGCCCGCCGCAGCGACGTCCGACGGTACGCATTGAGGCGGGTCCGCGTGCATCCCGCGCGGTACAATCGCGGCGTGAACGCACATAGGGTGCGAACGCGCCGTCACTATCGAACATGAGCCGTATTCCGTCCTTTTCAAGGCCGCCGCCCAAGCAGTTCAAAGCGCGCCGCCCGCAGCCCGTCGCCGAAGTGCTGAATCGCACCGACGCATTCGTGGCCCTGCGCGCGGGCGTCGAGCAAATTGCGGCGCTGGAAAAGGATTTGCGCGAGCTGCTGCCGGACTATCTGGCCACGAGCGTGGAGCCCAGCTTTATCAAGGAAGGCGTGCTGGCCCTTTTTGCCGCGCACAATGCGCTGGCCGCCCGCCTGCGCCAGATCGAGCCGAGGTTGCTGTCGGATCTGCAGCAGCGTGGCTGGCCGGTCAATGCGCTAAGGATTCGCGTGCGGCCGCAGCCTTTGAAGGAGCCGCCGCCGGTCAAACAGGCGCGCATGACGCCGGTCGGCGCGGACGCGCTGCACGCGCTCTCCCAATCGCTCGCGCCCTCGCCGCTGCAGGAAGCTTTGGCGAAAATGGCAGCGCGGCATCGGAGAAATCGCTGAACAAAAAAATAAGCGGCCCAGAAGGGCCGCTTATTTTTCATCCATTCGTTTCGGACATTTCAGCCGAAGGCGCTACACAAATTACGCAAATGCCGTCTGCGTTTCGTACGCGAAGCCGCGTGGCGCCTTCTGCGTATCGTCGAACGTGACGATTTCGTACGCATCTTCATGCGCCAGCAACTCGCGCAGCAGCGCGTTGTTCAGGCCGTGGCCCGACTTGTATGCCGTGTACGAAGCCAGCAACGGATGGCCGACCACGTACAGATCGCCGATCGCGTCGAGCATCTTGTGCTTCACGAATTCGTCGTCGTAACGCAGGCCGTCGTTGTTCAGAATGCGGTATTCGTCCAGCACGATGGCGTTATCCATGCTGCCACCGCGCGCCAAACCGAGTTCGCGCATCATTTCCACTTCATGCGCAAAGCCGAACGTACGCGCACGGGCGATTTCCCGCACATACGACGTATTGGCAAAATCCACTTCCAGCGCCTGGCCGGTTTTATCCACAGCCGGGTGACGGAAATCGATGGTGAATTTGAGCTTGAAACCGAAATACGGATCGAGACGCGCGAATTTATCGCCGTCGCGAATTTCAACCGGCTTGGTGACCTTGATGAATTTCTTCGGCGCGTTCTGCTCTTCAATACCGGCCGACTGAATCAGAAACACGAACGAACCCGCACTGCCGTCCATGATCGGAATTTCTTCAGCGGTGACGTCGATATAAAGATTGTCGATGCCGAGGCCTGCGCATGCGGACATCAAATGCTCGATGGTCGACACGCGCGCGCCGTCTTTCTGCAGTACGGAAGCCAGACGCGTATCGCCAATCGCCATCGCCGACGCAGGGATATCCACCGGCGTGGGCAAATCCACCCGCGAAAACACAATGCCGGTGTTCGCCGCCGCCGGGCGGAGCGTCAGTTCGACCTTGCGGCCGGAGTGCAGGCCGATGCCGACTGTCTTGACGATTGATTTGATAGTGCGCTGCTTCAACATGGTGATCTTCTATTCGATTGAAAATCCCAATCGGGACTTTTTATTCCATAGCGCGAAGTATACTCCAATACCCTAAGGAGCGTCGTTACACGGAACGTATCAATCTGTTTCGCTGCATTACCCAAAGCGCGCCCGTCAGGGAAAGCGTGACGGGCCGATGTCCGGAACGGAGGCGTTTCCGGTCATCGGCCCGAGTAACGGCCCGTCACAAAAGCGTCTTATGCGCCGTTGCCCTGATACAACGCGGTAACCGCGCAGGCTCGAGGCAAAGGCATCGAACGCAATCGTGCCTAGCTCAACGTAGCGAGGATACTCCCTGCATCGCTGACTTCGAATTTGCCGGCAGCCTCGACGTTCAACGTCTTGACCACGCCGTCGTCGACAACCATCGCGTAGCGCTGGGAACGGATTCCCATGCCGCGCGCCGACAAATCCTGCTCAAGACCGAGCGCCCGCGTGAAAGCCGCACTGCCATCCGCCATCATGCGCACCTTGCCCGAGGCGTGCTGATCGCGTCCCCACGCGCCCATTACGAACGCGTCGTTGACGGACACGCACCAGATCTCGTCGATGCCAAGCGCGCGCAACTGCTCGGCGTGCTCGACGTAACTCGGCACATGTTTGGCTGAACAGGTCGGCGTGAACGCACCGGGCAACCCGAAGATCACCACGCGCTTACCCGCCGTCTGCTCGCGCACGTCGAAGCTGTTAGGCCCCAGCGTGCAACCCGCCCGCGTGTCTTCGACGAACTCGAAGAGCGTCGCGTCGGGCAGCTTTTCACCTGCTTGAATCATGCTCAGTCCCTTGCATCGATGCGAAGTACGTTCGCACGTCGTCGTGTCGCAGTGAATTTCAGCATCTGCCTAACTGCAGGCTCCGCCATCCGGCGACAGTTGCCCCATCCGCTTCGCGAATCCGAAGAGGGCACTTGTCCTTGCCGCGAATCAGACGATACGCGGCTTGTTCGCCGTTCACCCGCCACGCTCGTGCATTCGTCCGCCAGTGCTACGCAAGCAGCACCGCAACGAAAGCCTGCTCGTGCGCTCAGTCCGCCTGCTTGCGCAGGAATGCCGGAATGTCGTACGTGTCGACGCCCTTTTCCTGCAGCGCCTGCACGTGCGAAGCCGCCGTATCGCGCGACGTGCGCCACACAGCCGGCGTATCCAGCGCGCCGTAATCCGCCGTGCTTGCGTGCGACTGCGACGGTGCGTAAGCAGCGTGCGCGCTGATCGGCTGATTGTCCGTGCCGGTGCGCAGCAGCGTCATCGGTGCCGATTGCTGCTTCTTCGCCGCACGGCCCAGACCCGTTGCCACGACCGTCACGCGCAGCGCGTCGCCCATTGCATCGTCGTACACCGCGCCGAAAATCACGGTTGCGTCTTCAGCAGCATAGCTCTTGATGGTGTTCATCACTTCGCGCGTTTCCGACAGACGCAGCGAACGGCTCGACGTGATGTTGACCAGCACGCCACGCGCGCCCGACAGATCCACCCCTTCCAGCAGCGGGCTGGCCACAGCCTGCTCGGCAGCCAGACGCGCGCGATCGACGCCGGCAACCGTCGCCGTGCCCATCATCGCCTTGCCCTGCTCGCCCATCACCGTCTTCACGTCTTCGAAGTCGACGTTCACCAGACCGTCGACATTGATGATTTCCGCGATACCGGCAACTGCGTTGTTGAGAACGTCGTCTGCGCACTGGAAGCACTTGTCCATCTCGGCGTCATCGCCCATCACCTCGAACAGCTTGTCGTTCAGAACGACGATCAGCGAGTCGACGTGATCCTCCAGTTGCTGCGAACCAGCTTCTGCCACGCGCATGCGCTTGCCGCCTTCGAATTCGAACGGCTTGCTGACCACGCCAACAGTCAAGATACCCATTTCCTTGGCGATCTGCGCGACCACCGGTGCTGCGCCCGTGCCCGTGCCGCCGCCCATACCGGCGGTGATGAACACCATGTGCGCGCCACGCAGTGCGTCGGCGATGCGCTCACGTGCTTCTTCTGCTGCGGCGCGGCCCATTTCCGGCTTGGCGCCAGCGCCCAGACCCGTGTTACCGAGCTGGATCACCGCGGAAGCGCGCGAACGCGACAGAGCCTGCGCGTCCGTGTTCATCACGATGAAGTCGACGCCTTGCACGCCTTTGTTGATCATGTGCTGAACGGCATTGCCGCCAGCGCCACCTACTCCGATCACCTTGATGATGGTGCCGTTCGTTTCGGTTTCCAGCATCTGGAATTCCATGTTGCCTCCGTCAAGATAAAAAATTGCAGCCACTTCGGCCGTTATTCGGCAGGAGATCGGGCAACCTCCTGTCGCGCGCCAGCCGCCGGCACCAGCGCGTATTTACGTAAAACCGTTCGAAAAGCGAATTCGTTAGAAGTTGCCGAGGAACCAGTCTTTCATTCGCGTGAAGACCTGACCCATCGACCCCGACTGCACAGCGACCTTGCGGCCGCGCATCCGTTGCGAGCGTCCTTCGAAGAGCAGACCCATCGCCGTCGAATAACGCGGGTTACGCACGACGTCAGCGAGACCGCCCGCGTATTCCGGCACGCCAATTCGCACCGGCTTCAGGAAAATGTCCTCGCCGAGTTCGACCATGCCGAGCATCATCGACGCGCCGCCGGTCAGCACCACGCCGGAGCTAAGCAGTTCCTCGTAACCCGACTCGCGCACCACCTGCTGCACGAGCGAAAACAGTTCTTCGACCCGCGGCTCGACCACCGCCGCCAATGCCTGACGCGACAGCGTGCGCGGACCGCGCTCGCCGAGACCCGGCACTTCGATCATTTCGTCCGGATCGGCCAAGGCTTGCTTTGCAATGCCGTAGTCGACCTTGATGTCTTCCGCGTCCGGCGTCGGCGTGCGCAGCGCCATCGCGATGTCGCTGGTGATCTGGTCGCCGGCGATCGGAATCACCGCCGTGTGACGAATCGCGCCTTCGCTGAAAATCGCAATATCAGTCGTGCCGCCGCCGATATCGACCAGCACCACGCCGAGTTCTTTTTCGTCTTCCGTCAGTACCGCGAGCGACGAAGCCAGCGGCTGCAGGATCAGATCGTTCACTTCGAGCCCGCAACGGCGCACGCACTTCACGATGTTCTGCGCCGCGCTCACCGCACCGGTGACGATATGCACCTTCACTTCCAGGCGGATGCCGCTCATGCCGATCGGCTCGCGCACATCTTCCTGACCGTCGATGATGAATTCCTGCGTCAGGATATGCAGCACCTGCTGATCGGTCGGGATGTTGATCGCCTTCGCCGTCTCGATCACGCGCGCGACGTCTGTCTGCGTGACTTCCTTTTCCTTGATCGCCACCATGCCGCTCGAATTGAAGCTGCGGATATGGCTGCCGGCGATCCCGGTAAATACGTTCGTGATCTTGCAATCGGCCATCAGCTCGGCTTCCTCGAGCGCGCGCTGAATGGACTGCACGGTGGCTTCGATGTTCACCACCACGCCCTTCTTGAGCCCCTTCGATTCGCTCTGGCCGAGGCCGATCACCTCGTAGTGGCCCTCGCCCTTCAACTCGGCGACGATAGCCACTACCTTCGACGTCCCAATGTCGAGGGCGACCAGCAGATCTTTATAGTCTTTACTCATAGCGTGCTCATTGCGTGTGATGTCCGTTTACTTCTTGCCCTTGTCGGGTTCGCTGATGAAGCGCATGCCAGCGGCACGAATCGCGAAACCGTTCGGATAGCGCAAGTCCGCATACTCGATATCCTTTCCCCAACGTTGCGTCACCGCGTTCCACGCCGCGGTCAGGCGCCTGCTCCGATCGAGCAATGTGTCCTGATTGCGTTCGCGTCCAAGTTCCACCTGCATGCCGTTCGACAGCTTCACCGTCCACGCGTAACGCGGCGACAGCGTGACTTCTTCGGGCGTCGCGCCCAACGGCGCAAACCACTTCTTGAAGTCGCTATAACGCGCGACGACTTCCTTGGCCGTACCGTCCGGTCCGTCGAACGCGGGCAGCTCTTCTTCGAGCTCGCCCTGGTTCGCGGTGAACAGTTCGCCGTCCACGCTTACCAGTTGATCGCTGCCCCACGTTCCTAGCGGTTTGTACTCTTCAAGCGTGACAGCCAGTGCGTTCGGCCAAACCCTCCGCACACTCGCGTGACGCACCCATGGCATCTGCTCGAACGCCTGGCGCGCGACGTCGAGATCCACCGTAAAAAAGTTGCCTTTCAAGCGCCCTACTACACCCGCGCGCACCGTCGGCGAATTGATGTGCTCGGTGTCGCCGTCGATCTGGATTTCGCGTAACGCGAAATTCGGACGCTGGATGAGCCAGTAACCGCCTGCCGCCAGCAGCACGAGCACCAGCAACGCATGCAATGCGTTGGCGGCGAGATTGAGCTGGCGAACGTTGTTCCACATGGAGTTGCTTTCGGGTTGCCCCGGTTAGTCCTTTGTTAATCCTTGAGCGTCAGCGCCAACACGCCGACCACCAGTTCCTGATAGCTGATGCCCACCGCACGCGCCGCTTTCGGCGGCAGCGAGTGATCGGTCATCCCAGGCGCCGTGTTCACTTCGAGGAAGTACGGGTTGCCATCTGCGTCGAGCATGAAATCGGCACGACCCCAATCGGTGCAGCCAAGTACGTCGAACGCGCGGCGCGCCAGCACTTTCAGGCGCGACTCTTCGTCAGCCGCCAGACCGCACGGAATCAGATACTGCGTGTCGTTCGCGATGTACTTCGCGTGGTAGTCGTAAAACTCGCCGGCCGGCACGATGCGGATCACCGGCAGATCCAGATCGCCGGCGATACAGGCCGTAAATTCGCCGCCGCCCTCGATGCTCTTTTCCACCACGACGATCTTGTCGTACTTGACCGCTTCAAGCAGCGCTGCCGGCAATGCGTCGGCGCTTTTCACCTTGATCACCGCGACGCTTGAGCCTTCGCTGGCCGGCTTCACGAACAGCGGCAAGCCAAGCTTCGCGACGATGTCTTTTGCGCGTGCTTCGTAGTCGTCGCCGCGCAGCACGGCCTCGAATGGCGGCGTCGGAATGCCGAGTTGCTGCCACACGAGCTTGGTGCGGAACTTGTCCAGACCCAGCGCCGAGCCGAGCACACCGCTACCGGTGTAACGGATGCCGTAAAAATCCAGCGCACCCTGAATCTGGCCGTTTTCGCCATAACCGCCGTGCAACGCGTTGAACGCGCGCACGAAGCCTTCGTCCTTCAATGCGGCGAGCGGACGCTCGGCCGGATCGAACGGATGCGCGTCGATACCGGCGTCGCGCAGACCTTGCAGCACGAGGCGGCCGGAATTGAGCGACACCTCGCGCTCGGCGGAATCCCCACCGAGCAGCACTGCTACTTTGCCGAACTGTTTAGGGTCGATGCTGCTCATTTCACTCACACCTTCGTTTCTTGCGCCAGGCGACCCGGCACACCGCCGATCGAACCCGCGCCCATCGTGATCACCACATCGCCGTCGCGCACCACTGCTGAGAGCGCGTCCGGCACTTCATCAACCGTATCGACAAACACCGGTTCGACCTTGCCCGCCACGCGCAACGCGCGCGCGAGAGCGCGGCCATCCGCGGCGACGATCGGCGCTTCGCCGGCCGAATAAACTTCGGTCAGCACGAGCGCGTCGACGGTCGACAGCACCTTCACAAAATCTTCGAAGCAATCGCGCGTACGCGTGAAGCGGTGCGGCTGGAAGGCCAGCACCAGACGCCGCCCCGGAAACGCGCCACGCGCCGCCGCAACCGTTGCCGCCATTTCGACCGGGTGATGGCCGTAATCGTCGACCAGCGTGTATGCGCCGGCCGGATTGCCTTCCGATACGACCGGCACTTCGCCGTAGCGCTGGAAGCGTCGGCCCACGCCGTTGAAATCCGCCAGCGCTCGCTGGATATCGGCATCTTTCACTTCAAGTTCAGTCGCAATTGCAATTGCGGCCAAAGCGTTCTGCACGTTGTGCTCGCCCGGCAGGTTCAAGACGATGTCGATCGGCGCCGCGTCTTCGCGCATTGCCGTGAAATGCATCTTGCCGCCGTGCGCTTCGACGTTGACCGCGCGCACCTGTGCGTCCGGCGCAAAGCCGTAACGGATGATCGGCTTCGACACGAACGGCAGGATCTCCTTCACGTTCGGATCGTCGACGCACAGCACCGCGATGCCATAGAACGGCAGGCGGTGCGTGAATTCGATGAACGCCTGCTTGAGCCGCGCGAAGTCGTGGCCGTAGGTGTCCATGTGATCGGCGTCGATGTTCGTGATGACTTCGATCACCGGGAACAGATTCAGGAACGACGCATCCGACTCGTCCGCTTCGGCGACGATGAAATCACCCGTACCCAGACGCGCATTCGCGCCCGCGCTGATCAGGCGACCGCCAATCACGAACGTCGGATCGAGCCCGCCCGCCGCCAGCACGCTCGCCACTAGCGAGGTGGTCGTGGTCTTGCCGTGCGTGCCGGCAATCGCGATGCCCTGTTTCAGGCGCATCAGTTCCGCGAGCATCACGGCGCGCGGCACGATCGGAATTCGGCGATGACGCGCGGCCAGCACTTCCGGGTTGTCGCTGCGCACTGCTGTGGAAACAACCACAGCGTTCGCGCCTTCGATGTTCTCCGCCGCATGGCCGATCGCGATGCGTGCGCCGAGTGCGGCGAGGCGATCGGTGATCGCGTTGCTCGACAAATCCGAGCCGCTCACCTGATAGCCGAGGTTGACCAGCACCTCCGCGATGCCGCTCATGCCGACACCGCCGATGCCGACAAAGTGAATGTGTTTGACGATGTGTTTCATTGCTTTCCTTCTGGGCTCGCGCCCGAAATCGAACCCGCCACAGTCGCGCAAATCTTTGCGACCTGTTCCGTGGCGTCGGGTTTCGCGAGCGAGCGCGAACGCTCTGCCATCTCTGCGAGGGTTTCTCGCGTCTGGCTGCGCAACCAGTCGGCGAGCATTTCCGCCGACAGATCGCGTTGCTGCACGACCAGCGCCGCACCGTTGTCGGCGAGGAACGCTGCATTAGTGGTTTGGTGATCGTCTACTGCAAACGGGAACGGCACGAAGAATGCCGCCACGCCTACTGCTGAAATCTCCGACACGGTCATCGCACCCGAGCGGCAGATCACCAGATCCGCATTCGAGTACGCGCTTGTCATGTCGTCGATGAAAGGCACGAGTTCCACATCGGCACCGGCCTGCAGGCACGCTGCCGCATAGTTCTCGCGCAGTGCTTCAATATGCTTCGCGCCCGCCTGATGCACGATGCGCGGACGTTCATTCGGCGCCAGCAGCGCAACCGCGCGCGGCACCACTTCATTCAACGCCGCCGCGCCCAGACTGCCGCCCACCACCAGTACATTCAACGGACCGCTGCGCGCTGCGTAGCGTGCTTTGGGTGCAATTGCGCCCGCAAGTTCCGCACGAATCGGGTTTCCGGTCCATTCGCCATGCGGCAGCGCATTCGGAAATGCAACCAGCACGCGTTTCGCGACTTTCGCGAGCACCTTGTTGGCGAGACCCGCAATCGAATTCTGTTCATGCAACACCAGCGGACGGCCGCTCAATGCGGTCATCAAACCCGCCGGGAACGTGATGTAACCGCCCATGCCGAGCACGACATCCGGCTTCACGCGACGCAGCACACTCAAACTCTGCGAGCAGGCGCACAGCAGATTGAGCGGCAGCATCAGCTTGGTCTTCAGGCCCTTGCCGCGCAGCCCGCCGAAGCGCACATATTCCATCGGGATGCCGTGCTTCGGCACTAGCGTGGCTTCCATGCCCGCGGGATTTCCGAGCCATACGACCTTCCAGCCCCACGCCTGCATCAGGTGCGCGACCGCGAGCCCCGGGAACACGTGTCCCCCGGTGCCACCGGCCATCACCATCAGCGTGCGTTGCGGGAGAGCCGTCATACCTTCCCTCCGCGCATGAGCACCCGGTTCTCGTAGTCCACACGCATCAATACGGCCACTGCCACGCAGTTCAGCACGATGCCCGAGCCGCCGTAGCTGACGAGCGGCAACGTCAGACCTTTGGTCGGCAGCAGGCCGAGATTCACGCCCATGTTGATAAAAGTCTGCGCGCCGAACCAGATGCCAACGCCCTTCGCGACTAACCCGGCAAACGTCCGGTCAAGTGCGAGCGCCTGACGGCCGATCTCGAACGAACGGCGCACGATCCAGTAAAACATCAGGATCACGACGAGCACTCCGACAAAACCCAGTTCCTCGCCGATCACCGCGAGGATGAAGTCGGTATGTGCTTCCGGCAGGTAGTTGAGCTTCTCGACACTGCCGCCCAAACCCACGCCAAACCATTCGCCACGCCCGAACGCGATCAACGAGTGCGTCAATTGATAAGCCTTGCCTTGCGCGTAACGGTCGTCCCACGGATCGAGGTAAGCAAAGATCCGCTCACGACGCCACGGTGATGCCCATACCAGCAAGCTGAACGTACCGACCGCAGTCGCCACGAGGCCGCCGAACAGCTTGCCGTTCACGCCGCCGAGGAACAACACGCCCATCGCGATCGCAGCGATCACCATGAACGCGCCCATGTCCGGCTCAAGCAGCAGCAACGCGCCGACGAGACCCACTGCAACTGCCATCGGCAGAAAGCCCTTGGCGAAGCTGTGCATGTATTCCTGCTTACGCACCGTATAGTTCGCCGCGTAAATCGTCACGGCCAGCTTCATGATTTCCGACGGCTGCATGTTCGTGATGCCGAGCGGAATCCAGCGACGCGCGCCGTTCACGCCCTTACCGACGTGCGGGATCAGCACGATCACCAGCGCGGCCAGCGAAATCAGGAACAGCTTCGGCGCGTACTTATCCCACGTCGAGATCGGAATGCGGAACGACACGACGCCGATCACCGAGCCCATCACCACGAAAATGATCTGGCGCACGAGGAAGGCATAGTCGCGGTACGACGCGTACTTCGGCGAATCGGGCATCGCGATCGACGCCGAATACACCATCACGACGCCGAGCCCGAGCAACGCGACGACCACCCACAGCAGCGAGTGATCGTAGTCGAGCATCCGCGAGCGCAGCGGACGCACGCCGTTCACGGCGCTCGCGAGACCACTGCCGCCGGTGCGGCCGGAGGTGCGGCCCGTGCTACCCGTATCGCCATTGCCGGCACGGGAGCCGGCCAGGCGCGAACCGAAACGTTCCGACCAGCTCATATTATCGTCCCCCGTTCAGCCGCGATGTCTTCCACCGTGCTGCGGAACACCGCCGCGCGATGGGCGTAACCCTTGAACATGTCAAAGCTCGCGCAAGCCGGCGACAGCAACACGGCGTCCCCGGGTTGCGCCAATGCGGTGGCGGCCCGCGTCGCGTCTTCGAGCGTCGCGTGGTCGGTCATTGCGATGCCGGTGTCTTCCAGCGCGGCGCGGATCTGCGGTGCGTCGCGGCCGATCAGCATCACGGCGCGGCACCAGCGCATCACCGGCTCGGCGAGCGGCTCGAAATCCTGACCCTTGCCGTCGCCACCGGCGATCAGCACCGCACGCTGCGCGAGACCGTCGAGCGCAGCAACCGTCGCGCCGACATTGGTGCCCTTGCTGTCGTCGACGTAATCGACGCCTTCAATCGAGGCGATCAATTCCACGCGATGTGGCTCGCCACGGTATTCGCGCAGACCGTGCAGGAGCGGCGCGCCAGGCAGACCGATCGCGCGCGCCAATGCGTACGCGGCCAATGCGTTGGCGGCGTTGTGCAGGCCACGGATACGCAATGCGTCCGCCGGCATCAGGCGCTTGAGCGCGATGTTCTTCGGTGCCGCCACTTCGTTCTTGCGACGGCGCGTCGGCGCGGGTTCGTCGCTGACGTCGCGATCGTGCGCTTCGACCAGCCAGATCATGCCGTTGTCGCGCAGCAGACCATAGTCGCCGTCGTTCTTCGGCTCGGTCACGCCGAACGTGACCATTGCGACGTCACCGTCCGAAGGCGTGAGCGCCATCACTCGGGCGTCATCGCGATTCAATACGCGCACGGTTTGTGTACCGAAGATGCGGCCCTTCGCGGCAGCGTACGCATCCAGGCCACCATGCCAATCCAGGTGATCTTGCGTGATGTTCAAGACGACCGCTGCATCCGGAGTAAACGTGTGTGCAGTTTCCAGCTGGAAGCTCGACAGTTCCAGCACCCACACGTCAGGCAACGCGGTGTTGTCGATCGCTTCGCTGAGCTTGTCCAGTGCCGCCGGGCTGATGTTGCCCGCCACCGCGACCTTCTTGCCGGCGCGTTCGCACAAGAGGCCAGTGAGGCTCGTCGTCGTGGTCTTGCCGTTGGTGCCGGTGATCGCGATCACCTTTGGCGCATAGCCGCTTTCGCCAAGCGTCTTCAATGCTTGCGCGAAGAATTCGAGTTCGCCCCACACGGGGATGTCTCGCTCACGCGCCGCAGTGATGAGCGGCAGCAAGTCAGCGGCGAGCGGCGACAACCCCGGGCTGATCGCGACGAGTTCGACGCCTTCGAGCAACGAGAGCGAGAACGGGCCGCCGACGAACTCGGCATCGACGCTGTGCGCTTCCAGCGCGGACAGGTTCGGCGGCACTTCGCGCGTATCGGCCACACGCAGCCGACAGCCGTGCCGCGCGCACCAGCGCGCCATCGCGAGACCGGATTCACCGAGTCCCAGCACGAGCACCATCGGCTTTTGCCGATCCCGAAACTTCTCGCCAAACATCGCCTGCTTCCCCTAAATACGACTTAACGCAACTTGAGCGTGGACAATCCGAACAGACACAACATCAACGTGATGATCCAGAAGCGCACCACCACCTGCGTTTCCTTCCAACCCGACAATTCAAAATGGTGATGCAGCGGCGCCATTTTGAAGAGACGCCGCCCTTCGCCGAAGCGGCGCTTGGTGAACTTGAACCACGTCACCTGCAACATCACGGAAAGCGTCTCCGCGACGAAAATGCCGCCCATGATGAAGAGCACAATTTCCTGACGCACGATCACGGCGACCGTGCCAAGTGCGCCGCCGAGCGCGAGCGCCCCGACGTCGCCCATGAACATCTGCGCCGGGTGCGTGTTGAACCAAAGGAACGCGAGCCCTGCCCCGCCCATCGCCGAACAGAAGATCAGCAATTCACCGGCACCGGGGATATGCGGAAACAGCAGGTACTTCGAATAGACCGAACTACCCATCACATAAGCGAACACACCGAGCGATGCACCGACCAGCACGACCGGCATGATCACGAGGCCGTCGAGACCATCGGTGAGATTGACCGCGTTACTCGCGCCGACGATCACCAGATACGTCAGTACGATGAAGCCCCATACGCCGAGCGGATAGCTGATCGATTTAACGAACGGCAGCATCAGGTCGGCGCGCGCCGGCAAGCCCATCGACAAGCCGCTGCGCACCCACGCCATGAACAGGTCGAACACGCGCACGTTGCTCGCTTCGGACACGCTGAATGCGAGATACACCGCCGCGAACAGGCCGATCACCGACTGCCAGAAATACTTTTCGCGCGACGACATCCCGCGCGGGTCCTTGTAGACCACCTTGCGGTAATCGTCGACCCAGCCGATCACGCCGAAACCGAACGTGACGAGAATCACGATCCAGATGAAACGGTTGGTCAGATCGGCCCACAGCAACGTTGCCACGGCGATGCCGAGCAGAATCAACACGCCGCCCATCGTCGGCGTACCGGATTTGACGAGGTGCGTTTGCGGACCGTCTTTACGAACGGCCTGACCGACCTTCATCGCGGTCAGCTTGCGGATCACCGCCGGGCCACAGACGAGCCCGATCAGCAGCGCGGTGATGGTGGCCATCACCGCTCGGAAAGTCAGATAACTGAACACGCGCAAGAAGCTTGCGTCATTCTGCAGCCATTGCGCCAGCGCCAGTAGCATGCTTCGGTCCTTCTATTTCAATGTGCAGCGGGCGTATTGCCCGCTGCGTTGGGTTGTGGACTCGTTACGGCGTCCACCACGCGTTCCATTTGCATGAAGCGCGAGCCTTTCACGAGAAGCGTTGCAGCGGCGCCAAAACCCGCCTGCTGCAATTGCGCGACCAGCGTGCCGACATCGGCCACGTGATGTGCGCCCGTGCCATACGCGGTGCAGGCGTCGCGCGAGGCGTCGCCCATGGCGTACAGGACGTCGATACCGCGTTCTTTGGCGTAGGCACCGATTTCACGGTGAAACGCCGGGCCGTTGTCGCCGACTTCGCCCATGTCGCCCATCACCAGCACGCGCGGTGATTCGCGCGACGCGAGTACGTCGATCGCCGCGCGCATTGAATCGGGGTTCGCGTTGTAGGTGTCGTCGATCACCGTTGCGCCGGCGAGTGTGCCGAGCGCGGCGCGCTTCACCTGCAAACGGCCTTTCACGGCGCCGAACGATTCGAGGCCGCGCTTGATTGCGTCGAGCGACACGCCTGCAGCGAGCGCGGCGGAAGTCGCGGCCAACGCGTTGTGCGCGTTGTGGTTGCCGAGCACTTGCAGCGTGACGTCGACGTGGCCTTCCGGTGTGTCGATGCTCAGAACGTTGCCGGTGAACGTGCCGGTTACGGCGGCTTCGGTCACGCGCTCGGCGGTGTTCAAGGCGAAGTCGATGATGCGGTTGCCGGTTGCGGCGACGCGCCAGATGCTTGCGTAGGCATCATCGGCCGGGAACACGGCGACGCCTTCCGGCGTGAGCGCGTGAATCACGCTGGCGTGTTCGAGCGCAACGGCTTCGACTGTCGCCATGAATTCCTGATGCTCGCGCTGTGCGTTGTTCACCACCGATACCGTCGGCTCGGCGATCTTCGCGAGCAGCGAGGTCTCGCCCGGATGGTTCATGCCGAGTTCGACCACCGCCAGTTGATGCGCGGCGTGCAGACGGAACAGCGTGAGCGGCAAGCCGATATCGTTGTTGAAGTTGCCAGCAGTCGCGAGGCGTGCGTCCGCGCCGACCGCAGCGGCGAAGATCGATGCGATCATTTCCTTGACCGTCGTCTTGCCGTTGCTGCCCGTCACGGCGACGAGCGGCATGCTGAATGTGCGCCGCCAGCCGCGCGCAAGTGCACCGAGCGCGAAACGCGTATCGGCTACGCGCAAAGCGGGCACGTGCCAGTCTTGAGGCGTGCGCGTCACCAATGCCGCCGTGACGTTACGCGACGCGACTTCCGGCAGGAAATCGTGCGCATCGAAACGCTCACCCTTGATCGCGACGAACAGATCGCCCGGACCGACACTGCGGCTATCGGTCGAAACACGTTCGAACGTGACGTTGTCGTCACCCAGCACGGTGGCGCCGGGGATCAGCGCAGCGGCTTCACGCAGCGAGAACATTGCGGTACGCCGCCCGGTCATTCGCCACCTCCGCGTGCGTGCGTCGCCCGTGCGGCGAGCGCAAGGCGAGCATGGTCCTGATCGGAGAACGCGCGTTTCTTACCCATGATTTCCTGTGTTGCTTCGTGCCCCTTGCCGGCCAGCACGATGACATCTTCGCGCGCGGCGCAGCGGATCGATTGCAGGATCGCACTTGCGCGGTCTTCGATGCGACGGGCCTTCGACGCGTCTTTCATGCCTGCGGCAATCTGCTCGATGATCGACTGCGGATCTTCGCTGCGCGGGTTGTCGCTCGTCACGACGACGCCGTCGGCGAGCTTCTCGGCGATCGCGCCCATCAGCGGACGCTTGGTCGCGTCGCGGTCGCCGCCGCAACCGAACATGCAGATCAGTTCGCCGCCGCGTGCGGCCGCCATCGGGCGCAGTGCTTCCAGGGTCTTTTCCAGCGCGTCCGGCGTGTGCGCGTAATCGATCACGACGAGCGGCTCATCGTTCTGCAAACGGCCGCCGAGACGCTGCATGCGGCCATTTACCGGTTCGAGCTTCGCCAGTTCGGCCAGTGCGGCGTCAAAAGGCACATCAGCGGCAAGCAATGCGCCGAGTACGCCGAGCAGATTACTGACGTTGAAAGCGCCGAGCGTTTGCACTTCGACGTCGGCATTGCCCCAGTCGGATGTGGTCAGGTGAAACGCGGTGCCGATCGCGGTGGCGCGCACGTTCGAGGCGAGCAGCAACGCGTCGGCTTGCGGCGCGTCTTTGAGCGCTTCGTCGAGACCGAAGGCGACCGTGCGAGCATGGCCCTTCGTGCTCGCGAGCAGCCGACGACCTGCAGCGTCGTCACGGTTGATCACCGCGGCGCGCAGTTCCGGCCATGCGAAAAGACGCGCCTTCGCCGTTTCGTACGCTTCGAACGTACCGTGATAGTCGAGGTGGTCCTGTGTGAGATTCGTGAACACGGCGATGTCGAACGCCGTGCCGTTCACGCGGCCTTGATGCAGCGCGTGCGACGACACTTCCATCGCGACTGCTTGAGCGCCGGCATCGCGCAATTGCGCGAGACTGCGTTGCAGTTGCGGCGCGTCGGGCGTCGTGAAACCGGTGTGTACGAGTTGACCCGGCAGACCGGTGCCGAGCGTGCCGATGATCGCACAACGCTTGCCGAGCGCGGTCAAGGCTGCCGAGATCCATTGGCTGCAGGAGGTCTTGCCGTTCGTGCCGGTGATACCGACCGTCAGCATGCCGTCGCTCGGATCGTTATACCAGGCGCTCGCAATCGAACCGGCGAGTTCGTTCAACGCCGGCACGGCCAGCGTAGTGGACGAATCGATCGCACCGCTAAAGCCTTCGGGCTGAACCAGCACGGCTGCCGCGCCACGCTCGATCGCGCCGTCGATGAACGGACGGTTGTCCGCGCCGTCGACCGCATAGGCGAAAAACGCGTCGCCCGCTGCAAGCGAGCGCGTGTCGGCGTGCAGATGCGCGCCTGGCTGCACGCGAGCGTGCAGCCAGTTGAGTGCGTCGGCAATTTGCCGGTGCGCTGGGTGCTTCTTACGCAGCGCGCTCATCGCACAACTCCGGGATGGCTTTTCGCGTTGGCGGAAATCGTCATTTTCTTCGCGCCGGCGCTGGTGGAAAGTTTCTTGACCGTTGCGGGCGAGGGCGGTGCGCCTGGCGCAGCAGGCGCTGAGTCGTCCGACACGACCATCTGTTTGACCGGCATATCCGGCGGCACATTCAGCGAACGCAGCGTGTCGCCGACAATCGACGAGAACACCGGACCGGACACCTGACCGCCGAAGTGGCTGCCCGCCGTCGGTTCGTCGACCGACACGGCGACGACGATGCGCGGATTCGGCATCGGCGCCATGCCGACGAACGAGGCGCGGTACTTGGAGTGGTCGTAGCCGTGAGCACCATGCTTGTACGCAGTGCCGCTCTTGCCGCCGACGCGATAGCCCGGCACGGCCGCATCCGGCGACGTGCCGCCAGGCGCCGTGACGGTTTCAAGCATCGCCCGCACTTCGCGAGCGGTGGTGGGCGCGAAAATTTGCGGCCCCGTGGCCGGCTGATCGCCAGGCGTGCGGAAAATCGACACCGGCATGATCTCGCCGTCATGCGCAATCGCGGTGTACGCACGGCCCAACTGGAACAGCGACACCGACAAGCCGTAGCCGTACGACATGGTCGCCTGTTCGATGCGGCGCCAGCTCTTCCACGGACGCAGACGGCCCGCCGCCGCGCCCGGGAAGCCGACCTTCGGCGCCTGGCCGAGACCGATGCTGGTGTACATGTTCCACATCTCTTCGGGCTTGAGCTGCATGGCGATCTTCGTCGCGCCGATATTGCTCGACTTCTGGATCACGCCGCCTACAGTCAGCACGCCGAACGCGCTGTCGTCGGTAATTGGCGCACCGTCGAGCACAAAGCGGCCCGGCCCCGTATCTACCAGTGTAGTCGGCGTCACGCGGTGCAGGTCGAGCGCGAGCGACACCGTGAACGGCTTCATGATCGAACCCGGCTCGAAGGTGTCCGTGAGAATGCGGTTGCGAAGTTGGTCGCCTGTGAGGTGCGAACGGTCGTTCGGGTTGTACGTCGGGTAGTTAACCAGCGCGAGCACTTCGCCGGTTCGCACGTCGATCACCATCGCCGCGCCGGCCTTCGCCTTGAATTTCTCGACGGCCGCTTTCAGGTTCGTATAAGCGATGTACTGGATCTTGCTGTCGATAGAGAGATCGACGTCCTGGCCGTTGTGCGGCACGACCTGTTCGTCCACATCCTCGATGATGTGACCCATGCGGTCCTTAATGACGCGGCGGCTGCCCGACATGCCGGCCAGCAACTTCTGGTCGCCGAGTTCGACGCCTTCCTGGCCTTCGTCTTCCACATTGGTGAAGCCGATCAGGTGAGCCGTGATCTCGCCTTCCGGATAAAAGCGCTTGTACTCGTCGCGTGCGTAAATGCCGGGGATGTCCAGCTCGGTGACTTTCTCGGCGACGTCGACCGGCACCTGCCGCTTCACGTAGACGAAGTTCTTGTCCTCGGACAGCTTGGCGCGCAACTCCTTGTTCGTCATGCCGAGCAGCTTGCCGAGCTGATTCAGCTTGTCGGCCCCGAGGTCGTCCGGCACCGAATCGGGAATTGCCCAGATCGCGCGCACCGGCAGACTCGTGGCGAGCACGAGGCCGTTGCGGTCGAGAATCTTGCCGCGCGTGGCCGGCAGTTCGAGCCGGCGCTGATAGCGGATTTCACCCTGCTTCTGATAGAAGGCGTTGCCCGGCCCCTGAATCCAGAAGGCGCGCGCGGTCAGCGCGACAAACGCCATGAACAGCATGAACACGACGAGTTTCGAGCGCCACATGGGCAGGCGCACCGACAGGATCGGGTTCGCCGAAAAGGCGACGCTTTTGCGAGTCGACGATTTTTTCATCGCACGCCTCCGCGACGGCTCGCGACCGGCGCCGACGCCGGGCCGGAAGTCGGGATCGGTGCGTCCTCAGCCTTGGCGGCGCCCGGATCGAGCGTCAGGTACTGGGTGCGCCCGGTCGTGACTGATTGCATCTTCAGGGAATCAGTGGCGATCTGCTCGATGCGCGACGTCTTCGACAACGCGCTCTGCTGATATTGAAGCTGCGAATAATCCTGCTGCAACTGGCGCTCCTGCGATTGCGCGCGCTGCAACTGGATAAAGATCTGACGCTGCTGATTGGTAGCGTTGACGACCGACAAAGCGCAGCCCATCACGATCATCAGCAGGAAGATATTGAGGCGGCTCATGGCGCGATCCGCTCCGCCACACGCATCACGGCAGAACGGGCGCGCGGGTTCGCGGCGACTTCAGCGTCGCTGGCGAACACGCGGCCAATGATTTTGAGCGGAGGGCTCGGCAAATCGACCGCACGAATCGGCAGACGGCGGTCCACCGCAGGCGTACTGGCGTGCGCCTGCATGAATCGTTTGACGATCCGGTCCTCGAGCGAATGAAAGCTGATGACCACCAGCCGCCCCCCTTGCTCCAACAGCGACAACGCTGCTTCTAAAACGACTTGCAGCTCCGCAAGCTCTTGATTGATGTGAATCCGTATAGCTTGAAAGGTGCGGGTTGCCGGATCCTTGCCCTTCTCACGGGTTTTGACGACGTTAGCCACGATTTGGGCAAGCTCGCCCGTGCTGACGAGAGGCCCAAGACGGTCGGACTCTGCCCGGCGAGCAACAAGCGCCTTTGCAATCTGAAAAGCAAACCGTTCTTCCCCATAATCTCGTATCACCTCCGTCAGTTCCTGCACCGTGGCCCGCGCCAGCCAGTCAGCCGCAGACTCGCCGCGCGTCGGGTCCATCCGCATGTCGAGCGGGCCGTCGGCGCGGAAACTGAAACCCCGCTCCGGGTCGTCGACTTGCGGCGACGACACGCCCAGATCCAGCAAAACACCCGACACCCGCCCTACCCCGCGCTCCGCAATCGCGTCACGCAGTGAAGCAAAACTCTCGTGCACGATGCCAAAGCGCGGATCCGCAATCTGCTGGGCCGTGGCGATGGCGAGCGGGTCTTTGTCGAACGCGATCAGGCGTCCGGCTTCACCCAGCTTCTCCAGCACCAGGCGGCTATGACCGCCGCGCCCAAACGTACCGTCCACATAAACGCCGTCCGCGCGCGTGACCAGCGCTTCAACCGCCTCTTCCAGCAGCACCGTGCGATGCTGCAATTCGTTTCCCATCGCAGGTGCCATATATGTAGTCCGCGATCAGAACGTGAAATTCTTTAACGCTTCGGGCATGCCCTCAGCGATCGCTGCCTGTTCCTTTGCTGCGTAAATTTGTGCGTCCCACAATTCAAAATGACGACCCATGCCGAGCAGGTTCACTTCCTTTTCCAGCGAGCCGGCCGCGCGCAATTCCGGCGACACGAGCACGCGGCCCGCGCCGTCCATATCGACGTCCATGGCATTGCCGAGAAAAATGCGCTTCCACCACGCCGCGTTCATAGGCAACTTGTCGACCTTGTCGCGAAAGATCTCCCATTCCGGGCGCGGAAAGAGCAACAGGCAGCCGTCCGGGTGCTTGGTGATCGTCACCCGGCCCTCTGCCTGTGTTTGCAGCGCGTCCCGATAGCGAGAGGGAATCGACATCCGCCCTTTCGCATCGAGCGTCAGCGCCGACGCCCCTTGGAACACTTCGCTCTCCCGTGTCGGCGTTTTTTTCGCCGGCTGTCCGATTCGTGAAAATCTACCCGAAACCGCCTGTGAGATCACACAAAAATACACTTTCTCACACTGTCTCCCACTTTAGAGTAACGCTAAACAGGGGTCAAGGGAGATACGCGCTTTTCGAGCGAATTTTGTTTGTTAGAACAAGGACTTAGCGCGACTCCTTCACGTCAGACATAAAACGGAAAACCGTTATAAATGAATGAGCTAGTGAATCTTGTGAAGGTGATACGTGAAAAGTGCGAGGGAAAGGCGCGGAATGTAAGAGATCGTGAAGCGGGATCGGGAGGTGTTTGCTGGCGTTCCGGGTATTTCAAGCGGACGGCGCGCGAGGCGCCGCCCCACTCTCAGGCGGTGCGTGAGCAGAGGTCTCGGACCTATATATAGTAGGCGGTGCGTGTCATGACTTTCGATACCGCTCGCATCAGCGCTCGCGCAGGGAACGGTAGTTCGACGCCGCCCGCGTCCATGGCGGATTTGCCGTGCTCCGCTTCATCTACGCGCATCTGTTCGACGATCGCGCGTGACTCGCGGTCGGCCGCAGGCAACTGATCCAGATGGCTATCCAGATGCTGTTCGACCTGGCGCTCGGTTTCGGCCATGAAGCCGAGACTCACCCGATCACCCAGGCGGCCTGCCGCGAGGCCGATTGCCAGCGCACCTGTATACCAGAGCGGGTTCAACAGACTTGGACGCGAATCGAGCGCCTCGAGGCGTTTGGCGGTCCACGCCAGATGATCCTCTTCTTCTGTGGCAGCGTGATTAAACACAGCTCGCAAAGACGGCGACCTGGTAGCAAGTTTTTGAGCCTGATAAAGCGCTTGGGCGCACACCTCACCGACGTGGTTCACACGCATCAAACCGGCCGCATGCGCGCGTTCCGCCGGGGAGAGCTCGGCAGGCTCCGCCGCCGATTCTTGCGGAATCGGCAATGGACGACTCATCCGCGACACGCCGGTTATTGAGCGTAAACCCCTATCAAACTCGCTAATCAACTCGTCCAGAAACATTCAGCACTCCCTGATTCGACAACCGCCCCGCCGCGCTGACAGGTCCCCGCGACAAGACTTTGCGGGGTAAACCCGGCGTCGCGAAGGCCTTGAATTCAAACGATTCCGACGGCCAATTTCAGATTTTAGACCATGTTGCGTAAACGAAACAGGACCGGTCCCGGCCGTCTCCTTTTTCTTTGTGCCATGTAGGCCTTTTGTTACATTACGTGCAACTTCTCGCGAAGTTGGACAAGCAAGGCCTCAACGCTAGACAAATATTCGCCTTGTACAAAAGATTCGTAATCCTTGGAGATCATTCGATGAAAAAGTCGCTTCTCGCTCTCGCAGCACTGGGCGCATTCGCAGGCGTCGCTCATGCTCAGAGCAGCGTGACCCTGTACGGTATTATTGATGAAGGCTTCAACATCAACACCAACGCTAACGGCAAGCACCTGTACAACCTGTCCAGCGGCGTTCTGCAAGGCTCGCGCTTCGGCCTGCGCGGCACCGAAGATCTGGGCGGTGGTTTGAAGGCAATCTTCGTGTTGGAAAACGGCTTTGACGTGAACACCGGCAAGCTGGGTCAAGGCGGCCTGATGTTTGGTCGTCAAGCTTACGTCGGCCTGTCGACGAGCCAGTTCGGCACGGTTACGCTGGGTCGTCAGTACGACTCCGTGGTTGACTATGTCGGTCCGCTGGAAGCCGGTGACCAATGGGGTGGCTCCATCGCAGCTCACCCGAGCGACCTCGACAACTTCAACAACTCGTTCCGCACCAACAACACGGTCAAGTACACGAGCGCAAACTACGGCGGCCTGACGTTCGGCGGCACGTACAGCTTCGGCGGTCAAGCCGGCAATTTCTCGCAGAACCAGATCTGGTCGTTGGGCGCTGGCTACAACAACGGCCCTCTCGTTCTCGGCGTTGGTTACTTGAACGCACGCACCCCGGCAAATTCGGGCGGCCTGTTCAACACGCCTGCCACGCCGTCTGCGGCAGCCGCAGCTGTGACGTCGGGCGTGTACACCGGCTTCGCGTCGGCTAACACGTACCAAGTCATTGGTGCAGGCGGTGCATACACGTTCGGCGCAGCAACGATCGGCGCAACGTACTCGAATATCCGCTTCGGGAACTTGGGCGCTACGTACCATTCGCCGTTCGCGGGCCAATCGGCTACGTTCAACAATGCGGAACTCAACTTCAAGTATCAGTTGACCCCGGCGTTACTGGTCGGCGCAGCATATGACTACACCCGCGGTGCGGAAATCCAAGGTCAATCGCGCGCTCAGTACCACCAAGGTGCAGTTGGCGTGGATTACTTCCTGTCCAAGCGTACCGACGTGTACGTGACGGGTGTGTACCAGCACGCTTTGGGCGAGACGCTGAACACTGCAGGTGGCCTGACTCCTGCAACTGCATCCATCGCCAGCATCACCCCGTCGGCGAACCAGAACCAGTTCACGGCTCGCATCGGTATCCGCCACAAGTTCTAATAAGTCGTAATAAAGCAGTTTGCCTCAAAGGCGCCTTCGGGCGCCTTTTTTTATGGCCGCGCACCCGCGCAGATCAGACTTGGTTGGCGTGGAGGCGACGGGCCAAAGAGAAAGGCCCGGCAGACTTCCGTCTGTCGGGCCTTTCTCTTTCTTTCGTGCAATGCTTTACTTCGCGCCCGCTTTGGTCGGGCCGATGGGCCTGATGCGCTTACGCCCGGCCGTCGCGCAACTCGCGACGCAGAATCTTGCCAACATTGCTCTTAGGCAACTCTGTACGGAATTCGACGATCTTCGGCCGCTTGTAGCCGGTCAATTGCTGTTTGCAATACGCGAAGATATCCGCATCGGTAAGCGCCTGATCCTTCTTCACTACAAACAGCTTCACCGCTTCGCCCGAATGCTGATCCGGCACGCCGACCGCGGCGACTTCGAACACGCCCGGCAGCTTGGCAACCACGTCCTCGATCTCGTTCGGATAGACGTTGAAGCCGGAGACCAGAATCATGTCCTTCTTCCGATCGACGATCTTGACGAAGCCATTTTCGTTCATCAAGCCGACATCGCCCGATTTGAAGAAGCCATCCGGTGTCATAACCTTGGCCGTTTCGTCCGGGCGGTTCCAGTAACCCGCCATCACTTGCGGGCCACGGATGCAGATTTCTCCCGGCTGGCCGAGCGGCACCTCATTGCCTTCGTCGTCGCGAATCGAGATTTCCGTCGACGGCAGCGGCAAACCGATCGTGCCACTATATTCCGTAACGGTGACCGGATTGCAGGTGACGCACGGCGAGGTCTCCGACAGACCGTAGCCCTCGATGATCGGCCTATGTGTGTGCTCGAACCAGCGCTTGGCGACCGCTTCCTGCACCGCCATCCCGCCGCCATTTGCTGCGATCAGCTTCGAAAAATCCAGTTTGTGGAAGTCTGGGCTGTTCAACATCGCGTTGTACAGCGTGTTGACGGCGGGAATCGTCGTGATCGGATAACCTTCCAGCGCCTTGATCATGCCGGGGATATCGCGCGGATTCGGAATCAGCACGCCGAGGCCGCCAGTACGGATCGTCAACAGCCCGCAGACCGTCAGCGCAAAGACGTGATAAAGCGGCAACGCAACAACCGTGACGAACTGATCGATGTCCTTGCGGTTCGCGCGAACCGGATCGAGCCAGATTTCCGACTGCAACACGTTGGCGATCAGGTTCCGATGCAGGAGCGTCGCGCCCTTGGCCACGCCGGTCGTGCCGCCTGTGTACTGTAGAAACGCGACGTCGTCTGGACCTTGCTGGACCGGCTTAAAACTCTGGCGACCGCCTTCGGCGATCGCCGTGTTGAATTTGACGTGGCCCGGTAGACTCCACGCCGGTACCATTTTCTTCACGCGCCGCACGACAAAATTCACCAGCGCGCCCTTCACGCCCATCAGATCGCCCATTGCGGCGACGACGACGTGCTTGATCGACGTATTGCGCACGATCGCCTGCAGCGTGACAGCGAAGTTTTCGAGCAGGATGATCGCTTCCGCGCCGCTATCCTTGAGCTGATGCTCGAGCTCCCGCGGGGTGTAGAGCGGGTTCACATTCACCACAACGTAGCCCGCGCGCAAGATCGCCGCAATCGCGACAGGATATTGCAGCACGTTCGGCATCATGATCGCGATGCGCGCGCCGCGGGCAAGACCCTTCGACTGAAACCACGCGGCCAGCTTGCGCGAGAGCTCGTCGAGCTCGCCGTAGCTGATCTCCTTGCCCATGCAGACAAACGCCGGTTTGGCGCGGTGGTCGCGGAAGGCTTCTTCGAGCAGTTCGGCGACGGACGAATAGCGAGTCGGGTCAATCTCTGCGGGAACGCCGGGTGGATAAGATTTCAGCCAGATTTTGTCCATGCAGCGTCTCCTCCTTTATTTTCGAATGGTCGTGCTAAAAACGCATCGTAGCATGGGCTTCCCTGTGTTATTCGTGAAAAGCGGCCAGGTTAGACTGCAACCTCGAACCCGTTAAGAGCCGTTGCAGCGGGATTTTTGAACGTGCTTCAGGCGCGTTCGACTTCGACGAGGCAGTCGTAGAACGTGGCTGATCCACCCAGATCGGTGAGCGCCTGGCTGGTGACCTGATTGGCGTTGCAGCCGTCAGGCGCGAGCTTCTTCCACCAGATTGACAGGCCGACCACGAGCCCTTTACGTGTCTTGTCGGTGACACGGGCGCGCGCCTGCATCGCGCCACGATCGTTGAATATGCGCACCAGGTCACCGTCGGCGATGTTTCGCTGCTGCGCGTCGGCCGGGTGGATGTCCAGGTGCGGCTCGCCTTCTGTCGAGCGCAGGCTTTCGATGTTCACGAAGGTGCTGTTCAGGAAGTTACGGGCAGGCGGCGAGATCATCGCAAGCGGGTAACGAGCGGCGAGTTCAGGCGCACCGTCTTCGGATTCGTAAGGCGGCAGGTAGTCGGGCAACGGATCGAGCCCTTGCAGCGCGAGGCGCTCGCTGAAGAACTCGCATTTGCCGGACGGCGTGCGAAAGCCGCCCTCTGCGAATGGCGCGTCAGGCAGATTCAGTGCGGCCCAGCCGGTTTTCTTTAGCGAGTCCCAGTTCACGCCTTCCAGCGTTTTGTCGTTCCAGCGGAAAGCAGACTGCGCGATAGCGTCGTCACTCTCGTAAAGCGCCGGTTCCTGCAGGCCCATGTGGCGCGCCAGGCCGCGAAAGATTTCCGTGTTCGGGCGTGCATCGCCGACCGGCGCGATCGCCGGCAAGTTGGCCATCACGTGCGTGTGTCCGTACGACTTGTGCACGTCGAGATGCTCCAACTGCGTCGTGGCAGGCAAAAGCAGATCGGCGTAGTCCGCGGTGTCGGTCTGAAAGTGCTCGAGGACGATCGTGAACAGATCTTCGCGTGCAAAACCTGCGGCGACCCGTTCCGAGTCCGGCGCGACCGCCACCGGATTCGAGTTGTAGACGATGATCGCCTCGACTTTCGGGCCGAACGTGGCATCGCCCGGATGCAGCAACGCGTCGCCGATTGCGTTCATATTGATGACGCGCGAAGTCTTGGCGGGCCAGCCCGGCATCAGGTCCGGCCGCTGCAACGCGTGCGAGTCCACTGGCGCCCATCCGCCCGAAGACAGCAACACACCACCCGCCCGCTCGCGCCATGCACCTGTCAGCGAAGGTAAGCAGGCGATTGCGCGCACAGCGTTACCGCCGCCACGCACCCGCTGCAGGCCATAGTTCATCCGGATCGCGGCCTTTTTCGTGCTGCCGTAAAGGCGCGCAAGATTGACGATCACCTGCTCGTCGACACCGCAGATTTGAGCAGCACGTGACGGCGGATAACTGAGCGCGCGGACCTTCAGTTCAGCAAAGCCCAAGGTATGAGCCGCGATGTAGGCGTGATCGAGAAGATTTTCCGTGATCAACACGTTGATCATGCCGAGCGCCAAAGCGCCATCAGTTCCGGGTTTCAGCGCAATGTGCTGGTGGCATTTTTCCGCCGTCAGCGATCGATACGGATCGATCGCGATCAGCCTTGCGCCGCGACGCTTGGCTTCCTGGGCGCGTGTCCAGAAGTGCAGGTTCGAAGCGATGGGGTTCGAGCCCCAGATCAGGATGACCTCGCTTTCGCCGAAAAACTCGGTGAGCATGCCAATGCCGGCGCCGTAGGTGTATTTCAACCCCGCCGCACCGGCGGCTGCACAAATCGTGCGGTCTAACTGCGATGCGCCGAGTTTGTGAAAGAACCGTTGCGCAATGCTGTCGCCTTGGACCAGACCCATCGTACCAGCGTAGCTGTAGGGCATGATGGCTTCGGGCGCACGGCTCGCGATCTCCGACAGGCGCGTTGCCGCGAACTCAAGCGCCTCATCCCAACTGATCGGCTCAAAACGGCCTTCGCCTTTGCGGCCGACGCGCTTCATCGGTGTCGTCAACCGATGCGGATGGTGCACCCGCTCGGCATAGCGGCTGACCTTGGTACATAGCGCGCCTTGGGTCGGCGGATGATCGGGATCGCCGACGACCTTGATCGCCCGTCCGCCTTCGACGGTCACGCGCATCGCGCAGGTATCAGGGCAATCGTGCGGGCACACCGCGCGGGCGAATTCAGTCGGAGCATTCATCGGCGATCCGTCCAGGAGAGCGTTAAGCGGTGGGGCAATTCCGAATTTTATTACGTCCTTTGCCCGTTGCCCCGTATGGTGCCGCCAAAAACGCCTTCGGCGTAGAATCGGTTATCAACGTGCCCGGGCAATATGGCCCCGAGCGATTCCACGCAAAGCAAAGCACAAGCGCACCATCATGAAACTGATCCCAGAAATTCAGGCCGCCCACGGCGAAATTCAAACCCTTCGACGAACCATTCATGCCCACCCCGAGCTGCGTTATGAAGAAACAGCAACTGCGGATCTGGTTGCCCGGACACTTGAGTCCTGGGGCATCGAGACTCATCGCGGATTGGGCAAAACGGGCGTAGTCGGCGTACTGAAGCGCGGTAACGGATCGCGCTCGATCGGACTGCGCGCCGACATGGACGCGCTGCCGATTCAGGAGCTAAACAGCTTCGACCATCGCTCGCAGAACGACGGCAAAATGCACGCGTGCGGCCATGACGGACATACTGCGATGCTGCTTGGCGCGGCGCGCCATCTGGCCAAGCACGGAGAATTTGACGGCACGATCGTATTCATCTTTCAACCGGCAGAAGAAGGCGGTGCCGGCGCACAGGCAATGATCGACGATGGCCTGTTTACGAAGTTTCCGGTCGATGCAGTCTTCGGCATTCACAACTGGCCGGGCATGCCGTCAGGCCACTTCGGCGTGACCGAAGGCCCGATCATGGCGTCCAGCAACGAATTTCGCATTGAAATCAAGGGCGTGGGTTCACACGCGGCACTCCCGCACAACGGACGCGACCCCGTGTTCACCGCGGTTCAGATTGCGAGCGGGCTGCAAAGCATCATCACGCGAAACAAGAAACCGCTCGATACCGCCGTATTGTCGATCACCCAGATTCACGCTGGCGACGCCCTCAATGTCGTCCCCGACGATGCGTGGATCGCAGGGACCGTGCGGACGTTTACCACCGAAACGCTCGATCTGATCGAAACACGCATGCGCAAGATCGCCCAGAGCACGGCAGAGGCTTACGATTGCTCGGTCGATATCCACTTCCATCGAAACTACCCGCCGACCATCAACAGTAGCGAAGAGACCCGCTTCGCGGCGGCGGTCATGAAGGAAATTGTCGGCGTGGAAAATGTCGATGACGCGGTCGAACCGACGATGGGCGCCGAGGATTTTTCATTCATGCTGCTGGCGAAGCCGGGCTGTTACGCATTTCTCGGTAACGGCGACGGTGGGCACCGGGACTCAGGACATGGTGCCGGGCCTTGCATGCTGCATAACGCGAGCTATGACTTCAACGACGAGCTATTGCCAATCGGCGCGACGTATTGGGTTCGGCTGGCGCAGCGATTTCTGGCACAAGAGAAATAAAGCGGCTGAATGGATCTGGGAGACGGCTTGTGATTCGGCCGTCGCTGCCACTGTGCGTATGTCGACGCGCGGCGCTACTGATGTCGGACGTGCTTATCTGGAGCTGACGCGGTACGCGAACGCGCTGCGGATCGGGAAGGAGTGAGACCAGAAGAGCCGGAGCGCTTCGAGGGTCTGACGGCGGCGATGTTTTCTGCGCCTGTTTTTGCCGGGTAAACGCAGAAACCCCACCTTTGCGGGGTGGGGTTTCTGGTCTTGCAGGGGAGCCTGACGATTACCTACTTTCACACGGGAATCCGCACTATCATCGGCGTGGAGTCGTTTCACGGTCCTGTTCGGGATGGGAAGGGGTGGGACCGACTCGCTATGGTCATCAGGCATGACTTG